>NZ_PZKF01000004.1 GCF_003034995.1 Phaeovulum veldkampii DSM 11550 | reverse complement strand
CTATATCGAGAGTCTGCGGATGCACGACGGCACGGGCACGCATTACGGGATGAAATACGGGCTGGCCCTGCTGGACCCGGCCTCGCAACCGGCCTTTGCGCACCTGAACAGCAAAGGTGAGATCCCCGCAGCCTTCAAGGATCGCCCCGCGGCTTGGGATGACGTGCATACCGCCAAATATGTCGTGCTGATGACCGATGGTATCATTACCGAACAGGTGCGCCCGACCGATCCGGACGCCGTGATCAATGGCACG
Organism: Phaeovulum veldkampii DSM 11550; assembly: GCF_003034995.1. Lineage (GTDB taxonomy): Bacteria > Pseudomonadota > Alphaproteobacteria > Rhodobacterales > Rhodobacteraceae > Phaeovulum > Phaeovulum veldkampii. The sequence goes on along the minus strand of NZ_PZKF01000004.1, from coordinate 138,836 downwards.
AAAGAGCTTCAGAATCAGGCCAGCAGCAAACGCAAGAACATCACGACCGCGGACCAGAACGTAAGCAGCTTTGACGCGTCTTGCGCTGCGGCCAAGGCAAATGGTGTGGTGGTGTTCACCATCGCCTACGAGGCCGACTCGACCGCCGCGGGGCAGATGACCAAATGCGCCAGCGGATCGGGTTATTTCTTTGAAGCCTCGCGCGACAACATCGACGAAGCGTTTTCGGCCATCGCTGGCAAGATCAACCAACTCAGGCTGACCCAATGACACACCCGGCGCCCTTTTCTCTCCGCCGCTTTGCCACGGGCGAGGCAGGGGCGGTCACGGTCGAGTTCGTGATCCTGTTCCCGCTGCTGATCATGCTTCTGATGATGGCGTTCGAACTGGGCATGGTGAACATGCGTCACATGATGCTGAGCCGCGCCACCGATCTGGCCGTGCGCGATGTGCGCATCGGTGTCGGCGCCGTGCCGGATTTTGAAACGTTCCGTTCCGAGATCTGCGAAAAGGCGATGATCATTCCCAACTGCAAGAATGTCATCCGCATCGAGATGAACTCGCTCAAGCGCGATAAATGGACCACTGTCAACGGGGCGGCGCGCTGCGTGAACAAGATCGAAGAGATCAAGCCGGAAACGGAATTCGTCCACGGCGAGGAAAACGAACTGATGCTGATCCGGGTTTGCGCGTTGTTCGATCCGGTGTTTCCGACCTCGGGGCTGGGCCGCAGGTTGCCCACGGATGCCGAAGGACGGTATGGCGTGGTCGTGACCAGCGGCTTTGTCAACGAGCCTGACGCATGATGCCCCGCATTTCGCCCAGACTGTCCGGCTTTTTCCGCAACGAGCGCGGCAGCCTGACCATCGAATTTGTCATCATTGTGCCGATCCTGATCTGGGCAATTGCCGGATTGTTCGTGTTTGTTTCGGCGTTCCAGCTCAAGGTGACCGCCACCAAGGCGACCTATACGGTGTCTGACCTGATCTCGCGGCAGACAACGGCTGTCGACCAGGACTTCATGGACGGGCTTCAGGCGGTGTTTGCCTATCTGGCGGGCCCCAATACCAATGGGCGGCTGCGCGTATCGCTGCTGCGCTGCACCGAAAATTGCAACAAGACCGAACGCAAACTGGCGCTTGACTGGTCAAAGGGCGTGGGCGGCGCCAGCCCGATCACCGACGCTACGCTGAATACCGAAACCTACAAGAAGATCATCCCCACCGCAGCCTTGGGCGAACGGCTGATCATGCTGGAGACGCGGGTCGATTTTCACCCCCCGGTCAAGGTCGGTTTGCCCGATCAGGCCTTTGACACGATCATGGTCTCACGCCCGCGCTTTGCCCCGCAGATCTGTTGGATAAGCTGTAGCTGAGGCCCCTTGCGGGGACCGGCCTGTCGGGCGTGACGGTATCGCACCGAAAATTCCGTCTGGCTCTGTCAGCGGGGCCTGCCCCGGCCTCTGGTCGCAAAGGTCTTGCGCATTGGCTGTCTGCACGCGCACATTGACTGCGCAGCACCCGCCCGGCTGCCCGCCCCAGACCCTAGACCCTAGACCCTAGACCCTAGCCCGAAGGAGCATGGATGCTGACCCTTGACGCCGCCCGATCCGGCCTTTTGGTCATCGATCTTCAGGCGCGCCTAATGCCCGCGATCGCGCAGGGGGCAACTGTCGCGCTCAACGCCCGCAGGCTGCTGACCGCGGCCCGGCGGCTGGATGTGCCGGTGCTGTTCACCGAACAAAATCCTCGTGGTCTGGGCGCCACGCTGCCCGAACTGGCACCAGCCGCCGCCGAGACAGCGCATAAAATGACCTTTGATGCCTTGCGTGCCCCCGGCATCGCCAACCGGCTGGACCCCAGCCGGGCCATGGTGGTGGCGGGCTGCGAGGCGCATGTCTGCGTGCTGCAAACCGTTCTGGGCCTGCGCGCGCGCAACCGGCCCGTCTATGTGGTGGCCGATGCCGTAGGCTCGCGCAGCCCGGAAAACCACCGCGCCGCGCTGGAGCGGATGGCCAGGCACGGCGCCGAGGTGGTCACGACCGAGATGGTGCTGTTCGAATGGCTGGGCAGCGCCGACCACCCCGCCTTCCGCGAGATCGTGGCGCTGATCAAATAACGCGCCGTTTGCCGCGCAGGCAGGCCCGGGTCACACCCCGAGACACCAACGCATTACCGCCTTTTGCGCATGCAGCCGGTTTTCGGCCTCGTCAAACACCACCGAATGCGGCCCGTCCATCACCGCGCTGGTCACCTCGTCATTACGATGTGCGGGCAGGCAATGCATGAACAGCGCATCGGGCTTGGCCTGCGCCATCAGCGTCTCGGTCACCTGATAGCCGCGCAACTGGTTGTGGCGGCGTTCCTTGGCGCTTTCGGGGTCGTGCATCGACACCCAGGTGTCGGTCACTACCAGATCGGCGCCTTGCACGGCCTTGACCGGGTCACGCTCGATCACCGCCTGCACCCCCTTGCCGCGCGCGAAATCCAGCCAGATATGCTCGGGGTCCAGCGGCTCGGGGCCGGTGAAGGTGAAATCAAAACCGAACTGCCCCGCCGCATGCAGGAAGCTGGCGCAGACGTTGTTGCCATCGCCCGACCAGACCACCTTGCGCCCCGCGATCGGGCCGCGGTGTTCTTCGTAGGTCATCACATCAGCCATGATCTGGCACGGGTGGGTGCGGTTCGTCAGCCCGTTGATCACCGGCACGGTGGCATGTTCGGCCATCTCGTGCAGGGTCGCCTCTTCAAAGGTGCGGATCATGATCAAATCGACATAGCGGCTGAGAACCCGCGCGGTATCTGCGATGGTTTCGCCGTGACCCAACTGCATTTCCTTGCCCGACAGGACCATGGTCTGCCCGCCCATCTGCCGCACGCCCACATCGAACGAGACGCGGGTGCGGGTCGAGGGCTTTTCAAAGATCAGCGCCACCATCCGGCCCGCCAGCGGCTGGTCGTCATCGGGGGTGCCCTTGGGGCGGCCGTTACGGGCCGTTTTCATCGCATGGGCCTGGTCGATCATGGCGCGCAGGTCGTGGGGCGAGGTCTGGTGAATATCAAGAAAATGCTTCATGGGTCCGGTCTTTGCAGGGGCGGGGCCAAGCCGCCCGGATCAGGGATAGGGGGGGGTCAGCCCCGGCCTTCCAGCCGGGTTGCCGCGCGATCAAGCCGGGCGGTGGCCTCGATGATCTCATCCTCCGAGATGGTCAGCGCGGGCAAAAGGCGCAGCACGTTGTCGGCGGCGGGCACCGTCAGCAGATGTTCGGCATAGCCCGCCTGCACCATTTCGGCCGGCGCCACGCGGCATTTCAGGCCCAGCATCAGCCCCTGCCCGCGCACGTCTTCAAAGATCGCGGGATGCACCGCCACCAGCCCCTCCAGATGCTGGCGCATCAGCGCGGCCTTTCGGTTGACCGCGGCCAGAAAGGCGGGGTCGGACACGATCTCCATCACAGTTGCGCCCACCGCGCAGGCCAGCGAGTTGCCGCCATAGGTAGAGCCATGCGTGCCCGCAACCATGCCCGAGGCGGCGCGTTCATTGGCCAGAACCGCACCCAGCGGAAAGCCCCCGCCGATGCCCTTGGCCACCATCAGGATGTCGGGGGCCACGCCCGCCCATTCATGCGCAAACAGCCGCCCCGTGCGCCCCATGCCACATTGCACCTCGTCCAGGATCAGCAGCGCGCCGGTTTCGTCGCACAACTGGCGCAGGCCGCGCAGGCATTGGTCGGGCAGCACCCGGATGCCGCCCTCGCCCTGCACCGGCTCGATCATCACGGCGGCCACGCGGTCGGTCAGCGCGGCGCGCAGCGCGTCATGATCGCCCCATTTCAACTGGGTAAAGCCCGGCATCAGCGGGCCAAAGCCCTTGACCATCTTTTCCGATCCGGCCGCGGCAATCGCCCCGGTTGATCGGCCATGGAAGGCGCCCTCGAACGTCAGGATCTCCACCCGTTCGGGCTGGCCCTGCTCATACCAGAACTTGCGCGCCATCTTGATCGCCAGCTCGGCCGCCTCGGTGCCGGAATTGGTGAAAAAGACCGTATCGGCAAAGGTCGCATCCACCAGCGCCTCGGCCAGCCGTTCCTGTTCGGGGATGCGGTAAAGGTTCGACACATGCCACAGTCGGCTGGCCTGTTCGGTCAGCGCCGCGACCAGATCGGGGTGGGCATGGCCCAGCGCGTTGACCGCGATCCCGGCGCCAAGGTCCAGGTATCGGCCTCCGTCCTGCGCCACAAGCCAAGAGCCTGCGCCGGACACGAAAGACAGTGGCGCACGGTTATAGGTGGGCAGAACGGGCGGGATCATGGCGTGACTCCTGTCAGAAGGCCAAAGTGGTGAACCGGGCCGAAGAGCAAGTCAACGCTTTCGGCGCAGGCGGGCGGAGGTTTGGGCAGGGGTGTGGCGCAAAGCCACGCAAGATCGGTCGTCAGGCGCAGGTGGCGCGACGTCGGGGACGGGCAAAAAGGGCGGTCCGAGCGATCATGAGACTGCGATAGCGCAGGCGGGTGAATTTGTCCACCGCCGAACGCGGCGCGGGGCGGCTTGATTTCGGGGCGCGCTGCTTGTATCTCGGCCCGTCCCGACTAGAATGGGCCTATCAAAGAGACCGTCGCCCATCGGGCGCCAAGCGGAAAGTCTGCAATGTCCTGGACCGATGAACGCGTCGAGACGCTGAAGAAGATGTGGGCCGAGGGTCAGTCGGCCAGCCAGATCGCCAAGGAACTGGGCGGAGTCACGCGCAATGCGGTGATCGGCAAGGTGCATCGTCTGGGCCTGTCGAACCGCGTCGGCGCCGCCGACCCGGCGCCCGCCAGCGCTTCCCCAGCGCCCGAGCCGGAAGCGGCACCCGTGGACGAGGCACCCGCCCGCGCCGCGGCACCCGCGGTCGAACCTGCCGCACCTCGGGTTGAACCGCGCCCCGCGCCCGCCGCAGCCCCCCGCGTCGAACCCGCCGCAGTGCCTGCCGTAACCCCGCTGCGCAAGGCAATCATCCCCGCCGGCCAGCCGCTGCCGCCGCAGCCCTCGGCCAACGAGATCAGCCCCGAAGCCCTGGCCTCGGTGCGCGAGATCGAGAAGAAGGCGCGCAAGCTGTCGCTGATGGAACTGACCGAACGCACCTGCAAATGGCCGATCGGCGACCCGGCGACAGATCATTTCTGGTTCTGCGGCCTGCCCTCGGTGGCGGGAAAACCCTATTGCGAGGCACATGTGGGCGTGGCCTTCCAGCCGATGAGCGCGCGGCGCGACCGGCGCCGCTGACAATCACCCGCCGCTCCCCTCGGGAGAGCCGCCGAAGACACACCCTGCACGCAAGATTGCGTCGCCTTGACGCGTGTTCGAAAGATCACACACGTCGGCGTATTCGCGCCAGCACCTCATCCAAAGTTGAACTCCTCGGTTCGCCTGTTAACTTTTGTTAACATTTTCGTGTACTGAGGAGTTGATACAGCAATGAAACACACCATCAAAGTAATCGGCGCCCTGGCGTTGTCGGTCGCCCCCATCGCGGCGTTTGCGCAGGACATTTCGGGCGGGGCCACGCTGGGCTATGGCTTCTCGGACATTTCCGACATCGAACAGGATCTCGACTCGCTGACCTTCGACGGCCGCGTCACTGTGGCTGTCGGCAATGGCGTCAGCTTCGGCGCTGACCTGAGCGCGGCGCGTGTCGATATCGACGACGTTCCGGACACGATCAACGGCTCGGTCATTGGTGCCCACGCCGCCTATGGCTTCGCCAACGGCGTCTCGGTCGGCGTCTATGCCGAAGAGGCGAAAATCTCGAGTGACATTCTGTCGTCCGGCGGGATCGGGATTGATCCGTCGATCACCTCTTACGGCATGATGGCGAGCTACAAGTTCGCCAACGGCGAAGTCGGCGGCTTCTTCGGCCGCTCGGAGACCAACCCGAGCATCGACCTCATCGACGTGCGCGACTTCGGCCTGTCGGGCACATACGCCCCGATGGAAAACCTCACGCTGGCCGGTGCGTTCATCCGCACCACCGTGGAGAACCCGATTGAGGATGTCGATGCCGACTTCATCGGTCTGGCCGCGGCCTATGATCTGAACGACACTTGGACGCTGTTCGGCGGCTATGCCAACACCTCGGCCGAGTTCGCGGGCATTGATGGCGATATTGACACCTTCGGCATCGGCGCGAGCTACGATCTGACCTCGATGATGACTGTGAAATCCTATGTCTCGCTGGAACTGGCGCGCACCGATCTGTCGATCGATGGAAGCGGCGCCGATCTGGACACCGTGCGTCTGGGCCTGAGCTTCCCGTTCGGCGCAGAAGGCAGCAACGTGCCGATGAACAGCGTGGCCGACGCGATCATGAACCCGCGCCACAGCACGGTTTCGCAAACGATCCTGACCGCATTCTGACCGACTTGATCCGACACACGACTATGCCCTGGGGAACCCCAGGGCATTTTCATTTCACCCGCCGAAAAAAACGCGCGCGGGCATATAATTCTTCCAGCCGTTTCATCCGCGCTTCGGTTTCGGGCCAGGTCAGGCGCTGCACGGCGGCCAGCAGGGTTTCGACCAGAACCTGAATCGCCACCGTCGAATCCCAGGCCGAGGGCACCTCGACCTGCGCCGAGAACCTGTAGCGCGCATGTGCCGCGGCGGGCGACACCCAGGGGTCGGTGATCAGCACCACCTCGGCGCCCTGATCGGCGGCCATATCGACCAGTTGCAACACGTTGTTTTCATAGCGGCGGATGTCGAAGGCCAGCAGCACATCGCCCGGACGCATCTCCAGCAGCGCGGGGGGCCAGGCGTTCGACATGTCGGAAATCAGGTTCACACCGGGGCGGATCACCTTCATGTGGGTGACGAAATAATCCGCCATCGCATGGGTGATGCGCCCGCCGGTGGCCCAGATGCGGCGGTCAGGGTCGGCCATCAGGGCCGCCACTGCGTCGAATTCAGCATGATCAATCTGTGCCAGCGTGGCCTGAAGATTGCCCAGCACCGCATCGGCAAAGCGGTTCAGGATATGCGTGTCAGGCACCCCTTCGGCCCAGCGGTCATGCTTGACCAAGGGCGAAACCAGCCGGTCTTCGACCTCGGCGCGGATCGCGGTCTGAAACGCGGTATAGCCTGAATAGCCCAGCTTTTGCGCCAGCCGCATCACCGTGGGGCTGGACACCTCGGCGGCACGCGCCAGATGCGTGATCGACCCCAGCGCGGCCACCGGGTAGTGGCGCAGCAGGTGGCTGGCCAGTCGGCGTTCCGCAGGGGTCAGCCCGTCAAACCCGGCGCGCAGGATTTCTTCGATCGTCTTGGGATGTGCTGCCAAAATGGGCACCCTTTCCGCTGAGTCGCTTTGTATAGATTGTAACAGCATTTCGGACATTGAAATGATATTGACAGAACCGCCCCGCCCGGTGGAGCCTTGAGCGATAACGCGATCAAGAATCGACAGGGAAACATGGCTTCGCAAACCGGCCCCGATCAGGTGGTGACGGTCGAGAACCCCGAGGCGCCGGGGCCGTTCGTGGTTGTCTGCGAACATGCCTCGAACGCCTTTCCGGCGCGCTGGGGCGACCTGGGGTTAAGCGCCGGGCAGAAGGCTGCGCATATCGCCTGGGATCCGGGCGCTCTGGGTCTGGCGCAGAGCCTGGCGGCGGGGCTGGAGGCCCCGCTGGTGGCGGCCACGGTCTCGCGACTGGTCTATGACCTGAACCGCCCACCGCAGTCGGCCGGGGCCATGGCCGCCCGCAGCGAGCTGCATGACATACCAGGCAACGCAGGGCTGCCCACCGCCGACCGGGTCGCGCGGACCGAGGCGATCTATCTGCCGTTCCACGCCACCCTTCGCGCGCTGATCGCGCGGCGCCTGGCGGCCGGTCAGGCCACGGCACTGGTCACGGTGCACAGCTTTACCCCGGTCTACAACGGCCACCACCGGGCGGTGGAATTTGGCATCATCCATGACGCCGACCCCGCGCTGGCCCGCGCGGTGCTGGCTCAGGCGGCGCAGTTGCCCCTTATCAGCCGGCTGAATGAGCCCTACTCTGCCGCCGACGCGGTGACCCATACGCTGGCCCTTCAGGCCACCCCTCAGGGGATACGGAACGTGATGCTGGAATTGCGCAACGACCTGATCGCCACGCCCGAGGCGCAGCAGGCAATGGGCCGCACACTGGCGCCGCTGCTGCGCGCGGCGCTGGCGGAGGTGGGCTGATGCCGGGATGGATCAGGGCCTATGTGCGCGTGGTCGAGGCGGTGAACTACCGCGTGGGCCGCTTTGCGATGTATCTTCTGTTCGTCATCATGGGCATCCTGATCTGGTCCTCGATCACCAAGATCGCAGGCGTCCCGGCACTGTGGACGCTGGAGATGGCGCAATTCACGTTGGTGGCTTATTACCTTCTGGGCGCGCCCTATTCGCTGCAACTGGGCAGCAACGTGCGCATGGACCTGCTGTATGCGCAGTTGCGCCCGCGCACGCAGGCATGGTGGGATGTGATCACCATCTTCGCGCTGATCTTTTATCTGGGCGTCATGCTGTTTGGGGCCGTCGAAAGCACCACCTATTCGCTGGAGGTCGGCGAACGCAGCCCGACCGCCTGGCGCCCCTATCTGTGGCCGATCAAGATCGTGATCTGTCTGGCCTTCGTTCTGATGTTACTGCAAGCCTTCGTGCACCTGTTCCGCGACATCGCCACCCTGCGCGGAGAGGAATTGTGATGTCCTACGAATGGATCGCGGTTCTTATGTTCTCCAGCCTGCTGCTGATGATGGTCACCGGGCAGCGGGTGTTCGGTGCGATCGGCTTTGTCGCGGTGGTGGCGGCGCTGCTGCTGTGGGGCGAGGGCGGCTCGGACATGGGCTTTTCCTCGGTCATGAAGCTGATGAAGTGGAACGCGCTGCTGGCGCTGCCGATGTTCGTGTTCATGGGCTATGTGATGAGCGAAACACGGCTGGCCGATGACCTTTATCGCATGTTTCATGTCTGGTTCGGGCCGCTGCCCGGCGGGCTTGCCATCGGCACGGTCCTGCTGATGGTGTTGATTTCGGCGATGAACGGGCTGTCGGTTGCGGGCATGGCGATCGGGGCCACGATCGCGCTGCCCGAACTGGTCCGGCGTGGCTATGACAAGCGGATGGTTTCGGGCGTGATTCAGGCAGGCTCCAGCCTTGGCATCCTGATCCCGCCGTCGGTGGTGATGATCCTGTTCGCGCTGATCGCACGCCAGCCGGTCAGCCAGTTGTGGCTGGCGGGCATCCTGCCGGGTCTGCTGATGGCGACCATGTTCGTGGCCTATATCCTGATCCGCAGTTGGCTCAACCCGGCGCTTGCGCCCGCCATGCCCGCAGAGGAACGCGCCAGCATCACCCGACGCGAGAAATTCGCGCTGCTGCGTGCGGGGCTGTTGCCGCTGATCATCTTTGCCGCGATGATGGTGCCCTTCGTGAACGGCTGGACCAGCCTCACCGAAGCCTCGGTGATCGGCGCGCTGGCGGCAGTGGCGGCGGCCGCGGTCAAACGCCGCTTTACGCGGCAGGTGCTTGAGGTTGCCACCCGGTCAACGCTGGCGATCACCACCATGTTCATGCTGATCATCATGGCCGCGCTGTCGTTCGGGGCAGTGTTCGACGGGCTGGGCGCGGGGCGCGCGATCCAGACATTCTTCCTGTCGGACCTCGGGCTGCAACCGTGGCAGGTGCTGGTGCTGATGCAGGCCAGTTTCCTGATCATGGGCATGTTTCTGGACGATACCGCAATGCTGGTGATCGTGGCGCCGGTTTTCGTGGGGCTGGCCAAGGCGCTGGGCTTTGATCTGATCTGGTATGGCATTCTCTACACGATCACCTGCCAGATCGCCTATCTGACGCCACCCTTCGGGTATAACCTGTTTCTGATGCGGGCCATGGCGCCACCCGATTTCACCCTTGGGGTGATCTACCGGTCGGTCTTCCCTTTCGTGGGGGTGATGCTGCTGACGCTGATCCTTGTCATGGTCTTCCCGCAGATCGCGCTCTGGCTGCCGCAGACAATTTACGCAAAGTGAACGACCCCGAACGGGGCACACCTCAACCAACGGAGAGAACAGCATGACCACGACAAGACGGAAGTTTCTCGCCACCGGCGCGCTTGCCGCCGGGGCCGCAACGCTGGCCGCCCCCGCCGTGCGGGCGCAGACGCCGATCAAATGGCGGCTGCAAACCTATGCCGGGGCGGCGCTGGGCGAACATGTGATCAAGCCCGCCGTTGAGGCGTTCAACACCATCGCGCAGGGCCAGATGGAGATCGAGCTTTACTTTGCCGACCAGCTTGTGCCCACGGCCGAGTTGTTCCGCGCGATGCAGAAGGGCACGATCGACGCGGTTCAGTCGGATGATGACTCGATGGCCAGCCCCACCGATGTCACGGTGTTCGGCGGCTATTTCCCGCTGGCGCTGCGCTATTCGCTCGATGTGCCGGCACTGTTCAACCACTATGGGCTGAAAGAAATCTGGGAAGAGGAATACGCCAAGGTCGGGGTAAAACACATCTCGGCCGGGTCGTGGGATCCGTGCCATTTCGCCACGAAAGACCCGATCAACAGCCTTGCCGACCTTCAGGGCAAGCGCGTCTTCACCTTCCCCACCGCGGGCCGGTTCCTGACGCGGTTCGGCGTGGTGCCGGTGACGCTGCCGTGGGAAGATGTCGAGGTGGCATTGCAGACCGGCGAACTCGACGGCATCGCCTGGTCGGGCATCACCGAGGATTACACGGTGGGCTGGGCCAACGTGACCAACTACTTCCTGACCAACAACATCTCGGGCGCCTGGATCGGGCATTTCTTTGCCAACATGGATCGCTGGAACGAGGTGCCGCCGCATCTGCAGGAACTGATGAAGGTCTGCTTCGAGCAGTCGCATTACTATCGCCAGCACTGGTATTGGGCGGGTGAGGCGCGGCTGCGGGTCGAAGAAACCAAGCTGCAACTGACCTCGATCCCCGATGCCGAATGGGCCACCGTCGAGGCCGAAGCGGCAAAGTTCTGGGATGAAATCGCAGCTGAAAGCCCGGTCAAGGCCAAGGTCGTCGAGATCATCAAGAAGTATAACGACACGATGACCAAGGCGGGGCGGCCTTACCGCTACGGCTGATCGGGGGATGGTGCCGGGAACGGGTCGGTGAGGGTGATGGACAGTTTTGGTGCGCCTGAAGGTGCATGTTGCCCCGCCACCGCCACCGCCACCGCAACCCGACACCCACCCGTCGGGTGCGCCTCAGGGCGCACCCCTTCCCCGGCCCCGCACGACACGATGAAAGGCGCGACATGCCCGCAAACCTGACCTTTGACAGCCTCAAGGCCGCCGTTGCCAATGGCGAGATCGACACCGTTCTGGCCTGCATCGTGGACATGCAGGGCCGTCTTCAGGGCAAGCGGTTCCACGCCCGGCATTTCATCGAAAGCGGCTGGGAAGAAACGCATTGCTGCAACTATCTGCTGGCCACCGATTTCGAGATGACCACTGTGCAGGGCTACAAGGCCACCTCATGGGCGGCGGGCTATGGCGACTATGTGATGAAGCCCGATCTGGCCAGCCTGCGCCGCATCCCCTGGGCGGCGGGCACCGCGCTGGTGATGTGCGACGTGCTGGACCATCACACCCATGATCTGGTGCCCCATGCGCCGCGATCGGTGCTCAAACGCCAGATCGAACGCGCGCGGGCCATGGGCTTTACCGCCTACATGGCGACTGAGCTTGAGTTTTTCCTGTTCGAACAAAGCTATGCCAGCCTGTTCGACAGCGGCTACCGCGACATGACGCCGATGGCCCGCCACAACGTGGATTATTCGATCTTTGGCACCGCGCGCGATGAACCGATCATGCGCGCGATCCGCAACGGGCTGTATGATGCGGGCATCCCCGTCGAATGTTCCAAGGGTGAGGCCGAGGCCGGGCAGGAAGAGATCAACGCGAAATATTCCGACGCGCTTGATACCGCCGACATGCACACGATCATCAAACTGGGCGTGAAGGAGATCGCGCAACAGAACGGCGCCTCGGCCACCTTCATGGCGAAATACGACCACCGGCGGGCGGGGTCATCAAGCCATGTGCATCAATCGCTGTGGGCGGGCGGGGCCAACGCCTTTCACGACCCGGCCGACCCGCACGGCATGTCGGATCTGATGCGCCACTACATCGCCGGGCAACTGGCTCATGCGGGCGAGATCACGGCCTTTCTGGCGCCCTATGTGAACAGCTACAAACGCTTTGTCGTAGGCATGTTCGCCCCCACCAAGGCCGTCTGGAGCCTTGACAACCGCACCGCCGGTTTCCGCGTCTGCGGCGAGGGCACCAAATCGGTGCGGGTCGAGTGCCGCATCGGCGGCGCCGATCTGAACCCCTATCTGGCCTGCGCGGCACTGCTGGCCGCGGGGCTGGAGGGGGTTGCGCGCAAGCTGCCGCTGGAACCGGCGGTGGCAGGCGACATCTACCTTGCGGGCGAGGTGCGCGAAATTCCGAAAACGCTGGGGGCAGCGGCAGAGCTGATGTCCGGCTCGGCCATGCTGCGCACGGCCTTTGGCGACGGGGTGATCGAGCATTACCACCGCGCCGCGCTGTGGGAGATTGAAGAACAGAACCGTGTCGTGACCGACTGGGAAGTGGCACGCGGATTTGACCGCGCCTGACGGCGCAAGAGGGACGAAACGATGACCAAAACGATCCAATGCATCTCGCCCGTGGATGGGCGCGTCTATGCCGAACGGCCCTGCCTGAGCATGCCCGAGGCCGAAGCGATGGCGGCACGCGCACGCGCCGCGCAACCGGGCTGGGCGGCGCGGCCGCTGGCAGAACGCATCGCGCTGGTGCAGGCCGGGGTGGCAAAACTGAACGAGATGAAGCCGGTTCTGGTCGAGGAACTGGCCTGGCAGATGGGCCGCCCGACCCGCTATGGCGGCGAATTCGGCGGCGTGAACGACCGCACCGCCTATATGTCGGAGATCGCTGCGCAGGCGCTGGCGCCGATGGTGGTAGAGGCTTCTGACAGCTTTGAACGCCGGATCGAACGCGAGCCTGTGGGGGTCGTCTTTGTGCTGGCGCCGTGGAACTACCCCTATCTGACCTCGATCAACACCATCGTCCCCGCACTGATCGCAGGCAATACGGTGGTGCTGAAACACGCCAGCCAGACGCTGCTGGTGGGCGAACGTCTGGCCGAGGCCTTTCATGCAGGCGGCGTGCCCGAAGACGTGTTCCAGAACGTTGTGCTGGACCATGCCACGACCGAGGCGCTGATCGGCGCGCGGGCGTTCAACTTTGTCAACTTCACCGGCTCGGTGGGCGGCGGCGCGGCGATGGAACGCGCGGCGGCGGGCTCTTTTACCGGGCTTGGGCTGGAACTGGGGGGCAAAGATCCTGGCTATGTAATGGACGACGCCGATCTGGATGCGGCGGTGGACAGCCTGATGGATGGCGCGATGTATAACGCAGGCCAGTGCTGCTGCGGGATCGAGCGCATTTATGTGCACGAAAGCCTCTATGACGCCTTCGTCGAAAAGGCGGTGGCCTGGGTCAAGGGCCTGCGCCTTGGCAACCCGTTCGAAGAGGCCACGACAATCGGCCCGATGGCGAACAAACGCTTTGCACAGGTCGTGCGCGACCAGATCGCCGATGCCATCACCGACGGCGCCACCGCACTGATCGACCCGGCGCTGTTTCCCGAAGATGACGGCGGCGCCTATCTGGCACCGCAGATCCTGGTGAACGTGAACCACGAAATGCGCGTGATGCGCGAGGAAAGCTTTGGTCCCGTGGTCGGCATCATGGCGGTGAAAGACGACGAAGAGGCGATCGCCGCAATGAACGACAGTCCCTATGGGCTGACCTGCTCGATCTGGACGCGTGACGCGGCCCGCGCGGCGGCAGTGGGGGCGCGGGTGGAAACCGGCACCGTCTTCATGAACCGTTGCGATTATCTGGACCCGGCCTTGTGCTGGACCGGCTGCAAGGACACCGGCCGCGGCGGCAGCCTGTCGGTTCTGGGCTATTACTCGGTCACGCGGCCGAAATCCTACCATCTCAAGAAGGTGACGAAATGACCCCCAAGGCAAACTGGTCTTACCCGACCGCCATCAAGTTCGGCGCGGGCCGCATTGCGGAACTGGCCGATCACTGCAAGACCGTGGGGCTGAAAAAGCCCCTGCTGGTCACCGACAAGGCGCTTGCGCCCTTGCCGATCACGCAAAATGCACTGGCCATTCTAGAGGCTGCGGGTCTGGGCCGCGCGGCGTTTTCCGATGTGGACCCGAACCCCAACGAACAGAACATGGCCGAGGGCATCGCCGCCTACAAGGCGGGCGGGCATGATGGCGTGGTCTGCTTCGGCGGGGGGTCGGCGCTGGATCTGGGCAAGATGATCGCGTTGATGGCCGATCAGGCGCCCAGCCTTTCGGTCTGGGATCTGGAGGATATCGGCGACTGGTGGACCCGCGCCGACGCAGGCAGGATCGCGCCCATCCTGGCCGTGCCCACCACCGCGGGCACCGGCTCCGAGGTCGGGCGCGCGGGGGTTCTGACCAATTCGGTTACGCACAAGAAAAAGATCATCTTCCACCCCAAACTGCTGCCCGCGGTCACGATCTGCGACCCGGCACTGACGGTGGGGATGCCGCGGTTCATCACCGCCGGCACCGGCATGGATGCGCTGGCGCACTGCCTTGAGGCCTATTGCAGCCCGTTCTACCACCCGATGAGCCAGGGCATCGCGCTGGAGGGAATGCGGCTGGTGTTTGAAAACCTGCCCAAGGTCTACGCCAACCCGCACGACCTTGAATCCCGCGCCCATATGATGAGCGCCGCCGCGATGGGCGCAGTGGCGTTCCAGAAAGGTCTGGGCGCGATCCATTCGCTGTCGCACCCCATCGGCGCGGTCTATGGCACGCACCACGGCACCACGAACGCGGTGGTGATGCCCATGGTGCTCGACTTCAACCGCACGGCAATCGAGGACCGGATCGAAAAGGCCGCCGCCTATCTGGGCATCGCGGGCGGGTTCGACGGGTTCCGCGCGGCGGTGATGGCGCTGCGGGCCGAGCTGCACATCCCCGAAAACCTGACGGCCATGGGGGTGGAGTCTGCGCGGCTGGATGCGCTGACCGAAATGGCGCTGGAAGACCCATCCTGCGGCGGCAACCCCATCGAGATGACGCGCGAAAATACCCGCGCGCTGTTTGACGCCTGCATGTGACTGGCCGAGCCGAAGATTTTTCGCCGAAAAATCTTCGGCCGCTACAGGGGCCAGCGCAATGACGACTGTCGTTTCCACCGACATCGCCGTGGTCGGCGCGGGCGTGGTGGGCCTTGCCATCGCGCATAGGCTGGCGTCGGCGGGGCGCGAGGTGGTGCTGATCGACCCCGCCCCGCCGGGGTCTGGTGCCTCTTGCGGCAATGCGGGCACCATTGCCGATTACGCGGTGCAGCCTGTGGGCAACCCCGATGTGCTGCGCGCCCTGCCCCGGCTGATGTTCGATGCCAATTCGCCGCTGGCCATCCGCCGCGCAGCCCTGCCCGCGCTGGCGCCCTGGCTGGCGCGGTTCCTGCGTCAGTCGCTGCCGGGCCCCTCACGGCGCAATGCGGTGGCGCTGGCAGGGCTGCTGGAAGACGCCGCCCCACGCTGGCGCAGCCTGGCCGAGGCGATCGGCGGCGCCGGTCTGGTGCAACGCAAGGGCTGCCTCTATCTTTACGAAACAGCGGCCGAGGCGCGCGCGGCCAAGGCCGATCTGGCCCTCCGTCGCGATCTGGGCGTGACGGTCGAGATGCTGTCCCCCGACGCGGTGACAACCCTCGACCCCGCGCTGCCGGGCGTTGCGGGGGGTGGGGCCTTTTTCCCCAAGGCGCTGTTTCTGACCGATCCGGGGCGGATGGTCGGTCTTCTGGCCGCTGCGGCGCAGGCGGCGGGGGCCGAGGTGATCGCCGCACAGGTGGACCGGCTGGACCGGCTGCCCGACGGAGTGCGGCTGAGCGGACCGGGGCTGCGGCTGCACGCGCGCCGCGTGGTGATCGCGGCAGGCGCGCATTCGCGCGCGCTGGCCGCGCAGGCGGGCGACCGGGTGCCGCTGGACACCGAGCGCGGCTATCACGTCGAATGGGACATGGCCACCCCACGGCTGGGCCGGCCCACCTGCCCCACGGCACGCGGCTTTTACCTGTGCCCGATGGCCGGGCGGCTGCGCGCGGCGGGCACGGTGGAACTGGGCGGGCTGACGGCGCCCCCCTCGCCCCACCGCATTGCGCGGCTGATCCAGGGCGCCCGCGCGATCTTTCCAGACCTGCCCGCGCGGCCTGACCGCGAATGGATGGGCTTTCGCCCCTCGATGCCTGACAGCCTGCCGGTGATCGGCCCCTCGCGCGCCGGGGCCGAGGTGATCCATGCCTTCGGGCATGGCCATATCGGGCTGACGCTGGCGCCGGTCACGGCCGAAATCGTGGCCGACCTGATTGCCGGGCGCAGCCCCCGCCCCGACATCGCCCCCTGTCGGGCAACCCGGTTCTGACCGCCCCACCGCACGCGGTGAACGATGACACAGACGCAACATCTTGCGCCAAATCGCGCGACGGCTCCATTCCCCCTCGCCCGATGGCGGAAACTGCGTATAAAAGGGTCAAAAGAGCCGAGGAGGATCGACGTGACGCCGCATCGCCACACCGCATCGCAGCAGACCGGCCAGCGCGCCCCCCGTCGCGGCAGTCTTTGCCTTGGGGTTGCGGCCCTGGCGCTTGTCACCGCCCCTGCGCTTCGGGCCGAGCCGATGATCGGCGAAAGCCGCGGCACCTTCGGCCTGCCCGGCCTGATTGACATGCCCACCGCCGAAAGCCGCCCTGATGGTGAAATCGGCGCCACTACCTATTTCGCCGACGGCGCGCAACGCCACAGCTTTGCCTTCCAGATCACGCCGCGCCTGTCGGGGGTCTATCGCTATTCCAGCATCGACGACCTTGATCCCGCGGGCGGCACGCTGCTGGACCGGTCTTTCGACTTCCAGTTTCAACTGACCGAAGAAAACGGGATGCGCCCGGCCGTTGCGGTCGGTATCCGCGACTTTATCGGCAACGGCGCCTATTCCTCGGAATATCTGGTCGCCACCAAGACCCTCAGCCCCGGCCTGCGCGCAACCGCGGGTCTGGGCTGGGGCCGCTTGGGCAGCGAAGGCGGGTTTTCCGGCTTTGGCGACCGGCCGGCCTATGATTTCTCCGGGCCGGGGGGCGAACTGAATTCGGGCAAATGGTTCCGGGGCGACATTGCGCCGTTTTTCGGTCTGGCGTGGCAGGCGACCGACAAGTTGACGCTGAAGGCCGAATATTCCTCGGATGCCTATGAGCAAGAGGTGGCGCTGGCCGGGTTCGACCACGCCTCGCCGGTCAACCTCGGGTTCGATTACCGCTTCAGCCGCTATGCGGGCGTGTCGGGCTATTACATTCACGGCAGCGGGGCGGGGCTGCAGTTTTCCGTCTCACTTGATCCGCGCCGCCCACCCTTCCCCTCGGGGATCGAGAAAACCCCGCTGCCGGTGCGCCCGCGCCCGGCCCCCGGCGCCGACCCCGAAGGCTGGTCGGGCGCCTGGGCCGCAGACCCCGAGGTGCTGCCCGGTGTGCAGCGCGCGGTGGCCGATGCCCTGCGCAAGGATGGGCAAGTGCTGGAAAGCATGTCGCTGTCGGCCAGCCGGGCCGAGGTGCGGGTGCGCAACGAATCCTACGGCGCGCAGGCACAGGCGATGGGGCACACCGCCCGCATTCTGACGCGGGCGCTGCCGCCATCGGTGGAAACGCTGGTCATCACCAACGTCGCACGCGGAATGCCGACCTCGTCGGTCACGTTCCGCCGCAGCGATATCGAGGCGTTTGAAAACACGAGTTCGGTGGATATCGCGCAGCGCATGACCATCAGCGATGCCGCAGCAGGCCCGACCGAGGGGCTGCGCCCTACCGAGGGCCTGTTCCCCCGGTTCCGCTGGTCGCTGACGCAATATGTCGATGCCACCCTGTTTGACACCGATAACAGCCTGCAGGCCGATATCGGGCTGAAGCTGTCGGGCTCGTATGAAATCCAGCCGGGGCTGATTGCCTCGGGGTCGATCCGGCAAAAGCTGGCGGGCAATCTCGACGATGCGACCGGCGGCACCGGCGGCTCTGGCGCGGTTTATCCGGTGCGATCGGACATCGCCGCCTACAGCAGCCACGACGATCTGGCGATTCAGAGCCTGACGCTGGCCTGGTATGGCCGCCCCGCCCCCGAGGTCTATTCACGGGTCACTGTGGGTCTGCTGGAACGGATGTATGGCGGGGTTTCGGGCGAGGTGCTGTGGAAACCCGTCGATAGCCGGCTGGCGCTTGGCGCCGAGGTGAACTGGGTGCGCCAGCGCGATTTCGACCAGCGCTTTGACTTCCGCGATTATGACACAGTGACCGGCCATGCCTCGGCCTATTACGACTTTGGCGGCGGGTTCAACGGGCAGTTGGATGTCGGGCGCTATCTGGCCGAGGATTGGGGCGCCACCGTCGCGCTGAACCGCGATTTCGCCAATGGCTGGCGCGTGGGGGCATTCGCCACGGTCACCGACATGTCGCGCGAGGATTTCGGCGACGGCTCGTTCGACAAGGGCATCCGCCTGACGATTCCAATTGCCTGGACCACGGGCAAGCCGACGGTCAGCAAGCTTGACACCACGCTGCGCCCCGCGACGCGCGACGGCGGGGCGCGGCTGAACGTGGACGGGCGGCTTTATGACACCATCCAGCAAAGCCATACCGGCGCGATCTATGACAGTTGGGGAAGGTTCTGGCGATGATCCTGCGCGGCAAGGCGGGCGCCGCGCTGGCGGCTCTGGTGATCGTAGCTGTTGCTGGCTGCGCCGGAGATGGCGCCAAGCGCGGCAAGGTCGCCTTGGGCGGCGGATTGCTGAGCGGGGCGGTGGGAACGCTGGTGAACGAGCGCCGGGGTGCAGGCCCCGCGCAAGACCCCGGCCAACTGGCGGCGGCGGCGCTGAAATCCTTGCCGGGGCCGGTGATGCTGGCCCAGATCGGGCCAGGCGCGGGCTATACCGTGCTGGGGCTTTATGGCGAAAACGGCGACAGGCGCACTTATGCGACGCCGGGCGAACAGGCCATGGTGTTTCGCAACGGGATTCTGGTTGCCACCCGCGGCTATGGCAATGATCTGATGTCGGCCGATCCGGGCGCGGCCGGGCAACTGGTGCGCAGCCGCAGCGCAGGCAGCGCCGAACGCATCTGGCGCTATCTGGATGGCAACAACGTGGAACGCCCGCTGCGCATGAACTGCGCGGTGCAGCCGGGCGGAACCCAGGCCGCGCAACTGGGCGGGCGGGCCGTGACCGTCCGGCAGATGAATGAAACCTGCGCCACCGGGCCGTTGAAGATCGACAACACCTATCTGGTCACCGATGCGGGGCTGATCCTTGCCTCGCGGCAATGGATCGGGCCGGGGCTGGGCCATGTCAGCCTGCAGGTTCTGCGGCCCTGATCGGTCCGTCTTCGTTCACGGCCCGGCAACCGCAAAAGAAAAAGGCCGGAGAGCAATGCTCTCCGGCCTTTTCGATTCTGCCCGAAGGCAGAACCGACAGATCAGTTCGAGGCAACAGCCGCGATGCCAACCAGCAGCAGCAGCGGAACCAGGATGCCAGCGTCCGAGGACGAGTTGCCTTCGACGACAACCGGCTCGGCTTCGACGACCGGGGCTTCGTAGCCGCCAGCGAAAGCGGTGCCAGCGGTCAGGCTCAGAGCGAGGGCGATGGTAGCAAACTTGTTCATGATATTCTCCAAGGTTTGAGCGAAAGCCGCCGAACGCGACAGCATCACAATCTTCCTCTCACAAGTGCGGGGGTGGTGGAAAGGTGATTTCATCAAATTGCTGTTTCGGCGCGGTGCAGTGTTGCAATTTAGCCAATGGTTAGCCCAATAAAACGGCGGGATAAGGAAAGACTTTGGTTTTGACGCCGCTCAGGCGCGGCGCCCGGCGAAAGGCAGGCTCGCGGCAAACAGGCACGCGGCCGCAGTGACGATCGAGGGGCCTGCGGGTGTGTCAACCCTGAGCGAGGCGTAAAGCCCCAGCACCACCGCCCCCACCCCGGCAAGGCTTGCCCCAACGGCCATCGTTTCGGGCGTGCGGGCGAACTGGCGCGCGGTGGCCGCCGGGATGATCAGCAGCGCCGCGATCAGCAGCGCCCCCACGATCTTGATGGCGACCGCCACAACCAGCGCCAACGCGATGGTCAGCACCAGCCGCTCGCGGCGCGGGTCCAGCCCCGCTGCCTGCGCCAGTTCCTCGTTCACTGTCGATGTCAACAGCGCCTGCCAGCGCCAGATCAGCAACGCCAGCACCACCGCCGAGCCCCCCCAGACCACCGCCAGATCGGTGCGGCTGACCGCCAGAATGTCGCCAAACAGCCACGCGCTCAGATCAACCCTCACCTCGGTCAGGAACGACACGGCAACAAGGCCAAAGGCCAGCGCGGAATGGGCCAGCACGCCCAGCATCGTATCCATCGCATGGCCGCGGCCCGCCAGCGTGGCCACCGTTACCGCCATCCCCAGCGCAACCGCCACGGTGCCGACATAGACCGACAGGCCAAAGGCGAACGACAGCGCAACACCCAGAATTGCCGCATGGGCCGTGGCATCGCCGAAATAGGCCATCCGCCGCCAGACGACGAACGATCCCAAAGGGCCTGTGGCCAGCGTCAGCCCGACCCCGGCAAGACCGGCGCGCACCAGAAAATCGTCAAACATGATCGGCGGCCTTCGATTGGGAATGGTCGTGGCTGTGGTCATGCCGGTGCGGATGCGCGGCGTGGGGGTGGGCGTGGTCGTGACCATGGCCCTCGTCTTGGTCATGATCATGGTCGTGGACGTGCTGATACAGCGCCAGCGCCCCCCCGGTGCCCAGACCGAACAGCGCCCGGTATTCCGGCGCCGCCGATACCACCCGAGGCGTGCCCTGGCAGCAGACATGCCCATTCAGACAGATCACCCGATCCGAGGCCGACATCACCACATGCAGATCATGGCTGACCAGCAGCACCGCCGCGCCGGTTTCGCGCCTGACCTCTTCCAGCAAGCGGTAAAATGCGGCGATACCCGGCTGGTCAAGGCCCTGCGTCGGCTCGTCCAGGATCAGGATGTCGGGCCGCGCCAGCAGCGCACGCGCCAGCAGGACCCGCTGAAACTGCCCACCCGACAGCCGCGCCATCTGCCGCGTCTCCAGCCCCGCCACGCCGGTGCGGCTCAGGGCGGCAGCGGCGGCGGCATCCGTGACCCGCCGGGGCAGCGACAGGAACCGCCGCACCGTCATTGGCAGGGTGGCGTCGATATGCAGCTTTTGCGGAACATATCCGATCGACAGCCCCGGCAGCCGCGTGACCTGCCCCGTGGCGCTGCGCTCCAGTCCGATCAGCGCGCGGATCAGCGTGGATTTGCCCGACCCGTTGGGGCCGACAACCGTCACGATCTCGCCGCGGCGGATGGCGAAATCGACATCGGCCAGAACCGCCACCCCGCCATGGCGCACCGTCAGATTTTCAGCTGAAATCAGGTGCATGACGCCTTCCCGACACAAGCGGGGCACAGCCCTAGCGCCTCTATATTGGCGCGTTCCACCACAAAGCCCAACCCCGCCGCCTTAGCATCAAGCGCCGCCCGCAGCGGCCCCGCCGGGGCCTCGGCCACAGCACCACACAGCCGACAGATCAGAAAGGCAGGCGCGTGCACCTCGCCCGGGTGCATGCAGGCAGCAAAGGCGTTCAGCCGGCGAATGCGATGGGCCAGCCCATGTTCGACCAGAAATTCCAGCGCGCGATAGGCCACCGGGGGCTGCTTGCCAAAGCCATCGGCAGCCAGCCGGTCCAGCACCTCATAGGCGCCCAGGGCGCGATGCGCCTCCAGCAAAATCTCCAGCGTGCGGCGGCGCACCGGGGTCAGCCGCGCCCCCGCCGCGTCGGCCACCGCTTCGGCCCGCAGCAACAGCGCCTGCGCGCAATGACTGTGGTCATGCTGGGCAAAGGCCAGCGCCGGGTCGGTATCGGCGCAGCCGGTGCAGGCCTTGGCAGCGGAAGTTTCGCGCATGTTATTTTATCACACCCCTCTTGACGGGTTATGCTATAACATAGAAAAGATTTCCCCGAACAGCAAGCGACCGGAGGCTTCATGCGTTTCCTTCTTCCCCTGACCCTCGCCCTGCCCCTGCCCGCCTTGGCCGAGGTGCCGCAGGTGGTGACCGATATACCCGCCGTGCATTCGCTGGCCGCGCAGGTGATGGGCGATCTGGGCACCCCCGCGGTGCTGCTGGATCAGGGCGCCAATGCGCATAACTATCAGATGAAACCTTCGCAGGCCCGTTCCTTGCAAGAGGCCGACCTGGTGTTCTGGATCGGGCCGAAAATGACACCATGGCTCGACCGTGCGATTGCCGGGGTCAGCCTGACCGGCAAACCTGTGGGCCTGCTGGAGGCCACGGGCACCTTTCGCCGCGATTTCGGCCAGACCGGGGCGCATGATCATGGCCATGACAACCACGCCCAAGACCACACCCTGCCGGGTCACGGCCACGCCGGGCTGGACCCACACGCCTGGCTTGACCCGACCAATGCGCGGTACTGGCTGGGCCTGATCGCAGCCGAACTGTCAGTCACCGACCCAGAGAATGCGGCGACCTATGCCGCCAATGCCGCCGCTGCCGCCGCGCGAATCGACGCGCTGGACGCCGATCTGACCGCACAGCTTGCGCCGGTGCAGGCGCGGCCTTTTGTGGTCTTTCACGATGCCTATGGCTATTTCGCCAGCCATTACGGGCTGACGGTGGCCGGAACCATCGCCTTGGGCGATGCGGCCGCGCCCGGCGCCGAACGGCTGACCGGCCTGCGCGAGACGCTGGAACAGGCGGGCGCGGTCTGCCTGTTCCCCGAGGCCCAGCACGACCCCAAACAGGCGGCCCTGCTGGTCGAGGGAACCGCGGTCAAGCTGGGCGATCCCCTCGACCCGTCGGGGTCGAGCCTGCGCTATGGGCCCGGCCTGTATGAGGCCTTGTTGCGCGGGCTTGCCGATGACCTGACCGCCTGCCTGACCAAAGGCTAGGCGGCTTGCCATCGGGGCGGAATGCGGCTCTAACCACCCGCGTCGGCTGGTCCGGCGCGGGTTTTTGTTGGGGGCGGAATGCAGGGCGCGCGCTGGATCGCGGCAGAATGGAACGGGGCGCGGCTGACGCTTTGGGCAATGGGCGCCGATGGCCCGGTGGCGCGGGGCGAGGCTGCGGCGCCCGATCTGGCAGGGGCGCTTGCGCCCTGGGGCGGGCAGCGTCTGCCGATTCTGGCCGCGGGCCTGCCCGGCGCCCCGGTCTGCGCCCTGCCATGCCGCCCCGAACAGCCTGCGCAGGCCCGACGCGGCGGCTCTGACCTTTGGCATGTGCCCGATCTGGCCCGCCCCGGAACAGCCGAACGCCTGCCCGGCCCCGCCGCTCTGCGCCTTGCGGGGCTGCTGGCCGCGCAGCCCGAATTTGACGGCGTGGCCTGCCTGACCGGGCCGCACAGCCATTGGACGCATCTGAGCGCAGGCGAGGTGGTGTCGGTGATGGCGGCGGCAAGCGGTCGCGTGGCGGCCTGTCTGGCGGCCGATCCCGGCGCAGAGGCGGGCTTTGACGCCGCGCTTTCGGCAGTGCTTAGCCGCCCCGAACGGCTGGCCCGAGCGCTGGCAGAAATGACAGAGCCGGGCGCGATCTGGGGCGCGCTGATCGGGGCCGAACTGGCGGCGGCGCGGCCCTGGTGGCTGGGCCAGCGGGTGCTGGTGCTGGGCGAAGGCGCGACGCCCGCACTCTATGCCCGCGCGCTGGCGGCGCAGGGCGTTCCGGCCACAACCGGCGCGGACGAGGCGGCGGCGCTGGCGGGCTTTACCCGCGCGGCAACCGCCCTGGGGCTGGCATGACCGGCGCGCGCGCCTTTGGCACGCTGGCCGATGGCCGCGGGGTTCAGGCGGTGACGCTGGCCGCAGGGGAACTGCGCGCCCGCATTCTGACCCGCGGCGCGGTGCTGCAAGACCTGCGGCTGGCCGGCGTGCCATGGCCGCTGCTGCTAGGCTCGGACCTGCTGGCCGCTTATGAGGGGCCGATGGAATGGTTCGGCGCCGTGGTGGGGCCGGTGGCCAACCGGATCGCGGGCGCGCGACTGACGGCGGCAGGGCAGGTGTGGCACCTGCCGGCCAATGACGGGCCGAACTGCCTGCACGGCGGCCCCGAGGGGACATGGGCGCAACTGTGGCAGATCGCGGATCTGGCGCCGGACCGGGTGGCGTTGCAGCTTGATCTGGCACGGGGCGCGGGCGGCCTGCCCGGTGCCCGGCGGATCGGCGCCACCTACCGCATCCTGCCCCCCGCAACGCTGGAACTGCGGCTTTGGGCCGAAACCGACCGGCCCACGCCGATGAACCTTGCGCATCACCCCTACTGGAGCCTTGACGGGCGGCCCGACACTGGCGGCCACTGGCTGCGGGTGGCGGCGGCGCATCTGCTGCCCACTGATGCTGCGGGCCTGCCCACCGGCGAAATCCGCCCGCTGGCGGGCGACCCGCGCGATCTGCGCGCCCTGCGCAGGCTGGACGCGCTGCCCCGGCTTGACCACAACTATTGCCTGTCAAACGCGCCGCGCCCGCTGACCGAGGCGGCCGAACTGACCGGCGCCAGCGGGGTGCGGCTGCGGCTGGCCACCACGGCGCCGGGGCTTCAGGTCTATGACGGCGCGGGGCTGAATACCGCCCCCTTTCCGGGGCTGACCGGCCAGCCCTATGGCCCCCGCGCCGGCGTCGCGCTGGAGCCGCAATACTGGCCCGACGCCCCGCATCACGCCGGATTTCCAGATATCCTGTTGCAACCGGGCAGCCGCTGGGAACAAATTACCACTTACCGGTTTGACCGCACCGATCCCACAGGCGACACTCGCCCGACATCATGACCGACCGGAGCCACCGATGACCGCCGCAGGACAGACCGAGCTTGTCGCCCTTTTTGCCGACATGGGGCAGCGGATCGGGCTGTCGCGCCCGGCGGGCCAGTGTTTTGCCGCGATCTGGCGCGCGGCGCAGGCGCCCAGCGCCGACGATCTGGTGACCGAACTGGGGCTGTCACGCTCCAATGTCTCGACCGCGCTCAAGGAGTTGCGCAGCTGGGGGCTGATCGGGCGCGCGCGCGCCCCTGGCGACCGGCGCGATCGGTTCACCGCCCCCGCCGACCCCTGGGCCATCGCCCGCCAGATCCTGGCCGAACGCCAGCGCCGCGAACTGGCCCCCGCGCTGGACCGGCTTTACGCGATCGAGGCGGTGACCGCCGACGCCCGCGTGGCGGCCCTGTGCGAGGTGCTGGAGGGATTTGCCGGCTGGTATGGCGGGCTGGCGCGGCTTGATCCGGGTGAACTGGCAGCCCATGTGACCGAACATCCCGCCTCGGACGACAACGGGCGCAAGAAGAAGAAGAAGAAGAAAAACTAGGCTCTAGGCCTCTGGCGACGGGTCGCCTGCCATCAGATCCTCGATGAAAAGGCTCAAAAGCTGCGGGCGACCGCTAACCCCGGCCTTGCGATAGATCGCGTTGGTCTGCGCCTTGACCGTGCCTTCGGAGGTGGCGCGCAGCCGGGCGATTTCGGCGGTGGACATGCCTTTCAGGGCAAACAGCGCCACGTCGCGTTCGGCCGGCGTCAACCCCCAGTCAGCGAAGCGTTCGGCCAGCAATTCGTGAAACACACCAGAGGCCCGGCGCAGCCGTGCGTTGGCGGCGGCGGTTTCGCGCAGCGACCGGCGCAGCGTCAGACCGCCCAGCACCAGCCCCAGCACCAGCCCCAGCGCGGCGCCGATCTCGATCACCTCGCGGGCCTACCAACTGATCGGCTCGGCATAGATCCCGAAAACCGACATCGTGATATCTGACACGAAGAACGTCGCACAAACCGCCTGCACCAGCAGTATTGCCGCAAGAGCGAACCGCGTCATCGCCAAGGTCCGCAAGCTGGCCGCGCGTCAGTCATCATCACCGCCGCCATCATCACCGCCGTCATCGTCGCCGCCGCCATCGTCGCCGCCGTCATCGTCGCCGCCGTCATCGTCGCCGCCGTCATCGCCCTGATCGTCGTCATCGTCATCGGTATCGTCGTCTGCGTCGTCTTTTGCGCTGCCCGCGCGGGTGTCGCCATCAAGCAGGCCGCCGGATGCGCCAGACGCGCCCGAGAACGGCTTGAAGAAATCGCGCAATATCTCGCCCGTGCCGGGGTTGAGGATGATCTCGCGCTTGCCCTTTGCGTTCAGCGCCGTGATGCGGACCCGCCCCAGCAGCGTGCGCTGGCGTGTGATGTCACGATACCCGAGCCGCCGCAGTTGGCGCTCGACCTGGCCCACTGCGTCTTGTGCCATCGCGGGGTGCGCCGTGACCAGAGCCGCCAACGCCATTGCGCAAAACTGCCTACGATCCATCACTCTCCCCGATCGGCGACCCTGCCGCCGCGCTTTCGCCGATCATTGACCCGCAAGACCGCGCTGGCAAGCGCCCGACGCGCCCGGTGCAGGATTGGCCAGTCGGCCAATCCTCGATGTTGCAGCTGCGGGTCAGTCGTCATCCCCGTCATCATCGCCACCATTGTCGTCATCGCCGCCCCGGTCATCGTCGTCATCGCGGTCATCGTCGTCGTTGTCGTCGTTGTCATCATTGTCATCGTCATCATCGTCGCCCCGACCACCGCCCCGTCCGGTTTCCGAGCGCAGCAACTCGCCGGTCGCGGCGTCATAGACGAGTTCCAGCGTCTGGCCCGCACGCTTGGCTTCGGCCTTGATCCGGCCATCGGCCGTCTCGACCTCGATCTGGGAAAACCCCTGCCCTGCCAGATCACGGGCCAGTTGATCGGCGCGGTCATCGGCCTGCGCGGCGGTGGCTGCGAGCACCAAAAGGCCCGCGAATGTGGTCATGCGTTTCATGATTGTCTCCCTTGTTCGGCGACGCCCAGCGCGTCGGCCTGTTCTCAACAAGGACCATTCCGAACCCGTGACGCCATCGGCCAAAGGGGGTATGTGCCGGGTTCTAAACCCGGCTCAGAGGGGCATAAACCACAGTTTATGCCCGCTCAGATCTTCATGTCGAAGCCGAGGTGACGGGCAACGGTGAAAATATCCTTATCGCCCCGACCGCACATGTTCATGATGATCAGATGATCGGCAGGCAGCGTCGGCGCGATCTTCACGACATGGGCCAGCGCGTGGCTGGGTTCCAGTGCGGGGATGATGCCCTCGGTCACGCAGCACAGTTGAAACGCCTCCAGCGCCTCACGGTCGGTGATCGAGACATATTCGGCGCGGCCCACGTCATGCAGCCAGGCATGTTCCGGCCCGATACCCGGATAATCCAGCCCCGCCGAGATCGAATGCCCCTCAAGGATCTGGCCGTCATCGTCCTGCAACAGATAGGTGCGGTTGCCGTGCAGCACGCCGGGGCGCCCGCCCGTCAGGCTGGCGCAATGCTCCATCCGGTCATCGACGCCATGCCCCCCGGCCTCGACCCCGATGATGCGCACGGATTTGTCGTCAAGGAACGGATAGAACAGCCCCATCGCATTCGACCCGCCGCCGATCGCGGCGATGATCGTGTCGGGCAGGCGGCCCTCACGTTCCAGAATCTGTTCGCGCGCTTCCTTGCCGATGATCGACTGAAAATCGCGCACCATCGCCGGGTAGGGGTGCGGCCCCGCCACCGTGCCAATGCAATAGAAGGTGTCGCGCACGTTCGTTACCCAGTCGCGCAGCGCGTCGTTCATCGCATCTTTCAGCGTGCCGCGGCCCGAGGTGACGGGGATCACCTCGGCCCCCAGCAGACGCATGCGAAATACGTTGGGCGCCTGCCGTTCCACATCGGTCGCGCCCATGTAGACCACGCATTTCAGCCCGAACCGCGCGCAGACGGTGGCGGTGGCCACGCCATGCTGGCCCGCGCCGGTTTCGGCGATGATCCGCGTCTTGCCCATGCGCATCGCCAGCAGAATCTGGCCCAGCACGTTGTTGATCTTGTGCGCGCCAGTGTGGTTCAACTCGTCGCGCTTGAGATAGATCTTGGCCCCGCCCAGATGCTCTGTCAGCCGCTCGGCAAAATAAAGCGGGCTGGGGCGGCCGACGTAATGCTTCCACAGATCATCCATCTGCGCCCAAAAGCTGGGGTCGGTCTTGGCATGTTCATAGCAGGCGTCAAGTTCCAGAATCAGCGGCATCAGCGTTTCAGACACAAAACGCCCGCCAAAGATGCCGAAGCGGCCGTTTTCATCCGGCCCGGTCATAAAGCTGTTGATAAGGTCTTCGGCCATGTCACTTCCCCCGTGCGGCGGCAATAAAGGCCGCGACCGCTTCCGTATCCTTCACCCCCGGCGCCGATTCAACCCCGGATGACACATCCACCTGCCGCGCCCCGGTCAGCCGGATCGCCTCGGCCACGTTGTCGGGTCTTAACCCGCCCGCCAGCATCCACGGACAGGGCCAGCGGCGCCGCGCGATCAGCCGCCAGTCGAACGACAGCCCGTTGCCGCCCGGCAGATCGGCCCCCGGCGCGGGTTTGGCATCGACCAGCACCTGATCAGCCACGCGGGCATAGCTATCCAGCGCGGGCAGATCTGCCTCGGTTGCCACGCCGACCGCCTTCATCACCGGCAGACCGAACCGCGCGCGCACCTCGGCCACGCGAGCGGGGCTTTCATGGCCGTGCAGTTGCAGCATATCGACCGGCAGCGCGGCCAGAATCGCCATCAGCGCGGCATCGTCGGCATCGACCGTCAGCGCCACCTTGGCCACCCCCGGCGGCACCGCCAGCGCCACATCGCACGCCTGCACCAACGTCAGGTTCCGGGGCGAGCGTGCGAAAAACACCAGCCCGATGTAATTGGCCCCCGCAGCGGCGGCTGCGAGGGCCTGATCGGGCGTTGTCAGCCCGCAAATCTTGACGCGAACGTCCATGTGCCGGTCAGCGGGCTGGCTTGGCGCTGTTTTCCAGCAGGGCCAGAACCTCGTCCTTCTGCTCGGGGTCGGCGCCCTTCAGCTTGGACACCTCGCGCTGCAGCCGCGCGACCTGACGGGCATTCTTGCTGGCAGCCGAGCGATGGCGCGATTCGCGCATCCATTCCCAGACAAAGCCGATCAGCAGGCCCACCAGAATACCGCCAAAGATGACAAGGAACAGCGGCAGTTGCACCGTCCATGTGTAGCCCAGGAAATCGCCCGCCTCCTGCGGAAGCAGGCGCAGCGTCACGGGCGGGCGGTTGGCCATGGCGATCGTGACCAGCACCACGGCCAGAGCGGCCAGAAAAAGCAGGCGGAGTGCGCGAAACATCATCAATCCTCTTCGCCGTTCAGGCGGTTGCGCAAAAGCTTGCCGGTCTTGAAGAACGGCACATGTTTTTCATCGACTTCGACCGAGGTGCCGGTGCGCGGGTTGCGCCCGACGCGGGCATCGCGCCGCTTGACCGAAAACGCCCCGAAGCCGCGCAGCTCTACCCTGTCCCCGCGGGCCATCGCCTCGACGATCTCGTCAAAGATCGTGTTGACGATCTTTTCGACGTCGCGCTGGAACAAATGCGGGTTTTCTTCGGCAATCTTCTGGATCAGTTCGGACCGGATCATGCACATCCCCCCAATCGACCCGGACAACAGGGTCCGAGCAATGCGGTCGCCACTATAGGCAGAAATCTTTGCAGCACAAACAGCAAAGTCATTGGAATGGCGCGCGTTTCCCAGCCCAAGCCGCTTTGCCGCGCCCCGGCGGCACCCGACCGCATGAAAACGGCCCCGCCCAACCGGGCGAGGCCGCAGATTTTTTAGCCGAATCGACCGATCAACGCTCGGTCTGGCCTTTCAGGGCTGCCCCGAGAATGTCGCCCAGCGAGGCGCCCGAATCGGACGAGCCATATTGTTCGACAGCTTCTTTTTCTTCCGCGATCTCGCGCGCCTTGATGGACACGCCCAGACGGCGGGTTTTCGAATCGACGTTGGTCACACGCACATCGACCTTGTCGCCCACCTGGAACCGCTCGGGGCGCTGGTCGGCACGGTCACGCGACAGGTCCGAGCGGCGGATGAACGACTTCATGCCGTTGTAATCGCACTCGATCCCGCCTTCCTCGATCGCCGTCACGGTAACGGTGATGATCGAGGCGCGCTTCACGCCATCAACCGCGTCCGAGAACGTGTCGGCATCCAGCGCCTTGATCGACAGCGAGATGCGCTCTTTCTCCACGTCCACTTCGGTGACGGCGGCTTTCACCACGTCGCCCTTGCGGTAGTTCTGGATCGCGTCTTCGCCGCGCTGTTCCCAGCTGAGGTCAGACAGGTGAACCATGCCGTCGATATCGTTCTCAAGGCCGATGAACAGACCAAATTCGGTGATGTTCTTCACTTCGCCTTCGATCACGTTGCCGACCGGATGGGTTTCGGCGAACACTTCCCACGGGTTGCGCATGGTCTGTTTCAGACCCAGCGACACGCGGCGTTTGGCCGTGTCGATTTCCAGCACCATCACATCGACCTCTTGCGAGGTGGACACGATCTTGCCAGGGTGGACGTTCTTCTTGGTCCAGCTCATTTCCGAAACGTGGACCAGACCTTCGACACCCGCTTCCAGTTCCACGAAGGCGCCGTAGTCGGTGATGTTGGTCACGCGGCCCTTGTGGACCGAACCCAGCGGGAACTTGCTTTCGACCGAATCCCACGGATCGTTCTGAAGCTGTTTCATGCCCAGGCTGATGCGGTGGGTTTCCTTGTTGATCTTGACGACCTGAACCTTGACGGTTTCGCCGATCGACAGGATTTCCGACGGGTGATTGACGCGGCGCCAGGCCATGTCGGTGACGTGCAGCAGGCCGTCAACGCCGCCCAGATCAACGAACGCACCGTATTCGGTGATGTTCTTGACCACGCCATCCACGATCTGCCCCTCGGTCAGGTTGCCGATGACCTCGGCGCGCTGTTCGGCGCGGCTTTCTTCCAGGATGGCGCGGCGCGACACAACGATGTTTCCGCGGCGACGGTCCATCTTCAGGATCTGGAACGGCTGCTTCAGACCCATCAGCGGGCCGGCATCGCGCACCGGGCGCACATCGACCTGGCTGCCAGGCAGGAACGCCACAGCGCCGCCCAGATCGACGGTAAAGCCGCCTTTGACGCGACCGAAGATGGCGCCATCGACACGCTCTTCTTTTTCATAGGCTTTTTCCAG
Source organism: Phaeovulum veldkampii DSM 11550 (assembly GCF_003034995.1). Classification (GTDB taxonomy): domain Bacteria; phylum Pseudomonadota; class Alphaproteobacteria; order Rhodobacterales; family Rhodobacteraceae; genus Phaeovulum; species Phaeovulum veldkampii. The sequence goes on along the minus strand of NZ_PZKF01000004.1, from coordinate 107,585 downwards.
CCGGTCCCAGGCCTCTTCGCGGCGGGCTTTCTCACGGCTGATGACGGCCTCGCCGCGGGCGTTTTCCACGCGGTCGAGGTAAACCTCGACGGTATCGCCCACGGCGATGGCGGGGGCTTCACCGGGGTTGGCGAATTCTTTCAGATCAACGCGGCCTTCCATCTTGTAGCCGACGTCGATGATGGCCTGGCCCGCCTCGATGGCGATGACCTTGCCTTTCACGACCGAGCCTTCCTCGGGCGTGTCGATCTCGAAGCTCTCGCTCAGAAGGGCTTCAAATTCTTCCATAGTCGCTTTGGCGCACATGCGGTTCAGTTTCCTTTTCAAATGTTTGACTGGCCATGCGGTTGGCTCCGCCGGTCTTTGGTTGGGGTCGTCAAGGCACAGGCCCGGATAACACGAAAGGGTCGCAGCTTACGCCCGACCCTGCCCGATCCGCTCATTTATGGCTGCGATCGCCTTGTTGACTGCGGCGTCTATAGTCAGTTCCGTCGTGTCAAGCAAGAGTGCATCGGCCGCGGGCTTCAGCGGCGCGGCCTCGCGCGCGGTATCGCGGCGGTCGCGCTCGACCAGTTGGGCCAGCACCTCGGCCTCGGAAATGCCGCTGCCCCTCAGCTCCAGCCAGCGGCGATGGGCGCGCACCGCATCCGAGGCGGTGACATACAGCTTCACCTCGGCCTCGGGGCAGATCACGGTGCCGATGTCGCGCCCGTCCAGCACCGCGCCGCCGTCAGCGCGGGCAAACCGGCGCTGAAACGCCACCAGCGCCGCGCGCACCTCGGGGATCGCGGCCACACGGCTTGCGGCCTGCCCCGCCTCGGCGGTGCGCAGGTCGGGGCGGGCCAGATCATCCGGGGTCAGCCCCAGCGCTGCCGCCACCGGATCGCCACCCTTGGTGCCAACGGCACGGTAAAGAAGCCCGGTGTCCAGATGCGCAAAGCCGAAATGCGCCGCCACCGCGCGGCTGATCGTGCCCTTGCCTGCTGCCGCAGGCCCGTCGATGGCTACGGTAAAGATCATGCCGCCCCCCGCTCGATCCGCGCGCCCAGCCCCGCCATCAGCCCCTCGAACACCGGGAACGAGGTGGCGATGGGCGCGCCGTCATCCACCGTGATCGGGCGGCGACTGGCCAGCCCCAGCACCAGAAAACTCATGGCGATGCGGTGATCCAGATGGGTGGTGCAGGTGGCGCCGCCCGGCACGCCGCCCGCCCCCATCCCGTGCACGATCAGCGTATCTTCATCCTCCTCGACGCGCACGCCGCAGACCTCCAGCCCGCGGGCCATCGCGTCGATCCGGTCGGATTCCTTCACCCGCAACTCCTTGACCCCGCGCATGACCGTGACGCCCTCGGCGCAGGCGGCGACGGCAGCCAGAATGGGGTATTCGTCAATCTGGCTGGCGGCGCGTTCGGGCGGCACCTCGATGCCCGTCAGCGCCGAAAACCGCACCCGCAGATCGGCCACCGGCTCGCCGCCCTCGGTGCGCGGGTTTTCAAAGGTGATATCGGCGCCCATTTCGAGCAATGTTGTAAAAAGACCATTTCGGGTCGGGTTCTGGCTGACGCCGGGCACCAGAATGTCGGACCCCGGCACGATCAGCGCGGCACAGACCGGAAAGGCAGCCGAGCTTGGGTCGCGCGGCACCGCAACATCCTGCGGGCGCAGTTCGGGCTGGCCGGTCAGGGTGATGATGCGGCCCTCGGGCGCGTCCGCCACCGTCAGCCGCGCGCCAAAGCCCGCCAGCATCCGTTCGGAATGGTCGCGCGTGGGTTCGCGCTCGATCACCACGGTTTCGCCCGGCGCGTTCAGGCCCGCCAGCAACACCGCCGATTTCACCTGCGCCGAGGGCACCGGCACGGTGTAGCGCACCGGCAGCGGATCGGCGGCGCCCACAATGGTCATCGGCAGCCGCCCGCCCGCGCGCCCATAGGCCCGCGCGCCGAACAGCGCCAGCGGATCGGTCACGCGCCCCATCGGGCGCTTGCGCAAAGACGCGTCGCCGGTGAAGGTGGCGGTGATCGGGCTGGTGGCCATCGCCCCCATGATCAGCCGCACCCCGGTGCCCGAATTGCCGCAGTCGATCACATCGGCGGGTTCGGCAAAGCCGCCCACGCCCACGCCATGCACCTCCCAACTGCCGGGGGAATGCCGTGTCACCTCGGCGCCAAAGGCGCGCATCGCCTTGGCGGTATCCAGCACGTCCTGCCCTTCCAGCAACCCGCTGATGCGCGTGCGGCCCACCGACAACGCCCCCAGGATCAGCGCGCGGTGGCTGATCGACTTGTCGCCCGGCACCTCGGCCACGCCCGCAAGCGGCGCTGCGGCGCGGGCGGTCATCGGGATCGGGTCAGCATGGCCAGACATGGGGCACCTCCGGTGTTTTCCTGCCCATAGCGCAGGGGCGCGGGCGCGTCCATGCCGGCGATGCCGCGAAACGGAAATGCCCCCCGCGGCCGGGCCGCAGGGGGCGCAGGGCCGTCAGGCGCGGGTCACTCGACCTTGCCGATCGACCAGAACAGCGTCTCGCCCGAGGCGTCATCGACGCCGTCGTTGTCGGTGACCACATAGCCCGTGCCCGCTGCGTCGATGGCAAAACCCTCGACCTTGTCCTGCATGTAGCCGCCCCAGCCCTTCAGATCGGGGATCAGGTCGCGCACCTCTTGCTTGGTCACCACCGGCAGCGTTTCGCCCAGCTTGGCGGGCACGAGATCGGGCAGCTTCACGCGGAACAGCTTTTTCACCTTTGCCGCATCACCGATCAGGTTGTCGCGCTCGACGATATAGGCATGGTCGCCGTGAATGGTGATTTCGGACAGGCCCATCCAGCCTGCGCCCTTCGGCTCCAGCGGGTAATGCACAGCACCCCATTCCTCGGCCTCAAGGTTGTAGGCGAGAAGCTTGACCATCCCCTTGGGATCATCGCCCCATTCGCGCTGCACCGCCATCCACAGCACGTCGCCCACCTTGGCGATGCCTTCCAGACCAAAGCGCGTCTGCCCGGCCAACAGGGCCGCCGGCAGGCCGATTTCCTTTTTCACCGCGCCCTTGGCATTCACGTTGACAATGCCATGCGGCACCATCTTGTCGGCATTACCCTCGGAGGCGAGCCAGAAGCCGCCCTTGCCATCGGGGGTGATCCCCTCCAGATCCAGCTTCTGCGCGGGCATCCCCGCTGCCGTCACCGGCAGCGCCGCAGTGATGCGGGCAGGCGTCTGGGTGGCGTCAATGGTGAAGATCGTGGGCTGAAAGCCAAAGAAGCTGTCGTTCACGGCATAGAGCTTGCCCGGCACCTCGGGGTCGGCGGCCAGCCCCGACAGCGCACCAAAGCCCGCCACATCGCCGCCCGCGGCGGTGATCGTCGGATAGGCGGGGGAACCCTCTTGCATCTGGTAGACCATCACATGGCTGCGCGCGCCACCATCGGCGCCCAGATCAGCCTCGTTGGCCGAAATCAGCAGGCCGCGGTCGGGCAGCGCCACAAAGCCTTCGGGCCCCACGCCCGAGGGCAAGATCTGCCGCAGCACCGGCGCCGCCGGATCGGTCACGTCATAGACGCCCACGACCGAGGCGCGCTCGGCCCCCACGAACAGCAGCGGCATGTCGCCGAAACGGGCAAAGTCGATCGACTCGGGCTCAACCCCCTTGGCGTCGGACCGCTTGTCGGGGTAGTGTCCGATCTGCGCCACCGCTCGCTCAAAGCTCGGGCCGCTTTCGTAGACGACGGTGCCATCCTTACGCCAGATCGTGAAGCCGCGCGAACCGCCCTTGTAGTCGCCCTCGTTGGCGGTGGCGAAATGGTCGGCGTCGATCCATTTCACCGCGTCGGGTTCGCGCGCGACATCGGCCAGCCGCTCGGCAAAGATCAGCGCGCCGCGTTCATCGGTGGCGTCGATGCCCTCCAGCGTCACCGCGCCCGCGCTGAAATGCGCGGCCACCGCCCCATCGGCGCCGATCACCGCGATGTGGTTGTTTTCCTGCAAGGTCACCACAATCTCGCCCAGATCGTTGATCGCCACGAATTCCGGCTCGGGGTCATCGCCACCAATGGCGGCAAGACCCGTCAGGTCGATCTTCTGCGCCGCGCCGCAATCGGGCAGACCATCTTTCAGCGGCAGCCTGACCACAAAACCCGCGGGCATCTGCGGCAGGGCGCCGTCGTTCACCTCTTCGTCACGCTCGTTTTCCACCGCCACGGCGATAAAGCTGCCGTCCTTGGCGCGTGCCACCGAGTCGGGCTGCCCCCCCAGATCGCAAGAGGCGACTTCCTTCCGGGTCGCCAGATCGACCGCCACCAGCCGCCCCGAGGGCGCGGCAAAGCTTTCCGACGTGTTCACCCCCGCCAGCGCATGGGCGCCGACGATAACGACCGAGGTCGGCTCGCCGTTCATGGCGATATTGCCCAGAGGCTTCGGCGCCGCGGGGTCGGTCAGGTCGATCATGCCCAGCACGCCCAGCGGGCTGTCGGTATAGACCAGCGTCAGGCCGTCTTCCGAAGCGGCCACGATCTCGGACGAGGTTTCACGCGCGGTATCTTCGCCCGCGGCCATGTTCGTCACCACCGGAAAGCTGGCGATACGGTTGAAGGTCGTTTCGGCCAGCGCGGGCGCGGTGGCCAGCGCAAGGGCCGAGGTGAGGCAGGCAAAGCGAAGGGTCATGGCCAATCCTTGATGCAGGGAAACCTGCCGTGGGACATGGCGCGGTTGAGTGACGCGGGCATGACGCCCGCATGACCCTTCGGTAACGGATCAGCGGCGGCGGAAGGTGACGTAATGCGGCGCACGCCCCTCGCGCAGCGCCTTTTGTTCATAACGGGTGGAAATCCAGTCATCCCACGCCGTGACGCCGTTCCCGACCAGATCAAAGCCCGCCTTCGGCACCTCGGCCAGCGTCTGGCGGACGTAATCGGGAATATCGGTCGCCACCCGGAACTCGGCCCCCGGCGCCATCGCGCGCGCCAGCGGCACAAGGTGATCCTGCGTCACAAAACGGCGGCGGTGGTGGCGGCGCTTGGGCCAGGGGTCGGGGTAGTTCAGAAAGGCGCGGGTCAGGCTGCCTGCGGGCAGCACATCCAGCAGATCGCGCGCATCGCCGGGGTAAACCGCAAGGTTCGTGACCCCCGCCAGCCGGATCTTGCCCAGCAGCATGGCCACGCCGTTGATGAACGGCTCGCAGCCGATCAGGCCCACCTCGGGGTAGGTCGCGGCCATATGCACCATGTGCTCGCCCCCGCCAAAGCCGATTTCCAGCCACACGGGCCGGTCATCGCCAAAGATCGCGGTCAGGTCGAGCGGTGCACGCTCGGGGTTGTCAGCGCGGCTGACACCTGCAGGGCACAGCGTTGTCAGGTCTTCGGACAGATAGGTGCGCTGGCTCTTGCGGATCGTCTTGCCCGACCGGCGGCCATAGAAGTTGCGCCATTCGGGCGCGGGATCGGTGTCATCGGTCATGGAAAAGGCCCCGGAGTGTTCCGGGGCCTCTAACCCTGTTCCGCAGCGGGGGTCAAGCAAAGCGCAATGGTCGGGGTGGGTGCGCCGTCACGGCACACGCCACAGGCGCACCTTGCCCGCCCCCCGCATCAAATCGCCTTCTTGATCGCCTCGGCCAGATCGGTGCGTTCCCAGCTGAAGCCGCCATCAGCCTCGGGCGCCCGTCCGAAATGGCCATAGGCCGCGGTGCGCGAATAGATCGGCTTGCACAGGTCAAGCTGGGTGCGGATGCCGCGCGGGGTCAGGTCCATCACCTGCGCCACCACCCGCTCGATCTCGGCCTCGGGCACCTGGCCGGTGCCGTGGGTATCCACATAGATCGACAGCGGCTTGGCCACGCCGATCGCGTAGGACACCTGAATGGTGCAGCGTTTGGCCAGCCCCGCAGCGACGACGTTTTTTGCCAGATAACGCGCGGCATAGGCGGCCGAACGGTCCACCTTGGTGGGGTCTTTGCCCGAAAACGCACCGCCGCCATGGGGCGCGGCCCCGCCGTAAGTATCCACGATGATCTTGCGCCCGGTCAGGCCGGCATCGCCGTCGGGGCCGCCGATCACAAAGGTGCCGGTCGGGTTCACCCACCATTCGGTCTTGTCGGAAATCCAGCCCGAAGGCAGAACCTCGCGGATATGGGGCTCCACGATGGCACGGATATCGTCCGAGGTCTGGTTTTCATCGGCATGCTGGGTCGACAGAACGATCGACGTCACCTCGACCGGCTTGCCGTTTTCATAGCGCAGCGACAGTTGCGATTTGGCGTCGGGGCGCAGCGTCGGCTCCTGACCCGATTTGCGCACCTCGGCCAGACGGCGCAGGATGGCATGGGCATACTGGATCGGCGCAGGCATCAGCTCGGGCGTTTCGTCGGTGGCATAGCCGAACATGATGCCCTGATCGCCGGCCCCGTCCTTGTCCACGCCCTGCGCGATATGCGCCGACTGCTTGTGCAGGTAGTTCGACACGGTGATCGTGTCCCAGTGGAAATGTTCCTGCTCGTAGCCGATGTCCTTGACGCAGTCGCGCACGATACCATCGACACGCTCCATGAAGGCATCCAGACGCTTGGGGTCCGACAGACCCACCTCGCCACCAACGACAACGCGGTTGGTCGTGGCAAAGGTTTCGCAGGCAACGCGGGCGTTGGGCTCCTCGGCCAGAAAGGCGTCGAGGACGGCATCCGAGACCCGATCGCACAGCTTGTCGGGATGCCCCTCCGAAACGGATTCGGAGGTGAAAGTGTAGTTCTGACGTGTCATGGGACGTGCTCCGCTGGTTAATCCCCGCCACGCCAGGAAGCCGTTGTGGCGGTTCAATGCGCTTGCCTAGACCCGCCCCGATGCGCGGTCAATGGCTTTCCGCTGGCGCAGTGCCAGCCCGCCCAATGCTGCGACGATTAGCGCAAACACGGGCCAGTCGCCGGTCCGGGCATAAAGGGTGGGTGGCAGCGCCGCAGGCAGCGCCAGATCCAGCGTGCCGATCTGCCCCATGCCGAGCTCGGCCAGAACCCGGCCCTTGGCGTCAATCACGGCGCTGACGCCGGTATTCGCGGCGCGGGCCAGCGGCAGCCCCGTCTCGACCGCGCGCAACCGGGCCTGCGCCAGGTGCTGCCACGGGCCGGTCAGGTCGCCAAACCAGCCATCATTGGTGATCTGAAGCAGCCAGTCGGGCCGTTCGGGCGCGGCGCGCAGGTCTTGCGGAAAGATCGCCTCATAGCAGATCAGCGGCTGAACCCGGCCCAGCGCGCCCAGGTCCAGCACCATGGCCCCCGGCCCCGCCGAATAGCCGTTGCCCGCCTGTGCGGCAAAGGCGGTGATGCCAAACCGCGCGGCCAGATCGCCGAACGGGATGTATTCGCCAAAGGGCACCAGGTGGAACTTGTCATAGACCGGGCCAATCGCGCCCCCCGCTCCGATCAGGGCGAGGCTGTTGAAGAACCGCGCCCCCTCCATCCGCTGGATGCCCACCGCGACCGGCACACCGCCTGCCGCCTCGGCGATCATCGCGCGGCCGGGGCCTTCATCCTCCAGCAGGAACGGCACGGCGGTTTCGGGCCAGATCACCAGATCAGGCGGCCGCGCCCCCGGCGCCGGATCGGTCGCGGTCAGATCAAGGTGGCGGTAGAAGAATTCGCGCGCCATGTCGGGCTGCCATTTCAGGTGCTGCGCCGCATTGGGCTGCACCAGCCGCAGCATGACCGGCGCCGCGCGCACCGGCGCAGGCACAGCCAGCCGCGCCTGCCCGCCCGCCCAAAGTCCGGCCAGCGCCAGCGCCGCCACCGGCGCCGTCAGCATCCGCCCGCGCCCCGGCAGCGCGAGCGATGCCGCCACCAACGCGGTGATCAGGCTCAACCCGACCGGCCCCGCAAAGGCCGCGGCCTGCGCCAGCGGCGTGTCGATCCAGATGTGGCCCAGCAGCGCCCAGGGAAAGCCGGTGAACAGATAGCCGCGCAGCAGATCGGCACCCGCCAGCGCCAGCGCCATGGCCAGCGCCCGGCTGCCCGGCGCACGGCCCAGCCGTGCCCCAACGCCCGCCGCCGCGGCCCAGAACAGGCCCATACCCGCCGCCATCAGCACCAGCGCGAAGGGCGCCATCCAGCCGTAAACCTCGGGCTCGATCAGAAACGGCTCGACAATCCAGTTCAGCGCGGCGGCAGCATAACCCGCGCCTGCGGCCCAGCCGATCCAGGCCGCGCCGCGGTGCGCCGCGGCGGCCAGCGCAATCACCCCCGCCAGCGCGGGCAGCGCCACAAACCACCAGCCCAAGGGCGCCTGCCCGGCTGCCACGGCGGCACCCAGCACCGCCGCCCCCGCCAGACGCCAGCGCGCCGTCATTCCGGCCGCGCAGCCTGTGGCAGGCGCACCCGCAACCGCTTGATCCGGCGCGGGTCGGCATCGACGATTTCAAATTCCACGCCATTGCCCATCGGGATCACCTCGCCACGCACCGGAACCCGACCGGTCAGCATGAACACAAGTCCCCCCAGCGTGTCGATTTCCTCATCGGTTTCGGCATCGGCCAGCTTCATGCCGATGGCGGTTTCGAATTCGTCCAGCGGCGCGCGGGCCTGCACCAGATACTGGCCCGGCTTTTCGACCGTCCAGTAGCCACCTTCGACCTCGTCGTGTTCATCCTCGATTTCGCCGATGACCTGTTCGATCAGGTCTTCGATCGTCACCAGACCATCGACCCCGCCATATTCGTCGATCACCAGCGCCATGTGGATGCGCTGGCTCTGCATCTTTTGCAACAACACCCCGATCGGCATTGAGGGCGGGGCATACAGCAGCGGCCGCAACATCGTGCGCAGCGAGAACCGCGCGACCGGCGTCAGGCCAAAGCCGTGCTGCATCGCCAGATCCTTGAGGTGGATCAGCCCCAGCGGGCTGTCGAGCGTGCCCTTGAATACCGGCATCCGCGAAAACCCCTGTTCGCGGAAGGTCGCCACCAGATCGGGCAGGCTGATGGTGACGGGCACGGCCACGATCTCCACCTTGGGGATCGCCACATCCTCGACCCGCATCCGGCGCAGGTTGCCGATGCCGGGAAGCGTGGCGGGCGTGGGCGCGCCCAGCGCCGACAGGTCGGACTGCCCCTCCCCCTCCGACGGGCTGAAGGCGTTCAGAATGCGCCCCAAAAGCCCGCGCGGCTGGCCCTGTTCGGCCTGACTGTCATCCTCGTCAGTCTCCCGCGCGGCTTGCGCGGGGGGCGGTCCGTCTGCACTTTGTCCCATCGGTCATTCCATAGGCCGGGTGCCTGCCCCGGCGGTGCTGTGCCGGATGCCCGGCTAATCGTAGGGATTGGCAATCCCCATGCCTGCCAAGATGCGGGTTTCGGTAGCTTCCATCAAGAGCGCGTCATTGTCGCGGATGTGATCATATCCCAGCAGATGCAGGGTGCCATGCACGAGAAGATGCGTCACATGGTCGGCCATCGCCTTGCCCTGTTCGACTGCCTCGCGGGCGCAGGTTTCCCAGGCGATGGCGATGTCGCCCAGCTCCTCGGGCATCATCGCGCCCGGCTCGGGCAGATCTGGCGTGCCGCCGTCGGCCTCGGCGCAGCGTTCCTCGGACGGCCAGGACAGCACGTTCGTCGGCGCGGGCTTGCCGCGGAAATCGGCGTTCAGCCCAGCGATGCGGGCATCGTCGCAGCCCAGGCAACTGATGACATAACCCACGGGGTCAAGCCCCAGATCGGCCAGCACGGCACGCCCCGCCGCCTCGGCGGCAGCTTCCAGACCGAAGGTTTTCCAACGGTCGTCCTCGATCACAACATCAACCAGCGGCTCCATCGTCGCGGTCATAAGCCTGGATGATCCGGGCCACAAGGGCATGGCGCACCACATCCTTGGCGGTGAAGTAGTTGAAGCTGATCCCCCTGACCCCATCCAGAATGCGCTCGGCATCGGCCAGCCCCGAGGCGGTGCCGCGCGGCAGGTCGATCTGGGTGCGGTCGCCGGTGATCACCATGCGGCTGCCCTCGCCCAGGCGGGTCAGAAACATCTTCATCTGCATCGTGGTGGCGTTCTGCGCCTCGTCCAGCACCACAAATGCGTTCGACAGCGTGCGACCGCGCATGAAGGCCAGAGGCGCGATCTCGATGCGCTTTTCCTCCATCAGCTTTTGCATCTGCTTTTGCGGCAGAAAGTCGTTCAGCGCGTCATACAGCGGCTGCATGTAAGGATCGACCTTCTCCTTCATGTCGCCGGGCAGAAAGCCCAGCCGCTCGCCCGCCTCGACGGCGGGGCGGCCGAGGATGATCTTGTCCACATGCCCGCCGATCAGCATGGTCACACCCACGGCCACCGCCAGATAGGTCTTGCCGGTGCCCGCAGGCCCGATGCCGAACGCCATTTCATGGGTAAAGAGGTTCTTTACGTAGGCCTTCTGCGCCTCGGTCCGCGGCTCGACCTGCTTCTTGCGGGTGCGAATCTCGTAGTGGCCGGCGGCGAACATCTCCAGTTGTTCGTCCAGCGGCACCGCCTCGGCGCCCAGATCGCCCAGCCGGATCGCGGCGTCGATCTCGGCCGCATCCACCGGCCGGCCCTGTTCCAGCCGCCCATACAGCGCGTTCAGCACCGCGCCCGCCTGCGCCTGCGCCTCGGGGCTGCCCACCACCGCCAACAGATTGCCGCGGCGCAGGATATGCACCCCCAGCTTGTGCTCGATCTGGGCGAGGTTGCGGTCAAACTCGCCGCACAGGTCGATCAGCAGGCGGTTGTCGGGATATTCCAGTAGCGTTTCATGCGCATCCTGGGAACGGGGCGGGGGGGTGATCGCGCTCAGGCCCAACAGCATCTCCCTGTGCTGACGTTTCCAAGTATGGTGCCTTGCTGCCTGCAATTCCGCAAGCAATGGTTGCCCCCGCAGGGCCTGCGCCCGGCGCCATCGGCGCAAATTTTCGTCAAACCGCCGCCAAAACCGGCCTTCGGGGGCCGTAATCGCCCATCAGTTCCCCGGCCAGAGAATTGGGATCAGAGGCGGTGATTCTGACCCGCGCCAGCACGCCGGGCCGCAGATCGGGGGCGGCAACGTGAACGGCGTGCAGATATTCCGACTTGCCGACCCACTGCCCCGGCATCCGCCCCGGCTTTTCAAACAGCACCGTCACCACCCGCCCCACCATCGCCGCCTGGGCTGCGCGCTGCTGTCGGGTGATCAGCGCCTGCAACCGGTGCAGGCGGTCGTCGGCCACTTCGGCGGCCACCGCCTCGCGGCTGGCCGCGGGGGTGCCGGGGCGGGCCGAATATTTGAACGAATAGGCCGCGCCATAGGTGACCGCGCCGATCAGATCGAGCGTCGCCTGAAAATCCGCCTCGGTCTCCCCGGGGAAGCCCACGATGAAATCCGAGGTCAGCAGAATGTCGGGTCGCGCGGCGCGGATACGTTCGACCAGCCGCAGATAATCCTCGGCGGTATGTTTACGGTTCATCGCCTTCAGGATGCGGTCCGACCCCGACTGCACCGGCAGGTGCAGATAGGGCATCAGCTTGGGTTCCTCGGCATGGGCGGCGATCAGGTCGTCTGCCATGTCGTTCGGGTGCGAGGTGGTGTAGCGGATGCGCTCCAGCCCCTCGATCCGCGCCAGGTCGCGCGTCAGACGCCCCAGCCCCCACGCGCCATCCGGCCCCTGCCCGTGATAGCCGTTGACGTTCTGGCCCAGCAGGGTGATTTCACGCACACCGCGCGCCACCAGCTTGCCCGCCTCGGTCAGGATGCGGTCAACGGGGCGGCTGATCTCGGCGCCGCGGGTGTAGGGCACCACGCAGAAGGCGCAGAATTTGTCACAGCCCTCCTGCACGGTCAGAAAGGCGGTGGGCCGGGCGCTTGCCGCGGGGCGGTCGGGCAAAAGGTCGAACTTGTCTTCGACCGGAAACTCGGTGTCCACCGGTCGCGCCCCGCCCTCGGCGGCCTTCACCATCGCGGGCAGGCGGTGGTAATTCTGACTGCCCACCACCAGATCGACCAGCGGCATCCGCCGCAGGATTTCGGCCCCCTCGGCCTGCGCCACGCAACCTGCCACCGCCACCGTCAGATCGGGCTTGGCGGTCTTGAAGGGCTTCAGCCGCCCCAGATCGGAATACAGCTTTTCGGCCGCCTTTTCGCGGATGTGGCAGGTGTTCAGCAGCACCATGTCGGCTGCGGCCGGATCGTCGGTCAGAACATAGCCCTCGGCGCCCATGGCCTCGGCCATGCGCTCGCTGTCATAGACGTTCATCTGACAGCCATAGGTCTTGATATGGAGCTTTTTCAGCCCCGCCTTCGGATCGGCCATCGGCCCCGCCTCTTCGCAAGAATGGCGTCTGATACCCCAGATGCTGCCCCGCTTGCAATCCGCCGCCCGCTGCCCGATCTTGCGCGCCAGATCACAAGACGGGGACGGAATGGACTATCCCTCACTCGACGCCTTTTTGCAGCAGGGGCGCGCGGTGCTGGCACAAGGCCCGGTCGCCCTGATCGTGGTCGAGGATGCAGCCGAGGTGGACAGCACCCTGCGCCACCACCTGCGGGCGGGCTTTCGCGCCGTGGTGGCCTTCATGCCGCAGGCACTGACCCTGCCCGCCTCGCTCGCGCCGCTGGTTCACCGCGTCACGCATCAGCCCTATGACCGCGAGGCGGTGGCCGACACGATCACCCGCGTGATCGCCGCCTGCCCGCCGACGACCTGGCTTTATTACGGATTCAACACCGAATACCTGTTCTACCCGTTTTGCGAAACGCGCTCTGTGCGCGAGATGATCGCCTTTCACGCCGAAGAACGGCGCGATGCGATGCTGACCTATGTGATCGACCTTTACGCCGCCGATCTGGCCGCAAACCCCGACGCCGTCTGCCTTGATCAGGCGATGCTGGACCGGTCGGGCTATTACGCGCTGGCCCGCCCCGACGCCACCGGCAGCCCCAAGGAACGGCAACTGGATTTCTTCGGCGGGCTGCGCTGGCGGTTCGAGGAACATATCCCCGCCCCGCGCCGCAAGATCGACCGGATCGCGCTGTTTCGGGCGCAAAGGGGGCTGGTGCTGCGGCCCGACCACACCTTCAACATCGAGGAATACAACACCTATTCCTGCCCCTGGCACCACAACCTGACGGCGGCGGTGGTGTCGTTCCGGGTGGCCAAGGCGCTGAAGGCCAACCCCGGTTCAAGCCATGCCATCGCCAGCTTTCGCTGGGCCGGGTCGCAGCGGTTCGACTGGCAATCGCAGCAACTGATGGATCTGGGCCTGATGGAGCCGGGGCAGTGGTTCTAGGCCGCCCCGCCCCCTTTGCGATTGATTTACCCAACGTCAGCCCTTAGCCCGAACCCAAGCGCCGCATCCGACCCCGAGGAGGAACCGCCCATGAAGACCGCCCTTTTTGCCACGCTTGCGACCCTTGCGCTGACCGGCGCGGCAGCCGCCCAGGAGGTGACGCTGCGGTTTCAGCACTTCGTCTCGCCCGCCTCGGCCAGTCCGACGCATTTCATGCAGCCCTGGGCCGACAAGATCGAGAAGGACTCGGGCGGGCGCATCAAGGTAGAGCTTTACCCGGCCATGCAACTGGGCGGCACACCCGCCGACATGTATGATCTGATCGCCGATGGCGTGGTCGATGGCGGCTGGATCGCACCGTCCTACCAGCCCGGCCGCTTCCCCGAGGTGGAGGCGCTGGAACTGCCCTTCATGGTCACCAAATCCGCCGAAGAGGCCAGCCGCGCCGCCTGGGTCTTTACGCAAAAACACCTGATCGACGATTTCGCAGGCATCCACATCATTGCCGCGCACATGCACGGACGCGGTCTGGTGCACAAGAAAGGCCCGGCGCTGACCTCGGCCGACGATCTGCGCGGGCTGAAGCTGCGCGCGCCCTCGCGGCCCGCCACCCTGTTGCTGGAACGGCTGGGCGCGGTGCCCGTGGGCCTGCCGGTGCCCGCCTTCCCCGAGGCGCTGGCCAAGGGGGTGCTGGATGGCGGCGTCATCACCTGGGAACTGGCACCCTCGCTGAAGCTGAACGAGCTGACCGACAGCCACACCGATGTCGCGGGCGAGATGTCGCTTTACAACCTTTACCTGCTGTGGGCGATGAACAAGGATAGCTACGCAGCCCTGCCCGACGATCTGAAGCGCGTGATCGACGCCAACTCGGGCTGGGCGGCCTCGGCCTGGGCGGGGCGGGCGCATGACATCGGCGACGCCACAGGCCGCGCCGCGATGGAGGTCGACGGCAACCAGATCGCCACCCTGTCCGAGGCCGAAACCGCCCGCATCCATGCCGCAGGCGCCGAGGTCGAGGCCGCGTGGATCACCGAGATGGCGGCACAGGGGCTGGCACCCGAGGCGCTGCTGGCCGATGTGCGCGCCACCGTGCAGGCCACCCGCGACGCGCAGCGCGACTACTGACGGCTCATCCCGCCTTGTCGGCGGACCGGCTGCCCCGGCCACGGGGCAGCGGCAGGGGTGGCACGATCAGCCGCGCGCCGGGGCGCAGGCGGTTGACGACCCACACCAGATGATCGCGGCGCAGCGCCACACAGCCCGCCGTGCAAAACCCCGGCCTGCGCCAGATGTGGAGGAATATCGCCGAGCCGCGCCCCGGCACGGCATGGGGCCAGTTCCAGTCGGTGATCAGCACCAGATCATAAAGCGGATCGGCCCGGCGCAACCGTTCGTGGCTGGCAGCAAAGGGCGCGCGAACCATCAGGTTGTAATCGGGGTCATCCGGCGCATCGCACCATAAATCACCCGGCCCGATCGGCACCGCCCAGCCCGGCACCGATGCCCGCGCGATCCGGTCGGGGCGATACAGCACCCCCACGATGCGGTGCACGCCCGCGGGCGTTGCCCCATCGCCCTCACGTTTGGTCGCGGTGATGCCGCCGCGGCCGATGCTGGCGGGAAACCGGCGCCCGCGAAAGCGCAGCCCCATCGGCGTCAGCACCAGATCCTCAGGGCTCATAGCAGATGTCCCGATTTCGCGGCCTTGGTGGCCAGATAGCCCTCATTCTGGGCGGTGCGGCCCACCTTCAGCGGCACCCGTTCGACCACCTGAATGCCGTTGGCCTCCAGCATCCGCAGCTTGGCAGGGTTGTTCGTCAACAACCGCACCGCCGACACGCCCAGCCGTTTCAGCAGCCCCGCGCCGATGCGGAAATCGCGCTCGTCATCCTCGAACCCTAGCCGGTGGTTGGCCTCGACCGTATCAAAGCCCTGATCCTGCAAGGAATAGGCGCGCATCTTGTTGGCAAGGCCAATGCCGCGGCCTTCCTGATTGAGATACAGCAGAATGCCCCCGCCCGCCGCCTGCATCGCGGCAAGCGCGGCGTGCAGCTGCGGGCCGCAGTCGCATTTCAGACTGCCCAGCACATCGCCGGTGAAACAGGCCGAATGCAGCCGCGTCAGAACCGGCTGGGTGCGGTCGGGGTGGCCGACCTCGATGGCGTAATGATCCTCGGCGCCGTCGCCTGCGCGGAACACATGCAACCGCCCGGTGCCGGCCAGCGCCATCGGCAACCGCGCCGCGGCAACCGGGTGCAGCGCGGCCTCGGCGGCAAGGCCCGCGCTGGCCTCGACGGCGTCAAGCCGGGTCAGGCCCTCGGGCGCGGGGGCGGTCAGCGGCACGACCAGCGCGGCCGGCAAAAGCCGTGCCGATTTGATCAATGCCAGCGCCACACGCTCCAGATCGGCGGGGCCGTCGCGCCGGGTTTGCAGCGGGCCTTTGAGCGGCGTCATCAGATCATCGGCCGGGTCGGCCAGCGCCTGAAGCCACGCCAGATCGGCCCCCTCGGGCACCGCCACCCGCGCCAGATCGCCGTCGTAGGCGCGCGCCTTGAGCGTTTCGGCCCGCCGCACGGTCAGCGCCAGCACCAGCGGCCCCAGCGCCGCCAGCGCCGCCAGCCGCGCCGGCGACAGCGTTTCGACCGCCACCGCCAGCGCCGCCCGGCCCGGCGCGGCCAGAACGACGGGCAGCCCCATACGCAGATCGGCGCGGGCGCGGTTCAGACGTTCAAGCGGGGTGGGGCCAAGGGGCAACTGCATCATGCCTTCCAGATAGCGCCGCCTGACACAAATTGAAACATATCCCCGCATCCTGACACGTCCGCGTGAGAAATCTTTCACTGCCCTTGCCCTGACCGTGATCCGTGCGCAGCTTGGGACCACAAAGGATGGGGAGGCGATCATGGCCGCGCTGAAAAAAGTTCTTCTGGTGGATGATGATAGCGACCTGCGCGAGGCGCTGGCCGAGCAACTGGTCGCAACCGAGGAGTTCGACGTATTCGAGGCCGGAACCGGCGCCGAGGGCGTGGAAAAGGCGCGCGGGGCGCTGTATGATCTGGTTGTGCTGGACGTGGGCCTGCCCGATACCGACGGGCGCGAGCTGTGCAAACGCCTGCGCAAGCAGGGCGTGAAATGCCCCATCATCATGCTGACAGGGCATGACACTGATGCGGACACCATTCTGGGGCTGGACAGCGGCGCGAACGACTACATCACCAAGCCGTTCAAGTTCCCGGTTCTGCTGGCGCGCCTGCGGGCGCAACTGCGCACCCATGAACAATCGGAAGATGCGGTGTTCCAGCTTGGGCCCTACACATTCAAGCCCGCAATGAAGATGCTGGTCGATGCCAAGGAGCGCAAGATCCGGCTGACCGAGAAGGAAACCAACATCCTGAAGTTCCTGTATCGCGCCCCTGACGGGGTGGTGGCGCGCGATGTGCTGCTGCACGAGGTCTGGGGGTATAATGCCGGGGTTACGACCCACACGCTGGAAACCCACATCTACCGCCTGCGCCAGAAGATCGAACCCGACCCCTCGCAGGCGCGGCTGCTGGTGACGGAGTCGGGTGGCTACCGGCTGAACGCCTGAGGCACCGGCAAGGGGGGCTGTCTGCCCCCCTTTTTTCCGCGGGCATGCAATTCACCCCGAGGATATTTCGACCAGGTCGCAGCGCAGGGTTGCCTTGGGGCGCTCTCCGGGCCAAGGATCGGTCTGCCTGACCACGGAGACCGCAATGAGCTTTACCCTTGCCACATGGAACATCAATTCGGTCCGCCTGCGCGAGGGGCTAGTGGCGCGATTGTTGCAGGATGAGGCGCCCGATGTGCTGTGCCTGCAGGAGTGCAAAAGCCCGGTTGACAAGATCCCGATGGAGGCGTTCCGGGCGCTGGGATACAGCCATATCGTGGCGCGCGGGCAGAAAGGGTACAACGGGGTGGCGATCCTGTCACGCCTGCCCATCGTCGAGGCCGGCGCACAGGATTTTGCAAGCCTTGGCCATGCCCGCCATGTGGCGGCCCGGTTGGAGAACGGCGTTACCATTCACAACGTCTATGTGCCTGCGGGCGGCGATATTCCCGACCGGAACGAAAACGAGAAGTTTGGCCAAAAGCTCGATTTCCTGACCGAGATGCGCGATTTCTTTCGCTGGGACCGGCCCGACCGCGCCATTCTGGTGGGCGATCTGAACATCGCCCCGCGCGAGGATGATGTCTGGAACCACAAGGCGCTGCTGAAGATCGTCAGCCATACGCCGGTGGAGGTGGAGCATCTTGGGGCCGCGCAAGCCTCGGGCGGCTGGGTCGATGTGACCCGGCAGGACATTCCCGTGGGGCCGCTTTACAGCTGGTGGTCCTATCGCAGCCCGGACTGGAACACCGCCGACAAGGGCCGCAGGCTGGACCATATCTGGGCCACGCCCGACATATCGAACGCCGCCCACGGCAGCCGTATCCTGCGCGAGCTGCGCGGGTGGGAGCAGCCCTCGGACCATGTTCCGGTCTTTGCCAGCTTTGACCTCTGACCCCTTGGCGAGCCGCGCGGGCGCGCGCATATAGGGGCCAACAACATTGGAGGAGCAGATGCTCGGAACCGGACAGACCAACGTGTTGATCAAGGATGTGACCGAGGCCGATTTCATGGCCGAGGTGGTGGATGCCAGCCTTCAGGTGCCGGTGATCGTGGATTTCTGGGCGCCGTGGTGCGGGCCGTGCAAGACGCTGGGCCCGGCGCTGGAGGCCGCCGTGACCGCGGCAGGCGGCAAGGTGCGGATGGTCAAGGTCAACGTCGACGAAAACCAGCAGATTGCGGCGCAGATGCGGGTGCAGTCGATCCCCACGGTCTATGCCTTTTGGCAGGGGCAGCCGGTTGATGGTTTTCAGGGCGCGATCCCGCCGTCAGAAATCAAGAAATTCGTCGACAAGCTGGCCGCACTGGCCGGGGACGGTGGCCTTGCCGAGGCGCTGGAGGCGGCCGAGCAGATGCTGGCCGAGGGCGCCGCGGTCGATGCCGCCGAAACCTTTGCCGCGATTCTGGGCGAAGAGCCCGACAATGCCGCGGCCTTTGGCGGGCTGATCCGGTCGCATATCGCCGCGGGCAATCTGGACCAGGCCGAGGCGTTTCTGGCGGGTGTGCCCGCGTCCCTTGCCACCTCGGCCCCGGTCGAGGCGGCAAGGGCGCAACTGGCGCTGGCTCGTCAGGCTGCAAGCGCGGGCCCGGTGACCGATCTGCTGGCCACAGTTCTGGCCGAACCCGACAACCATCAGGCCCGCTTTGATCTGGCGCTGGCGATGCATGCCGCCGGCAAGGTCGAAGCCGCGGTGGACGAACTGCTGGAATTGTTCCGGCGCGACCGCGACTGGAACGAGGGCGCCGCGCGGGCGCAATTGTTCACCATCTTCGACGCGATGAAGCCCAATGATCCCATCGTGTTGAAAGGACGGCGCAAACTTTCCTCGCTGATGTTTGCCTGATCGGATGCGCGGCCTAGATAAGCTGCCATGATCAAGATCGCCGACTTGCCCGAGACCATTCCGCTGTTCCCGCTTCCAGGGGCGTTGTTGTTGCCGCGCGCACTGCTGCCGCTGCACATCTTTGAGCCGCGCTATCTGCAAATGGTTGAAGATTGCCTGAAAACCCCGACCCGGCTGATCGGCATGATCCAGCCGCGCCGGGTGCCGGGGGGGGACAGTCGGCTCAGCGCGATTGGCTGCGCCGGGCGGCTTACGGCATTTTCCGAAACCGAGGACGGGCGCTACATGATCACCCTGTCAGGCATTTCGCGGTTTCGGCTGGTACGCGAGGTTCAGGGGTTTACCCCCTATCGCCGCGCCGAGGTCACATGGGACAGTTTCGCCCGTGATCTGGGCCGCACCGAAACCGACCCCGGCTTTGACCGGGCCGCGTTTCTGGAGGTGCTCGGCCGGTATCTGGCCCATCAGGGCCTGTCAACCGACTGGGAGACGATGAAAGAGGCCGAGGATGAGTTGCTGATCAACTCGCTTTCGATGCTGCTGCCGCTGGAGCCGGAGGACAAGCAGGCCCTGCTGGAGGCCCCCACGCTGGAAACCCGACGCGAAACGCTGGTGACTCTGATCGAATTTGCCCTGCGCGGCGGTGCCGATGAGGTGGTGCAGTGACGCCGCCGCGCTCCGACATGCGCCCCGAGATCGACCGCCGGATGCTGGAGGCGCTGGTCTGCCCGCTGACACAGGCCACCCTGCATTATGATGCCGAGCGGCAGGAACTGATCTCGCGCCCGGCGCGGCTTGCCTATCCGATCCGCGCCGGTATCCCGATACTGCTGGAAGCAGAGGCGCGGGCGCTGGATTAAAGCGCCCGCCCCTGCATCAGCCTTGGCGGCGTTCCGGCCACACCTGCGGCCTGCCGCATGAAACCACGGCGCAGCGGGGCCAGCGCCTGCACCACGCCCATACCCAGATCGCGGCCTGCCCGCAGTACCGGGTTGTCATTGGAAAACAGCTTGTTGACCGCATCCATTCCCAGCGAAAGGGCGGTCGCATCGAACCGGCGCCAGCCTTGATAGCGTTCCAGCACATCAATGGCGCCGATATCTTCGCCGCGGCGCGCAGCACCCACCAGCACCTCGGCCAGCGCGGCCACATCGCGCAGGCCCAGGTTCAGCCCCTGCCCCGCGATCGGATGCACCCCATGCGCCGCGTCGCCCACCAGCGCCACCCGCGGGGCCACATAGGCCTCGGCCAAGGTCAGGTTCAGCGGATAAGTGAATCGTGGCCCGGCCAGCCGGATCTCGCCCAGAAAATCGCCAAAGCGCGGCCGCAGCAGCGCCAGAAAATCGGCGTCGGGCAGCGCGGCAACAGCCTTGGCCGCCCCCGCCCGCTCGCTCCAGACGATGGAACAGCGGTTGCCCGGCAAGGGCAAGATCGCCAACGGCCCCGATGTCATGAAGAACTGATGCGCCACGCCGTTGTGAGGTTTGTCATGCGCGATGGCTGCCACCAGCGCGGTCTGGCCATAGACCCAGCCCTGGCGCTTGATGCCTGCCCGTTCTGCCACGCCCGAGCGGCGCCCGTCGGCCCCCACCAGCAGCCGCGCAGTCAACGCCTGCCCGTCCGACAAGGTGACGCGCACCCCGCCCGCCAGCACCTCTTGGCCGGTGACTTCGATGCCGGTTAGCAAGCGAATGCGCGGATGCGCCTCGATCGCGGCCAGCAACGCACGGTAAAGAAACCGGTCCTCCAGCATATAGCCCACGGGGCCCTGATCCATCTCGGCGCTGTCGAACCGCATCGAAAACGGCGCGCCGCCCTCGCCTGGCCGACCGTCGGAGGTGACCACGGCCGAAATGGGCTGCGCCGATGCGGCCAGCCCCGGCCACAGCCCCAGCGCCGCCAGCAACCGCTGCGACCCCAGCGCCAGCGCATAGGCGCGGCCGTCGAAATCGTCGGCCTCCCGCGCACGCGCGGGGGCCGCATCGACGACCGTCACGCTCATGCCGGCCTGCGCCAGCGCCAGTCCAAGGGCGGGGCCATTCAGCCCGCCGCCCGCAATCAGGATGTCGGAATCATGTGTCATGCCTGCCAATATGGCGCGCGCCGCAGGATTGTCCATCCGCCGCCGCCCGGCTAGCCTTGGGCCAAATGCAGGAGGGCGCGATGGACGGGCAGCAGATGACGGCCGCCGAACAGGGCAGGCAGATCGCGGCGGGGCGGCTGGACCCGGTCGCGCTGGTCGAAGGCTATCTGGAGGCCATCGCCCGCCACCCCGAGGCGGGCCGCATCTATGCCCGGCTGACGCCCGACCGCGCGCGGGCCGAGGCCCGTGCCGCCCATGCCCGCGCCAGGGCGGGCACCCGGCGCGGGCCGCTGGATGGCGTGGCGATTTCGTGGAAAGACCTCTTCGACAGCGCAGGCGTAGCGACCGAGGCCGGATCACGCCTGCTGGCAGGCCGCGTGCCCGCCGCCGATGCCCCGGTGCTGGCCACGGCCACGCTGTGCGGCACCGTCTGTCTAGGCAAGACGCATATGACGGAACTGGCGTTTTCCGGGCTGGGCGTGAACCCGATGACGGCAACGCCGCCCAATGTGCACGGCAAGGGCTGGGCGCCCGGCGGGTCATCCTCGGGGGCGGCGGCCTCGGTGGCCTTTGGGCTGGCGGCGGCGGCGGTCGGCTCTGACACCGGGGGGTCGGTGCGCATTCCGGCGGCGTGGAACGATCTTGTGGGCCTGAAAACCACCCATGGCCGGGTGCCGCTGACCGGGGTGGTGCCGCTATGTTCGCGGTTTGACACGGTGGGCCCGCTGGCCCGCAGCGTCGAGGATTGTGCGCTGCTGCTGGCGGCGCTGGAAAACACCCCGGCCCCCGATCTGCGCGGCACGGGCCTTGCCGGGGCGCGGTTGCTGGTGCTGGAGGGCCTGCCTTTCGAAGGCGCCCGCCCGGCACCGGTAGCGGCCTTTGAGGTCGCCGTAGACCGGCTGGCACAGGCGGGCGCGCAGATCATGCGGCGCGCGTTGCCCATGGTTGACGCGGCGATGGCGCTGTCGGGCGTGCTGTTCGCGCCCGAGGCCTATGGCCTGTGGCAGCGCGTGATCGAGGACGCGCCTGACAAGATGTATCCGGTTATTCTGGAACGCTTCCGTACCGGGGCCGGGGTTCTGGCCGCCGATTATGTGGCCGCTTGGGCGGTGCTGGACCGGCTGCGCGCCGAATGGCGGGCTGCCGTTGCGGAATATGACGCGGTGCTGATCCCCACCGCGCCGATCCTGCCACCCGATGCCGACCGGCTTCTGACCGACCCGGCCTATTTTGCCGCCGAGAACCTGCTGGCGCTGCGCAACACCCGGATCGCCAATATCTTCGGGCTGTGCGCGCTGACGCTGCCCACCGGCGTGCCCGCCTGCGGCATCTCGCTGATGGGGGCGCCGGGCGCCGAGGCGCGGCTGTTGCGGCTGGGTCAGGCGGCCGAAGCGGCCTTGGGCTGAAATGCCACAGCGCCCTGCCACAACCGGCGGTAAAGCGGCGCTTTTTCTGGACGCGCGCGCCCCGTTTGGCTAACCTTTGCACAACGGGGCGCCAACGACCCCGACGAGCGAGGCAGACATGGCTTTTCCCGAGCGGTTTTCGAACCTGCCCGAATATGCGTTTCCGCGGTTGCGGAGGCTTCTGGACCATCACGCCCCCGGCGGCGACCCCATCGCCATGACCATCGGCGAGCCGCGCCACCCGATGCCCGGCTTTGTGGCCGAGGTGCTGGCGACCCATGTCGGCGAATTCGGCAAATACCCCCCGAACGAGGGCACGCCCGAACTGCTGGCCTCGATTTCCGGCTGGATCAAGCGGCGCTATGGCGCCGATCTGGACCCCGGCCGCATCAGCACGCTGAACGGCACTCGCGAAGGGCTGTTCAACGCCGCGATCGCGCTGTGTCCGGAAAACAAGGCAGGCAAGCGCCCCGTGATCCTGATACCGAACCCGTTTTATCAGGTCTATGCGATGGCGGCGCTGGCGCTGGGGGCAGAGCCGGTTTTTGTGCCCGCCACCGCCGAAACCGGCTTTTTGCCCGATTATGCCGCCCTACCGGCCGAAGTGCTGGATCGCACCGCGATTGCCTATCTGTGCTCGCCCGCAAACCCGCAGGGGGCCGTCGCCTCGCGCGGCTATCTGGCCGATCTGCTGGCGCTGGCCGAGAAACATGATTTCCGCTTGTTTTCCGATGAATGCTATTCGGAACTGTGGCGTGACACCCCGCCCCCCGGCGCGCTGGAGGTGGCGGCGCAAACCGGCACCGACCCCGAGCGGGTGGTGGTGTTTCATTCGCTGTCAAAGCGGTCAAACCTGCCCGGCCTGCGGTCGGGCTTTTGCGCGGGCGGCGCGGGCTGCATCGCGCACATCCGCCAATTGCGCAACTATGCCGGGGCGCCGCTGCCGCTGCCCCTTCAGCGCGTATCGGAACGCGCCTGGGGCGACGAGGCGCATGTGATCGAAAACCGCGCGCTTTACGCCGAAAAATACGCGCTGGCCGACCGTATCCTTGGCAATGTGCCGGGCTACCGGGCACCCGCGGGCGGTTTTTTCCTGTGGCTGCCGGTACCCGATGGCGAGGCAGCGACGCTGAGGCTGTGGCAGGAAACCGGCGTGCGGGTGCTGCCCGGCGCTTATCTTGCGCGCGACGTGGCGGGGCAAAACCCCGGCACGGGCTATATCCGGGTGGCGCTGGTCGCCCCCAAAGACGAAACCGAACGCGGCCTGATCCGGCTGCGTGATTGCCTTTACGGCTGAGGACGGGACAGATGGCATCCTATCAGGCACGACAGCGCGACCCGCTTCTGGATCAGAACACACAGGCCATCCTGGAGCGCCGCGGCAAGGAATTGCTGGGCGCTCTGCTGGTGTTGGCGGGGCTTCTGGTGGCGATGATGCTGGGCAGCTATTCGCCCGCAGACCCCGGCTGGACCGCCGCCACCGACGAGCCCGCGCAAAACATGCTGGGTCGGCTTGGCGCCACCGTCGCCTCGCCGCTGTATGTGATCGCAGGCTATGGCGCCTGGGGCATCGCGGCGGCGCTGGTGGTTTGGGGGGTGCGTTTTGTCACCCATCGCGGCGAAGACCGGGCGCTTTCGCGCGTGATCTTCGTGCCGATCGGGGTGGCGCTGACCTCGGTCTATGCCGCCTCGCTGGTGCCGGGGGCCGACTGGGGCCATTCCTTTGGGCTGGGGGGGCTGTTTGGCGATACCGTGATGGGGGCGCTGCTGAACCTGTCGCCCTTTGGCGCGGCCTTCGGCATCAAGATCATGGCGCTGCTGGTGGCCATGGCCGCGCTGGGCATGGGCGCCTTTGTGCTGGGCTTTGACATGGCCGAAATCCGCGCGATTGCCCGGTTTCTGATGGTGGGCACCGTGTTGGGCTATGCGTCGGCGATGACGGCGCTGGGGCGCGGGGCCTCGGCCTCGGTGCGCGCCGCACAGGCGGCGCAGGCCCGGCTGGAGGCGCGCCGCGCCGAAAGCCGCGCCGCCCGAGCCGCGATGCCGGGGGACTGGCGCGCCGGGTTGCTGCCTTATGATGCCCCGCTTGCACCGGCCCGGCCCAGCCTGATGGGCCGCATCCGCCGCGCGACCGAAGCCCCGCCCTTGGCCGATCTGGAACCCGAACTGATCGAGCCGCATCACGCGTGGGGCGACACCGCGCCCGAGGCCCCCAGCGAAGACCGTATCCGGTCGCGCATTGCCGATGCGGTGAAGGCACGCGCGCAGGTGGCTGCGCCGGTCAGCCTCCCCGTTAGCCCCGTAACTGGCTTGCGCGCCGAACCTGTGCTGGCTGCGGCCCCCGCCGCCCCGGCGGCGCTGGCTTCGGTCGTGTCGGCCGTGGCCGGGCGACTGGCGCGCAGCACGCCGCCCGAGCCCGCGCGCCGGATCGAGCCGCCGCTGAAGGCCATGCCCCGCTTCATGCCCGGCCTGCAAACGCCCGGCCCGCAAACGCCGCCCCTGTGCGCGCCAGAACCCGCAGCTCTGGCCCGGCTGCCGCAAGACGATACCGATCTGACCGAAGATTGGGGCGACGATGATCTGGACACCGATTTTGACGAAGGCACCGCCTTTGCCGAAGACGATGACATGGCCCCGCCGCCGCCAATGATCAGCCGCAGCTTTGCCCCCGCCACGCCCGAGCCGCGCCGGGTGGTGCAGCATGTGGCCAAAAAACCCGCCACCCCCTCGCGCCAGGCACAGGCCGAGGCGCAGCCGCGCCTGCAACTGGAACCCGAGGCCCCGGCCTATGAGGCGCCGCCGCTGGGCCTGCTGATGAACCCCGTCACGATCCAGCGCCACAGCCTGTCGGACGAGGCGCTGGAAGAAAACGCGCGGATGTTGGAAAACGTGCTGGATGATTACGGGGTCCGCGGCGAAATCGTCAGCGTTCGGCCAGGCCCGGTCGTGACGATGTATGAACTGGAACCCGCGCCGGGGCTGAAGGCCAGCCGGGTGATCGGGCTGGCCGATGATATCGCGCGGTCGATGTCGGCGCTGTCGGCGCGGGTGTCCACCGTGCCGGGGCGCAGCGTGATCGGGATCGAATTGCCCAATGCCCACCGCGAAAAGGTGGTGCTGCGCGAAATCCTCTCTGCCCGCGATTTCGGCGACAGCTCCATGCGTCTGCCGCTGGCGCTGGGCAAGGATATCGCGGGCGAGCCGATCGTGGCGAACCTGGCCAAGATGCCCCACCTGCTGATCGCGGGCACCACCGGTTCGGGCAAGTCGGTGGCGATCAACACGATGATCCTGAGCCTGCTTTACAAGCTTTCCCCCGAGGAATGCCGGCTGATCATGATCGACCCCAAGATGCTGGAACTGTCGGTCTATGACGGCATCCCGCATCTGCTGTCGCCCGTCGTCACCGACCCGAAAAAGGCCGTCGTCGCGCTGAAATGGGTCGTGGGCGAGATGGAGGAACGCTATCGCAAGATGTCCAAGATGGGCGTGCGCAACATCGAGGGCTATAACGGCCGCGTCCGCGAGGCGCTGGCCAAGGGCGAAACCTTCAAGCGCACCGTCCAGACCGGGTTTGACGAGGAAACCGGCGATCCGGTGTTTGAAACCGACGAATTCTCGCCCCAGCCGATCCCCTATATCGTGGTGATCGTCGATGAGATGGCCGACCTGATGATGGTGGCGGGCAAGGAAATCGAAGCTTGCATTCAGCGGCTGGCACAGATGGCGCGGGCCTCGGGCATCCACCTGATCATGGCCACGCAGCGGCCTTCGGTCGATGTGATCACCGGCACGATCAAGGCCAACTTCCCCACCCGGATCAGCTTTCAGGTGACCTCGAAGATCGACAGCCGCACGATCCTGGGCGAACAGGGCGCCGAACAACTGCTGGGCATGGGGGACATGCTGTACATGGCGGGCGGCAGCCGGATCACCCGCATTCACGGCCCCTTCGTCAGCGACGAAGAGGTGGAAGAGATCGTGAACCACCTCAAATCCTTTGGCCCGCCGGCCTATATGTCGGGCGTTGTCGAAGGCCCGGATGAAGAGCGCGAGGCCGATATCGACGCGGTTCTGGGCCTTGGCGGCGATGGCGGCGAGGATGCGCTTTATGATCAGGCGGTGGCAATCGTGATCAAGGATCGCAAGTGTTCCACCTCTTACATCCAGCGCAAGCTGGGCATCGGCTACAACAAGGCTGCGCGCCTGGTGGAGCAGATGGAGGATCAGGGCGTCGTGACCCCCGCCAACCATGTGGGCAAGCGCGAAATTCTGGTGCCCGAACAGTGAAGCAAAGCCCCGCCGATGTGAACGGCGGGGCCTTTCGTTGCGGCCCTGCCGCACATAGATTGGCGCCATGACCCTGTTTCGCTTTGCCCTTGCCCCGCTGTTCGCTCTTGCGCTTGCCCTGCCCGCGCAGGCTGCAAAAATTCCGCTGTCGGAACTGTCGCGCTATCTGAACGCGCTGCAGACCGCCGAGGCGAACTTTACCCAGGTCAACTCCGACGGCACCATCTCGACCGGCAAGCTGTTCATCAATCGGCCCGGCCGGGTGCGCTTTGAATATGCGCCGCCCGAACGAACACTGGTGATGGCGGGAGGCGGGCAGGTGGCGATCTTTGACACCAAGTCGAACCAGCCGCCCGAGCAATACCCGTTGTCGCGCACACCGCTGAGCCTGATCCTTGCGCCAAACGTCGATCTTGGCCGCGCACAGATGGTGGTGGGCCACGAAACTGACGGCAAGACAACGACCGTGGTGGCCCAGGACCCCGAGAACCCCGATTACGGCACCATCCGCCTGGTATTTACCGCAGAGCCGACCGAACTGCGCCAGTGGGTCATCACCGATGACATGGGCGGCCAGACCACGGTCATTCTTGGCGACATGAAAAAGGGCGGCGCACTGGGGGCCAGCCTGTTCAGCATCCAGTCCGAGATCAGCCGACGGAACTGATCCTCAGCGGCGGCATGTGGCCAGTTGCTGACGGTAAAGCTCTGACCGGGCGCCGACGCGATTGGACACATCCAGCAGCCAGCCCTTGGCGTTGTAACTGCCGTTCACAAAGCCGGTGCGGCCCTCGTGATAGGCAAGATACTGATTGCGCGCGTCCTGCTTGGAAATGCCCAGCCGCTCGGTGCTGCCGTTCATGTACCAGCCCATGAAATCGGTGGCGTCGTTGATATCGTCGCGCTTGGCGCCGCGGCGGCGGGTTTCTTGGCGGTATTCGTCCCAAGTGTTGTCGATCGCCTGACTGTAGCCATAGGCCGAGCTTTGCCGCCCCATCGGGATCACCCCCAGCGCAAACCGGAAGGGGGTGCGCGCATTGCCGATGAATTTCGATTCCTGATGGATTGTCGCCATCTGCACATGCACAGGGACACCCCAGCGCCGCTCGGCCCGCTGCATCGCCCTGAGATATTGCGGCCGTTCGCGCGTGATGGCGCAGGCATCATCAAGGTTGCGCGGCGCGGAGTAGTTGCCGCCCCCGCAAGACGCCACAAGAAGTAGCACCGCAAGCCGGAGAAATTTGCCCATCACTGCCTCGCTCGTCTTGTTTTGCGGCATTTTACTGGAGAACGGCGGCAGAGGAAATCACAAAGCCGCCCCGAGCACATTGTTGGTGTAGAGCTCACAATCCGTTTCCGTTGCGAAGGGCCGTGACGATGCGCCGTCAGGAGAGTAAAAGAACAGAAAAAACGGGGTTAATCATGCTCGCATCGCGCGCGAAATATCATCTGGGCCAAGTGGTTCGTCACCGCAAGCACCCGTTCCGCGGGGTGGTGTTCGATGTCGATGCAATCTTTTCCAACACGCAGGAATGGTATGAGGCGATCCCCGAGGAAAACCGCCCCGCCAAGGATCAGCCGTTCTATCATCTGCTGGCCGAGACCGAGACGAGCTATTATGTCGCCTATGTGTCGGAGCAGAACCTTATCCCCGACCATTCGGGCGAACCGGTAGATCACCCCGATCTGCAAGATCTGTTCGGCGATTTCGAGGATGGCCGCTATCCGTTGCAGTTCCAGATGAACTGAGCGGGTCCGCGGCCTTATGGCGCGCGCCCCCGCGACGGGCTGGCGGCGCCCCACCAGCACAGCACCGCATCTGTCGCCCGGCACGGTGTGACGGCATGCGTCACCGGCAGCAAGCACGGTCAGGACTGCCCCAACTCAGCCGGCTTGCAGCGGCAGCCGGAACGCCAGCAGATTGTGCCCCTCCTCGCGGCGATAGGCCAGATCGAGCGTCAGGTCGCGGATCAGATACCAGCCAAACCCGCCCTCGGGCAGATCGGCCAGCACGCAGTCGATATTCGGCAGTCGCGGCGGTTCCAGACAGACGGGCGGAAGCGGGGTTCCCTCGTCGCACACCAGGCAAGACAGGCCACGCACCTCGCGCAGAATCGACAGCGTGATGCACCCCCGCCCGGCCCTGCCGTAACTGTGTTCGACGATGTTGTTCATCACCTCGGCCAGAACCAGTTCCAGCGTTCCGGCCTCTTGCGCCGAAATCTGCCCCCGGAACCGCGCCGACGCCGCCTTGAGCGCCCGCCGCACCGTCAGCGGATGCGCCTGAAAGCGGTGCAGAAAAATCTGCGTCCCCTCGGGTGACGGGCCATGGTCAGGGGCGGGCAGGCGCTGCACAGCCTCACCCCGCATCCAGCAGCCCGATTCCGGCGCGGCCGGGATGGATGACAAAGACCGAATCCATCCGCGTCAGGCGGAACACCTTGTCCACATTCGGCGTCAGCCCGGCCAGTTCCAGTTGGCATCCGCCGGGCAGCGATTTCATCACGGCAACAATGGCACCCAGACCGGAGCTGTCGAGAAAATCGACAGCCGAGAGGTCGAGAATTACCTGCGGGGCGGGGTCTGAAAGGATCTCGCGCATCCGATCCTTGAACCGGATGGCGATGGCCGCATCCAGCCGACGTTCGCCCATCTGCACAATCAGCGCCCCGTCGCGGGTTTCGGCATGAAGGTTCATTCGGCAGCCTCCGTTCAGATATTGTCCGGCACAGGCTAGACGCCAATGCTTACCATTCGGTATGCGTGAGGCCGACAAACAGGGAGGGCGGACAATGCACGAGGTGGCGATTCTGGGTGCGGCACGCACCCCCATGGGGGGCTTGCAGGGCGTGTTTGCAGGGGTTTCGGCACCCGCTTTGGGCGGGGTGGCGATTGCGGCGGCGCTGGCGCGGGCCGGGGTGGCGGCAGACCGTGTGGAAGAATGCCTGATGGGCTGTGTTCTGCCCGCCGGTCTGGGGCAGGCCCCGGCGCGGCAGGCGGGCTTTGCCGGTGGGCTACCCGAATCGGTGCCAGCCACCACGCTGAACAAGATGTGCGGCTCGGGTATGAAGGCCGCGATGATGGCCTATGACCGGATCGCGCTGGGCGATGCCGGGCTGATCGTGGCAGGCGGAATGGAGAGCATGACCAACGCCCCCTACCTGCTGCCAAAGATGCGCGGCGGGGCGCGGCTGGGGCATGGGCAGGTGATCGACCACATGTTTCTGGACGGGCTGGAAGACGCCTATGACAAGGGCCGCCTGATGGGCACCTTTGCCGAAGACTGCGCCGGGGCGTTCGATTTCACCCGCGAGGCGCAGGATACCTACGCGCTGGCCTCGCTGACGCGGGCGCTGGCGGCGCAAGGCTCGGGCGCGTTCGAGGCAGAGATTGCGCCGGTTGCGGTGCCGGGGCGGGGCGGCGAAACGCTGGTGCGCGCCGACGAACAGCCGGGGCTGGCACGGCCCGAAAAGATCCCCACGCTGAAGCCTGCCTTCCGCACGGGCGGCACGGTGACAGCGGCCAATTCCTCGTCGATCTCGGACGGGGCGGCGGCGCTGGTGCTGGCCTCGGCCGATTTCGCCATGGCCGAGGGGCTGGCGGTGCGGGCGCGCATTCTGGGCCACGCCAGCCATGCGCAGGCCCCGTCAGACTTTCCCACCGCGCCGGTTCCGGCCGCCGAAAAGCTGCTGGCGCGGCTGGGCTGGACCGTGGACGACGTCGATCTATGGGAGGTGAACGAAGCCTTCGCAGTGGTGCCGATGGCCTTCATGGCGCGGTTGGGCGTGCCGCACGAAAAGGTCAACGTCAACGGCGGCGCCTGCGCGCTGGGGCATCCGATCGGCGCCTCGGGCGCGCGGATCATGGTCACGCTGCTGCACACGCTGGAGGCGCGCGGGCTGAAGCGGGGCATCGCCGCCATTTGCATCGGCGGCGGCGAAGGCACCGCCATCGCGATCGAGCGCGACTGAGACGGCGGGCCGGGCGGCGGTCAGGTAATGGCTTCCAGCCGTTCCTTCGACATATCGCCCGGCACGATGGTCAGCGGGCAAGGCAGGCTACCCGAACTGCGGCCCAACTGCGTAACAAGTGGCCCCGGCCCCGATTTGTCGGTGCCCGCCCCCAGCACCAGAACGCCGATCTGCGGATCATCGCGGATCACCGCCAGAATCTCGGTCGCAGGTTCGCCTTCACGGATCACAAGCTCGGGGTTGATCCCCTGCTTGTCGCGCATCCATTTGGCGAACACCTCGAAATGCGCCTCGATCCGCTCGCGCGCTTCGGCGCGCATGATCTCGGCCACACCGATCCAGTGCTGATACTCCTCGGGTGGGATTATTGACAAGATCACCACCCCCGCCCCGGTATGCGCGGCGCGAAGCGCAGCGTAGCGCATCGCGTTCAGGCATTCGCGGGTATCGTCCAGCACCACCAGAAACTTGCGCATGGGTCTCCTCCGTCAGGCGATGATCGCGCGGATCGGCATGGCGGGCAAGCCGCGTCAGGCCCGCCGGGAATGGGCGAAATCCCAATACATCTCGCGGATGCGGCGGGTCATCGGGCCGTGGGCGTAGGCCACATCCTCAAAGGCCAGAACCGGGGTCACCTTGGCGAAATTGCCCGACAGGAACACCTCGTCGGCGGCGCGCACATCGGCCAATGTCAGCACTGCCTCTTGCACCGCGATACCCTCGGCCCGCAGGTTGGCGATATGGCGCGCCCGCGTGATGCCCGACAGGAAGGTGCCGTTGGCGATCGGCGTGAAGACCGTACCATCCTTGACAATGAAGACGTTGGCGGTCGCGCTTTCGGCCACGTTGCCCATCGCATCCTGCACCAGCGCGTTGCCAAAGCCCTTGCGCTGCGCCTCGACCAGCATCCGCGCGTTGTTGGGGTAAAGACAGCCAGCCTTGGCGTTGCAGACGTTGTCGGCCAGAACCGGGCGGCGGAACTGGGTGGTGGTCAGCGTGGTCGTGGCCTCGGGCGCGGGCATCGGCACCTCTTCAAGGCTGATGGCAAAGCCGGTGGCCCCCGGCGCGGGTGCCACGCCCAGTTCCGACCCGTTGATCGCCCAATACATCGGCCGGATATAGACCGCGGCACCGGGGGCAAAGCCCTTCAGCCCCTCGCGCACGATCTCGACCATGGTGGCCGGGTCCATCGTGGGCGTGATCATCAGCGCCTCGGCCGAGCGGTTGACCCGCGTGCAATGCGCCTCCAGATCGGGTGCCACGCCCTCGAACCAGCGCGCGCCATCAAAAACCGAACTGCCCTGCCAGATGCCGTGATCGGCGGCGCGCATCACCGCAACGTCGCCCTCATGCCAGGCGCCTTCAAACCAGGTGCGGATGTTCTTGCCGAATGCCATTGTCGTCCCTCCGTCTACGCGTCGCATCTAATCACCCCGGCGCGGCGGGGTCCAGCCGGGGCGATTGCAGGGTGAACCCCAGAACGCCCGGTTAAAACCCGATGGCGCGCTCAAGATCGGCGACTTTCAGGTGAACATGCCCGATGCGGGCCGCGAGATGGATCGGGGGCATGGCGGGCTGCGGTTGCGGTTTCGCAAGAGATAGCGCGCGACAGACCGTGCAAAAATCAAAGAAAGCGCAGATAAGTGCGCGCAAACGCACAGCGCTAGCTACCAGCCTCTTCTTCATCCGGCGCCAGCGACAAGGCCGCAGGCCCGCGCGGCAGGTCATCGACCGACAGCGGCGCCGAGGGGCGGGCAAGCCGGTTTCTGACCACCCACAAAAGCCGGTTTTCGGCCCGCGTGATCGCCACATAGGCGAGCCGTTTCCACAGCGGAATACCCGCCTCGGTCCGGCCTGCGCGAGCGGCGGCGTAAAGATCGGGGGCAAAGACCTGCACCGTTTCCCACTGGCTGCCCTGCGCCTTGTGAATGGTCACCGCCGCGCCATGCAAAAAGGCCGCGCCCATTCGCGCGGCAAAGGGGATGAAGGGCTCTTCCTCGTCGGGCAGTTCGATCTTGACGATCGAGGCCGCCGACAACCGCGGGTCTTCGGCACCCATCACATGCAACCGCGAAAAGCCGGGCTTCTTGCCGGGGCCCAGATAGATCACCTGCGCACCCTTGATCAGCCCCCGCGCCTCAAGGTCAATCCGTTTCTTGCGGTGTTTCAGCGGCAGCTCGATCCCGTCGCAGATCAGCGGCTCGCCCGGCAACAGTTCATCGGCGGGCGCACCATGGGCGGCGCGGAAGGCGGTGATCAGCCGGATCCGGGTGGCGTTGCGCCAGACCAGGACCGGCGAACGCGCCATCAGGTCGCTTTCCACCCGCTCGGCCCAGACCACGCGCGGGTCGCGGGCGGCGGCGTCTTGCACCATCCGCTCGAACGCCTCGAATGTCAGCGCCTCATCGCCCAGCGCATGGGCCAGATCAAGGATCGGGTTATCCTCGGTCTGGCGGTGGATGCGATGCAAGATCAGCTTGCGGTCATCGCCCAGCCGATCAAACACCATCTGCCCCGACTGGTTCACTGGCGCCAACTGCGCCGGATCGCCAAACAGAACCAGCGTGGGGAAAATCTCGCGCAGGTCGTCAAACTGGCGTTCATCCAGCATCGAGGCTTCATCGACAAAGCCTATATCCAACGGGTCTTCGCGCCGCTTCCAGCCACGAATGAAATCAGACCCGCGCAACCCCGCCGCCGCCAGCGCACCGGGGATGGATTTCACCTGATCGTGGAACGCCTTGGCACGGTCCAGCGCCTCTTCGGTTAGCCCCTCCACACCCAGCGCATCCAGCTTGGGCCGCTCGCCCTGCCCGGCCAGCCATTCGGCAATGCGTTCATATTGCGGATCGTAGACGGGGGTATACAAGATGCGGTGGATCGTGGTTGCGGGCACACCGCGGCTGCGCAGCACACTGGCGGCCTTGTTCGTGGGCGCCAGAATCGCCAGCGTGCGCCTGTCCTTGCGCCGCCGCCCCTCCCAGTCGCCTGAAACGGTGTCCACTCCCGCCGCCTCCAGCGCCTTGTAAAGCGCGGCCAGCAGCATCGTCTTGCCCGACCCGGCCTTGCCGACGACCGCCAGCACCCGCCCGCCCTCGCCGCCATCGGGCATCAGCGTGGCATCAAGAACATCGACGCCCGCATCGGCCAGCGCGGCGGCGACGCGGTCCCAGGCTTCGGTCTGATCGTCCGAGAAGGTCAGGGCAGGTATCATGACGGCGACCCTACAGGCGCGGCGGGGGCGAAGGGAAGGGCACACAGCAAAACGGGGGCAGCTTGCGCTACCCCCGTTTCAAACCTGTCAGCCCTGAAAAATCAGGCCAGCGCGAGGTTCATCGCCGATTCACGGCCGTCACGGCCCTGTTCGATGTCAAAGGTCACAGCCTGACCATCGTCCAGCTGGCGGATGCCAGCGCGTTCCAGCGCCGAAACGTGAACGAACACGTCACGGTTGCCGTTCGCCGGGGCGATGAAGCCGAAACCTTTGGTTGCGTTGAACCATTTCACGGTGCCATTGGCCATCGTGAATACTCCTGTCTTGGTCGCCACCCGCAAGACGCGGTGGCCTGGCTCAGTCAGATCGCGATCGAGAACTGAAGCCCGGAGGAGACAGAAGGTCGATAGAGAAAGCGTTGCCAGACCTAGATGGGCCATAACGCCCAAAATTGCAAGGAGTATCTGAATTTATCTTTGGGGCTGCCGCCGCGCCAGGGTCAACCGCAGCACCCGAACGCAAACCCCCGCCCCGGTTTCCCGGCGCGGGGGCTGTGTTTTCAGATGTGGCGCATCAGGCCTTGACCGGCCCGGCCTCCAGCGCGTCTTCAAAGGTGCGCAGGCCCGCGCGGGGCGATTGCACCAGAACCGCCATATTGCCCGGCTTGTGCTGGTTCTTGAACATCTTCATATGCGCCGCCGGAATCTCGGCCCAGGGGAAGACCTCGGACATGCAGGGGTCGATCCGCCGTTCCAGCATCAGCTTGTTCGCCGCGCTGGCCTGTTTCAGATGGGCAAAGTGGCTGCCCTGAAGGCGTTTTTGGTGCATCCACATGTAACGCACGTCAAAGGTGCAGTTGAAGCCCGAGGTGCCCGCACAGATCACCACCATGCCGCCCTTCTTGCACACCAGCGCCGAAACCGGAAAGGTCGCCTCGCCGGGGTGTTCGAACACCATATCGACGTTCACGCCCTTGCCGGTGATGTCCCAGATCGCCTTGCCGAACTTGCGCGCCTCTTTCAGCCACTCGTTGTATTCAGGGCTGTTGACCTTGGGCAGTTGCCCCCAGCAGTTGAACTGCTTGCGGTTGATCACACCCTTGGCGCCAAGACCCATGACAAAGTCGCGCTTGTCCTCTTCGGAAATCACACCGATCGCGTTTGCCCCTGCGGCGTTGATCAACTGGATCGCGAACGACCCCAGCCCCCCCGATGCGCCCCAGACCAGCACGTTCTGGCCCGGTTGCAGGTCATGCGGGGCATGGCCGAACAGCATCCGGTAGGCGGTGGCCAGCGTCAGCGTGTAGCAGGCGCTTTCCTCCCACGTCAGATGCCTGGGGCGCGGCATCAACTGCTGCGCCTGCACACGGGTGAATTGGGCAAACGAGCCATCGGGCGTTTCATAGCCCCAGATCCGCTGGCTGGGCGAATACATCGGGTCGCCGCCGTTGCATTCCTCGTCGTCGCCGTCGTCCTGGTTGCAATGCACCACGACCTCGTCCCCGACCTTCCAGCGTTTGACCTTGTCGCCCACCGCCCAGACGATGCCCGCGGCATCCGAACCGGCAATGTGATAAGGCGCCTTGTGACCATCGAACGGCGACACCGGAACGCCCAGCCCGGCCCAGATGCCATTATAGTTGACGCCCGCGGCCATCACCAGAACCAGCACCTCGTGGCTGTCGATCGCGGGGGTTTCCACGACCTCGACCAGCATCGCCTTGTCTGGCTCACCATGGCGTTCACGGCGGATCGCCCAAGCATACATAGACTTGGGCACATAGCCGAGCGGCGGCATCTCGCCGATTTCATACAGGTCTTTTTGCGGCGCGTCGTAAGGTGCGATCTCGGTTTTGACGTCAAGGGCCATCGGCGTCTCCTTCCAGGGTCAATGCCGCGCCGCAGAATCGGCGGGTTGGCTGACCAGATACTTTTGGCCGCGCAACAATGCAATATCAGACGTTACGTTTTTGAAATTTTATGACCGCACAGGGCCTGCTGAGGCGGTCACCTGCCATCAGCCGCCTCAGCCGGGTTACTCGGCCTAGTTATAGGTGAAGGTGCCCGTCTCGCAGACATTTACACCCTGCCTGACCAGTTCGTCGCCATCCTCGAACACGGCCTTGAAGTCGAATTTGCAATACCCCGAGGCATCGTCGAAATTGACCACAACCGCAGACCCCGAGGGCAGAACATCCTCGCCAAGAATATCCTCTTCCCACGAACCACTGCCCGTGTTGGAACCAAAAAAGCGCACCATCGTCACGCCGGTTTCGTTGACGATTCGAACCCGACGATCAAGCGCATCGGCGGGAAGCGTGGTGCCCGCCAGAACTGTAGCTGCAAGGGCAAGGGGAAGGAAGGCGCGTTGGAACATGAAAGGCCCCGTGTTGAAAGCACGGCGCCCGCTTTGCACCGCAAGTTCAGCTTCAATCTGCCGTGACATTTTGCAACTGAAAACAGCGGCGCGCCGGGTGCGGCCCATGCCGCAGCGCGGCGAATTGACAGGGACACTTTCTTTCGCCAAAAGGCAATAAATCCGCAACTATCTTGCGACCGCCACCCGGAGGCCCCATGACCGACACCGCGAACTCTGCCCCGACCCGTGACAAGCCGTGGCTTTTCCGCACCTACGCGGGCCATTCCACTGCGGAAAAGTCGAACGCGCTTTATCGGATGAACCTGTCCAAGGGCCAGACCGGGCTGTCGGTGGCTTTCGACCTGCCGACCCAAACCGGCTATGACAGCGACCACGTTCTGGCCCGCGGCGAGGTGGGCAAGGTCGGCGTGCCGGTCTGCCATCTGGGCGACATGCGGACCCTGTTCAGGGATATTCCGCTGGAACAGATGAACACCTCGATGACGATCAACGCCACCGCCCCGTGGCTGTTGGCGCTGTATATCGCGGTCGCCGAAGAGCAGGGTGCCGATGTGTCAAGGCTGCAAGGCACGGTTCAGAACGACATCATCAAGGAATATCTCTCGCGCGGCACCTACATCTGCCCGCCGAAACCCAGCTTGCAGATGATCACCGATGTTGCGGCCTATACCGCGCAGCATCTGCCGAAATGGAACCCGATGAACGTGTGTTCCTACCACCTGCAAGAGGCCGGCGCGACGCCGGAACAGGAACTGGCCTATGCGCTGGCAACCGCCATTGCGGTGCTGGATGACCTGAAGGGCAAGGTGCCCGCCGCAGACTTCCCCGCGATGGTGGGGCGGATCAGCTTTTTCGTGAACGCAGGCATCCGGTTCGTGACCGAACTGTGCAAGATGCGCGCCTTCACCGAGCTTTGGGATGAAATCTGCCGCGACCGCTATGGCATCGACGACGAAAAATTCCGCCGCTTCCGCTATGGGGTGCAGGTCAACAGCCTTGGGCTGACCGAACAGCAGCCTGAAAACAACGTCTACCGGATTCTCATCGAGATGCTGGCTGTCACGCTGTCAAAGAACGCCCGCGCCCGCGCCGTGCAGCTTCCGGCATGGAACGAGGCGCTTGGCCTGCCGCGCCCGTGGGATCAGCAATGGTCGCTGCGGATGCAGCAGATCATGGCCTATGAAACCGACCTGCTGGAATATGGCGACCTGTTCGACGGCAATCCCGCGGTCACGGCCAAGGTCGAGGCGCTGAAGGATGGCGCGCGGCAGGAACTGGCCACGCTGGATGCAATGGGTGGGGCGATTGCCGCGATCGACTATATGAAGGGCCGGTTGGTCGAATCGAATGCCGAGCGGATCGGCCGGATCGAGTCGGGCGAAACGGTCGTGGTCGGCGTGAACCGCTGGCAGCAGGGCGAGCCATCGCCGCTGACCGCGGGCGACGGCGGGATCATGGTCGTCGATCCGGGGGTGGAGGCCGATCAGGTCGCCCGGCTGAACGCCTGGCGCGCGGGGCGCGACGGTGCGGCGGTGGCGGCCGCGCTGGCCGCGCTACGCGCCGCCGCTGCGGCGGGCGACAACATCATGCCCGCCTCGGTCGCGGCAGCCAAGGCAGGCGCCACGCTGGGCGAATGGGCCGATGTCATGCGCGCCGTGCATGGCCAGTATCGCGGCCCCACCGGCGTATCGCAAAGCCCCTCGAACCGGACCGAGGGGCTGGACGATGTGCGCGCCGCAGTCGATGCGGTGTCGGGCAAGCTGGGTCGGCGGCTGAAGCTGCTGGTGGGCAAGCCGGGGCTGGACGGCCATTCCAATGGCGCCGAACAGATCGCCTTCCGCGCCCGCGATTGCGGCATGGACATCACCTATGAAGGCATCCGGCTGACGCCCGAACAGATCGTGGCCAAGGCCGCCGAGGATGGCGCGCATGTGGTGGGCCTGTCGATCCTGTCGGGCAGCCACATGCCGCTGATGGCCGAGGTGGTGGAGCGGATGCGCGCCGCGGGCCTGTCACATGTGCCGATCGTGGTAGGTGGCATCATCCCCGATGAGGACGCCGCCAAACTGCTGGCCATGGGGGTGGCGCGGGTCTACACCCCCAAGGATTTCGAGTTGAACCGGATCATGACCGACATCGTGGCGCTGGCCGATCCGGCACCGGCGGCGGCGCAATAACGGCGACTTACGCGCGCAACAGCAGCGTCAGCGCCAGCGCCGTGGCGGCGATGCCGGGCACGACCATCCAGCCCGGCGCGCCGCCGCCCAGCGCCAGTTGCCAGACAATCACGATGCTGGGCACCAGATAGGTATAGGCCATCACCTTGGACGAGGGCAGCCGCAGGGCGGCAAACTGCAACAGCACCGCCGTGGCTGCGGTGGCAAAGACCGCCGTGTAGACCAGCGCGATCCAGACGACGGGGGGCTGCGCGGCCCAGTCGGTCGCGGCGATCTCGGGCCAGCCCCACAGGCCCAGCATCACGCCACCGGCCATCAGAACCCCTTGCGAAAAGACAATCGCAGGCTCGCCCCGGTTCAACAGCCGCACCAGCGGCGTATAGATCGCGTGGGCAAGACAACCCACCAGATAGATCGCCTCGCCGCGGCCCAGATCAAAGCGCAGCAGCGCCGCCGGATCGCCGCGAAAAATGACCCACAGCGCCCCCGCCCCGCCCAAGGCCAGCGCCAGCGCGATCCGCCACGTCACCCTCTGGCGCAACAGCAGCCAGCCGAACAGCGCCGACATGATCGGCGTCAGCGTGAACACCGCCGCGGCTGACACCGGCGGGGCGGTTTTCAGCCCCTCGAACATCAGCACGAAATAGATTGCAAACAGCCCGCCCAGCACACCATAGCGCCAAGGCGCGGCAAAGCTGGCCCGTGCGAACCCCGGCCCCGACAGCACCATTCCGGCCAGTATCCCCGCCGCCAGCGCAAAGCGCAGCGTGTTCAGCGCCGCAGGCGATACCAGATTGGCCACCATCGCCCCCAGTGGAAACGACCCCGCGACCAGCACGGCGAACAGAAGCATCGCCAGATGCCCCCGACTTTCAGATGAGGTCATTCAAGTCTCCGGGGTCGGCGCGGGGCAGGCGCTGGCAGCGGCCTTCAGCGCGGCCAGCGCGGCCTGCACCTTGGGCGTGCGGTGCAGATCGACATGGGTCACCAGCCACAGCGGCGCCTCCCAGTCGGAGCGCGGCGCCATCACCTCGATCAGGTCGGGCCGCAGCGGCGCCTCGGCACGCGGCAGAAACCCAAGGCCCAGCCCCGCGACAACCGCCACCACCTGCGCGTCAGCCTCGTTGGTGCGGAACACGATCCGTTCGGCGGGCACGCGCGCGGCAAGCCAGCGGTGGAACGGCGCACGGGCATCGGCCCCCTCGGCCCCGACAAAGCGGTGGCGGGCCAGATCGGCGTCGGTTTCGGGCAGCCCATGCGCCGCAGCATAGGCCGGGGCCGCATACAGCGCCACCTGATGCCGGGCCAAAGGCTGCACCACATTGTCAGGCTCGGTTGGGCGGGCACCGGCGCGGATCGCCACATGCGCCTCGCCATATTCCAGGCGAAACACGCGCAGATCTGTGATGTAGCGCAGGATCAGCGCCGGATGATCGGCCTGCAACCGGGCCAGCGCGGGCAGAACCAGCCCCGACAGGCCGGGCAGCGAGGTTACGATCAACTCGCCCGACACCTCGCCCCCCGCCCCCATGATCCGGGCCGCCAGTTGCGCAAACTGATCCTCGGTCGCCTGCCCCACGGCCAAAAGCTGCACCCCGGCCTCGGTCGGCGTGTAGCCGCGAGGGTGGCGCTGAAACAGCCGCACACCCAGCCGCGCCTCCAGCGCGTCAATGTGGCGGATAACGGTCGCATGATGCACGCCCAGAACCTCGGCGGCACCCGATACGGTCCCAATCCGCGCCACCTGATAGGCCGTGCGCAGTTCATCCCAATTGGCAAAGCCCATCTGTGCACCCGCAAACAGCGAGCGTTCATTTAGTGCGGTTGCGTTCGATCGCGCAAGAGCCATCTTTGCTGCAACCGCAAACAGGAGCTTCCGATGACCACCATTCTTCGTATCGACGCCTCGATCAAGGGCGATGCCTCGGTCACCCGCCGCCTTGGCGACAAGATCGTGGCGCGGCTGCAAGCCGACCATCCCGGCGCCACGCTGATGACGCGCGACGTATCGGCGGGCATCCCGCTGATTGACGGAGCCTGGATCGGCGCGGCTTACACCCCCGCCGATCAGCGCAACGCGGCCCAGAAGGCGCAGCTTGCCCTGTCAGATGAATTGATCGCCGAACTCAAGGCCGCCGATGTGGTGGTGATCGGGATGCCGGTCTACAATTTTGGCATCACCGGCCCGCTGAAGGCCTGGATCGACCAGATCTGCCGCGTGGGCGAAACCTTTGTCTATACCGAAGCCGGTCCGCAGGGCCTGGTCACCGGGCCGCGGGTAATTGCCGCCTATGCCTCGGGCGGGGTGCCGCAAGGCTCGGCCAATGATCTGGCGACCCCCTATCTGCGGCAGGTTCTGGGATTTATCGGCATCACCGATGTGCGGGTCATCGCCGCCGCCGGCGTGGCGGTGGACGAGGCCGCGGCGCTGGCGCGGGCCGAAACCCAGATCGCCGCACTGGCCGCCTGACGTGATCGCAACCGGCGGTGGCCTAGCCGCCGGTTTCCACGCAGTGCCGCCGGAAGGCGCGCTTGAGCATGTCAAGCTCGGCCCGCAAAAGGTCGATCTCGGCGCGCAGATCGTCCTCCAGCGGAACGCCGGTGACGATGGTGAACTGGCCCAGCCGTGTGCCGTCGCGGCGGTCGGTGATCAGAAAGGTCTGCACCCCGTCCCACAGCACCTCGGCCGGGATCGGCAGCGACAATCGCCAGCGGCCGGCGCCATCGGCCGCGCATTCCAGCCCCGGCAGAGCGGCTTGCTGATGGGTGATCTCGATCTCGGGGGCGCCGGGGCCTTGCAGAACCCCCTCCCAGCACCCGGCACGAATGCGCGACACTTCCAGCGTATAGCCCATGCGCCCCCCCTAGATCTCGGCCCGCAGGCGGCGCGAAAAGGTCAGATCGCGCAACACCACCTGATTCATCTGCGGCCCCTCGAAAATCAGATCGACCCATGCCTTTTCCACCCGTTTTTCATGGATGCGGCTGTAGGCCAGATCAAATTCCACCCGGATATCCTCGTGGTTCAGCGGCAACTGGCGCACGACCTGCTCGGTGTTCGGCCCGTGCTGCACGTTCAGCCGCGCGAACATTTCCAGCGGGCGCTCGGTCTCGGCCCGGCAATCCAGCCGGATCACATGGCTTTGTCGCAGACCCTGCACCGCGTCGGGCGGCAGATCGACCACCACCGACAAGAACGAGCCGTCAAAGCGGAACACTTCCAGCCGCAGCCCGAACGGCGCCAGATCGGTGGCGCGGCGGTTGCGGATCTGGCGCAACGTCACCTCGTTGACCTTGCAATCGTGAAACAGGCTGACTTCGTGGCCCAGCATGGTGCGATTCTGCGCAGCGGCAACGCCCGCCGGCGACACCGGGCCGCGCCACAATTCGGGCCGCCAAGCCCAGTCGGTGCCTGTTGGACGCGGGATCGCATCCTTGCCGATGATCGGCTGGGTCAGTCGCGCATCGGCCACATGCAGCACCCGGTCAACCTCGCGCCGCAGCCGCTGGGCATCGTCGCGCAGCGGGCGCAACGCCAGAAGCGACAGCCGGTCAGCCAGCCGCGCCGCCCGCGCCCATCGCGCCAGCGCCCGCTTTTGCACCAGCCGGTCAAGAAAACTGTCTTTGCGCGTCGTCATCTCGGGTCAGCCTCGGGCTGCACCGTATCCGGCTCGATAGCTAGCGCGACCGGGCGTGGAACTGCAAACTGTCATTTGGACAGGCGCGCACCCCGGCGCCGGGTTCAGCGCGCCGCGGTGTTGGTGGCGGTCATGACATTGGCAAAATCGACCGCCAGCGCCCGCTGGTTCGCCTGTGACAGCGGTCGCGATGCCAGCCCAAGAACCGAGAGCGACACGATGCGCCCGTTGACCCCCATCACCGCGCGCCAGCTTTCGGGCTGAACCCGCGCGCCCGCGGCGGCGGCAGTATCGGTCAGCCGGATCAGCATCAGATCACCTTGCGTCTCGATGGCCTGCACCTGCACGCTGTCGGCCTGCCCCGCGCGCGACAGCGCCGCCCGCCCCGCCGGGCTGAGGAAAAAGGCTTTCATCTGCGGGAACGACCGCGACAGTGGCCGCGCCGCCAGATCTGACGGCGTGAC
The DNA here is from genome assembly GCF_003034995.1 of Phaeovulum veldkampii DSM 11550. Taxonomy (GTDB): domain Bacteria; phylum Pseudomonadota; class Alphaproteobacteria; order Rhodobacterales; family Rhodobacteraceae; genus Phaeovulum; species Phaeovulum veldkampii. The sequence goes on along the minus strand of NZ_PZKF01000004.1, from coordinate 65,253 downwards.
CGTGGCCGTCAGCACCGCCGGGGCGGCAGGCCGCGGCGCGGTGGGGTCACTCGCCAGCGCGGCGCAACTGCCCAGCAACGCAAAGCCCCCGCTGGCGCCATCGCGGCTTTGGCTCTGGTCGATGCAGAACCCGCGTGGCCCGGCGATGGTAACCCCGGCCTCGGTCAGCGTCAGGCTGCGCGGTGCGGGCCGGGTGGCGACACAAGCCGCCAACGCGGCCAGCACCGCAACCGCCAGCACGGCGCGGCCGCGGCGCGGCCACAAGATCAGACGAGGCGTGATGTTCACAGGCAGGCTCCGCATTCAGGCTTGATCCGGGCATAACGGGCGGGCAAGCATCGGGCAAGCGCTTCGATCCCCTTCCGGGATCGGGCCAACGCGGACGGGAGAGGACAATGGCAGGGCTGAAACTGGCGGGGCTATGCGGATCGCTGCGGTCGGGGTCATCAAACCGGCTGCTATTGGCCGAGGCGGTGCGCGCCTTTGGCCCGGCAGATTATACCGAGGCCGACCTGCGGCTGCCACTTTATGACGCCGATCTGGAGGCCACCGGAATGCCCGAGCCGGTAACGCGGCTGGCGGCCCTTCTGGCGGCGGCTGATGCAGTGGTGATCGCCAGCCCCGAATACAACAAGGCGCCGTCGGGCGTGCTGAAAAACGCGCTGGACTGGGTCAGCCGGGTTCAGGGCGCGGCCCTCGCGGGCAAGCCGGTGGCGATCATCTCGGCGGCTGCCGGGCGGTCGGGCGGCGAGCGTGGGCAATATGCGCTGCGGCTGTGTCTGGTGCCGTTTCGCGCGCGGGTGCTGACTGCCCCCGAGGTGCTGATCGCGGGCGCCAACACCGCCTTTGATGCCGAGGGACGGCTGGCCGACCCCAAGGCGGACGAGTTTCTGGGCCAGTTGATGGCAGATCTGCGGGCCGAGGCCGGGCGCCAGGCGCGCGCGGGCGCCTAGAAATCCACCGCAATGCCGCGCCGTTCCCAATCGCCAAAGCGAACCGGCTCGGGGCCGTCGCGGCCACCCAGTTCGGGCGGCAGGGCGGCAGCGGCAGCGGCGGCCTGCCGCCGGGCCTCGGCCTCGGCCAAGGCGCGCTGGGCGGCAGGGGTCAGCACACGCGGGGCGGGGGGATCGGTCGGCTCATTCATCGGGCGTTCCTTGTCTGGCCATGGGGCATGATATACGGGGGGCCGGACAGGTAAACAAGGCAGGGGGCACAGCGATGAGCAGTGCAGATGCGGTGCGCGGCGCGGCGCTGGGGCTGATCGCAGGGGTGACCGGGGCGCATCAGGCGCTGTCGGATCAACTGGCCACCGGGGCGCTGGTGGCGCTGGCGCCCGCCGACCGGGCGCGGGCGCAGCGACTGGCGCTGACAACGCTGCGCCAGATCGCGCGGGCCGATGCAGTGCTGAAACCCCACCTGCGCCGCGCCCCACCTGCCGATGTGCAGGCGCTGCTGCGGCTGGCCACCGTCGAGATGCTGGATCTGGGCGCCGCCCCGCATGGCGTGGTGGGGGCCGCAGTGGCGCTGGCGCGCGCGGGCGGCCAGCGCGCCGAGGCCTTTGCCGGGCTGGTCAATGCGGTGCTGCGCAAGGTTGCGGCCACCGATCCGGCGCGCTGGTCCAGCCTGCCCCCGCCGTCGCTGCCCGACTGGCTGCGCGGGCGGCTGATGTCGGCCTGGGGCAAGCGCGCGGTGATGGCGATGGAGGCGGCGCATCTGGCTGGCGCGCCCCTGGACCTGACGCCAAAAGATGGCGATGCAGCGGCGCTGGCGGCGCGGCTGGGCGGGGTGGCGCTGGCCACCGGCAGCGTGCGGCTGGTCGCGGCGGGGCAGGTGTCGGACCTGCCGGGATATGCCGAGGGCGACTGGTGGGTGCAGGATGCCGCAGCCGCCCTGCCCGCCCGCATCCTGGCCCCCGGCCCCGGCGCGCGGGTGCTGGACCTGTGCGCCGCCCCCGGCGGCAAGACGCTGCAACTGGCGGCCACGGGCGCGCAGGTGACCGCGCTGGATATTTCCGGTCCTCGGATGGCGCGGGTGACTGAAAACCTGGCGCGCTGCGGACTGGCGGCCGATTGCGTGGTGGCGGATGCGCTGACATGGCAGCCCCCCGCGCCCTTTCATGCGGTGCTGCTGGATGCGCCCTGCTCGGCCACCGGCACGATCCGACGCCACCCTGACCTGCCCTTTGTGCGCACCCCCGCCAGCTTGCGCGATCTGTTCGCGTTGCAGGCGCGTCTGATCGACCGCGCGCTGGCGTTTCTGGCGCCGGGCGGGCGGCTGGTGTTTGCCACCTGCTCGCTTTTGCCCGACGAGGGCGAGGCGCAGGTGACCGCCGCTCTGGCCCGCCACCCCGGTCTGCGCCCCGACCCCGAGGCGTTGGCCCTGCCCGGCCTTGCGCCCGAATGGACAAGCGCCGAGGGCGGGCTGCGCCTGCGCCCCGATTACTGGCCCGAGGTGGGGGGTATGGACGGGTTCTATATCGCTGCCCTTCGGCACAGCCCCGCCTGAGCGGGATTTCGGCGGTGACAGGCCAAGGGGCGCTGGCTATGGTGCGCCGCAACCGGGCAGACGGCAGGAACAATGGCAAAAACGGGGGCAAAAACGGGTCAGGTAAGGTCAGGCAAGGCCGCGCGGCGCGAGCGGATGCTGAACCGGCTTGCCGCCCTGCGCGCGGCCCGCGCCCGGCCTGCCACCGGCTTTGTCAGCCAGCCCGAACCTCACAGCATCGGCCTGCATGCCCGCGGGCGGCAACTGATCGGCGGGAACTTCCTCTTCGCGGGGGCGCTGGTCGAGGCGCCGGGCCGCGCGATCTGGGATCTGCCCGCCCCCGATGCAGCCTTTGAAGAGGTGGCGCAGGGTTGCGGCTGGCTGGATGATCTGGCTGCGGTGGGCGATAGGACGGCGCGCGCACGCGCGCAGGACTGGGTCTTTGGCTGGATCAAACGCTATGGCCGCGGCACCGGGCCGGGCTGGACCCCGGATCTGACCGGGCGACGGCTGATCCGCTGGATCAACCACGCATTGATGCTGCTGAATGGCCGCGACCGCGCCGATGCCGATGTGTTTTTTCGCAGCCTCGCCCAGCAGACGCTGTTTTTGTCGCGTCGCTGGCAGGCGGCCAGCCCCGGCCAACCCCGATTCGAGGCGCTGACCGGGCTGATCTATGCCGGGCTGTCGCTGACCGGAATGGAGTCACACGCCGCCCCGGCCATCGCGGCACTGTCGCGCGAATGCGCCCGCCAGATCGACAGCGCAGGCGGCATCCCCACCCGCAACCCCGAGGAATTGCTGGAAGTTCTGACCCTGCTGACCTGGGCCGCCGCCGCGCTGCAAGGCGCCGGGCGCCGCCCCGAACCCGCGCATCTTGAGGCCATTGCCCGGATCGCCCCCACCCTGCGCGCGCTGCGCCATGCCGATGGCGGGCTTGCCCGCTTTCACGGCGGCGGCCGCGGCATGGACGGGCGGCTGGATCAGGCACTGACCGCTGCAGGCGGCAAGGCAGTGACTGCCAGCGGGCTGGCGATGGGCTTTGCCCGGCTGCATGGCGGGCGCACCACCGTAATTGTCGATGCGGCCCCCCCGCCCGCGGGGCCCGCCTCGGCCAATGCCCATGCCTCGACGCTGGCGTTCGAACTGACATCGGGGCGACGGCCGCTGATTGTCAGTTGCGGCTCGGGCATGGCCTTCGGCCCCGACTGGCACCGCGCGGGCCGTGCCACACCCAGCCATTCCACATTATGCATCGCGGGGTTCTCCTCTTCCCGGCTCGGCCCCGAAACCGCCCTGCGCCGTGACCGGCGCGCGCTGCTGGCCGAAACACCCTCGGAAGTCTGGGCCAAGGCAGAGGCCGGCACCGAGGGGATAGGGCTTCTGGCCGGCCATGATGCCTATGCCGCCACCCATGGCATGACCCATGTGCGCAACCTGACGCTGGCCCCCGATGGCCGGGTGCTGCGCGGCGAGGATACCCTGGGCGCGATGACCGGCGAAGGCCGCCGTCGATTTGACACGATCATGGAACGCACTGCGCTTCAGGGCATAGCCTTCGACATCCGCTTTCACCTGCACCCCGATGTCGATGCCACGCTCGACATGGGCGGCGCCGCCGTGTCGATGATGCTGAAAAGCGGCGAAATCTGGGTGTTTCGCCACGACGGCACCGCCGAGCTTGCGCTGGCCCCGTCGGTCTATCTGGAGGCCGGACGGATCAGCCCGCGCAACTCGCGGCAGATCGTCCTGTCGGCGCGGGTTCTGGATTATGCCTGCCCTATCGGCTGGACCTTGACGAAAGCACAAGATACCCCGCGCCAGAACCCGCCTTACTTTTTGCAATGATCCGCACCTGACCCGTCTGACCCAAGGACCGATGCCATGACCCATCTCGTTCCCCTGCGCCGCGCGCTGATTTCCGTTTCCGACAAGACCGGGCTGATCGAATTTGCCCGTGCGCTGGCCACCCGCGGGGTGGAACTGCTGTCCACCGGCGGCACCGCGCTGACCCTGCGCACCGCCGGGCTGAAGGTGCGCGACGTGGCCGAGGTGACGGGCTTTCCCGAGATGATGGACGGTCGGGTAAAAACCCTGCACCCGGCGGTGCATGGCGGGCTGCTGGCGCTGCGCGACGACGCCGAACATCTGGCCGCAATGGCCGCCCACGGGATCGAACCGATCGACCTTCTGGTGGTGAACCTCTATCCGTTCGAGGCCACCGTGGCCAAAGGCGGCGACTATGCCGACTGTATCGAAAACATCGACATTGGCGGCCCCGCGATGATCCGCGCCGCGGCCAAGAACCACGCCTTTGTCGCCGTCGTGGTCGATGTTCAGGATTACGACGCGGTTCTGGCGGAACTTGATGCCAACGGCACCCAGACATCCTATGCCTTCCGCCAGAAACAGGCGCAGATCGCCTATGCCCGCACCGCCGCCTATGATGCCGCTGTCTCCACCTGGATGGCCGCGGCACTGGGCGAAACCGCGCCGCGCCGCCGCGCCTTTGCCGGCGAGTTGGCCCAGACCCTGCGCTATGGTGAGAACCCGCATCAGAACGCGGCCTTCTACACCGACGGGTCGGCCCGCCCCGGCGTGGCCACAGCGCGCCAGTGGCAGGGCAAGGAACTGAGCTACAACAACATCAACGACACCGACGCAGCCTTTGAACTGGTGTCGGAATTTGCGCCCGCCCACGGCCCGGCGGTGGCGATCATCAAACACGCCAACCCCTGCGGCGTGGCGCGCGGCGAAACGCTGCTGGAGGCCTACAAGCGCGCCTATGACTGCGACCGCACCTCTGCCTTCGGCGGCATCATCGCGCTGAACCAGACGCTTGACGCCGCCACCGCGGAGGAAATCTGCAAGATCTTCACCGAAGTCGTCATCGCCCCCGACGCCTGCGCCGAGGCGCGCGAGATCTTTGCCGCGAAAAAGAACCTGCGCCTGCTGACCACCGGCGCGCTGGCCGACCCCGCCGCGCCGATCCTCGGCTTCCGGCAGGTCGCGGGCGGGTTCCTCGTGCAGGACAAGGACACCGGTCGCATCAGCCGCGACGACCTGAAGGTGGTGACGAAACGCGCGCCGACCGAGCAGGAACTGGCCGACCTGATGTTTGCCTGGACCGTGGCCAAACATGTGAAGTCGAACGCCATCATCTATGTGAAAGACGGCGCCACCGTGGGCGTCGGCGCAGGCCAGATGAGCCGGGTCGACAGCACCCGAATCGCAGCCCGCAAGGCGGTTGACATGGCCGAGGCGCTGGGGATGAGCGATCCGCTGACCCGCGGCTCGGTCGTGGCTTCGGATGCGTTCTTCCCCTTTGCCGACGGGCTGATCACCGCCGCCGAGGCGGGCGCAACCGCGCTGATCCAGCCCGGTGGCTCGATGCGCGACGCCGAGGTGATCGCCGCGGCCGATGCCGCGGGGCTGGCAATGGTTTTTACCGGGATGCGGCATTTCCGGCACTGAGCCTGTTCATCTTGGCAAAAATATCCCCCGCGGAGCGTTCCGCGGCCACCGTGGGAGCCTCCGGCGGGGATATTTGAACCAAGATGAAAGGCATGTTTTTTGGAGGAACGATGCGTCTGGCAGGCAAGGTGGCGGCGACCGTTCTGGTGATTGACCAGATCAGCAAATATGCCGTGGTTCATGGCATGAACCTTGACCAGAAACTGGCGATCGACGTGTTTCCGCCATGGCTCAACCTGCGGATGGCATGGAATCAGGGTGTGAACTTCGGGCTTTTCGCAGGCGATGCCGCGGTCACGCGCTGGGCGCTGATTGCGCTGGCGTTGGGAATTTCGGTCTGGGTCTGGCTGTGGGTGAGGCGCGAGGGCCCGCGCCCGATGGCGCAGGTTTCGGCGGGGTTGCTGGTGGGGGGCGCGGTCGGCAATGTGATCGACCGGCTGATCTATGGCGCGGTGGCCGATTTCCTGAACATGTCAGTGCCGGGGGTCAACAACCCGTGGTCGTTCAACGTGGCGGATATCGCGATCTTTGCAGGTGCGCTGGGGTTGGTGATCTTTACCGGCGGGGATCACTCGAAACGCCCAAACCCCCGTGACGCGCGCCGGGACATGCGCTAAGACAAGGACAGTTTCGGTGAGGGAGTGGGCCATGCAGGCGAAAATCGGCAAGATCGGGATCGCTCTGGCTGCGGTTCTGGCGCTGACAGCCTGTGGCAGCAAAGAGCCGCAGTTGATGAACCTGACCTCGTCAGGGCCGGACGAGTTTGCGATCCTGCCGACCAAGCCGTTGCAGATGCCCGAAGATCTGACCGCCCTGCCCGAGCCGGCGCCGGGCGGCGCCAGTCTGACCGACCCCACGCCTGAGGCGGATGTGGTCGCGGCGCTGGGCGGCAACCCTGTGGCGCTGTCGCGGGGGGGGATTGCCGCCGGAGATGGGGCGTTGGTGGCGCATGCGGGGCGCTTTGGCACCTCGGGCTCGATCCGTGGCGATCTGGCCGCCGAAGATCTGGAATATCGCCGCAAGAACGACGGTCGCCTGCTGGAGCGGTTGTTCAACGTATCGGTCTATTTCAAGGCCTATGCGCCGATGTCGCTGGATCAGGAAGCCGAGCTGGAACGCTGGCGCAAGGCCGGGGTGCGCAACGTGGGTGCGCCGCCCAACCCGGCTATGCTTGAGGGCAACTGATCCCCGATCAACTCCGCGTCAGGCGCCTTGCCCTGCGCGCGTCCGCGCGTAGGTTGCAATAAGGATCGGAGGTTTTGCATGACACGTTTCCTGCCCGCACTTGGCTTGTGTCTTGTCTTTTCTTTGCCTGCACAGGCGGGCGATGTGACCCATTTCACGCTGGAAAACGGGCTGGAGGCTGTGGTGATCGAGGATCACCGCGCCCCGGTTGTGGTGCATATGGTGTGGTATCGCGTCGGATCGGCCGACGAGGGGCCGGGCAAATCGGGGGTGGCGCATTTTCTGGAACATCTGATGTTCAAGGGCACCGACGATCTGGCGCCGGGTGAATTGTCAAAGACCGTGGCCGCAAACGGCGGATCGGACAATGCCTTCACCTCGTATGACTTCACCGCCTATTTCCAGCGCATCGCCACCGACCGGCTGGATCTGGTGATGCGGATGGAGGCCGACCGGATGCGCGATCTGCTGCTGTCCGAGGACGACTGGCAGACCGAGCGCGAGGTGATTCTGGAAGAGCGCGCACAACGCACCGACAGCGACCCCGGCGCGCTGTTTTCCGAACAGCGGCGTGCGGCGCAATATCTGAACCATCCCTATGGCACCCCGGTGATCGGCTGGCGCCACGAGGTGGAGCGGCTGACGCGCGAGGATGCGCTGGAGTGGTATCGCCGTTATTACGCGCCCAACAATGCGGTACTGGTGGTGGCAGGCGACGTGACCGCAGCCGAGGTGGAGCGTCTGGCGCGGGCGCATTACGGGCCGCTGGCCCCAACCCCCGATCTGGCGCCGCGCCAGCGCGTCGAGGAGCCGCCGCAACTGTCGGAAAGGCGGATGACCTTTGTCGATCCGCGGGTGGCCCAGCCCTATGTGATGCGCAGCTATCTGGCGCCCGAACGCGACCCCGGCGATCAGGCCAAGGCTGCCGCGCTGACCGTTCTGGCGGAAATTCTGGGCGGCAATGGCGCCACCTCGGTTCTGGGCCGCGCCCTGATGTTCGGCGACGCCAAGGCGGTTTACGCAGGCGCCTCGTATGACGGGCTGGCGATGGATGACACCACCTTTACGCTGATCGTGGTGCCGCGCCCCGATGTGCCCCTGGCCGAGGCCGAGGCTGCGATGGATGCCGCGATCGAGAAATTCCTGGCAGAGGGGCCGGATGTGGCGCAGTTCGAACGCATCCGCACCGCCATCCGCGCCGGCGAGATTTACGCCAAAGACAACGTCGAAGGCCTGGCGCAACGCTATGGCGAGGCGTTGGCGGTGGGGCTGGGGGTGGCGGATGTGCAGAGCTGGCCCGACGCGCTGATGGCGGTCACGCCCGACGATGTCATGGCCGCCGCGCGCGAGGTCTTTGACCGGCGCCGCGCGGTTACCGGCTGGCTGATGCAGGCCGAAACCCCGCAGGTGACACAATGATCCGGCTGGTTGTTGGCGCGCTGCTTGTTGTGTGGCTGGCGCTGCCCGCGCGCGCCGGGGTGGAAATCACCGAAGTAACCTCGCCCGGCGGCATTACCGCCTGGCTGGTGGAGAACCACGAACTGCCCTTTACCGCGTTGGAAATCGGCTTTCGCGGGGGGGCCAGCCTTGATGCGCCCGGCAAGCGCGGGGCGATCAACCTGATGACCGCGCTGCTGGAGGAAGGCACCGGCGAGATGGACGCGCAGGGCTTTGCCGAGGCCGCCGAGGCGCTGGCGGCCCAGTTCAGCTTTTCCGTCAGCGATGACACGCTGAGCGTTTCAGCCCGGATGCTGACCGAAAACCGCGATCAGGCGGTGGCGCTGCTGCGGCAGGCGCTGGTGGCGCCCCGGTTCGATCAGGCCGCGCTGGAGCGGGTGCGCGGGCAAGTTCTGTCGAACATCGCTGCCAATGAACGTGAACCCAATGCGATCGCGGGCCGCAACTTTCGGGCGCTGGCCTGGGGCGAGCATCCCTATGGGTCGTCATCCGACGGCACCGCCGACAGCGTGGCGGCCCTGACGCGTGCGGATATGGTCGAGGCCAAGGCCCGCGTGATGGCGCGCGACCGGCTGTATGTGGCCGCGGTGGGCGATATCACCGCCGCCGATCTGGGCGCCGTGCTGGATGATCTGCTGGGCGATCTGCCCGCCACCGGCGCGGCCCTGCCGCCGCGCGCCACGCTGGGCCTGACCGGCGGCGTGACCGTGGTCGATTTCGACAGCCCGCAATCGGTGGTGCTGTGGGGTCAGCGCGGTCTGCCGATGAACGACCCCGATTTCTTTGCCGCCTTCGTGGCCAACCACATTCTGGGCGGCGGCGGCTTTTCCTCGCGGCTGATGGAAGAGGTGCGCGAAAAGCGCGGCCTGACCTATGGCGTGGCCAGCTATATCGCGCCCAAGGATCTGGGCGAGACGTGGCAAGGCTCGGTCGCCTCGTCGAACGACAAGGTGGCCGAAGCGATTTCAGTGATCCGCACAGAATGGGCCAGAATGGCCGCCGACGGCGTCACCGACTCGGAACTGGCCGCGGCGAAAACCTATCTGACCGGGGCCTATCCGCTGCGGTTTGACGGCAACGGGCCGATTGCAAACATTCTGGTGGGTATGCAGTTGAACGGCTTTCCGCGCGATTACGTCAACACCCGCAATGCCCGCATCGAGGCCGTAACGCGCGAGGATGTGGCTCGCGTGGTTGCACGGCTGCTGGATGCCGAGGCGCTGCGCTTTGTCGTGGTGGGGCGGCCAATCGGGCTGAACTGACGGGCGATGCGGCCCGAATCTATGGCCCCGGTTCCGGGTTTGTGCTAACCCTTGTGGGATGAACGCACCAATACCCAAGATAGGCGCACCCCGCCCCGTCATCCGGCAACTGGATGAAGCCGCCGCAAACCGCATCGCGGCCGGTGAGGTTGTCGAGCGCCCGGCCTCTGCGGTCAAGGAACTGGTGGAAAATGCGCTCGATGCCGGGGCGGGCCGGATCGATGTGACCTTTGCAGAGGGCGGCAAGCTGTTGATCCGGGTGGCTGATGATGGCTGCGGCATGACCGCCGACGATCTGCCCCTGGCGCTGTCGCGACACGCCACATCCAAGATCGACGGATCTGACCTGCTGAACATCCACAGCTTTGGTTTTCGCGGCGAGGCCCTGCCCAGCCTTGGCGCGGTGGGGCGGCTGACCATCACCTCGCGCGCCGAGGGGCACGAGGCTGCGCAGGTCAGTGTTTCGGGCGGGCGTATCGCACCGGTGAAACCCGCCGCGCTGAACCGGGGCACCGTGGTCGAATTGCGCGACCTGTTCGTGGCCACCCCGGCGCGGCTGAAATTCCTGCGCACCGACCGGGCCGAGGCGCAGGCCATTGCCGATGCGGTGAAACGGCTGGCGATGGCCGAGCCTTATGTCAGCTTTACCCTGCGCGATGCCTCGGGCGGGGCCGAACGCGAGGTTTTCCGCGCCGATGCCGAACAGGGCGATCTGTTCGGCGCGCTGGCCGGTCGGCTGGCGCGCGTGCTAGGGCGCGATTTTGCCGACAACGCCATGGTGATCGACGCCGAACGCGAGGGGCTGCGGCTGACGGGCTACGCCGCCCTGCCCACCTATTCGCGCGGCGCGGCGGTGGAACAGTTCCTGTTCGTCAACGGTCGGCCAGTGCGCGACAAGCTGCTGACCGGGGCGCTGCGCGCAGCCTATATGGATGTTTTGTCCCGCGACCGGCACCCGGCGGCGGTGCTGTATCTGACCTGCGACCCCGAGCGGGTGGACGTGAACGTCCATCCCGCCAAGGCCGAGGTGCGGTTCCGCGACCCTGGCCTTGCCCGCGGGCTGATCGTGACCGCGCTGCGCCATGCGCTGGCGGGGGCGGGGCACCGCGCATCTTCCACCGTGGCAGGTGAAACGCTGGGGGCGATGCGGCCCGAACCCGGCCCCGCGCCGCGGGTCTATCAGATGGACAGGCCCGGTGCGGGCGCGATCCGCGCGGGCTTTGCCACGCAGGCGCCGATGACAGAATTTGCCGAGGCGCCAATTCCTTACGCGCCCATGGCCCGAGCCGAGGCCGAGCCTGCCGACGACACCGCGCACCCGTTGGGCGCCGCCCGCGCGCAACTGCACGAAAACTGGATCATCGCGCAAACCGCCGACGGGATCGTGATCGTCGATCAGCACGCCGCGCATGAACGGCTGGTCTATGAACGGCTCAAGCGTCAGATGGCCGAGGCCGGCGTGGCCGCGCAGGCGCTGCTGATCCCTGAAATCGTGGAACTGTCAGCGCAGGATGCGGCCCGGCTGCTGGAGTTTGCCCCCGATCTGGCGCGGCTGGGGCTGACGATCGAGCCCTTTGGCGGCGCGGCCATTGCCGTGCGCGAAACCCCCGCAATTCTGGGCCGGATCAACGCCGCGGCGCTGGTGCGCGACATTCTCGATGAGCTGGCCGATCTGGGCGACAGCCAGCGGCTTCAGGCCAGGATCGAGGCGGTGCTGAGCCGGATGGCCTGCCACGGCTCGGTCCGCTCGGGGCGGCAGATGCGCGCCGAGGAAATGAACGCGCTGCTGCGCGAGATGGAGGCAACGCCCCTGTCGGGCCAATGCAACCACGGGCGGCCCACTTATGTCGAACTCAAGCTGGCCGATATCGAGCGGCTGTTCGGGCGGCGATGATCACCGTTCTGGGGCAAGGCTACCCCTACGACCATCCGCTGGTGATCGCCGGGGCGGTGGTGGCGGCGCTGGTCTTGCTGCTGTTTGTGCTGATCATGCTGATCTTGCGCGCCTCGGGGCGGGCGGCGCGGATGGCCGAGCCGGTGCTGATGCAGATGTCGGCGCTGGGTCAACGGGTGCAGGCGCTGTCGGATGGCCAGCAGCAGTTGGCGGGCGGGCTGCACCATGTGTCCGAGGCGCAGGCCACCTCGCAGGCGCGGGTGTTGACGCTGATGGAACAGCGTCTGGCCGAGGTCAGCCGCGGTATGACCGAAAGCCTGCACGGCACCGCCACCCGCACCGCGCGATCGCTGGGCGAGTTGCAGCAGCGGCTGGAAACCATCGACCGCGCGCAGGCCAATATCGAAAAGCTGTCGGGCAATGTGCTGAGCTTGCAGGACATCCTGTCGAACAAACAGACCCGCGGCGCGTTCGGCGAAATTCAGTTGCACGACATCGTGCTGAAGGCGCTGCCGTCAGACGCCTATACGATGCAGGCCACGCTGTCGAACGGGCGGCGGGCGGATTGCCTGATCCACTTGCCCAACCCGCCCGGCCCCATCGTGATCGATTCAAAATTCCCGCTGGAGGCTTATGAGGCGCTGCGCCGAGCCGAACATCAGGCGGCCCTGATCGAGGCGCAGCGGATGATGCGGATTTCCGTGCGCAGCCATATCAGGGCAATTTCCGAGAAATACATTCTGGAGGGCGAAACCGCCGACGGGGCGCTGATGTTCCTGCCGTCCGAGGCCGTCTATGCCGAACTGCACGCCAATTTTCCCGAACTGGTGCGCGAAGGCTTTGCCGCCAAGGTCTGGATCGTGTCACCCACCACCTGCATGGCGACGCTGAACACGATGCGCGCCGTGCTGAAAGATGCGCGGATGCGCGAACAGGCGGGCGCGATCCGCAAGGAACTGGCCGCGCTTTACGCCGATGTAGACCGTCTGGGCGCGCGGGTCGAAAACCTTGACCGCCACTTTGGGCAGGCAGCGAAGGATATCGAAGAGATCAAGATATCAGCCGACCGCGCCGGGCGCCGGGCGCGCAGGCTCGACAATTTCGATTTCGAGGAACTGGCACCCGAACCGGAAGCCGCGCGGGTGGTGCAGATCACGCCCTGACGGCCCGCCTGCCGCGCCGGGGGGTGCACATTCATGCGCAGCACCCGTCAAATCCGAAAGAACGGCTGCGCAAGCCGCGGCATGATCCCGCGGAATTTCAACAGCGCATCGGTGGCGGCCAGACAGATGCAATCCTGCCCGGCTTCGGCCACCGGGGTATGTTCCAGTTCTTCGTCGGCCACTTCGACATCGCCGGGGCCGAAACGGCCCTCGTCATCGCGGAAGGCGCCTTGCAAAACCAACGTCAGTTCGCGCCCGCGGTGGCCATGGTCGGGCACCGCGGCACCGGCGGGAATATACAGCAGCCGCACCTTGGCGCTGCCATCGGTCGGCAGCACCGCCTGCCGCACGCCAAGGCCCAGCGGGCGCCAGCGTACCGCCGCCAGATCGCCGCCGACATAGTCCTGCAACGGCGCGGGAAACAGGCCGTGTCGTGGCCGCGCCGCGGGGCGCGGGGCGGGTGACAGGCCGGCGATGCGGGCCATCGTGGCCTCGAAGGCACGATCCTCCAACGCCACCGCTTCGGCACGTTCCAGCACCGACCCGCCCAGCGCCTCATAGGCTGCCAGCCGGGCGCGGCAGTCATCGCACAGCGACACATGGGTCGCCACCACCAGCGCAAACCCTTCGGGCAGGGTGCCGGTGGCATAGTCCATCAGAAGGTCATCGGTCAGGTGGTGGGTGATTTCGGTCATCTTCGGCTCATCTCAGTTCGTGGCGCAGCCGGTCAAGTGCCAGCCGGATGCGGGATTTGATCGTGCCAAGTGGCAGGCCGGTTTCAACGGCCAGCTCGGAATGGGTCAGATCGCCCCAATAGGCACGTTCCACCAACTCGCGCTGCTTGGGCGGCAGTTGCGCCAAGGCCTCGGTCAGGCGGTTCGATTCCTGCGCCAGCACCAGGGCATCGGCCTGATCGGGCTCCGGCTCGGGGCCCCAGGGCAGGTCTTCGGGCTCGGGGCGGCGGGCACGGCGGATCGCGTCGATCCGTCGGTTGCGCGCGATGGTAAACACCCATGTCGCAACGCTTGCCCGCGTCGGGTCATACAGATGCGCCTTGTGCCACAGCGTCGCCATCACCTCCTGGGCGTGATCTTCGGCCTGCGCGGCGCTGGCGCCACCCTTCATCAGAAACGCCTTTACCCGCGGCGCAAAATGCCGAAATAGCGCCGCGAAGGCCGCCTTGTCTTGCCGGTCGCGCAGCGCCAGCATTGCATCGGTCCAGTCGGTGTCTTGCACGCTGTCTCTTGCCTCTTTGCCCGCCACCACGACGGGCGCCCAAATGGCAGCTCGTCGAGGCGCAGCATAAGGCTCCGCCGAGGCGGGTGCATCTGCAATGTGAAGGGGCAAGTTCAGGCTCAACATGTCGTTACTACGCGGGGCGCGACCGATCGGATCACTGCGCCCTGCATCTTGTGCTGAGTGATCCGCCCTGCCCCGCCCCGCGTAGCCCTGTAAACCAATCCCGAGGAACCCGACCCAATGGCATTTGACAAACCGCATTCCCCCCCCCGCCGCATCGCCGTGATCGGCGCCGGTATTTCCGGCATGGCCGCAGCCCATCTGCTGGCGCGCGACAATGCCGTGACGCTGATCGAAGCCGAGTCGCGGCTGGGCGGCCATGCCCGCACCATCCTGGCCGGCAAGCGTGGCGATCAGCCGGTGGATACCGGCTTTATCGTGTTCAACAAGGTGAACTACCCCAACCTGTGCCGCCTGTTCGATGACCTGGACGTGCCCGTCACCGAAAGCGACATGAGCTTTGGCGCCTCGATCAACGGCGGCCAACTGGAATACGGGTTCAAGAACCTCACCTCGGTTTTCGCGCAAAAGCGGCGCGCGCTGGACCCCCGCATGTGGGGCATGATCCGCGACATTCTGAAATTCAACCGCGAGGGGCTGGCGGCCGCATCTGAGCCGGGCATGACCATCGGTCAGCTTCTGGCGAAACTGGGCACCGGCGCGTGGTTCCGCGATTATTACATCCTGCCGCTGTCGGGCGCGATCTGGTCCACGCCGACACAGGGCATTCTGGATTTTCCGGCGCTGGCGATGATGCGGTTTTTCGAAAACCACGCGCTGCTGACCACGAACGGGCACCATCAGTGGTATACCGTGCGGGGCGGATCGGTTGAATATGTCCGGCGGCTGGAGGCGAGCCTGCGCACGCGCAACGTCGATATCCGGCTGGGCGCGTCGGTGGCGGGCATTCGCCGCGATGCGCAGGGCGCCGAGGTGCGGCTGACGGGCGGCGGCTGGGAACGGTTTGACGAGGTGATCCTTGCCACCCATTCCGACGATGCGCTGGCACTGTTGTCGGACCCCACGCCCGAGGAAACCGCCGCGCTGTCGCGCATCCGCTATCAGCCCAACGAAATGGTGCTTCATGCCGACGCCAGCGTGATGCCGCGGCGCAAGGCCGCCTGGGCAAGCTGGGTCTATACCGAAGAGGCAGGCCCCCGCCCCGACCGGATCGACCTGACCTACTGGATGAACTCGTTGCAACCGATCCCGCAGGAGGATCTGCTGCTGGTCACGCTGAACACCCGCCGCAGCCTGCGCGAGGAACTGATCTACGATCAGGCCACCTTCCGACACCCGGTCTATGATCTGGCGGCGCTGGAAGGTCAGGCGATGGTGCGCGGCATGAATGGGCGCAACGCCACATGGTTCTGCGGCGCCTGGATGCGCAACGGTTTTCACGAAGACGGCTTTGCCAGCGCGGTCGATGTGGCGCAGGCGATCACCGCGCGCGACCGGGTGGGCGCATGAGCCGAGTCGATCATATCCGCGGCCATACCTTCCACGGCCGCCGCGGCGCGGTGGACAATGCGTTCCGCTATGCGGTTGATTATGTGATATTCGACCCCGAAACCCCACCCGAGGGGCTGCGGCTGTTCCGCCGCAACCGGCGCGGGCTGATGGCGGTGCAGGACCGTGACCACGGCGGGCCGGTGGGCCAGGGCCGTGGTGCCGCCTTTGTGCGCGAGGCGCTGGCGGCCGAAAGCATTGCCATCCCAGGCTTGCGGCTGGAACTGCTGACCCAACCGCGGATTTTGGGCCACGCCTTCAACCCTGTGTCGTTCTGGTTTGCCCGCGACGCGGCAGGCGATCTGCGCGCGGCACTGGCCGAGGTGAACAACACCTTTGGCGACCGGCACTATTACCTTTGCACCCTGCCCGATCTGGCGCCGATCACCCGCTCTGACACGATTTCGGCGCGCAAGGTGTTCCATGTCTCGCCGTTTCAGGGGGTCGAAGGGGGCTATACCTTCCGCTTCGACATCACCGAAGAAAAGGTCGGTGTCTGGATCGACTATCGCGCCGGTGAAAACGGGCTATACGCCACGCTGACCGGGCATCGCGCGCCGTTGACCGACCGGGCGCTGCTGGGCGCGGTGGCACGGGGCTGGCGGGTGCTTGCGCTGATCCACTGGCAGGCGTTCAAGCTGTTTCTGAAAGGCGCGCCCTACAAGGCGCGCGTCGCCCCTCCCAGTCAGGAGGTGACGCGGTGACGACCAGCGCCGCCATTTTACCAAGCACGGGGCCAAGCACGGGGCTTGCGCCTTGGGGCCTGTTCGCGGCGCTTTTGGCGGCGGCGGGGCTGCCGATCTATCTGCACGCGCCCAAGGTCTATGCCGAAACCTATGGCATCGGGCTGGGCGCGCTCGGGGCGGTGCTGTTTGCGCTGCGCCTTGTCGATCTGGTGCAAGACCCGGCGCTTGGCTGGCTGTCGGCGCGATTGTCGGCCCGCGCGCGCAGTCTGGCGGTGGCGGGGGCGGTAACGATGATGGTTGCCGCCATGCTGGGCCTGTTTGCCGTGACACCGCCGATTGCGCCCCTGTGGTGGTTTGCGCTGATGCTGACCGCGCTGTTCACCGCGTGGAGTTTCCTCTCGATCACCTTTTATGGCGCGGGCGTGGCGCGGGCGGGCAGCCTTGGGCCAACCGGGCACCTGCGGCTGGCGGGCTGGCGCGAGGGTGGCGCGCTGCTGGGACTGTGTCTGGCCGCGCTGGCGCCCACGGTTCTGGCACCGCTGACCGCATCGCCCTATGCGGGCTTTGCGCTGGGCTTTGCCGTGCTGGGGCTGGTCGCCGTTCTGGCGATGGGCGCGCAATGGCGCGCAGCGCCGGTGCGCGGGCCGGGGCTGCGGGCGGTGCTGGCGGATGCCCCGGCGCGCTGGCTGCTGACGCTGGCGGTAGTGAACTCGGCCCCACTGGCCGTCAGCTCGACCCTGTTTCTGTTCTTTGTCGAAAGTCGGCTGGCAGCGCCGGGCTGGGAAGGCCCGCTGCTGATCCTGTTCTTTCTGGCCGCCGCCGGGGCTGCGCCGATCTGGGCGCGCATCGCCGCGCGGATCGGCGAACGCCGCGCGCTGCTGGCGGGCATGGTGCTGTCGATTGCGGCCTTTGCCTGGGCGCTGACGCTTGGCCCCGGCGACACCGCAGCCTTTGCCGCGATCTGCCTTGCCACCGGCGCGGCGCTGGGGGCCGACATGGTCATTCTGCCCGCGATATTCGCGCGGCGCCTGGCCACAATCGCGCCCGGTGGCGCCGAGGGCTTTGGCCTTTGGGCCTTTGCCTCCAAGGCGACGCTGGCGCTTGCCGCGGTGGCGCTGTTGCCGCTGCTGGAACGCGCGGGCTTTACCCCCGGCGCGGCGACCCAGCCTGCGGTGGCGCTGACCTTGTTGGGGCTGCTGTATGCAGGCGCCCCGCTGATCCTGAAAACCCTGGCTGCCGCGCTGTTGCTGGCGGCCCCTCTTCCGCGGGAGTAACCGATGGACCCCATCTTTGCCATCCTTCTGGGCGTTGCCCTGACCCTTGCCACCCTCTGGCTGATCAAGGCCCGCTGGAGCTTTGCCGCCCAGCGCCCCGAAGATTACGCCGCTGCCACTCCGGCCTTTGACATCCGGGCCGAACTGAACGGCCCGATCCTGTGCGAGGGCATCATCTACGGCCCCACCGGCCGCGTCGCCTCGCGCTTTGTGGCCGACATGCGGGCGGAATGGCAGGGCAACACCGGCCGGATGACCGAAAATTTCGTCTATGACAGCGGCTCCACCCAGGCGCGGGAATGGACCTTCACGGTTTCGGACGATGGCGCGATCCGGGCCGAGGCGCCCGATCTGGTGGGCATGGGCCGCGGCCGCCAGCAGGGCAGCGCGGTGAGCCTGAGCTACCGCATCCGTCTGACGCCCGAGGCGGGCGGGCATGAGCTGGACGTGACCGACTGGATGTATCTGGCCCCCAACGGCACCATCGTGAACCGCAGCCAGTTCCGCAAATTCGGCATCAAGGTGGCCGAACTGGTGGCGACAATGCGCCGGGTGCCGGCATGAACTGGCAGGGCAAACGCTATTGGCTGGTGGGCGCCAGCGAGGGGCTGGGGCGCGCGCTGGCGCATCAGATCAGCCGCGCCGGGGCCGAGGTGATCGTGTCGGCCCGCAACGCCGACCGGCTGGCGGCGCTGGTGGCCGAACTGCCGGGGCCTGCGCGCGCGGTCGCGGTGGATGTAGCCAGCACCGACAGCGTGCGCGCCGCCGCCGCCGAGGTGGGCGAAATCGACGGCGTGGTCTGGCTGGCCGGGGTTTACTGGCCGATGCGCGCGCAGGACTGGGACGCGGACAAGGTCGAACAGATGATCGACATCAACCTGACCGGCGCCGCGCGCGTTCTGGGGCAGGTGGTGCCCGGCATGGTGGCGCGGGGCCGGGGCCATGTGGTGCTGACCGGATCATTGGCCGGGTTTCGCGGCCTGCCCGGCGCGATCGGCTATGGCGCGTCAAAGGCAGGTGTCATGGCGCTGGCCGAATCGATGCGGGCAGATCTGGGGCGCAGCGGGGTTCTGGTGCAACTGGCCAACCCCGGTTTCATCCGCACCCGGCTGACTGACATGAACGATTTTCAGATGCCCTTCCTGATGGAACCCGACGAGGCAGCGCGGCACATGTTTGCGCAGATGAACCGCATCAGCTTTGCCGCCAACTTCCCCCGCGTTTTTGCGGCGATGTTCCGGCTGGGCCAGTTCCTGCCCGACTGGATGTATTACCGGCTGTTCCGCTAGGCCTTGCACGGGCGTGCCGTTGCGCCGACACTGGCCCGGAACCGGAGGACCACATGCTTCAGATCAGCCCCGCCAAGATCGCCCATATCATCGTGCTGGCCCGCGAGGCCGAGGCCGACCTTGACGCCTTTGGCACCGGCGGCGGCAGCGATGCGCGCGGCAATTCGGTGGCTGGCGAATTGCGCGCCTTCATCGCCGGGCTGAACGAAGACGAACAGGCCAGCCTTGTGGCGGTGATGTGGGTGGGCCGCGAAACCTTTGGCCCGGATGAGTTGGACGAGGCGCTGGAAACCGCCCGCGCCGAAGCCTCGGCCCCCACCGAAGATTACCTGTCGGGGATGCCGATGCTGGCCGACTATCTGGAAGACGGGCTGGATGCGCTGGGAATTTCGGTCGAAGAGGCGGAAGACGAGGTGCTGCGGCTGACCTGAGCCGGGCGCGGGCCCCCGGATCAGGCCCCGGATCAGGCGCAGTGATCGGCCTTGGCCATGTATTGCGCCTGGCCTGCCACCTTCTCCAGCCAGCGCGCCAGCAGCCGCGCATCATGCGGCGCGGCGTGAACGCCCGCCGGAATTTCGCGCATCAGGACCGCCTGCACCGCCAGCGACACCGGCACCGACACCAGCCGCCCCATCGCCGAGCCGCGCGCATCGCCCCAGGCATCCAGCGCCCAGGTCTTGTGCCAGACCGTGACGCCCTCGGCCTCGGCCTTCAGCGACACAAACAGCACTACCCGGTCAGGCTCGCCCTCGGCATAGGCATTGTCGCGCCAGAACTGATCTGCCATCTCGCGCAACCGCGCCTCGCCTGCGGGGCCGTCCAGCCGCTCGATCTCGGCAAAAACCGGCGCCCAGGCCTCGGCCCAGCCATTCAGCCGGATCGTGCCGCGCACGAAATCCTTGAGCCGCCAGGTCGGGTCAAAGCGGTATTGCTGCACGAAAGGCAGCGAATCGCGGTTGGGGTAGACCTCGAAGCTTTCGGGCACCGGCAGCGGCGCATCATAGCGGGTGATCGCATCCCACGGCCGGGCCACCCGCAGTTCCGAAAAATGCCGGATCGAGCACGAGGGCGACCTCAGCGCCTTGAGCACGCCCAGAGGCGACCACGAGAATTTGTAGCGGAAGGCGTTGGAAACCTTGGGCACCCCACCGCAGTAAGAGGTGAACGAAAGCACGTTGCCCGGCTGACAGGCCGGGCTGCGACGATAATCCTCGACCAGATCATGCGCCATCAGATGGTCGATGCCGGGATCAAGCCCCACCTCGTTGACCAGCGCCACCCCGGCCATGCGCGCATCTGGGTCAAGCGCCGCCATTTCAGGCGCGATATAAGATGACGAGACGAAATGCGCGGCATGGTCGATGCACATCCGCGCAAGCGCGACATGCTGATCGGCGGGCAGCATCGACACCACCACATCGCCCGGCGCCAGCGCCGGCGCCAAAGCCTCGGGCGCATAGGGGCGGATGTCGGTGGCGATGTCGCCGACCGCCGCCTGCGCCTTTTCGACCGTCCGGTTCCAGACCGTGACCGGCAGGCCCGCCGAAATCAGGCGGCGCAGCCCCGGCACCGACGACAGACCCGTTCCGCACCAGTGAATCGTCATGTGTGCTCCGTCAAAGTTGTGCCATGTGGCGGTCAAACTCGGCCTTCGCGCGGCCCCAGACGCCGGCCCCCGGATCGCCCAGCGCCAGCAGCGCGGGCAAAAGCTGGGCGGCGTAATCCTCGCTTGATTCGCGCGGCAGAAGCGAGGGCAGGTTGTCGATCGCGGTCACATCCAGCGGCGGCGCCTCGGCCACCCGCAGCGCGGGGGCGGCCCAGTCGGTCGCGCGGTCATAGACCTTGATCGGGGAAAAATCCGAGGTCGGATCACAGGCGATGTCGCCGATCACGCGCAGCGCGCGCGGGGCAACACGGGCCGAGGCGGGCACGAACACCGGGCAGCCGGGGCGCGCGAGGATGCAGTTCAGAAAGATGTCATGCGCCAGCACCTCGGGGAAGGGGCCACCATGAGCGGTTTCGGCCATGTCCCAGCGGGTTACGGGCACGCCCATCGCGGCGCACAGATCGACCGCGCCAGTGCCGACCCGGCCCAGCGCCCCGATCACGATGGCCCGCGGGCGCGCCCCCTGCCCCAGATCGGCGGCCAGATCGGCCAGCAGCGCAGCCCTGCCGGGGTATTTGGCCACCGGCCCGGCAAGGCCGCCCCGCGCCTGTGCGGCCCAGCATTTCAGCGCCACCGCCGCACCCGCATAGCCCGCCCAATAGCCAAAGGCCGCAACCCGGCGCCCGGCCTCGTCCACCAGATATTCCAGATCATAGAGCGTGCCGCCCCCCGCCCGGAACCGGCGCAACAGCACCTGACCCGCGGGCTGGCCCTTGAAGGCATGGCCGAACATGATGTGGCGGTGCGGCAAGGCCGTGCCGTCTTCGGGCAGTTCCTTGAGGCCAAAGATGATGGCGTCGCGCGGCGCCTCGGGCCAAGTGTTTTCGGGGGCGATCGTGCAGCCGGCGTCGCGGTAGCCCGCAATCGCGATCTCGCGCACGGAGCTTTCCTCGACGGTGACCCGCAGCCCCGCCGCGATCAGCGCCGCCGCGCCTTCGGGTGTCAGCCCGACGCGTTCCTCGTTCGGCCGCTGTTCGGCCCTTACCCAAAGATGTGTCATGTCTGTCCTGCCGCTGCGCCGCCCGCCGGGCGGCGAGGGGTATCGAATCAGATCGCGCGGGCAAGGGCCAGAGGCTTGTGCGATCTGTTCAAGAACGAGGACGGCGGATCGCAACGAAAAAGGCCGCCCGGTTTCCCGTGGCGGCCCTATTCTGTGCGGCTCTGGCGCCTCAGCCCTGACGGGCCTTGAAACGCTTTTGCGTCTTGTTGATCACATAGACGCGGCCCTTGCGGCGCACGACCTGGCAATCGCGATGACGCTGCTTGAGCGAGCGGAGCGAGTTACGGACCTTCATCGGCCTTCTCCCATTCGCGGCGCGCGTGCGCCTTCAAAACAACGATGCCCCCGCTTGGCCACGGGGGCGGTGAAAATGGTGGGCGGTACTGGGATCGAACCAGTGGCCACTACGATGTCAACGTAGTGCTCTACCGCTGAGCTAACCGCCCACGCCCGAATGACCCCGCCCGTTTCAACCCAAGGAACGCGGGCGGAACCGCGTCGGTCTGCGGGTCTATAAAAGGTAACGGACGACCTTTCAAGGGCTTTTGGCCGACAAATAATTCGCCCTATACTGCCCCATTCAAAGGAGCCGCGATGCCTCAGCCGCCCGTCGAAACCCCGGCCTACCTGCTTAGCCTGCCGTCAGTGCGGCGTTCGGGTGTGGTGTTTTCCTCACCGCACAGCGGCTGCGACTATGGAGCCGACTTTCTGGCCCGCACCGTGCTGGATGGGCGGCTGGTGCGTTCCTCTGAGGATGCCTTTGTCGACAGGTTGCTGACCGCTGTCCCGCGCGAGGGGGCGGTGCTGATCGCCGCGCGGGCGCCGCGGGCCTATGTCGATCTGAACCGCGGCCCTGATGAGTTGGACCCCGCGCTGATCGAAGGGGTGCGCGCGCAGGGCCTGAACCCGCGCGTCACCGCGGGGCTGGGGGTGATTCCCCGCGTCGTGGCTGGGGGGCGGGCGATCTATTCGGGCAAACTGACGCGCGCCGAGGCCGAGGCCCGGATTGCCCGCTACTGGCGCCCCTACCACGCCCGGCTGGCCGCTCTGTTGGCCGAATCGCGCGCGCGGTTCGGCCGTGCGGTGCTGATCGACGTGCATTCGATGCCGCGCGAGGCGATCGAATCGCTGGGCCACCGCCGCCCCGAAATCGTGCTGGGCGACCGCTTTGGCGCCGCCGCCGGGGCGGGCGTGGTGGCCGCGGTCGAGGCCGCCTTCGAAGCCGAAGGGCTGCGGGTCGGCCGCAATGCCCCCTTTGCCGGCGCCTACATCGCACAGGCCTATGGCAAACCCGCGCAGGGAAGCCATGTGGTGCAGGTGGAAATCGACCGCTCGCTCTACATGAACGAGACCACGATCAGCCCGCGCGCCGATTTTGCGGCCTTCTGCGCGCTGATGGGCCGCGTCGTGGCTCGCATCGCCGCCATCGACCGCGACGAGGACGTGCCGCTCGCCGCCGAATAGGTCAGGTCAGCGACCGCCCCCTGGTGATCGCGCCGGGGCCAAAGCGGGCGCGGATCGCATCGCTGGCGCGTTCGGCCCGTGCCCGCGCTGCGGCACCGGGATCAAGCAGATCCCCCGCCGGGTCACTGGCGGGTGCGGGCCCAAGATCGGACAGTCCGATCCCGATCAGCCGGAATGGCCCCGGCTCGGCCAGCCCCGCCAGCAGCGCGCACCCTTCGCGGAACAGCGTATCGGCCAGCTGGGTCGGCTCGTGCAGGGCATGGCGCCGGGTCAGCGCGGTGAAATCGGCCCGCCGCAGCTTGAGCGTGACCACACGGCCCGCCAGCGCCTTGGCCTTGGCCCGGTCCGACACCTTTTCACACAGCCGCCACAGATGCGTTTCCAGCGTGGCACGATCGGCGATGTCGGCGACAAAGGTGGTTTCATGCGACACCGATTTCATCGGTTGTTCGGCGGTGACGCGGCGCGTGTCCTGGCCATGCGCCAGATCCCAGATCCGCGCGCCGGTGGCCCCGAACCGGCGGATCAGGTCGGCCGGGTCACGGCGACGGATATCAGCCAGGGTGCGAATGCCCGCAGCCTCCAGCGCCGCCTGGGTGGCGGTGCCAACGCCCCAGAGCATCCGCACCGGCTTGTCACGCAGGAAGGCCTCGGTCTCGGCCCGGCCGATCACCGAAAAGCCCCGCGGCTTGTCGAGATCGGAGGCGATTTTCGCCAGAAACTTGTTATGCGACAACCCGACCGAGGCGGTGACACCCACCTTCACCTCGATCGCGCGCGCAAGGCGCGCCATCAGCACTGCGGGCGGTGCACCGTGCAGCCGTTCGGTGCCGGTCAGATCAAGAAACGCCTCGTCCAGTGACAACGGCTCGACCAGCGGCGTCAGTTGCGCCATCAGCGCCCGGATCGTGGCCGAAACGGCGACATAATGCGGCAGGCGCGGCGCGATCACCACCGCATCGGGGCACAGCTTGAGCGCCTGAAACATCGGCATCGCCGAGCGCACACCCGATACCCGCGCGACATAGCAGCAGGTCGCCACCACCCCGCGCGCGCCACCGCCCACGATCACCGGACGGTCGGCCAGTGCGGGGGTGTCACGCTTTTCAACACTGGCATAGAAGGCGTCACAATCCAGATGCGCGATCTGCAACTCGAACAGTTCGGGATGCGCAAGCACACGGGGGCTACCGCAGGCCGGGCAGCGCGGCGCGGGCGGGATCGGGGCGAGGCAGTCGCGGCAAAGGGCGGGCATTGGCTATGCTTGCGGAAAGCCGGGGTTTGCGGAAAGCCGGGGGCGCTGCCCCCGGACCCCCGGGATATTTTTACCAAGATGAAAGCATAGCGTGATTTGATGGCCGAGGGAAACGCGGAGGCGAGCTTGCCCTTGGGCCGGGGCTGGCGCATCTTTGACGGGGTTTTCAGCGGGGGCGGCATGGACAGCGATCTGGCGGGCCAGGTGATTTCGGGGAGCAATGCGGTGTCGATCGCAATTGCGCTGTTCCTTATTCTGGCGATCTTTCTGGGGGTGCGGATCGTTCCGCAGTCTGAAAAGCATGTGGTGGAACGATTTGGCCGGTTGCGCGCGGTGCTGGGGCCGGGGATCAACTTCATCGTGCCGTTTCTGGACCGGGTGGCGCATCGCATTTCAGTGCTGGAGCGGCAGTTGCCGACCGCGCAGCAGGATGCCATCACCACCGACAACGTGCTGGTAAAGGTAGAAACCTCGGTGTTTTACCGAATCACCGAACCGGAAAAGACCGTCTACCGTATCCGCGATGTGGATGCCGCCATCGCCACCACCGTGGCCGGGATCGTGCGGTCGGAAATCGGCAAGATGGAGTTGGACGAGGTGCAGTCGAACCGCGCCGACCTGATCGCAAAGATCCGCGAACAGGTGCGGGCGATGGTTGACGACTGGGGCATCGAGGTGACACGAGCCGAAATTCTGGATGTGAATCTGGATGAGGCGACGCGGGCGGCGATGTTGCAGCAATTGAACGCCGAGCGCGCGCGCCGCGCACAGGTGACAGAGGCGGAAGGGCGCAAGCGCGCGGTGGAGCTGGCTGCCGATGGCGACCTTTATGCCGCTGAGCAGGAGGCCAAGGCGCGCCGCGTTCTGGCTGATGCCGAGGCCTATGCAACCGGCGTGATCGCAGCCGCGATCAAGGAAAGCGGGCTGGAGGCGGCGCAGTATCAAGTGGCGCTGAAACAGGTCGAAGCGCTGGAGGCCGTGGGCAAGGGCGAGGGCAAGCAGGTCGTGCTGTTGCCCGCGGCGGCATTGGATGCCTTTGGCGATGCGTTCAAGCTGTTGAAAGGCAAGGCGCAATGATCTGGCAGCAGGCTTGGGTCTGGGTCGTGGCGGGGGTGGCGCTGGCCGGGGCCGAGATGATCGCGCCGGGGTTTTACCTTCTGGGGCTGGCGGCGGGCGCGCTGATCGTGGCGGGGCTGCTGTGGCTGGGTCTGCTGGGCGGATCGCTTGCGCCGATGTTGCTGGTGGCGGCCGTGGGCGCGTTGGCCACCTGGGCCCTGCTGCGCCGCCTGGTGGGCGTGCGCAAGGGCCAGATCCGGCTGTGGGACCGCGACATCAACGAGGATTAAAGGCCCGCCAGTTCGGCCAGAATCGCCTGCGCCGCGGCGCGCGGGTTTTCGGCCCGCCAGACGGGGCGGCCCACCACTATATGATCGGCGCCAGCGGCAATCGCTGCGGCGGGCGTTTCCACGCGCTTCTGATCGCCAAGGGCTGCGCCTGCGGGGCGCACGCCGGGGGTGACGATCAGCTTGCCCGCAGCTTCGGGCAGGGCACGGATCGCCGCCGCCTCTTGCGGGCTGGCGATCACACCATCGGCCCCGGCCTCAAAGGCGCGGGCGGCGCGTTCCACCACCAGATCGGGGATCGCACCGGCGCGGATCAGGCTTGCATCGAGATCGGCGCGGTCGAGCGAGGTGAGAATGGTCACCGCCAGAATCCGCGTGGCGCTGCCCGCGGCCCCCTGCATCGCGGCGCGCACCACATGCGGATCGCCATGCACGGTCAGGAAATCAAGGTCGTAGCGCGCAAGGCCGCGCACCGCCGCCTCGACCGTGGCACCGATGTCAAACAGTTTCATGTCCAGAAAGATGCGCTTGCCCTGTTCAGCCTTCAGCTCGTTGGCCAGCGCAAGACCGCCGCCAGTCAGCATGCCCAGCCCGATCTTGTAAAAGCTGACAGCATCGCCGATTTGCCCCGCCAGCTCCAGCCCGGCCAGCGCATTGGGCACATCGAGGGCAACGATCAGGCGGTCATCGGGCGTGGTCATGGAAGCCTCCGGTCAGGGTTGGCCCGTCATGGGCCGGAGGGACGCGCGCGTCAAGCGGGGCTTGCGCAAATTCGCGGCGGCCCCTTGAAGCGGGGCACGGCCACCTCCACATTTTTGGCAAGACCCGGAACGGGCCGTGCCATGACGGGCGGCCAAGGCCGGGGGCTTTGAAGGAGGATAGCCGATGAACATGGAAAAGTTCACGGAGCGCTCGCGCGGCTTTTTGCAGGCGGCCCAGACCATCGCGATGCGCGAGGGACATCAGCGCGTTCTGCCCGAGCATCTGTTGAAAGCCCTGATGGATGACGATCAGGGGCTGTCGGCCAACCTGATCCGCCGCGCCGCGGGGGGAGCCCGCGCGCGTCTTGGAATCTGTCAATGCGGCAGTGGACAAGCAGCCCAAGATTTCGGGTGGCGACGGGCAGGTTTACGTCGACCCCTCCATCGTGCGCGTGCTGGACGAGGCCGAGAAGCTGGCCAAGAAGGCGGGCGACAGTTTCGTGCCGGTCGAACGCATCCTGATGGCGCTGGCGATGGTGAACACCCGCGCCAAGGATGCGCTGGACGCGGGCGCAGTGACCGCGCAAAAGCTGAACACCGCCATCAACGACATCCGCAAGGGCCGCACCGCCGACAGCGCCAGCGCCGAGCAAGGCTATGATGCGCTGAAGAAATATGCCCGCGACCTGACCGAGGCCGCCGAGGACGGCAAGATCGACCCGATCATTGGTCGCGACGAGGAAATTCGTCGCACCATGCAGGTGTTGAGCCGCCGCACCAAGAATAACCCGGTGCTGATCGGCGAGCCCGGCGTGGGCAAGACCGCCATCGCCGAAGGTCTGGCGCTGCGGATCGTGTCGGGCGATGTGCCGGAAAGCCTGCGCAACAAGCGGCTGCTGGCGCTGGACATGGGTGCGCTGATCGCCGGGGCGAAATACCGCGGCGAGTTTGAGGAACGGCTGAAGGCGATCCTGTCGGAGATAACCGCGGCGGCGGGCGAGATCATCCTGTTCATCGACGAAATGCACACGCTGGTCGGCGCGGGCAAATCCGATGGCGCGATGGATGCCGCGAACCTGATCAAACCCGCGTTGGCGCGGGGCGAGTTGCACTGCATCGGCGCCACCACGCTGGATGAATACCGCAAATATGTGGAAAAGGACGCAGCCCTTGCCCGCCGGTTCCAGCCGGTGCAGGTAGACGAACCCACGGTCGAGGATACAATTTCCATCCTGCGCGGGATCAAGGAGAAATACGAGCTGCACCACGGGGTGCGCATTTCCGACAGTGCGCTGGTGGCGGCGGCGACGCTGAGCCATCGCTACATCACCGACCGTTTCCTGCCCGACAAGGCCATCGACCTGATGGACGAGGCCGCCAGCCGCCTGCGGATGGAGGTGGACAGCAAACCTGAAGAACTGGACCAGTTGGACCGAAGCATCCTGCAATTGCAGATCGAGGCCGAGGCGCTGAAGAAGGAAGACGATGCGGCCAGCCGCGACCGGCTGGAAACGCTGGAAAAGGAACTGGCAGACTTGCTGGAACGCTCGTCCGGGATGACCGCAAAATGGCAGGCCGAGCGCGACAAGCTGGATACCTCGCGCGGGCTGAAAGAGCAGCTTGACCGCGCGCGCGCTGAACTGGAGCAGGCCAAGCGCGAGGGCAACTTTGCCAAGGCCGGCGAGTTGCAATATGGCCGCATCCCCGATCTGGAGCGGCAACTGGCCGAGGCGGATTCGGGCGCGGACGGGCTGATGGTCGAAGAGGCCGTGCGCCCTGAGCAGATCGCCGAGGTCGTCGAACGCTGGACCGGCATTCCGACCTCGAAAATGCTGGAGGGCGAGCGCGAAAAACTGCTGAGGATGGAGGAAGAGCTTGGGCGTCGCGTGATCGGCCAGAAACAGGCGGTAACTGCCGTGGCCAATGCCGTGCGCCGCGCGCGGGCCGGGCTGAACGACGAAAACCGCCCGCTGGGGTCGTTCCTGTTTCTTGGGCCGACGGGTGTGGGCAAGACCGAACTGACCAAGGCGGTGGCCGAATATCTGTTTGACGATGACACCGCTATGGTGCGCATCGACATGTCGGAGTTCATGGAGAAACACTCTGTCGCCCGGCTGATCGGCGCGCCTCCGGGCTATGTGGGCTATGACGAAGGCGGTGTGCTGACCGAAGCCGTCCGTCGCCGCCCCTATCAGGTTGTGCTGTTCGACGAGGTGGAAAAGGCACATCCCGATGTGTTCAACGTGCTTTTGCAGGTGCTGGACGATGGCGTTCTGACCGATGGTCAGGGCCGCACGGTGGACTTCAAGCAGACGCTGATCGTGCTGACCTCGAACCTGGGTAGCCAAGCCCTGAGCCTGCTGCCCGAGGGAACCGACAGCGGCGCGGCGCGGACCGAGGTGATGGAGGCGGTGCGAATGCATTTCCGCCCCGAATTCCTGAACCGTCTGGACGAGACGATCATCTTTGACCGGCTCACGCGTGACAACATGGACGGGATCGTCACGATTCAGTTGAAGCGGCTGGAAAAACGGCTGGCCGCGCGCAAGGTCACGCTTGATCTGGACGAGGCGGCGCGCAAATGGCTGGCCGATGAGGGCTATGATCCGGTCTTCGGCGCGCGACCGCTGAAACGGGTGATCCAGCGCCATCTGCAAGACCCGCTCGCCGAGTTGCTGCTGTCGGGCGCGGTCAAGGATGGCGAGACGGTGATCGTCACGGCGGGGCCTGCCGGGCTGAGCGTGGGCGGGCATCCGCCCCGAGCAACAATCGACAAGCCCGCCGGTGCGGCGCTGCACTAAGACCGGAACGGGGGGCGAAAGCCCCCCCTTTTCACAGCGTCAGCGCCAGTCGGTAGGCCTGATCTATGGCGCGTTTGGCATCCAGTTCGGCCGCCACATCGGCGCCGCCGATCAGATAACAGGGTCGCGTCAGCGCGGCGGCAAGGCTGCGCTCGGGCATCTGGCCTGCGCAGAGCACCACCGTATCGGCTGCGATCAGGCGGGGGTTTTCCCGGTCGGGACCAGAGGACACCCAGATCCCCTCGGGTGTGATGCGGTCGTAATTCACCCCGCCCAGCATCTGCACCCCGCGCGCGGCCAGTTGCGCGCGGTGAATCCAGCCCGTCGTCTTGCCCAAGCCACGGCCCGGCTTTTCGGGTTTGCGCTGCATCAGCGTGACGGCCCGCGCGGCGGGCGCAGGCGCAGGCGCGGTCAGCCCGCCCGGTTCGTCGGCCGGGTCGCCCACACCCCATTCGCGCCGCCAGTCCTGGGGGTGGAGCGTAGCCGAAGGCCCGGATTGGGTCAGATACTCGGCCACGTCAAAGGCGATGCCCCCCGCACCGACGATGGCGACGCGCGGCCCCGCCGTGATGGCGCCGGTCAGCACCTCGACATAGCTGGCGACCCGCGCGCCGGGATCGGCCGGAATGCACGGGTCGCGCGGGCTGACGCCGGTGGCCAGGATCACCTCGTCAAAGCCCGCCAGCACCTCGGGCGTGGCGCGGCTGTTCAGCCGCAGATCGACCCCAGACCGGTCGATCATGGTGGCGAACCAGCCGATCAGGCTTGCGAATTCCTCTTTGCCCGGTATGCGCGCGGCAAGGGTCAACTGCCCGCCGATCTGCCCCGCCGCTTCGAACAGGGTAACCGAATGGCCCCGCCCCGCGGCGGTGATGGCCGCCGTCAGGCCCGCAGGCCCCGCCCCCACCACAGCAATGCGCCGGGGCACCGCGGCGGGAACAGGCACCAGTTCGGTTTCCTGCCCTGCGCGCGGGTTCACAAGACAGGTGGCCAGCTTGCCGCCAAAGGTATGGTCAAGACAGGCCTGATTGCAGGCGATGCAGGGCGCGATTTCGGCGGCGCGGCCGGTGGCTGCCTTGGCAACAAAATCGGGGTCGGCCAGAAACGGCCGCGCCATCGACACCATGTCGGCCTGCCCCGCGGCCAGCACCGCCTCGGCCAGGTCGGGCGTGTTGATCCGGTTCGAGGCGATCACCGGCACACGGACGGCGGCGCGCAGCCGTGCGGTCAGCCAGGTGAAGGCCGCGCGCGGCACCGAGGTGGCAATGGTGGGCACCCGCGCCTCGTGCCAGCCGATACCGGTATTCAGGATCGTGGTTCCCGCCGCCTCCAGCGCGCGGGCCAACGTGACCACCTCGTCCCAGGTGGAGCCATCGGGCACCAGGTCGATCAGCGAAATCCGGGTAATGACGATGAAATCCGGCCCCACTGCCTTGCGCACGCGGGCCACCACCTCCAGCGGCAGGCGCATCCGGTTTTCGTAGACCCCGCCCCAGCGGTCGGTGCGGCGGTTGGTGTGGCGCACCAGAAACTGGTTCAGCAGATAGCCCTCCGAGGCCATGATCTCGACCCCGTCATAGCCCGCCTCACGCGCGCGGACGGCGGCGGTCACAATGTCGGCGATCTGCTTTTCGATCCCCGCCTCGGTCAGCTCCTGCGGTGCAAAGGGCGAGATCGGCGAACGGATCGGCGAGGGTGCCACGCAGTCGGGGCCGTAGGCATAGCGCCCTGCATGCAAAATCTGCATGGCGATGCGCCCGCCCGCGTCATGCACCCGGTCGGTGACACTCCGGTGGTTGGCGATATCCTGCACGGTGAACAGGCCTGCGGCACCGTGAAACACCCCGCCCTCGTGGTTCGGCGCCATGCCGCCCGTGACCATCAGCCCAACGCCGCCGCGCGCGCGGGTGGCATAGAACTCGGCCACGCGGTTCCAGTCGCCGGTTTCCTCCAGCCCGGTGTGCATGGAGCCCATCAGCACGCGGTTCTTCAGCGTGACATGGCCCAGATATAGCGGCGCAAGCAGTGTGGGGTAGTCGGTCATTGTGTCCCTCCCTGGCGCGACCAGCCAAGCGCAGGCGCAACCGCCTGTCACGCCCGACGCTGCGTCAGGGCTATTGGACCTGCCACAGCGTCGGAGTGTTTTCTTGCCAGCCGCTGCGATGCAGCAGCGGCGTATCATCGGTAAACTCGGGCGTGCCGAGGCAGAGATAGGCCGAAAACTCCCAATCCGCAGGCACGTCGAAAATCCGCTCCATCGCGCGCGGATCGACGATTGAAACCATACCCAGCCCAAGGTTTTCGGCCCGCGCCGCCAGCCACAGCGTATGCACCGCCATCGCGGTTGATTGGCGCAGCGTTTCGGGCATGGTCTGACGACCAAGGCCCGCGCCCTCGGCGGGGTCGATCACGGTGAATACGGCAAGCTGTTCGGGTGCCTGGTCGATGCCCGCCAGTTTCAACCCCTGATAGGCGGTCTGGCGCGCGGGGTCATAGCGCGCCCCGGCGGCGGCGCGGCAGCGTTCGAACTCGGCCGCGACCTGATCGCGCAAGGGCTGGGTTTTCACCCGCAGCACCCGCCACGGCCGCGCATTGCCGACCGAGGGTGCCATTTCCATCGCCGCGCGCAGCCGCTCCATCACCGGCTCAGCGATCGGATCGGGGCGAAAATGGCGCACATCGCGGCGCCAGCGCAGCACTTCGGCCAAGGAGGCTGCCTGATCGGGGGTAAAATCCATCGTCAACTCCTGAAGACAGTTTCGAGGCGCGCCCATTCAACTGGGCGGCCCGGCAGGCCCAGCCGCAGCCAGCGCGGCGAGGCGGGAAAGATGCGCGACCAGATCGCGGCGCGGGCAAGCCGCGCCTGCGCCGCGGGGGCGTCGGGGGTGTCATAAAGCCGGAACAGTTCGGTGCCCCCCACGGTGTTCCAGCCCACGGCGATGGCCAGCGCATCAAGGCGGGCGACATCGGCCCGCAGCCGGGCGATGCTGGCGGCGGCCCAGTTGGCATCAGCCAGCGCGGCCTGGCCGATCTGGATTGCGGCGCCCGAAACGGGCCAAGGGCCGGCCATCTGCGCCAGATCGGCAATTTCCTCGGGATGCCCCAGAACAAATCCCAGTCGCAGCCCGGCCAACCCGTAGAACTTGCCAAACGACCGCAGCACGAACAGCCCCCGCTGCCCGGCCTGCGGCGCAACCGACAGATCGGCGCGCGCGTCGGCGAAGCTTTCATCCACGACCAGCCGCCCGACCTGCGCCGCCAGCGCCAGCAGCGCGGCGGGCGCGTGGGTCTGGCCATCGGGGTTGTTGGGGTTCACCACCACCGCCAGATCGGCGCCAGCCAGATCGGCCAGCCTGCCCACCTCGTCAACCTGCCAGCCCGCGGCGCGCAGGCTGGCGGCATGTTCGTTGTAAGTGGGCGCCAGCACCCGTGCCCGCCCCGCAGGCCCCAGCCGGGGGATCATCTGGATCGCCGCCTGCGCGCCCGCAACGGGCAGGATCATGGCGGACGTCGCATAGGCCCGCGCTGCGGCGGCGGTCAACCCGACCAGCGCCGCCGCGGTGGGCAGCGCCGTCCAAGCCTCGGCCGTCAGCACGGGGATGGGATAGGGCACGCGGTTGATGCCGGTGGACAGGTCTATCCAGTCTGCGCCGCCGAACCGGGCCTTTGCCGCGTCGATATTGCCGCCGTGATCGCGCATCTCGCTCCCGCCTAGAGCGCCGCAAGTAGCAGCAATAGCGCCCCCAGCGCAACCATCGCGCGACGATAGAGCGCAAGGCCACGCGCCAGATCGGCGGGCGTCGGGTCGGGGGCGCCGGGGTTCAGCCACGGCTCATTCGCCACCCGGTCGGCATAAACGCGCGGACCCGACAGGCGGATGCCCAGCGCCCCGGCCATCGCGGCCTCGGGCCAGCCTGCGTTGGGCGAACGGTGCTGGCGCGCATCGCGGCCCATCACCGCCAGCGCGGCGCGCGGGCGCGACGAAACCGCGGCGAACACGACCCCGGTCAGCCGCGCCGGGATCAGGTTCGCCACATCGTCGATGCGGGCCGCGGCCCAGCCGAACGCCTCGTGCCGGGGGGAGCGATGGCCGATCATCGAATCGAGCGTGTTGATCGCCTTGTAGGCGGCGATGCCGGGCAATCCCGCCACCACGCCCCAGAACAGCGGTGCCACAATCCCGTCCGAGGTGTTTTCGGCAAGGCTTTCCATCGCCGCGCGGGCGACCCCGGCTTGGTCCAGTTGCGCGGGGTCACGCCCCACGATCATCGACACCGCCTGCCGGGCGACAGCCAGATTGCCCGCCGAAAGAGGCCGCGCGACGGCGGCCACATGATCATGCATCGACCGGGCAGCCACCAGCGGCCAGGCCAGCACCCCCGCCAGCACCGCGCCCGTCCAGCCGCCCGGCAACAGGGCCTGCACCAGCGCCCCGGCGGCGGCGGCCAAGCCGATCACGCCCAGCGCCGCCACCAGTCCCGCCGCCCGACGCGCGGCATCGCGCGCAGTCTCGCGGTTCAGACGCCGGTCAAGCGCCGCAATCAGTCGCCCGATCCAAGTGACAGGGTGGCCGATGCGGGCATAGAGACGGTCGGGCCAGCCAAGGGCCGCATCGACCGCCAGCGCGATCAGCATGGCAAGGGCGGTGGTCATCGCTCGCCTCCGGTGTAAAATTGCACAAGGCGGGTGAAACCTGCCGCACGCAGGGTTGCCCCGGCCCCCGCAGGCACGGTGCCGGGGGCAAAGATCAACCCGCGCGCGGCGCCGGTATGGGCGATGCAAAAGCCCAGCGCGCCCAGATCGCGGGCGATCTGCGGCGTGGGGTCATCGTGATGGCCACGCCAGCGCAGGGTTCGTCCAGCCGAGGCCGATGCCAGGTCTGCAAGCCCCTTCAGATCGCCCGACACGGCTACAGAGCGCCACCCTTCGACCAGATCGGAGATGTCGGGAAAATCCGCCTCTGCCGGGTCGGTCCGCTGCAAAGGGCCGTAAAAACCGCCCAAGATCTCCATCCGCGGCAGGGCGGGAAGCCGATCCAGCACCTCGGCCCGGCGCGAGGCCCACAGCAGGCATTCGGGAGCGGCAAACATCAGCGGGTCGCTGGCGCCTTCGGCCGCAACACAGGCGCGCGCCAGCACCAGCGGATCGCCGCGCCAGCCCGCCAGCCGCGCCAGCACCACCAGCGATGCGGTCGAGGCCCCGGCCCCGCCGCCCGCCGGCATGGTGGCACGCAACACCACGCCGCCAGACAGCCGCAGGCCCAGCACCGCCAGCAAATGCCGCGCCTGCGCGGGCGTGGCCAGCCGTTGCCCTGCACCATGAACCCGCAGACCATGCCCCGGATAGTGCCAGCCCGCCACCCCCAGCCCCAGGCAGGGCAGCGTCACCAGCGACACGGGGCCGTCGGGGCCAAGGCGGCCCTGAATGAATTCACCGAAATGGCCGGGCACCCAGGCGGGGGGCGGGGCCACGGTCATGCCGGCGTCCAGTTCACGCAGCCCACGGCCCAGCCGCCGCCCGCCAAGGCCGTGATCCGCGTCAGCGACAAGGGCGCCACCTGAAAGGCCAGCGCCGGGCCGGGGGCACCCAGCGCCAGCGCAAGCCCTGCCCGCACGGTGCCCGCATGCGCCACCACCGCCACCCGCCCGCCGGTGGCCAGCGCTACCAGCGCGGGGGCGGTGCGGGCGCATTGGTCGGCGAAACTTTCGCCCCCCGGCGGGCGGTGATCGGCCAGATCGGGCAGCGCCCGCAGCCCAAGATCGGGCAGGTCGGCGTAGGGCACGCCCTCCCACGCGCCAAAATCCTGTTCCCACAGCCGGGGGTCAGCATGGGGCGCGGCATCTGGCCACAGCGCGGCGGCGGTCTGGCGGCAGCGCAGGGCGGGACTGACCAGCCGCCGGTCAACCGCCCCCAGCGCCGCGCGCAACGCGGCAAACGCCTGATCTGACGTGCAATCGGCGGGCACATCGCGGCGCCCGGCCAGCCTGCCGCCGGTGATCGCGGGGGCATGCCGGATCAGCAACAACTCCGTCGTGAGGGCCTCGGTCACGGTCGCATTTCCTCTTCCGCCTTGCGGGCGTTTCTGCTTTGTCACGGCACCATGAGCAAGACGATACTGATCACCGGCGGCGCCCGTTCGGGCAAATCCGCGATTGCCGAGGCGCAGGCGCTGCACTTTGGCACGCCTGCAACCTACATCGCCACCGCGCAGGCCTGGGATGCCGAGATGGAGGCGCGGATTGCCACCCATCGGGCGCGACGGGGGCCTGAATGGGTGACCCATGCAGAGCCGCTGGATCTGGTCGGCGCGCTGGCCGCCACCGACGGGCAGGGCCCGCGGCTGGTCGATTGCCTGACGCTGTGGCTGACCAATCTGATGCTGGGCGGCCACGACTGGCGCGCCGCGGCGCGCGCGCTGTGCGACGCCCTGCCCCGGCAGCGCGATACGGTGGTGATCGTCACCAACGAGGTCGGCGCCGGGATCGTGCCCGACAATGCACTAGCGCGCGAGTTCCGCGATGCCGCGGGGCTTTTGAACCAATGGGTTGCTGCAACAGCGGATGAGGTTTTCCTTGCCGTTGCGGGCCTGCCTTTGAAAGTGAAATGACATGACCGAACCCGTTTTTCCGCTGCGCTCTCTGGCCGAGGTCGCCACGCTGGCCGACCGCCTGCCCGCCCCCGACGCCACGATGGCCGAGGCCGCCCGCACCAGGCAGGCGCAACTGACCAAGCCGCAAGGCTCGCTAGGGATGCTGGAGGAGATGGTGGAGCTGATGGCCGCCGTCCGCGGCACCGCGCGCCCGGTGATCGATCGCGCGCAGGCGCTGGTATTTGCGGGCAACCATGGGGTTTGTGCCCAGGGCATCAGCCAGTTTCCGCAAGAGGTGACAGTGCAGATGGTCGCCAATTTCCACAGCGGCGGGGCGGCGATCAACCAGTTGTGCCGCGCGGCGGGGGCGCAGCTTGACGTGATCGAGATTGATCTGGACAAGCCCACCGCCGATTTCACCCAAGCTGCCGCGATGACCGAGGCGGAGTGCCTGGATGCGATCAACCGCGGCGCGGCTGCGGTGGACCCGGCCGCCGATGTGCTGATCGTAGGCGAGATGGGCATCGGCAACACCACGATTGCTGCGGCGCTGGCGGCGGGCATCTGCGGCGGCGCAGGGGCCGACTGGGTGGGCATGGGCACCGGGGTGAACCCCGAGGGCGTCGCGCGCAAGGCGGCCGCGGTTGATGCGGGGCTGGCGCGCCATGCGGGGCTTGACCCGATGGGCACGCTGGCCGCCCTTGGCGGGCGCGAAGAGGCCGCGATGGCGGGCGCGGTGCTGGCCGCGCGGGCGCATCGCATCCTGGTCATTCTGGACGGGTTCGTCTGCACCGCCGCGGTGGCACCGCTGCATGCCGCCGATCCGCGGCTGCTGGACCATTGCATCGTCGGCCATGTCAGCGCCGAGCCGGGGCACCGGCGGCTGTTGGCCACTTTGGGCAAAAAGCCGGTGCTGGACCTTGGAATGCGGCTGGGCGAGGCCTCGGGGGCGGCAGTGGCGCTGCTGGTGCTGCGCGCCGCCCTGGAATGCCACAACGGCATGGCCACCTTTGGCGAGGCCGGGGTTTCCAGCGCATGACCCTGCGCGCGCGGATCGCCGAGGCGCAGGTGGCAATGATGCTGCTCACGCGCCTGCCCGCGGGCCGGATCGGTGGTGACGCGCCCGGTTTTGCGGCGGCGGGCTGGGCCTTTCCGCTGGCCGGGCTGGCGGTGGGCGCGGTAGGTGCGGCGGCGGTGCTGGCAGCGCTGGCGTTGGGCCTGCCGCCCGCCTTTGCGGCCGGGCTGGCGCTGGCCGCCGGTGCGCTGGCGACCGGCGGCATCCATGAAGACGGGCTGGCCGACTGCGCCGATGGCTTTGGCGGGGGCCGCACGCGCGAGCGCAAGCTGGAGATCATGCGCGACAGCCGGATCGGCAGCTATGGCGGACTGGCCCTGATGCTGAGCCTGGGCCTGCGCTGGTCGGCGCTGGCCACACTGGCCGAACTGCACGGCGGGCTGGCCGCTGCCGCGCTGATCGCGCTGGCCGCAGCCAGCCGGGCAACGATGCCGGTGGCGATGGCGCTGATGCCACCTGCCCGCGCCGACGGGCTGGGCCATGCGGCGGCGGGTGCGGCGGGGCCGCGGCCCTGGGTTGCGGTGCTGATCGGCATCGCCTGCCTTGGGCTGGTTGGCGCGGCAGCCCCCGTGGCGCTGGCGACGATGGCACTGGCGGCCTTTGCCTTGGCCTGGCTGGCGCGCCGCCAGATCGGCGGGCAAACCGGCGATGTGCTGGGCGCAATGCAGCAGACGGCCGAAATAGCGGGCTGGGCCGCGGTGCTGGCGGTGCAGGCCTGATCTGCGACGCGGGCGGCTGAATCCGTCACAACTTCGTGCTAAGCTGCGGAAAAGCCAAACAGGAGGTTCCGATGGCCCGCACCGTGAAAGAGATGATCGCCGCCGCAAATGCGGCTGTTCCCCACATTCCTTTTGCCGAAGCCGCAGCGATGATCGCTGAAGGAAAGGCGCTGGTGCTGGATGTGCGCGATGCGCCCGAGGTTGCGACGTCGGGAAAGGTTGCGGGGGCGCACCATATCTCGCGCGGGATGCTGGAGTTTCGGGCCGACCCGGACTGTGCCTATCACGACCCGCATTTTCGCAAGGATCAGCCGGTGATTCTTTATTGCGCCTCGGGCGGGCGGTCTGCGCTTGCCGGGATGGTTCTGAAAGAAATGGGCTATGATCAGGTCTACAACCTTGGCGCCTTCAAGGACTGGGCCGAGGCGGGCGGCAAGGTTGAAAAATCGCTTGATCCGGGGATGTGACGACCGACGGGCCGCCCCAAGGGGCGCCCCATGTCCGATCAGAAATCAAGGTTTTCGACGCTCAGCGCATTGGTCTGGATGAATTCGCGCCGCGGTTCGACCACATCGCCCATCAGCTTGGTAAAAATGTCGTCGGCCTCGGCCACATCATCGATCTTGACCTGCAACAGCGTCCGCGCCGACGGGTCGAGCGTGGTTTCCCACAACTGTTCAGGGTTCATCTCGCCCAACCCCTTATAGCGTTGCAGCGACAGGCCCTTTTCACCCTCGGCCAGAATCGCGGCCAACAATTCGATCGGCCCGTGGATCAACTGGTCGCGGTCCTTGCGCACCAGACGCGCGGGCTGGCCGTAAACCTCGCGCAGCGCCTCGGTATGGGTGGCGAGCCTGCGCGCCTCGCCCGAGCGCAGCACCGGACCATCCAGCGTGCGCGCCTCTTCGACGCCGCGCAGGCTGCGGGTAAAGCGCAGGCCATGGTCCTGCGTCGGCCGGCCCTGCCAGCCGCGTTCATATTCCAGCGCCACCAGATCAAGCCGGTGCGCCACCTCGTCGGCCACACCCTGCGCATCGACATCGACACGACCAGGAAGCAGCGCCCCGGCAATCGCGGCCTGTTCCAGAATGCGCTGCGGGTAATGCGTGGGGAACGCCTGCAAGATGCGTTTGACCATCCGCGCCTCATCAACCACGCGGGCCAGATCGGCGCCGATGATCTCTTCGCCCGAGGCCAGCCGCAACACCGCGCCCTCGACACCCTGCTGGATCAGAAAGTCATCCAGCGCAACCTGATCCTTGAGGTAGACCTCGGACTTGCCGCGCGCGACTTTGTAAAGCGGCGGCTGCGCGATATAAAGGTGGCCCGCCTCGATCAGTTGCGGCATCTGCCGAAAGAAGAAGGTCAGCAACAGCGTGCGGATATGCGCACCGTCCACGTCGGCGTCGGTCATGATGATGATCTTGTGGTAGCGCAGTTTGCCCAGATTGAACTCGTCGCGCCCGATTCCGGTGCCCAGGGCGGTGATCAGCGTGCCGATCATGTCGGATGACAGCATCCGATCGAACCGCGCACGTTCCACGTTCAGGATCTTGCCGCGCAGGGGCAGCACGGCCTGGTTTTTACGCTCGCGCCCCTGCTTGGCCGAGCCACCGGCCGAGTCACCCTCGACGATGAACAACTCGCTCAGCGCGGGGTCTTTTTCCTGACAATCTGCCAGCTTGCCGGGCAGGCTGGCCACATCCATAGCGGTCTTGCGGCGTGTCAGTTCGCGCGCCTTGCGGGCCGCTTCTCGGGCCAGCGCGGCCTCGATGATCTTGCCCACGATGTTCCGGGCGGGGCCGGGGTTTTCCTCGAACCATTCGCCCAGCTTTTCGTTCACGAGGTTTTCCACCGCGGGGCGCACCTCGGATGAAACCAGCTTGTCCTTGGTCTGGCTGGAAAATTTCGGGTCAGGCACCTTGACCGACAAAACGCAGGTCAGACCCTCGCGCGCATCGTCGCCGGTGAAATCGACCTTTTCTTTTTTCGCAATGCCGGATGATTGGGCATAGGCGTTGATGGTGCGGGTCAGCGCGCCACGGAAACCCGCAAGATGCGTGCCACCGTCGCGCTGGGGAATGTTGTTGGTAAAGGGCAGCACGGTTTCGTGGTAGCTGTCGTTCCACCACATCGCCACCTCGACCCCGATCCCGCCGCGTTCGCCGGTGATGAAGATCGGCTCGGCCATGACCGAGGCTTTGGAGCGGTCCAGATAGCGCACGAATTCGCGCACCCCGCCCTCGTACATCAACTCTGTGCGTAGCGGCTCCACCGGGCGCTCATCTTCCAGAATGATGCGAACGCCCGAGTTCAGGAAGGCCAGTTCGCGCAGCCGGTTTTCCAGCGTCTTGAACACATAGTCCAGATTGGAAAACGTCTGGGTGGAGGCGAGAAAGCGCACCTCGGTGCCCTTTTCGCCCGGCGCGGCATCGCCAACCACGCGCAAGGGTTCCACCGTGTCACCATGCACGAATTTGGCGTAATGTTCCTTGCCGTTGC
Organism: Phaeovulum veldkampii DSM 11550; assembly: GCF_003034995.1. GTDB lineage: Bacteria > Pseudomonadota > Alphaproteobacteria > Rhodobacterales > Rhodobacteraceae > Phaeovulum > Phaeovulum veldkampii. The sequence continues at coordinate 25,161 of NZ_PZKF01000004.1, read as the reverse complement.
GCCAGATCCGCAGCTCCAGCCATTCCGACAGGGCATTGACCACCGACACGCCCACACCGTGCAAACCGCCCGAAACCTTGTAGCTGTTCTGATCGAATTTGCCGCCGGCATGAAGCTGCGTCATGATCACCTCGGCGGCCGAAACCCCCTCGCCAGCGTGGATATCGGTCGGGATGCCGCGGCCGTTGTCGCGCACCGAAACGCTGCTGTCGGCATGAATTTTCACATGCACATAGTTGGCATGGCCCGCCAGCGCCTCGTCGATGCCGTTATCGACAACCTCATAGACCATATGGTGCAGGCCCGAGCCATCGTCGGTATCGCCGATATACATGCCCGGACGTTTGCGCACCGCCTCCAGGCCCTTGAGAACCTTAATGGAATCGGCGCCATAATCGTTCGGCTGTGCGTCGGTTTCGGTCATGCCTGCTTCCCTTGGAATTGTTGCCCTCTTATAGGGGCTTCGGGGGGGATTGTCACGCGCCCGACACCAGATTTGGGGGTCAAAGGGGGCATCTCTCCACAACCGAAAGCCCCGCGACCTCATGCACGGCAAAACCCTGGCCACGCGCACCGAGGCTGTCGAACAGTTCAGGCCCGGTGCCCGTCATCAGCGCCTGAAGGCCAAGGCTGCACAACTCGTCATACAGCGCGGCGCGGCGGGCGGCATCCAGGTGGGCGGCCACCTCATCCAGCAGGAGCACGGGGGCGGCACCCTCGGCGGCCAGCGCACGGGCATTGGCAAGGATCACCGAAATCAGCAGCGCCTTCTGCTCGCCGGTCGAACATTGCGCGGCGGCCACGCCCTTGGCGGCAAAGACGGCCTCCAGATCGGCGCGATGTGGGCCTTCCAATGTGCGGCCCGCGGCCATATCGCGCCCGCGCCCCAAGGACAGGGCGGCAGCCAGATCGTCAGGTCCATCGCCGGTGAGCGCAAGATCGGCCGCCGGAAAGGCCGTTGCCGCCCCCTGCTGCGCGGCGGCGATCCGGGCCAGCGCCTGCACCCGGTTGGCGCGGATCGCGGCCCCCGCCTCGGCCATCTGGCCTTCCAGCGCGCCATACCATCCGGCATCGCGGACCCCGTCCTTCAACAGGCGATTGCGTTCGCGCATCGCTTTTTCATAGGCCAGCACTGCATCGCCGTGATGCGGCAGGAACGACAGGGTCAGCCGGTCAAGAAACCGCCGCCGCCCCTCGGGCGCCTCGATCCACAGCCGGTCCATCGCGGGCACCAGCCACAGCACCCGCAACAGGCGGCTCAGCGCCACCTGTGGCGCGGGCTTGCCATCAAGGATCACCTCGCGCCCCTGCCCCGGTTGCGCGCCGGTCTCGATCTCGTGGCTGACGCCCTCGTCCACCACCCCGGCCCGGATCTTCCAGCCCAGATCGCCGGGGCTGCGGGCCATGTCTTCGGGCGCAGCACGGCGCAGGCCACGGCCCGGCGACAACAGCGATACCGCCTCAAGAATATTGGTCTTGCCCGCGCCGTTCGGCCCGAACAGCGCCACGGGGCGCCCGTCCAAGGTCAGATCAAGCCGCCGGTGCGAGCGGAACTGCAAAAGCGTGATCCCGGTCAGCACCGCGCGCCCCGTTGGCAAGGGTCAGGCCGGACCGATCCGGCCCGCATCACACCCGCATCGGCATCACGACATAAACCGCCGAGGTGTCGTTGCCCTCGCGCATCAGCGTGGGATCGCCTGACGAATTGAACAGGAACACCGCATTTTCCCGATCAACCTGCGAGGCGATTTCCAGCAGGTATTTGGCGTTAAAGCCGATTTCCAGCCGTTCGTCACCATAGGCCACGGCCAGCTCCTCCTCGGCAGCGCCCGCATCGGGGGCGTTGACCGACAGGACAAGACGATCCTCGTCAAGGCTCAGCTTGACCGCGCGGCTCCGTTCCGAGGACACAGTGGCGACGCGGTCCACCGCGCGGGCGAACTCGGCGGCATCCACCTCCAGCCGACGGGTATTGCCGGTCGGGATGACGCGGGTGTAATCGGGGAAGGTGCCATCGATCACCTTCGAGGTCAGCGTGATCGCCGGCGTGGCAAAGCGCACCTTTGTTTCAGACACTGACACCGCGATCTGCGCCTGATCGTCATCCAGCAGCTTACGCAGTTCGCCCACCGTCTTGCGTGGCACGATCACGCCGGGCATCCCCGCCGCCCCTTCGGGCAGGGGCGCATCGATTCGTGCCAGCCGGTGGCCATCGGTGGCCACGCAGCGCAGCACCGGGCCATCTTCGCCCTGCGCCACATGCATATAGACACCATTCAGGTAATAGCGGGTTTCTTCGGTGGAAATCGCGAATTTCGACTTGTCGAACAGCCGCCGCAACACGCCCGCGGGTGCGGTAAAATTGGCGCTGTATTCAGACGAGGCCATCACCGGGAAATCTTCTTTCGGCAGCGTTGCCAGATTGAAGCTGGACCGCCCCGCCATCACCGCCAGCCGCCCCGAAGCCGGGTCATCGGTCAGGTTGACCAGCGCGCCATCGGGCAGTTTGCGCACGATTTCATGCAGCATCACCGCAGAAACCGTGGTGGCCCCGGCACGCTCGACCTGGGCGGGGGCCTTGTCCACCACCTCGATGTCCAGATCGGTGGCGCGGAAGGATACGGTGTTGGCCTCGGCCTCGATCAGCACATTGGCCAGGATCGGAATGGTGTTGCGCCGCTCCACCACCGATTGCGCCTGCGCAACGGCCTTGAGAAGTGCCGCGCGTTCAATGCTGATCTTCATGTCTACCCCCAAAGGCCACCGGGACCGGAAAACTAGCAGTTTTCCGCGCAGGCTCAAGAATTTTCGGGACTTTCCGCTGCATTGTCGGGGCCGTCAAGGCCCCGTCATGCTTCCAGCAGGCGCCGCAGCAGATCAAGGTCTTCGGCCATCTGCCGATCGGCGCCTTTCAACTCCTCGACCTTGCGGATGCCATGCATGATCGTGGTGTGATCGCGCCCGCCAAAGCGGCGGCCGATTTCGGGCAGGCTACGGGTAGTCAGATGTTTCGACAGATACATGGCAATCTGCCGGGGCCGTGCGATGGTGCGCACCCGCTTAGGGCCGATCAGGTCAGACAGGCGCACATTGTAATGCTCGGCCACCTTGCGTTGAATCTCCTCGATCGTGACCTTGCGGTCCGAGGCGCGCAGGATATCGACCAGACATTCCTGCGCCAGATCAAGCGTGATTTCACGCCCCACCAACGAGGCGAAGGCAAATAGCCGCGTCAGCGCACCTTCCAGAACCCGGACGTTGGTGGTGATGCGATGGGCCAGAAACTCCAGCACGCCGTCGGCAAGCTTCAGTCCGGCATATTGGCCACGATACATCTCGGCCTTGGTTTGCAGGATGCCCAGACGCAGCTCGTAATCGGTGGGGTGAACATCGACCACCAGACCACATTGCAGACGCGACTTGATCCGCTCCTCCAGATCCTTGATCTCGCCCGGCGCGCGGTCGGCCGAAATCACGATCTGCTTGCGCTGATCGACCAGCGCATTGAAGGTATGGAAGAATTCGTCTTGCGTGCTGTCCTTGCCCGCAATGAACTGCACGTCATCGACCATCAGCACATCGACCGACCGGAACATCTCCTTGAAGTCCATGATCTGGCGGTCGCGCAGCGCCTGAACAAAGCGATACATGAACTGTTCCGCCGACAGGTAAAGCACGCGCAATTCGGGGCGGCGGGCCTGCAATTCATGCGCAATGGCATGCATCAGGTGGGTCTTGCCCAGCCCCACGCCGCCATAGAGAAACAACGGGTTGAAGGTGACAGGGCCGCCTTCTGCCACACGGCGGGCGGCGGCATGGGCCAGCTCGTTCGGCTTGCCCACCACGAAACTGTCAAAGGTAAAACGCGCGTCAAGCGGCGCACCGGCCAGATCGGCCTCGTCACCTCGGGCAGTTTTGCGGATGCGGGCGGCAGCCGGTTCCGGTGCAGTCAGCGTTTGTGCGGGGATCGGGCGCAGTTCGGGCACCCCGATTTCAAGCCGCCCCACAGCCGCGCCAAGGTTCGACAATTCGCGCAGGATATGGTCGGAAAAATTGCGCATGACCCAGTCGCGCATGAATTTTGTGGGCGCGTCAAAGCGGACGATACCGTCAGACAGATCAACCAGACGCAGCGGCTCGATCCAGTTCGCAAAGTTACTTTTGCCAACTGCTTTGAGAAGCTCGGCTCGCGCCACTGTCCACAACTCTTCCGTCATCATTCCGCCTGTCCATCCGCGCCAACCGCCGCGCCCCTTGCCCCCGGGTGACAGAATACAACGCCAGAGCCCCAGGGGTGATGAGGATCACCGACTGTGCGCGGACGCAGCATTCACAATGTCTGGACACGCAACAAAAACCCCCCGGAAAACCGTGGTTGGCCTCTGCCCGTTCGATCAACAGGCAAGGCCTGCCGCCGAATCGTATTGGCCTGCCTGTGCAGCAGGGCAGGCAGCGGGCATCGGGTTTGCCCCGACAAGTCCCGCAACAATACGTCATGTCCCCCAGGCGACGTGAATCGCATCGTTACGCTAGCAAGCCGCCGGGATCATCCGCAACAGAACTTCGCGCTTGACGCGCGCTTTGGCGAAACGAATCTCAAAACTGTGGCAGAAACTTTCAAGGCATTGATTTCAAACAAAAAGCGCGGCCTTATGGCCGCGCCCTTTGACTGGTCGCTTAGCGACAATTTCAGGCGGCAATCGCCTTCACGCGCGCCGCAAGGCGCGAGATCTTGCGCGCCACGGTGTTCTTGTGCAGCACGCCCTTGGTGACGCCACGCGCCATTTCCGGCTGGGCGGCACGCAGCGCGGCGACCGCGTTTTCGGCGTTGCCAGAGGCGATCGCCTCTTCAACCTTGCGGATGAAGGTGCGGATCCGCGAACGGCGCGCTTTGTTGATGTCGTTGCGGCGCTCGTTCTGGCGTGCGCGCTTCTTGGATTGGGGCGTATTGGCCATGAGTCGTTTTCCGATTTCGGTAGGGATAATCCTGAAGCCGCGCTTCTATGCGCGACTCACTCTCAAGTCAACGGGGCGGGCGAAGTTTTTGCCCTAACGGTCGCGGAACTGCGGCTGGCGCTTTTCAAGAAAGGCCGACATGCCTTCTTTCTGGTCTTCGGTGGCAAACAGCGCATGAAACACGCGGCGTTCATACAGCAGCCCTTCGCGCAACGTGGTTTCATAGCTGCGGTTCACCGCCTCCTTGACGACCTTGACGGTTAGCGCCGATTTCTCGGCAATCTTGCGGGCGGCGGCCATCGCCTCGGGGATCAGCTTGGCGGCGGGAACGACGCGGCTGACCAGCCCCGAGCGTTCAGCCTCGGCGGCATCCATGAAGCGGCCGGTCAGGTGCATGTCCATCGACTTTGACTTGCCGACAAAGCGCGTCAGCCGCTGGGTGCCGCCGATGCCCGCCACCACGCCAAGGTTGATTTCGGGCTGGCCGAATTTGGCGGTGTCAGCGGCGATGATGAAATCACAGATCATCGCCAACTCGCAGCCCCCGCCCAAGGCATAGCCCGAAACGGCGGCGATGATCGGCTTGCGCACACGCAGCATCGCTTCGGTTTCGGGAGTGAAGAAATCTTCGCCGAACATATCAACAAAGCTTTTTTCGGACATTTCCTTGATGTCAGCGCCGGCGGCAAAAGCCTTTTCCGAGCCGGTAAGCACGATGCAGCGCACAGTTTCATTGGCATCGAGCGCCGACAGCGCGTCAGCCAATTCGCCCAGAAGCTGAGAATTCAGCGCATTCAGCGCATCGGGGCGGTTCAGCCGGATCAGCGCGACATAGTCTTCGATCTCGACGATCAGGGTTTGATAGGCCATGAGGCGATGCCTTTCCTTTGGTCCGGGCGGAGTCCTATCAGGCCCAAACGGTTTATCAAGTCATCTCTGGCAGGCCGGGCACCAGAACGAGGACCGGCCCGACTGCACGATCCGGGTGATGGTGCCATTGCAACCGGGTGCGGGGCAAGGTTGCCCTGCCCTGTCGTAAACGCGGAATGTGTGCTGGAAATAGCCCAGTTCGCCATCGGCCTGGCGATGGTCGCGCAAGGATGACCCGCCCGCCTCGATCGCTTCGGCCAGCACCGTGCGGATGATCGGCACAAGCGCCGCCAGCCGCGCCGCCGAAATGCGCCCGGCCTTGCGGCGCGGGTCGATGCCAGCACGGTGCAGCACCTCATTCACATATATATTGCCCAGTCCGGCCACGATGCGCTGATCCAGCAGCGCCGCCTTGATCGGGGTTGCGCGGCCCTTCAGCCGGGCAATCAGATGGTCTTCGTGAAAGTCGTTGCCAAAGGGTTCGGGCCCCAGATCGCGCAGCAGCCAGTGATCGGCGGCAGTATCGGTCGCCATCAGGTCCATCGCGCCGAAACGGCGGGCATCATTAAAGACGACATGCGCCCCCGAGGCCATGTGCAGGATCACATGGTCGTGTTTCAGCGGCGCCGCCTGCGGGTGATGAAACTGCCCCGGCGCGGTGCCCGAAATCAGCATCCGGCCCGACATGCCCAGATGAATCAGCAGGGTTTCCCTGGTGCTGAGGTCGGCCAGAATGTATTTCGACCGGCGCCGCAGACGCAAAACGCCCGCGCCCCCAAGCCGTTCGGCCATACGATCCGGCAGGGGCCAGCGCAGATCGGGTCGGCGCACATCGGCCCGCACGATCTGCCCGCCCTCCAGCACCGGGGCAAGGCCACGGCAGACGGTTTCAACCTCAGGCAGTTCGGGCATATCGGCTCCTGTTGCGCCTCATTTGTGTTGTCGCATTGTCTTGGCGCGCTAGACCCGTATAAGGAAGACGACATTTCAGGAACGGCAAGGCCCATGAACGCGAACACCTCGACAGATGCGCAGAACACCACCCATTTCGGCTTCCAAACGGTGGCCGAAGGTGAAAAGGCGGGGCTTGTGCACGGCGTTTTTTCGCGCGTGGCCTCGAAATACGACATCATGAACGACCTGATGAGCGTGGGCATCCACCGGCTGTGGAAAGATGCGCTGATGGATTGGCTGGCGCCGCGACCGGGGCAGAAACTGCTGGATGTGGCCGGCGGCACCGGCGATGTGGCCTTCCGTTTCCTCAAACGCGCGCCGGGCGCTACTGCCACCGTCTGCGACATGACCGAGAGCATGTTGATCGAAGGGCAAAAGCGTGCGGATGCCGAAGACATGGCCGATCGACTGGATTGGGTCGTGGGCGATGCGATGGCGCTGCCCTTTGCCGACAATTCCTTTGATGTCTATACCATTTCGTTCGGCATCCGGAACGTGACCCGCATCCCCGATGCGCTGTCGGAAGCCTACCGCGTGCTGAAGCCCGGCGGGAGGCTGGTTGTGCTGGAGTTCAGCCAGATCCCGAATGACATGCTGCAAAAACTTTACGACGTTTACTCGTTCAACGTGATCCCGGTGATGGGTCAGATCGTGGCGAATGACCGCGACAGCTATCAATACCTTGTGGAATCGATCCGCAAATTCCCCGATCAGGAAACCTTTGCCCGGATGATCCGCACCGCCGGGTTCAGCCAGGTCAAATACCGCAACCTTTCGTTGGGCATCGCTGCGCTGCATTCTGGCTGGAAGATTTAAGATGCGCGGCCCGCACAACATCTGGCGCCTGATCCGCACGGGCGCCACGTTCGAACGTTCGGGCGCGATGAAACTTGCGCTGGAAGAGATGCAGGTAACGCCACGGTTGCAGTTGGCCGCGCGCATCATGGGCTGGCCGTTCAAGGCGCTGGGGATCAAGGGCGACGCGAACCTGCCGCCGATCACCCAGGCGATAACCGCGCTGGGGCCGGCCTACATCAAATTTGGCCAGATCATGTCAACCCGGCCCGATGTGGTTGGCGCCGAACTGGCTGATGAATTGCGAATGCTGCAGGACAAACTGCCCCCCTTTTCCATGCGCGAAGCCAAGGCGCAGGTTCTGGCGGAACTGGGCAGCCCGGTCGAGGTTCTGTTTTCGGAGTTTTCCGAACCAATCGCGGCTGCCTCGATCGCGCAGGTTCACCGCGCCCGGCGCGCCGATACTGGCGAGGAAGTGGCAGTCAAGATCCTGCGCCCTGGCATCGAACGCGCCTTCCGCAAGGATCTGGACGCCTTCGACTTTGCCGCAGCCCTGATCGAATTCGTCGCCCCGGCTTCGCGGCGGTTGCGGCCCTCGGATGTGATCGCGCATTTCGAAAGCGTGGTCGAGGGCGAGCTGGATTTGCGCCTTGAAGCATCGGCGGCGCTGGAGTTTTTCGCCAATACCCAGCACGACAAGGGCTTTGCCGTTCCCCGACCGCATCTGGACCGGTCGGCGCGGCGGGTAATGACCATGGGCTGGGTCGAGGGGGTGCCGCTGGGCGATGTGGCTGCACTGCGCGCCGCGGGCCATGACCCGATGGTGCTGGGCGAACGGGTGCTGCAACTGTTCCTCAGCCATGCGCTGCGCGACGGGTATTTTCACGGCGACATGCACCAGGGCAACCTGAAGGTTACCGCCAACGGCGATATCGTGGCCTATGATTTCGGGATCATGGGCCAGATCGATGAATACACCCGGCGCGTCTATGCCGAAATCCTGATGGGCTTTATCCAGAAGGATTATCGCCGCGTGGCCGAGGTGCATTTCGAAGCGGGCTATGTGCCGCGCGACCGCAATGTGGTCGATTTCGCCCGCGCCCTGCGGGCGGTAGGCGAGCCGATTTTCGGCATGGATGCCGAACAGATCTCGATGGCGCGTCTGCTGGCCTATCTGTTCGAGGTGACCGAACGCTTCGGGATGCAGACGCGCACCGAACTGCTGCTGTTGCAGCGCACGATGGTTGTGGTCGAGGGGGTGGCGCGCTCGCTCAACCCGTCGGTCAACATGTGGCACGTCGCCCAGCCGGTTGTGGAAACCTACATCCGCGAAAATCTGGGGCCGCGCGCGGCGCTACGCGACCTGACGCGGACGGCGCGGGTTCTGGGCCGCTTTGGCACCCGGATGCCAGAGATTGTCGAAGCGGCACTGTTGCGTCAGATCGAACCTGCGCCGGAACCCATCCGCCCCAGCCGGTGGCGTGAACTGGCCCTGGTTGCCGTCGGCGGGGCGCTGGTTGCGGCGGGCGTAGCGCTAGCGGGGCTGTTATAGCCCCTCATCTGCCCTCGCGCAGCGCGGTCACCTCCTCGACCGCGATGGTAGCACCACCATTCAGCACAAGCTGGGTGCCCGTACTGCCACCGCGAGCCTCGACGATGCGAGAATAAACCTCGACCTGCGCCTGCGACAGCAGGGCGCCGTTCGCATAACTTTCCAGCGAGAAGCCATAAAGCCCCGCATCCAGAAGATCGCCCGCCGCGCTGACGCCTGCCCAGTCGACTGTATCGTCAGAAACGATGATCGGGCGGCGATCCACCTCGCGCCCGGCTGAATCGGTCACCACCAGAACGGCCTGATCGGCGCCCAGAGCAGGGCTGGGGGAAAGCGTGATCGAGGTATGCCCATCAAACCACGCGGGAGCCGCGGCGCGCGCCTCCATCCCGACCCAGCCAGCGTATTGCCCGATGCCCATCAGCCCCATCTGACCGCCTAACGCCTCCAGCAGGGTGTTGGTCTTCACCTGCTGTTCAACCCCGGAAAACGTGGCAAGCTGCACCGCATACTCCGAACTTTCGATCGGGTTCAGCGGATCCTGATTTTGCATCTGCGTCGTCAGCATCAGCAGGAATGTTTGAAAATCAGCACTGATCATCCCTGCGGAGGATGCGCTTTGCGATACGCCCGACGTCGCGGCGGCAGAGGTGTTGGATACGGCGCTGACCATTCATGACCCTTTCAAATGCGCAGATCGAGCCCCGATCCCATCGGGGCGGCGTTAATCGGGACGAGGGGCACCTCGGCCGATGTCGCGGCGGCGACAGGCACCACCAAATCCTCGGCGCCGGAAGGGCACCCACCCGGCCTCCGGCCCGGCGGCTCCCCGAAGCTGAAGGTGACGGAGGTAAAGCCCAGATCACGAAAATCACGGGCCAGAAGATCAATATTGCGGCGCAACAGATCCAGCGTCTCGGGGCGGTCGCTTTGAACGGTGACGGTGATCCCGGTGTCGGATGTAGACATTGTCATCCGCACCCTCCCCAATTCTTCGGGCGTCAATGTCAACTCCAGCGGGCGATCGGGCAGACGCGCGACAGCCTCGGCGATCTGGCGGAGGGACGAGGGGGAAAGATCGGGCATGGTGGGGGCCAGCGCCGCGGCCTGGCTCGCCCCGCCGCGATCGGAAGGGGCGGAGCCAGTGGGGTTGGTCAAACTCTCGCCCCCAGCCCCGGCAGTAGGCGCAAGCAGATCGCCTGCCCCGGCAGGCGGAGCTTCACCAGCCACCGCGCCCCCCTCACCGGCTTGTGGCTCTAGCATGAGGGACGGCGCACGATAGATCGCATCGGCACAAGCGCGTCCCCTTCCAGGCGCCCCGGCAAAAGTGATCGCGGCAGCCGAATCTTGTCGCGGCATAGCCTCGGCAGACAGGCTGCGCAGCGCCACCGCCAAGCCCGGCACAGCAGATTGCGCGGGCGCCACCCCTGCCCCCGCGGGACTGGCGGGTACGGTCAAGGTACCGCTTTGCCCCACCAGAGCAGACCCCGATGCTGGCGACGCCTGCGCCTCTTCTGTGGCCGCCATCGCAACTTTGCCCTGCCCCGCCTCCTGCGGTTCGGGGTCTGATATAGCCCCCGAATGCGCGGCAGAGCCAGTGCCAGCCTCTGACATCGGCATGGGCCGGGCGACAGCCGATCTGGCGCTGTCGCTCTTTTCTTGCGATATGGCTGGGGCGGGCGGCACTGCGCGCGCCCCTGCCATCTCAGTATCGTCAATGGCTGCCCAGCCGAACCACGGGGCAATGGTTTCAGGGGCGGGCACCGCCCCCCCAGCTTCTCTTGAAAATTCAGCAGGGGGCGCATCGGCCTCCGCCCCAAGCTCTGCTTTGCACGGGCCTTCTGTCAAATCATCGGACAGCATGCCCTTGATCGCATGGTCGAACGAATACTCCTGACCCGGGGCACTACCCGGCGCACCACCGGTTACGGGCGCGATGGTCCGGCCCGGCGACATGCCAAAGGTTTCGCAGGTGACAAGGGCCATGATCCTCACACAGTCGGTTGCTCTGATGTCGAGCATGGACGCGGGAAGTTACCAGTTGTTTACTCGCCTAGACGCATAATCAGAAAAATTGCTGGAAAGGATGCCCTCGGATGCCAGACCCGATGATGACAGTGCCCCGCGGCATCGCCGGAGTGCCCCGTGCGCGCGATCACGACGCACTGCAAAAGGCCTCCGTGGCGCTGGAGGCAACCTTCCTGGCCGAAATGTTAAAGCATGCGGGGATGGGCGAGGCGCAGGATAGTTTTGGAGGCGGCATCGGCGAAGCTCAGTTCGCGTCATTTTTGCAGCAAGAACAGGCGACAGCGCTGGCCGAGGCCAGTGGAATCGGATTGGCCGAATCGCTGTTTCACGCGCTGGTGAAGGGGGACAGGCCATGACGAATGATATCGATGGCGCGGTTTTGCATCTGGCGCAACTGCTTGACACAGAACGCAAACTGATTCGCTCTGGGCAGTTGGGCATGCTTGCAGATATCGTCGCTCAGAAGGAATATCTTGTCGCGATCCTGTCACTCGCAGGCGCGGAAAAGCTGGCGATGCTGTCGAACCACCTGCATGAGAATCAGCAGCTTCTGGCCGCAGCGATCAAAGGGCTGCGCGCGGCACGGCAAAGGGTTGAGATGATCCACCGCGCCAGTCACAGCCTCGACAGCTATGACAGCCAGGGACGCGCCCGCAGCATTGGTCCTGCCTGCTCCAGCATCGAGCGGCGAGCGTAAATCAAATAATTCTGAAATGGTGAAAATTTTTGGAAGTTTTCGCCGGGGTCCGCAGCCGCTTTAAAGTGTTCTTAGCGATTTCATCACAGGCTGATCTGGCATCCAGCAAGGATGGCGCACGCCCAAGGCCACGCACTGGGCAAGCATAGGTCAGAACGCCATAATCGCCGCCGGATCGGCGGCATGTGAAACCCGGCGCAAAGCGCCGAACCTGTTGAGGATCTTACATGTCTAGCATTCTGACGAACACCAGTGCCATGGTTGCCCTCCAGACGCTCAAGGGCGTCAACGCGAGTCTCGCCAAGGCACAGGATGAAATCTCCACCGGGAAATCGGTGGCAACCGCCAAGGACAACGCGGCTGTCTGGGCCATCTCGAAAGTGATGGAATCCGACGTGAGCGGCTTCAAGGCCGTATCCGAGTCGTTGTCTTTGGGTGAATCGACCGTCGCTGTCGCATCGGCCGGGGCGGAGCAGATCACCAAGCTGCTGACGCAGATGAAGGAAAAGGTGATCGCGGCGACCGGCGAGAACGTCGATCATACCAAGATCGACGCCGAAGTGGCCGAGTTGAAGAACCAGATCACCTCGATCATCTCGGCCTCGCAGTTCAACGGTGCCAACTTGCTGAACTCGGCGGGTGGTGACATCACGGTTCTGTCCTCGCTCGACCGTGACGGCACGACCGTGACCGCGGCAAACATCACGGTTGCATCGGTGGATTTCGAGGCGAACCTCGATCTTACCGATGTCGACGTGACCAGCGCCAGCGCAGCCGACACGTCGCTTGCCGCGATCGAGGCGCATATCCAAACCGCTGTCGAAGGGGCAGCGGCACTTGGTGCCTCGGCAAAACGGATATCGTATCAAAGCGAGTTCGTGGGCAAGGTGATGGATGCGATGAAAGCCGGGATCGGTACGCTGGTCGATGCCGATATGGAAGAGGCCTCGGCGCGTCTTCAGGCACTGCAGACCCAGCAGCAACTGGGGATTCAATCGCTGTCGATCGCCAATCAGGCCCCGCAGAACATCCTTTCGCTGTTCCGCTAAGAACCGGGGGCGCCCGAAAGGGCGCCCCCTTTCTACGCGGCAAAGCCGCGATCTGATGCCAACTGCCACAGGAAGGATTTCCCGTGAACGCAATCGCTTTGGCCAAAACGGCCTACTCAGCGCCCGGTCAGCCCACGCGCACCAACCGCAGCACCGAATACGAATTGTTCGCGCGCATCACACGCCGACTGGTGGCGGCGCAAAGCGCGACTGTCTCAGACATCCAGGTGCTTGCAAACGCCTTGCATGAAAACCGCCAGCTTTGGACCACACTCGCCATTGATGTGGCCGACCCTGAGAACCGTTTGCCGCAAGATCTGCGCGCACGCATCTTCTTTCTGGCAGAATTCACAAGCCGACACACTAGCAAGATTCTTTCGGGCTACGCGGATAGCACAGTGCTGATCGAGATCAACACTGCGATCATGCGCGGTCTGCGGCAAGACGGGGGGGGGCATGACGGGGCTGGTGCTGAAACTGGCGCCCAAGGAGCGGGTTCTGATCAATGGAGCCGTTATCGAGAATGGCGACCGTCGATCGCGTCTTGCCATCATGACACCGAACGCCCACGTTCTTAGGCTGCGCGATGCGATCCATCCCGCAGAGGCGAATACGCCGGTGCGCCGGGTCTGTTATATCGTTCAACTCGTGCTGTCGGGCGATGTCGAACAGGCAGAGGCCCGCGGGCAATTGCTGCGAGGGATCGAACAACTCAGTCAGGTTTTGACCGACCACGACAGCCGCACGCAGCTGGCTCTGGCCACCGCGTCCGTGCTTGGTGAGCAGCATTATCAGGCCCTCAAGGCCCTGCGCAGCCTCTTGCCCAGGGAGGAGCGGCTCTTCGCCGCCGGCCGTGCGTGAGCTTTAACCCGGTCGTACCATTCGGGGGGTATGTCGGCTGGTCATTTCTGAGCCGGACGATGGAAAAGCAGCAAGCCACTTTCCACTCCTCTGCCCCAATTCAGCGCGATGAGGTTTACTTTCGCGAAAAGATAGCTCAAATATCAAGCGCCGAAGATCTGATCTCAGATCGAAGGTTGCTGAGAATCGCGCTGGGCGCTTTCGGTCTGGACGCTGATATCAACAGTGGCTTTTTCATCCGTAAAGTTCTGGAGGAAGGAACCCTTTCACAGGACTCTCTGGCAAACAAGCTTGCAGACAAGAGCTATCTTGCGCTGTCTAAGGCCTTTGGGTTCGGCGACTACACTTCGCCTCGCACCGCGCAGCCGGATTTTGCAGAGACAATTCTTGCGCAGTATCGGGAACGTCAGTTCGAAATCGCGGTGGGCGATAAGCACGAAAGCCTGCGTCTGGTCATGGTCGCAAAACGCGAATTGCCCGAAATCGCCACCAAAGCGATGAGCGAAGACGGCAAATGGTTTACAATGCTGGGTTCTGCACCGTTGCGCAGCGTGATCGAAACCGCTCTCGGCTTGCCGTCCAGCTTTGTGGCCATTGATCTTGATCAGCAAGTGATGGCACTGCGCGAGAAAGCCGACGCGGTGTTCGGGTCACCTGATCCGGCCGTGTTCGCGGAACCGGCGAAACTGGACAAGCTGCTAAAGCTTTATTTGCTGCGTTCGGAAGCCGCGACATCCGGGGGCAGCGGGCAATCGGCGGCCCTGCAGATACTCCGATCGTCGGGGCAATCATCGGGGGTGTTGTCGATCTTGCTCTGACCCCCCCTGAGCCGGGGGCAACAAACAGCGCGCAAGGCGGGCAAAGCTGTCTGATATCTTTCCGGCCTCATCCTCGGACAAGAAAGAGTCAATCGCTGGCCAGACCCGAATAGCGGCATCAAGCACAGCATCCGATCCGTGCGAATACAACCCGGCCTGCACCATCATCTCGGCGCGATCATAGGCGCCCAGCAGCCGCCGCGCCTGCCCGATCAAGGCATTCTCGGCAGCATCCGCCGCTGCGGGCAACGAACGGGAAACCGACCGCAACAGGTCGATTGCCGGGTAGCGCCCGCGTTCGGCAATCGCACGATCCAGCACGACATGCCCATCAAGCACACCGCGCAAGATATCGGAGACCGGCTCTTCCATATCTGACCCGGCGACCAGCACCGAAAACACCGCCGTAATGTCGCCCGCCCCTTCGGGGCCGGGACCGGCCCGCTCCCCCAGTGTCATGATCTGATGCGAAGTGGACGGCGGATAACCCCGCAAGCTCGGCGGCTCGCCCCCGGCAAGCGCAACCTCACGATGCGCCTCGGCGAAGCGGGTCACCGAATCGGCCAAAAACAGCACATGCAGCCCTTGATCTCGGAAATATTCGGCGATGGTCATCGCTGCCCAGGCACAGCGGCGGCGCACCAACGGCGACTGATCAGAGGTCGCCGCCACGATGATCGAGCGCCCCATACCCTCGGCCCCCAAGACAGTTTCCACAAATTCACGCAACTCGCGCCCCCGCTCACCGATCAGCGCGATCACGACGATATCGGCGGCCACCCCGCGCGCAAACTTTGCCAGCAGAGAGGACTTTCCGACACCCGACCCCGCAAAAAGCCCGATCCTTTGCCCGCGCACCAGGGGCAACAGCGTATTGAAGACGGCGATGCCGGTTTCCAGCCGCGGCCCCAGGCGGCGCCGGTTGGCCGCAGGGGGCGGAGCCGCGCGCAGGTTGCATTCGACCGGCCCCCGCATCAACGGTCGCCCGTCCAGCGGCTGCCCGAACGGATCGACGATCCGCCCGACCCAACTGCGATCTGGCGCAATGCCGGTTTGACCCATCAATTCGACCCGGTCGCCAATGGCGATGCCGTCACTTGCCGCATCCGCCAGCAACGTCACCCGCCCAGAGCGCAGCGCCAGCACTTCAGCCCTTAGATCACGGCCGTCGGCACGCCGGATCATGACCCGATCACCCAAGCTGGCATGACCCGAAAGCCCAGATGCGGCCACCGTGCCGCCGGCAACCTCAACCACCCGGCCAACTGCACGCACTACCCGCAGACCTGCGATTTCCGCCCGCAGCTGATCAAATTCCGCAATTGCCATTCTGGCCCCCTGATCTGTCGAAACCGTTTCTAAACGATTCGCTCTTAAGCCTTGGTTGATGTCCCGGAGGAGAAGCCCCGATGTTCGATCAACCTGAAGTCATGCGAACGGCACAGGCGATGGCCTCCCATGCGGCGCTGCGCCAGAACGCCGTTGCCCGCAACATGGCGAACGCCGACACCCCCGGCTATGCGTCGCGCGATGTGGCGCCGTTCGACGAAACCTATCGGGCTGCCTTTGGCGGAGATCTGCGGGCAACGCGCGCGGGCCATATCGGGGCCTCTGGTACGTTCACCGCAGAAGTCCGGGAGCGGGACGCACCAGGAACCCGCTCACCCAACGGCAATTCCGTCTCGATCGAAAGCGAGATGGTGAAAAGCGTCGAGGTCAAGCGGCAGCATGACTTGGCCCTCGCCATCTACAAAAGTTCGCTGAACATCCTGCGCAGCAGTCTCGGCCGCGGGTAAGGGGGAAAGATGACCGATTTTTCCAATGCGCTCGCTCTGTCGGCCTCGGGGATGGCGGCACAGTCGATGCGGCTGCGTCATGTGTCGGAAAACATTGCCAACGCGGACACCCCCGGCTTTCACCGCAAGACCACTTCGTTCGAAGAGGTCATCGAGGGCGGCACGCATACCGGGCAGGTGCAGCTTGGTCCGGTGGAACTTGACCGGCGCGATCTGACCCGGGTCTACGACCCCGGCCACCCGCTGGCAGACGACAGCGGGTATTACGATGGATCGAACGTCGATCTGGTCGTTGAAATCGCCGACGCCCGTGAGGCGCAGCGCAGCTACGAAGCCAATCTGCGGATGTTCGATCAGGCGCGGCAAATGTCGTCTGCCCTGCTGGAACTTCTGCGCCGCTAGAAAACAGGAGGTCCAGAATGGACATCAACAGTTCTTTTGCCGCGCAAAGCTATGCCCAGGCGCGCCCCGCAACCGCACCCGCGGCCAAGCCGGACAGCGCGGAAAACGGCTTTGGAACGCTTGCGGGCGATTTCGCCGCAACGCTGCGCGCGGGCGAACAAACCGCCGCCGCCGCGATGACGGGCGGCGCAGATCCCCATGCGCTGGTGCAGGCGCTGGCCGCGACCGAGCTTGCCGTGGAAACCGCCGTAACCCTGCGCAACAAGGTCGTCGAGGCCTATCAGGAAATCTTGCGGATGCCGGTGTGAGAATGGAACAGGCAGTGTTTTTCGACACGCTGCGCCAAGGCCTCTGGATCGCGGTCCTGATCGCGGCACCGATGCTGGCGGTGGCCCTGGTGACGGGGGTGGTGATCGGCCTGCTTCAAGCGCTGACCTCGGTGCAGGAGATGACGCTGACCTTCGTGCCGAAGGTGGGCGCGATGTTGGCGGTGTTCTGGGTCTCGATGTCGTTCATGTCGGAAACGCTGGTGGCGTTTTTTGCTGACGGCATCGTTCCACTGATCGCGGGGGGCTAAAAATGGACAATGCAATCTACACCACGCTGACGCGGCAGTCGGGCCTGATGCGTGAAATGCGCAACGTAGCCAACAACATTGCGAACATTTCCACCACCGGATTCCGCAAGGAAGGCGTGATCTTTGCCGAACATGTCGCGGCGCTGGACGGGGCAGAGCCGTCTTTGTCGATGGCCCATGCAAGCGGTCGGCTCGTCAATCTTGCGCAGGGGCCGCTGACGCAAACCGGGGCCACCTTCGATCTGGCGATCGAAGGGGACGGGTTCTTTCAGCTGGAGACACCGCAGGGCAACCAACTGACACGCGCGGGAAGCTTTACCCCCTCGCAGGAGGGGGAACTTGTCTCGCCCGAAGGGCACCGCCTGCTCGACCTTGGCGGCGCCCCGATCTTTGTGCCCACCGATGCTCGCCGGGTCGCTGTTGCACAGGATGGTACGATTTCCGCCGATGGCACGCCGGTGGCGCAGGTCGGCCTTTTCGTCCCGACCGACCCCAATAGCCTGATCCACAGCGGCGGCACGCGGTTCAGCACCGAAGGCGGCATCGAGCCGCTGGAGAACGGCACGATCCTGCAGGGATTTGTCGAAGAGTCGAACGTGGACCCCGTCTCTGAAATTGCCCGGATGATCGAGGTTCAGCGCGCCTATGAAATGGGCCAGGCCTTCCTCGACCGCGAGGATCAACGCATCCGCAACACCATCTCCACCCTGACCCGATAGGAGCAGACATGCGCGCCCTTCAGATTGCCGCCACCGGGATGAGCGCCCAGCAGATGCGGGTCGAGGTCATCTCGAACAACCTCGCCAACATGTCCACCACAGGCTACAACGCCCGCCGCGCCGAATTTGCCGATCTGCATTATGAACAGGCAACCCGACCCGGCACGATCACCGCCAATGATGGCACGATCGTGCCGACCGGGGTCCAGCTGGGTCTGGGCGTGCGCCCTTCGGCAGTGACCGTAAATCTTGCGCAGGGTTCACTTTCGGCCTCGGGCGGCGATCTCGATCTTGCCATCGACGGGATCGGCTATATCGAGGTCACGCTGCCCTCCGGCATTTCGGCCTACACGCGCGACGGGGCACTGAAACGCTCACCCGATGGGCTGATCGTCACCTCCGACGGCTATCCGGTGGTGCCGGGCATCACTATCCCCTCGGATGCACGGACCTTGGCGATCAACGCCGCGGGCGAGGTTTACGCCTATTTCACCGACCGGGTGGAACCCGAGCTTCTGGGCCAGTTCACTCTGGCTGGGTTCAGCAATGAAAAGGGGCTGGAAGCGATCGGGTCGAACCTGTTTCTGGAAACCACCGCCTCTGGCCCGTCGCTGGTGTCGGCACCAGGCGAAAATGGCCTTGGCACATTGCGGCAGGGTTATCTGGAGGAAAGCTCGGTCGATCCGGTGCGCGAAATAACCGAACTGATCAAGGCCCAGCGCGGCTATGAAATGAATGCAAAGGTCATTACCGCCGCCGATCAGATGCTTGGCGCAACGACGCAGGTGCGCTGATGCTCGCGCGCGGAATTCTGACTGTTCTTCCAATGCTTGGGTTCCTCTCAACGGCCGCCTGCGCCGAGGTTCTGCAAGCAAGCCGAACACTGAGGGCACAAACCCTGATCCAGCCCGAAGATGTGATGCTTGTCGCCGGCGACAGAACCGGCGCCGCCCTCTCGGCTGAGGATGTGATCGGGCGGGAAACCCGGGTCACCATTTATGCAGGTCGCCCTATTCGCCCCGGCGACATTGGTCCCGCCGCTGCTGTCGAGCGCAATCAGGTGGTGCCCCTGATCTATCGCAACGGACCGCTGGTTATCACAGACGAGGGCCGGGCGCTGACCCGCGCCGGGGTAGGTGAAACGATCCGCGCGATGAACATCACCTCGCGCGTCATAGTCTCGGCCTCGGTGGGGGCCGATGGAACGCTGACCGTTTTTACCAAGGATTGAATGATGTACAAAACACTGCTGATCCTGTCGCTTCTACCGATTTTGGCCTGCCAGAGGCTCGAAGATGTCGGTCGCGCCCCGGATTTTACCGCAATCGAAAGCGGTAACGAATTTTTCGCCATGACAAGTGCGCCGATGCCGGAAACCGGCGCCGCACCGCGCGGCATGGGCGAGGCGTCGCTCTGGTCCGGCGGACGCGGGTCGCTGCTGGGGGACCGGCGCGCCGGACAGCGGGGCGACATTCTGACCGTCGTGATCGAGATCGACGAAAAGGCCGAGATCAGCAACTCAACCGGTCGCTCGCGTAGCGGATCGGATACGATGGGTATCCCCTCGCTTCTCGGCATTCCGCAACGTATCAACGAAAGCTTACCCGAAGGCGCCAGCATGGACGATGCCTATGACACAAAGTCAAGCTCAAGCTACAAAGGCAACGGGTCCGTTTCGCGCAAAGAAAAGCTGACCTTGCGCGTGGCGGCAACCATCATCGAACGGCTGCCCAACGGGGTTTTGCGCATTCAGGGCAGCCAGGAAGTGCGGGTCAACTTCGAGGTGCGCGAACTGATCGTGACCGGCTTTGTGCGCCCCGAAGACATCAGCCGTCAGAACGAAATCACCTATGACAAGATCGCCGGCGCGCGGATTTCCTACGGCGGCCGCGGCCAGATCTCGGACGTGCAGCAGCCGCGCTATGGCCAGCAGGTTGCCGACATCCTTTTGCCGTTCTGAGCCGCGGCATGGGCAAGCTCATCCCTGTTCTCATGGCCTTGATTGGGCTCGGTGCCGGGGTCGGCGGCGGCCTCGTGCTGCGCCCGGATGCCGAGGCAAAGAGCCATGAAGCACCGGACAAGCCCGAAACGGGGGCGGCGGTGAAGGAATACGTCAAGATGAACAACCAGTTCGTCATTCCCGTCGTCGAATCGGGGCGGGTCGCGTCGCTGGTCATCTTGTCGCTCAGTCTTGAAGTTGGCATCGGCGGTACCGAACAGGTCTACAAGATGGAACCGAAACTTCGCGACAGTTTCCTGCAGGTTCTGTTCAATCACGCAAATGTCGGAGGGTTTCGGGGAGCTTTTACCGACACGAACACCCTCGATATTCTGCGCTACGCGCTGCAGGAGGCCGGACAGAAGGTTATGGGCGAAACCCTGTCGGATGTGCTGATCGTCGATATCGTCCGTCAAGACAGCCCCTGATCCGGGGCTTCCTCGGCGATTTGCCGCCGCGCCTTTTGCGCCTGCGCCTCGCGGGCCTTTATCTGTGCCAATTGCTGCAACACATCGCTGCGCCCCAAAGCGGCTGCGGCCACCGCGCGGCATCGCAGTGTTTCTGCCTCTGCAAGCGCCAGCCCCCCCAGCATCCGGTCACGCTGTTGGTTGGCCCAGACATCAAAGCGCGCAGCCGTTCGGGCGACACTCGGGTCATCCGGCACTGACGCCCGAACCGCCGCCACATCGCCAGAATGACGGCACAGGTCAGCAGCAATCCGCTCCTGTTGCGCTTTTGCCTGCGCTAAAGCCTGCAGGGCAAGATCGAGGCGCAGGTGAGCCATCCGCACAAGGCGCCCAAAGTTTTGCGGCACATTCATCCGCCACGCCTTTCGCGGGCGCGCTGACGCATCCGCTCGGCAAAACGGATCGCAGCGGCAACGGCAAGGTAATGCTCGGGCCGAATTTCTTGACCGATCTCGACCGTCGCATGCAATGCTCGCGCCGTAGGCGGATCAGAATGTAACGGCATCCCTGCCCCTGTCGCTGCCTCGCGGATTCGGGCGGCGATTTCATCTGCACCCTTGGCGATGCAAACAGGCGCCTGGCCCCCACCTCGCGTCCATTGAAGGGCCACGGCGTAATGCGTCGGGTTGACGATCACGACATCGGCCTTTGGCACATCGGCCAGCATCTTGTTGGTCGCAATCTCGATTGCCCGTCGGCGCCGCTGACCCTTGAGTTGCGGATCTCCCTCGGACTGCTTGAACTCGTCCATCAGCTCTTGTCGGCTCATCCGGTTCCTGCGCAGATGTTGGGCCGATTGCCAAAGATAGTCGCCCGCGGCAATCACCGTTGCAATCACGACAACCCAGATCAAAAACTCCACGATCAGGGTCAATAACTCAGCAGTCGCCAAAGCTGGCGCAAGCGATTGGGCAATCAGAATTCGCGACATCCGGTCGAGCAGAAAGACGGTCAGAACGATGGCAATGATCAGAAGCTTGGCGAAGCTTTTCAAAAACTCGAAAAGACCATCCCGCCCGAATTTCTGGCCCGCATTCGCGATCGGGTCGATGCGTTGCAGTTTAGGCAGCAGCTTCTCGGGGGAAAGGACGACTGCCCGTTGCACAGCCAGCGCTGCGATCACGAAGACCATTGGCCCCAGAAACCAGGGAATGACCGACAGGACGAGCCCGGCGAGGGCCCCGGCAGCCGGGCCGGTGCCGCCACGCAGAAACACCGCGCCAAGACTGTCGGCCCGGTCCAGAAGACCCTTGGCCGTCGCCCCGAAATTGGCGAGATTTGTAATACCGAGGCCAAGAGCCACGGCGAGGAAGCCAGCATAGACCGCCGCTCCGTTAACATCGGTGGAGCGAACAATCTCACCGCGCTTGCGCGCCTCTGCGAGTTTGTGCTCTGTCGGCTCATGTTCCTTGTCGGCTGCGCTTTGATCGGTCATGGTGCAATCTCGAAGGGGTTCGCCAAGAGCGTTTGCAAAGACTGCAGCCAGAGAACCAAAGCCAGGGGCACAGCGATCATCAATAGCAGCAAGCCGCCCGCGGTCAGCGCTGGCGCACCAACAAAAGCAACCATCAACTGCGGCATGGCGCGGTTGATCGCACCCAGTGCCACGTTGTAGATCAGCCCCGCGATCATGAAGGGCGCAGCAAGCGAGAATGCCAACGCAAAGCTTTTGACAACCCCGGCAAGACCCCAGGCGCGGATCGCCTCGGCATCGGGAAACAGGCCCGGTGGAAGAATGTCGTAACTGCCGATCAATGCCTGCGCGAGAGAAACATGAACCCCCGCCATCACGGCGAGTGCAAGCGCGCCCAGTGTCAGAAGATGGCCAATGGCGGGCTGTGGCTCGGACGTGCCCCCACCGAAAAGCTGTGATAGCGAAGTCGACTGCGCCATGATCGCGCCGGCGACCTGCAGAGCAAGAACCCAGAACCGCAACACCGCTCCGAAGGCGAGGCCGATCAGCACCTCGGTCGCCAGAAACGACCCGATTACTTGCCCTTGTTCCGCAATCGGAGCGACATTTGTTGCAACGGCAGGGGCCACAACGAGTGTGAATGCTATGGCCAAGCCAAGCTTCACCCGCACCGGAAGCAGGGTTTCGCCAAAGGCGGGCAATAACGCCATGGCCCCGCCGACCCGGAGAAACACGACAAACCCTGAGAGAAGGCTGTAGGCCATCGTATCCAGGATCGGGCCCGCCAGCTCGATCATGCCGAAACCATTCCAATCAGGGCCGGACGCGCATCCAGCCCAATCTCTTCAAAGCTCAGCACCGGGGCGGCGATCCCTTTCGCCCCAAGCACCGTTCGCAGAAAGCGACGCCGACGCGCCGAAGTGACGACCCCAGGATAGATGCCGGTCTCTCCCGCGCGTGCCAGGTTTTCGGCCACATTCAAAGCAAGACGGTTGAATTTTTCAGGTGGCAGCGCAACGTCGCCTGTGCCCTTTTCACTGACGATCTGATATGTCGAAAAAGTCTCTTCCCATTCGGGGGCAAGCTGTAACAGCGGAATCGTGCCATCCTCGCGTCGTAGTTCTGCCACCAGTTGGAACCCAAGCCGTTGCCGGACATGTTCGCAGATCGCCTCCGGACTTTGCAAACCCCTCGCCTCGGCGATCGCCTCGAGAATCAACGGCAGGTTGCGGATCGACACCCGCTCATCCAGCAATAGCCGCAATATGGACAGCAGAATGTCGATCGGCACCTTATCTGGGATCAGTTCGTCAAGGAGTCTGCGAGTCGACGCGGCGCGCGCCGGATCGGAGACGTTCACGGCCTCGTCAAGCAAGCGCCTGAGCGCTCGCAATGACAGAAGACGGCTGAAGTTGCGTTTGATCACCTCAAGCAGGTGGGTCGCCAGCACCTCGGTGGGGCCAACCACGGTCGAGCCCGAGAGGGCTGCTTCCTCTTGCATCGACTGGGCAACCCAGCGTGCAGGTGCGCCATAGACAGGCTCGCGCACCTCGTCTCCTGGGGGCAAGAGCTCTCGGTTATTCGCGATCAGCGCCAGCACCCGATCAGGGAACAAAAGATCGCGCGCTTGTTCAACGCCCTGAATGCGGATCCGGTAGGTTCCGGCGGCAAGCCCAGCGTCATCAGTCAGCCGAATCTCGGGCAAGATCATCCCGTAACTTGCGGCGACATGGTTGCGCATGTTGCTGATTCTGGCATCAAGCCCCGTTGCCGGATCAAGGACCATCGGAACCAGATTGGGCGCAAATTCGACGTGTATCTCATCAATATCAAGGATATCACCCAATGACTTGCGGCGTGGGCCAGGTTCAGGCAGAGCGAGTTTCATCGCCTCGCGTGCCGCCTGCTTTCGCGCGGCGCGACTGACCGCAAGGGCCGTAGCGACCAGAACGGCGGCCCCCAAGATAAACGGGACAAAAGGTAAACCAGGCACAAAGGCGAACAGCGCCATCAAGGCTGCCACCGTCGCCAGCGCCGGGGGATATCGTCCCAGTTGGCGGAACAACTCCATATCCGCCGCCCCCTTCGCCCCCCCGCGCGAGAGCAGCAAGGCCGCCGCGATCGAGATGATGACCGCGGGAATCTGACTGACAAGCCCGTCGTCCACGGTCAGGATCGCATAGGTCTCCAATGCCTGACCCAAGGGCATGTGATGCATGCTGACGCCAATGATCAGGCCCATCACCAGATTGAGCAGCGTAATCAGCAGGCCGGCCACCGCATCGCCTTTCACGAACTTCGACACCCCATCCAGAGCCCCGAAAAACGTGGTCTCGGCCTGCTCACGTTCGCGCCGCGCCTTGGCTTCGGCGTGGTCGATGGCGCCCGCGTTCACATCGCTGTCGATCGCCAACTGCTTGCCGGGCATTGCGTCCAAGGCAAAGCGCGCTCCGACCTCGGCCATTCGACCGGCGCCCTTTGTGATCACGATGAAATTGACAATCAGGATCACGCCAAACACCACCAGCCCGATCAGAACCGATCCGCCCATGATGAAATTAGCAAAACCTTCGATCACATCGCCTGCAGCATTCGTTCCGGTATGCCCTTGGCCGATGATCAGCTTGGTCGACGACACGTTCAACGACAACCGCAACATCAGCGAGGCCAGAAGAACCGTCGGAAACGCCGAGAAATCCAATGGTCGTTCGATGAACAGGGTGACAGTGAAGATCAGGATGGCAAGCGCAAACGAGGCGGCAAGCCCGATATCGAGCACCCACGCGGGCATCGGCAAGATCATCATTGCGATAATCGCCATCAATGCGAGGGTGAAGAGAACAGTTGGCTGAAAAATTGCTGAAATTTTGGGCATCATTCTACCACGGTTTCAGCCGAAACCACGAGAGGGCGGCCGGTTGCAATAGTATCCAACGGAACGAGCGACCCGAGCGACCCGGGCGCGCCTGCTTGCAGAAGTGGATAGCGATTCAAATGTGCTGTGGCGGCGCGATCAGATTCGTTCTGCGCGACAACGATATCAGGGATATCCACCGAGATCGCCCTTCTGGATCAGTCAGACAACACGCTGCGGGGTAACCACCGTAAACTTGTCAGGCTCTTCAAACAGTGGAAGCGCCACTGTAACGTGCCGATCAAGTCCTTCCACCTAGAACAGTTGATCGGCGAAGCCCTGCCCAAGCTAAT
>NZ_PZKF01000003.1 GCF_003034995.1 Phaeovulum veldkampii DSM 11550 | reverse complement strand
GTCAGATCGGGCTGTTTCTGGGAATCCTCCTGGCGGTGTCGGCCGTGGTGATCGCGCTGATCATCTACACCATGACCATGGAAAAGCTGAAGCAGATCGCCACGCTGAAGCTGATCGGCGCCCCAGACCGCACCATCATCGGGCTGATCGTACAGCAATCGCTGATCCTTGGGACCGCAGGTTGGGGCATCGGTCTGGTTCTGATCCTGCTCGTCAAGGATGTCTTTCCGCGCCGCGTGGTGCTGGAACCGTTTAACGTGGCCGTTCTGGCCGGGATCATCGTCGTGGTCTGTCTGGCCGCCAGCGGTCTGGGCGTGCGTGCGGCGCTGAAGGTGGACCCTGCCACCGCGCTGGGGGGCTGAGCCATGGCCATCGGTGATATTCTGGTCGATGTGCAGGCCGTGGCCAAGCACTACGGCGAGGGCGAAACCCGCGTCGACGCGCTGCGTCAGGTTGACCTACAGGTGCGCGCGGGTGAGGTGATCGCCCTTCTGGGGCCGTCGGGGTCTGGCAAGACGACGCTTTTGAACATCATCGGCTGCATCCTTGACCCGTCCTCGGGCCGGGTGGTGCTGG
The DNA here is from genome assembly GCF_003034995.1 of Phaeovulum veldkampii DSM 11550. GTDB lineage: Bacteria > Pseudomonadota > Alphaproteobacteria > Rhodobacterales > Rhodobacteraceae > Phaeovulum > Phaeovulum veldkampii. The sequence goes on along the minus strand of NZ_PZKF01000003.1, from coordinate 139,186 downwards.
ATGGTGATCCGGTCTTTGACGGCAAATGGCTGCGCAGCGATCTGCGCCGTCTGCGGCTGGACAAGATTGGCTTCATATTTCAAGCGCACAACCTGCTGCCCTTCCTGACGGCGGCAGAGAACGTATCGCTCGTGCTTGACTTGGCAGGCCGACCTGAAAAAGAGGGAAAAGAGCGGGCGAAAGAGCTTCTCGACTATCTCGAGGTCGGCCACCGCGCCCCGGTCAAGCCCGCGCTGCTGTCGGGGGGCGAGGCGCAGCGGGTTGCCATCGCACGCGCGCTGGCCAACCGCCCGCGGATCATCCTTGCGGACGAGCCGACGGCGGCATTGGACAGCAAACGCGCACAACTGGTCATGGACCTGCTGCGAAAGCTTGCCGCCGAGCAGGAAGCCTGCATCCTGACAGTGACCCATGACGAGAAAATCTTCGACCGCTTCGACCGGCTGATCCACCTTCGCGACGGGCGGCTGACCGATGACTAGCTCCGCCAAGCCTGCAACCTCGCCTGCATCGCGCGAAGCCGTCACGTTATCTCGTGTCCAGCGCCGCGCTTGGGACCAGCAATTCAGTGTCAGTTTCGTCCTACGGCCGATCAGCATGCGAAGTGCCGATCAGTCGAGCGTCCCTTGGCAATCGTCATACGCCAGAGCTAGAATCGACCATAGCGTGGTGCTGCCACGGCTTTACTCCGCCGCCACAAACGCAAAAAGCCCCCTGGGTTTCAGGGGGACTCGTCAAACGTTGAGGTGGCGTTGAGGTAAAACGCGAGTGTCTATACACAAGTGTTTTTGTCGGATTCCAAGTCTTTGTTATCCAACGGTATTTTGGTTGCGGGGGCAGGATTTGAACCTGCGGCCTTCAGGTTATGAGCCCATGGAAGAGCAAAACCGAATAATCAGAAAAACCAGCGACTTACGAGGCAAGCCTTTGGTCTGGCGTAGTTTTCGTCCTCGCAAACATCAGCATTCGCACGGACTCACACGCAAGACCGGCGCGATGCCAGCAGTCGCAGGTTGATGTGGCGTTGATGTCATCAACGGTCACCCACCAAAGAACCATCACTTTCCCCCAGACATTCCGATCAAACTGCCGCTGCCACTGCCTCATCAACTCCCAAGGATGTGTGCCAGTTCGACGATATCGGTAGCGTCGCCGCCACCGGATATCGGCGTCAACAGAGGTAGAGAGCGCGGCATCAAGGCGCTCTATTCGCGCCCGGAGATCCCCTGACGGATCGGCCTTGCCGCCGAGCGTCTCGTTGAGTTCCTCTAGGTCGTTTTCGGCCCGCTCCAAAAGCATAGAGGCCACTTCTGCTCCCTGTTGCCCGTCGAAGTTTATGTGTCCTCCCGGAGCGAGGTACAGATTATGAGAGTCGATCAAGCGCCCGAGGTGCGGCAACTCGACCGCGAAACTTAGGGTGCCATTGTCACTCATCTTCCAGTGAACAATCAGGTCGTCTCCGCGGTTTATGCGCTCTCCTCGCTCCAGGTCCTCCCGTCCATTCATCCTGAAATCACCAATATGAAGATTGCGCTCAGGATCATCGATACCTTCACGCATCTCGTAGAATTCGAAAGTGATGAAGTCATCCTCCCCGGCTTTGAGCGGTTTGCCAGCGCGAAACCTATGCCGCCCTTCAGCAGGTAGTGCGGTCCCCTTCTTCAGGATCGGCTCAAGACGATTCCGCTCATAGCCAACCGTACCCGTCTGCGTCTTCACTGCGAGCGTGTATGTCATGGGAATACTGGCAGCGCTCGCCTGAGTGCGAACGATGGTGACCTCGCGTGTAAGGTCCTCCACAATTCGACCTGCAGCATTATGCACTGTCAGGACGAAGCGATTTTCCCCATCCTTACGAACCGGCACGCTCAGATTCACGACCCCGTCAAATGGCTTCCGACCGGTCGTACCGCCAGCTTCGTCCACGACTTCGATTTCAAACCCGCTAGGAACCTCAGAGGTAGGTGTTACTCTAATCCGGGCACTGTCTTCCGCGATCCTCGACTTGAAATCCACGGTCAGCGAGATCGTACCGGTTACAGTCTCCTGTCCACGACTCGTCTTACGGGCTGACTGATCGCCTTCCCACTGCCTGCTTTCTGCAAATATCGCGGCGCCCATCCGCGTGCGCGGCCCAGGCGCTCGCGCCACATGGAAAACCATCGACATCCTGGCCTGCCCGGTCACTTTCTCGCCGCATCCGCAGCAGATCGAGGCTGCCCGGCGCGGCTATGACGACTGGTGGCAGGCGCTGGGCTGGGTCCGCGAGGGGCTGATCGCGGGCGGGATGCTACGGGAGGTCGAGGTGACGGCGGCCATGCCGAAGACGCGGCCGTGGTGGGTTGCTGCGCGTGCGAGTCAGGTCAGGTCGACCTAAACAGCCCTGCCTTAAAAATTATCTGCTGCTTTTTTAAGTTTGCTATTGATTTCTGCCGAGGCGTGTCTCATATATGATCCATCGACAGGAGGCGACCGATGCACACCACCACACACATTCACGCTCGCATGAACCAACGCGGCATCCGCAAGGAGCTGGTCAGCCTTGCCCTAGACCTCGGCCGTATTGAAGGAGATCGGTATGTCCTCGACACCAAGACCATCCGCGCAGAGATGTCAGAGCTGCGGCGAAAGCTGAAGTTCCTCGACGACGCCGACCGCAAAGGTGGCGTTGTCGTAGTCGCGGCAGGTGACAGCTTGGTCACCACGTACCGAGCCGACAGCTTTTGCCGGGCGATGACAAAAACAATTAACTCCTGACTTTGGAATTTACATGACCTTTCATGAAATCCTGAACAATCTGCGTGGTTCGTCACTTTCTTCCAGCCAAATCGTGACCGCGATCATCGAAACCGCCGCGAACCTTAATAAGGGAGAGGGAGAGGATTGGAGTGACACAGCCTCCGTCGCGTACGGTCATGAGCAGCCGAGCAGCGCCGCACTGATCCAGGTTGCCGCCAAAGCACTTCTTGACTCGCCACTGGAGCTTCGACTGTCCGACGTGTGCGCGATGTTGGACGCCAATGCGAGCCGCGACTTTGGTGAGTTTTGGATCCGGCAGGACGCGGCACAAGAGCTTCTTGGCCTATTGGGAAACGCGCAAAGTGCACGTTTTTCTTACCCGGCAAGCCTTAGACCAGCACTGCTTTTCGCTATTGATCGCAAAACATATGCACAGCCAACCATCATAGAATATGCAGGCTGGGAGCAGGACAGCCGTATTCTCGGACAGTTGGCCGCAATCTTTGACCTCGACATCAAGTTCAGCAAATCGAACCCTTGGACGCGTTCAGGCCAACCTTATTTCGATGTCGAACTTATCATGCCGCCGTTTGGCTTTGATATGTCTCGCGCTGGAGACGTACCTGAAGCCACGCTCTCCCACTTGGGGGTTTTCGGCGGGCGGCATGGTCGCATATCCAGCGAAACCGTTGCAATTGCCGATGCTCTGCAGAACGCGAGAGGGCGAACTGTCTTGGCTGTCACCGAAGGGGCGTTGTTCCGCGCCGTCGGAGTTGAAGCGATTGCTCGCGAGGAGCTGGTGCACTCTGGCCGTCTGCACGCGGTCATGGGCATTGGGCCGAGTATGATGTTTCAAAATACGTCGATCAATACAGCGCTCCTCCTGCTCTCACCGAAGGGGACCAGCCACGCGGCGATCCGCTTCGTCAACCTTACCGATGAACAGTTCGCTTCCCGACGGGAGCGTGGTCGACTGGAAATTCGCAAAGGCGTTGCTTGGTCAGAGCTTCCAGCTGTCGAACTGACAGGGAACGAAGCATTCGCACGTGACATCGACGTGCTTAGCATCAAGGAAGAAGGCTACACCCTTACGATTGATCGCTACCTTGATCGCCACGCCCGTGATGCGATTGCCCAATTGCTTGCGAAGTCAGAGGTTGCTGAACTTTCGGAACTGGTTGAAATGATCAGGCCAGCGGCGCTCACCCAACAGGAAGGCGGCGAGTACATCGTTCTTGAGGCGGCACCGGCGGACATTGCAGAGAACGGCAATGTCTCTGATCCGTCGCGCACGATTTCCGTTGATCGGGTGCAGTTCCGAAAGGCCGCCAATCAGGTACTGCGGCCGGGTGATGTGCTGATTGCTTTCAAAGGTGCTGTCGGCAAGGTCGGAATCGTGCCTGACGACGTGCCAGCGGACGGATCATCGACCATCTGGGCAGCTGGCCAGTCTCTGATGATCCTGCGTCTCAAAGGCAGGCATAAGCTCTCCCCACACGTCCTCTACGAATATCTGTCGGATGAGGTGGTGCAGGAGCATTTGAAGTCTTTGGCTGGGGGCTCTGCGATTCAGACAATTGCGATGAAAGACCTGAAAAGTTTGGCAATTCCACTGCCTGACAAGGAAACGCAGGCAAAAGTTGCGGCTGCGGTGGCGGAGCGCCAGGCTCTCTACAGACAGATCGAGCAGCTCAAGGCCCAGATCGTCACAGCGCGGCGGTCGAACTGGCCCCACGCAGAGCTGCGATCGCCCCAAGATTGAACCAACCCGTTGCGACATCATTGTTCACCTCATACGGTGACTGACAGCATCGAGGGCCAACCGCCTAATTCGATTAACAAAATTGCCGCGCCCCACGTACCGGCATGACAACAGGACTGCTGAACCCACCCATGAACCAATTTGCCCACAACAAGCTTGTCTCCTTCATCTGGTCCATCGCGGATGACTGCCTTCGTGACGTCTATGTCCGCGGCAAGTATCGCGATGTCATTCTGCCAATGGTGGTACTCCGCCGCCTAGACACACTGCTTGAACCCACCAAGGCTGCCGTCCTGGAAGAAGTTCGCTTTCAGAAAGACGAAATGAAGGCGACGGAACTGGACGATGCCCCGCTCAAGGCCGCTTCCGGCTATGTCTTCTTCAACACCAGCAAGTGGACGCTGAAGCAGCTGCACGCCACAGCCACCAACAATCAGCAGATCCTGCTGGCCAATGTCGAAGATTACCTGAACGGCTTCTCTGACAACGTCAAAGAGATCATTTCGCGTTTCAAGCTGCTGGAGCAGATGCGGCACATGGCGAACAAGCAGGTCCTGCTGGACGTGTTGGAAAAGTTCATCTCGCCCTACATCAACCTCACGCCGCACCCGGTCGAAGACCCTGATGGCAACACGCTCCCGGCCCTCAGCAACCTTGGCATGGGCTATGTCTTCGAAGAGCTGATCCGCAAGTTCAACGAAGAAAACAACGAAGAGGCCGGGGAGCATTTTACCCCGCGCGAGGTGATCCACCTGATGACGCACCTGGTCTTTGACCCGATCAAGGACCGCCTGCCCCCGGTCATGACCATCTATGACCCCGCCTGCGGCAGCGGCGGCATGCTGACGGAATCGCAGAACTACGTCATCGACCCTGATGGCTCGATCAAGGCCACCGGCGACGTCTACCTGTACGGCAAGGAAATCAACGACGAGACCTATGCCATCTGCAAATCCGACATGATGATCAAGGGTAACAACCCGGAGAACATCAAGGTCGGCTCGACCCTATCAACCGACGAATTCGCCGCCCAGCGCTTCGATTTCATGCTGTCCAACCCGCCCTACGGCAAAAGCTGGAACAGCGAGCTGAAGCACATCAAGGACGGCAACGACGTCATCGACCCGCGCTTCAAGGTCGAACTGGCCGATTACTGGGGCACCATCGAAACCAGGGACGCCACCCCCCGCTCCAGCGACGGCCAGTTGCTGTTTCTGATGGAAATGGTGGGCAAAATGAAGTCCACCAAGGACAGTGCTGTCGGCGCACGCATCGCCAGCGTTCACAACGGCTCCAGTCTGTTCACCGGCGACGCGGGCAGCGGCGAGTCGAACATCCGCCGCCACATCATCGAAAACGACCTGCTCGACACCATCATCCAGCTGCCGAACAACCTGTTCTACAACACTGGCATCACCACCTACATCTGGCTGCTGACCAACGCCAAACCCGCCGACAGACAGGGCCGCGTGCAGTTGATCGACGCCAACCTGCTGTACCGCAAGCTGCGCAAGAACCTTGGCGACAAGAACTGCGAATTCGCGCCCGAACATATCGAGGCGATCACCAGGGCCTACCTTACTTTCCAGGCGGTCGAACGCCAGCTCGACGCGAATGGCGATCCCACCGGCATTGCGGTGCAGATCTTCGACAACACCGATTTCGGCTATCACAAGGTCACCATCGAACGACCCGACCGCCGCCGTGCGCAGTTCAACGCCGAACGGCTGGCCCCTCTGCGGTTCGAAAAATCCCTGCGGGAACCGATGGAGCATCTGTGGGAAACCCATGGCGATGCGGTCTATGACGCGGGCTTTCTGAAAGAACAGGCCAAGCCGATCATGGTCTGGTGCGAGGAACAGGGCATCAGCCTGAACGCCAGCGCCCGCGCCAAACTGCTGGATACCGGCAACTGGAAGCGCCTGCGCGAATTGCTGGCCCATGGCCACACGCTGATGCAGGCCATCGGCACTGAGGAATCCGCCGATTACAACGCCTTTGTCGAACGCGTGAACAAGGCGCTGAAGGCCCGCAAGATCAAGCTGTCGGCGACCGAGAAGAACGCCATCCTGAACGCTGTCAGCTGGTATGCCGAAGACGCCGAAAAGGTCATCGACAAATCGCTGCGCCTGTCGGGGGCCGAGCTTGCAGCGGTGACGGCGCGGCTGGGTTGCGAAGTGGCGGATCTGGGCGACTTTGGCCTGTACAAGCAGCCCGATGGCAGCTGGCTGACCTACGCCTCCAACGCCGACCTGCGCGATAGCGAGTCTGTGCCGCTGAAAGACAGCATCCACCGCTATTTCAAGGCCGAGGTGAAGCCGCATGTCGACGAGGCCTGGATCAACCTCGACACGGTCAAGATCGGGTATGAGATCAGCTTCAACAAATACTTCTACCGCCACAAACCCCTGCGGGGCCTGGACAAGGTGACCGCGGACATTCTGGCGCTGGAACAGCAGGCGGATGGGCTGATCTCGGACATTCTGGGTGTGCCGGTCGCGGCGCTGTCGGAGGTCGAATGATGGACACCTATGGCTACCCTATGGCTGCGGACACCGACGAGGTGTTCATGGCGACCAAACTGGCCGGGCCTGCCACCTTTTTCCTGCCGTTCAACAAGGGCCACAACAACGGCGAGGGCAACCCGCCCAACCCGCACGGCCACAAGACCGCCTATCTGTGGGAAGAGGTATTCCTGCCCGCCAGCCTTGCAGGCATAATCCAGCATTTCGTGCTGCTGGAGGGCAAGACTGCCGATCCGCTGGCAAAGAAATCGCTGATCTTCCCCCGCTATCAGCAGTTGGACGTGGTGCGCCGCCTGTTGGACCATGCGTCCACCAATGGCGTCGGCCACAGCTATCTGATCCAGCATTCGGCGGGTTCGGGCAAATCGAACTCGATCACATGGGCGGCGTATCAGCTGATCGAAGCCTATCCCAAAAGCACCAGCCTGCCCGGCGCGCGCGGTCTGGACCAGCCGCTGTTCGACAGTGTCATCGTGGTCACGGACCGCCGGTTGCTGGACAAGCAGCTGCGCGACAACATCAAGGATTTCTCCGAGGTCAAGAACATCGTTGCCCCGGCCCTGCGCTCGGCCGACCTGAAAGCGGCTCTGGAAAACGGCAAAAAGATCATCATCACAACGATTCAGAAGTTCCCCTTCATCATCGACGGCATTGCTGACCTCAGCGACAAGCGGTTCGCGGTGATCATCGACGAGGCGCATAGTGGCCAAAGCGGCCAGGCCCATGACAACATGAATCGCGCGATGGGTGCGGGCGATGTGGACCCAGACGAGGACGATCCGCAAGACCGCATCTTGGCGGCGATGCAATCGCGCAAGATGCGCGGCAACGCATCGTATCTTGCGTTCACCGCCACGCCCAAGGCGACCACACTTGAGAAATTCGGAGAGCGCCAGGCGGATGGCAGCTTCAAGCCGTTCCACCTTTACAGCATGAAACAGGCCATCGAAGAGGGCTTCATCCTCAACGTGCTGGCCAACTACACAACCTACAAAAGCTATTACGAAATCCAGAAATCGGTGGAAGAGAACCCGTTGTTCGACACCAAGAAGGCCCAGAAGAAACTGCGCGCCTATGTCGAACGCAGCCAGCACACGATCAACACCAAGGCCGAGATCATGCTGGACCACTTCATCCCGCAGGTCGTGAACACGAAGAAGCTGCGCGGCAAGGCCAAGGGGATGATCATCACCCAGAACATCGAAGCCGCGATCCGCTACTACAAGGCGGTGACCAAGCTGCTTGATGCGCAAGGAAACCCGTTCAAGGCGCTGATCGCCTTTTCAGGCGAAAAGACCGTCGATGGGGTAAAATACACGGAAGCCGACATGAACGGCTTTCCCGAAAGCGAAACGCGGGACAAGTTCGACACCGACGATTATCGGCTGCTGATCGTGGCGAACAAGTACCTGACCGGATTCGACCAGCCCAAGCTGACCGCGATGTATGTGGACAAGAAGTTGCAGTTCGTGCTGGCCGTCCAGGCCCTGTCCCGACTGAACCGTTCCGCCCCCAAGCTGGGCAAACGGACAGAAGACCTGTTCATCCTCGACTTCTTCAACAGCGTCGACGACATCAAGGCGGCCTTCGACCCTTTCTACACCGTGACTACGCTGTCCGAGGCAACCGATGTCAACGTGCTGCACGAACTGAAGGACGCGCTGGACCAAGTGGGCGTGTACGAATGGCAGGAGGTCGAAGACTTCGTGACCCGGTACTTTGCCGGTGAAGATGCCCAGACCCTCAGCCCGATCATCGATATCGCGGCCAACCGTTTCAACGCCGAATTGGAGCTGCCTGACGCCGAGAAGATCGACTTCAAGATCAAGGCCAAACAGTTCGTGAAGATCTACGGTCAGATGGCATCTATCATCCCGTTTGAAGTGCTGGAATGGGAGAAGCTGTTCTGGCTGCTGAAGTTCCTGATCCCCAAGCTGAAGATCAAGGATCCCAACCAGGACATGCTTGATGAACTGCTGGAGGCCGTTGATCTGTCGTCCTACGGCCTTGAGCGCACAAAGCTGAACCATGAAATCGGTCTTGATGCGTCGGATACGGAACTGACTCCGCAAAACCCGAACCCGCGTGGCAACCGCGACGGCGATCCGGAAACCGACCCTCTCGATGACATCATTCGCAGTTTCAACGAGCGGTGGTTTCAGGGCTGGAGCGCGACGCCAGAGGAGCAGCGGGTCAAATTCGTCAATATCGTCAACAGCATCCGTGCTCACCCGGACTACACCGCCAAGTACGAGGACAATGCTGACCCCTACAATCGTGGTCTCGCATTAGAAAAGATGCTGCAGGATGTGATGCTGAAAAGGCGGAAGGACGAGTTAGAGCTCTACAAGCTGTTTGCCTCGGATCCGGCGTTCAAAGCGGCCTGGAGCCAGAACATCGAGCAGGTGCTTAACAAGAACCTCGACAACCGACCCAACGCTTGACGCAAAGGCGATGGGCGATGGGGTTCACCGCCCCATCCCCCCACGGCATGGTTCCTCCCCGGCCCCGTATGTATGCGGGGGGGCGCAGCGCGGCGGTTCGCTAGCGTGAGGCGTTTTCACCGGGGAAGCCAGGCGGAAGCCACCTTGCGCGCTGACGCCGGAAATCTTGAGTCAGATCAGCGGCTTGCGGAATCACGATCTGGACGAGGTGGATTCCAGGCGGGAAGCCAGGGAAGCCACCTCCGGGGAAGCCAGGTGGCCGGAAGCCACCCCGAAAAGCCAATTCGTCAGAAGCCGTTGAATCCGCTTCACTTTTCGGGTTGACAGACCTGCCCCCATTGACCTACCCCTTGATCATCGAAGAATTGCGCCCGGAGGAACCCCCTAGCGGGCGCTTTTCATTTCCCCTCCCCCACATCCCGAGCCCCGCCCCATGGACCTCGTCTTCGCGCCTAGCCAGGTTGAGTCCTGGCCGATTGCCCGGCTGCGCCCCTATGCCCGCAATGCCAAGATGCACGGTGACGACCAGGTGGCGAAGATCGCCGCCAGCATGGCGAAGTTCGGCTGGACCGTGCCCTGCATGGTGGCCGACGACGGCGAACTGATCGCGGGCCATGGCAGGGTGCTGGCCGCGACCATGCTCGGGCTGACCGAGGTACCGGTGATCCGGCTCAGCCATCTCGACGAGGCGGAACGCCGGGCCTACCGGATCGCCGACAACAAGCTGACCGAACTGGGCGAATGGGATGAGGCGGTCTTGCGTGACGAGATCGCAGGGCTGCTGGCCGAGGATTTCGACCTGACGCTCTTGGGCATCAGCGACGATGACCTAGACGCCCTGCTGCAGGATCCCGAGGCGCTGGGCGGGGATGGCCCGGTCGAGGGCGAGGATGACCGAGGACAGCCTCGTGGTCCTTACGCACGATCCTAGCGACAATGCGATCAAGGACTGGGCGGTCGCGCATGTCGGTGTCCGCGGCGAATTCTTCTACCACCGCAGCGAACACCAGTATTTTACCCTGCAGGGGGCCCTCAAGACTTTCTGTGAACTGACCGGCGACAGCTACGACGACTGCATGGACGACTACTGCTGATCGATCAGCTACCTTCGGGGAGCCGGTACACCTTCCCCCTGCCCTCGACCTTTTCCGCTGCGATGGGCAGACCCAGCTTTTTCTTCAGGGCGCCAGAGATGCAGCCCCTGTCCCGGTCAGCCCGACCGGGATCGATGCCCTCTTGGAAATCTGGCCCGTGTTCGAGGCCTTCCAGGCGCAATACGTCGCCCGCGGCCTGATGCTGGATCAGGAAAAAAACGCCTCCGCGCCCTCGCCGACTGGTCCTTCGGCGGGGGCGACGGCTACTGCGCGGCCTGCGCAGGCCCCTGCCCCGACTGCCCCGCAAGACTGAACCGGCCGCAAACCGTCGAGGGATGGCAGGTCTGGGACCTGACCCAGCGCCTCGGCGGCCAGTTGCGCATCGCGCCGGGTGCCGTCATCGGATGGGACATGGGTGCCGCGCTTTCACTGGCGCAAGCGCTTGGCGTCAACGCGCTGATAGCCGCCGAACTGCTGCCCGAGATCGAGGCGGTGATGGTTCGCAAACTGAACGAGCAGATGGAAGGACGCCGGAATGGCTGAGAAGAAGGTCTCCGTCCGCCTCGTGGCGGAGGGCGGAAGACGCGTGCGTGCCGAACTGGAAGGGGTGGGCGAGGCCGGGGCGCGCGGCTTCGGCCGCCTGTCGCGCGAGATGGAACTGGCCAACACCCGGCTTGCTGCTTTCGCACGCCGGGCGGGGCTTGCCCTCGGGGCCGCAGCCGCAGCGGCGACAGCCTCGCTCGGCCTGATCGTCCGCTCCACCGCCGAGAGTGCCGCGCAGATCCGTCAATTCGCGCAGGTCGCCAATGCGACGCCCGAGGCGCTGCAACGCTGGTCGGCCGGGGCGCGGACGGTCGGGATCGAGCAAGGGATGGTGTGCGATGGCCGGAAACTTGCGCAACCATTCCAAAGGACGAGTTGGCAGTAAGAATTGGAACGTTGGCTTTCGTTCCAGCCAACTTACGTCTGCCGTTTCGCTGCCAGAGGCGAGCTGAGCTTCAACGTACCCTGTTATGAACGCGTCTGCATCGGCCGCGTTGCAAAAAAGCGTTGCGTCGACCGCTTCCTCGAATAGCTCGCGTTCACCCTCACTGCCCCAATTGTATCCGCCAATATCTGTGCGAACTGCAGCGAGAATGCGCCGATCAATTTGCGACAGGTCTGCGGTGACCCTGAACTCGGCTACGCAGGCTGCATGAAGCCTGACAACGCTTGCGCGAGCGATACCCAACGCACACTGTTCCAAGGTCGGGATGTCATCGCCGACAGTGCGGAGAAAGTTCCGCAGGGACGCGTCTACGTCGATCAACCCACGCGTAAGCTCGTCCATGTCGTTCGGTTGAACCAGGTAACAGCGCGCGATGTAGCTCAGCCAGCCTTTGTGTTGGCCGGCTTCGATGATGCCGCGATCTCTGGTCAGTGATCTGACCGCCTTGCCTTCAGCTGCGCGCTCTCGACGCCGCCGACGGGCCTGAAAGCGATAGCGCCGTTCGCGGTTTTGCCGCCAGCCACGGAATTGTTGGCGTTGTCTTAGTGCCCACCTGGCGAGGAAATCCGGATTCTGAAGCGCTTGCTGTCGAGCATAATTTCGAAGCTCGTCCGGGCCCCTTTCCCCTCGTGCTCGATAGAAGTTGTGCGAGTGAACGAAAAAGTCCCAAAGTTCGACATTGCCTGTCGCAATTGCGTGATCCATCATCGGCCGGATATCGTCATAATGAAAAGACAACCCCGCATGGCCATAGCGGTCGATCCCTTGGTCGATCATGGCCTCCCGAGTGGTCAGCCCCTCGAAGATCAGCAGCTGAATTTCACGCCGCAGGTGGTGTTCCTCCTGCAGGACGCGGATTGCTGCGCTATCCTTCGCACTGGCCGAGCGGTGGAAGTTAAGTGGTTTCAGCCAGCGCCAGATCCTCGCAGGATCCCACGGCGCCTCGGCGATGTCGAAAAATCTGTCAAGGAGATGCCCAACAATCTTGCTGATGCCATCTCGGCAGTGACATTCCCCTGAACGCGCACCGCAGGTGCACGCCACGCCCTGCGAAATCTCGTCAAGCAGCCAACCACACAGATCAGCGTCGAAGTCCCGCACTAGGCTTCGAATGAAGTACCGTGATCCGATCACGCGTTCGCGCTCTCTCGGATCAGCCGGGTACAAGTTGGCGCAGGCCAGAAGCAGGTCGCGAAGCTTTTCGCGAGGTAACCGAGCTACGCCCAGATAGCCAACGATCTTTGCAGCAAGACGCAGCGCCTCGTTCGTGGCAGACGCGATAAGTGGATCGACCATGAATGCCAGGTCGAGTTTCGCATTGACGAGGCAATCGAGCGCTGCCTGCCTGCACTGTGGCGTGGCGGCGGCGTCCAGCACGATCGCTTCCAGTTCAGGACGCAGCAAAGTGACGGCTGGCGAACCCGACAGAAGCTCGAGGAGCAACGCGCGCAAGTCTCCTCCGCCTTCGCGCACGATCATCGGGCGGATCGCATCAACGATGTCGGGAGAGAAGAACCCCGAAGCGCTGAAACTTCGCCAGCGATCTACACGGCGGAAAAAGGGATCATCGGCCTCCAGTTTGCCCAGGGCTTCAAGGAGTCGATGTCTGGACCTAACCGAGAGACGCGATGGATCCCCGTTTGAGAGGACTGCATAGGGGTCAACATCGATTGCCGCATCCTGGACATTCTGGCTTCCCAATGCCGCCATCCAACCAAGGAGACCACGAAGGTCATCACGGGTGGCACCGTTGGGTGCCACGAGGCTGAGACACTGCTTCACAGTGAATGTATTTGCAGGATCGTCAATCCGTTGGACAAGCGCCCGGGCTGCACAATGCTCAGCAACGATGCGGTGAACGGGTTCATGTCGATCAGCGCCCGCGGCGGGACGGAAAAGGCGGGTGTCGAGGATTGAAGCGACCCGTTGGTCGGGCAGTCCAAGGTCTTGGATACGGGAAAACGTCGAGCCTTCGGCGAGATCGGTCGTTGATACGCCATCGGAACCTGACAAAAGGAGCCGAGCAAAGACCTCGTCCGCAAAAGCGATACGTTGCTCTGCCGTGGGCGCATCACGTGTAGAAACCGACCTATTTGTTTCGCGAGCCAGATAGCGAACCGCGTCGCCGAAGATCTCATGTCGGTTCGTGAATCGGCCTCCGGCCTGAACGAACGCATCCGCGAACAGATTCAGGAACTCTGGATTGCCAAGGAGATGAGTTAGGTCGTGACGTGCGGCATCGGAGAGGAAATTCTCGAAGCTGGCGTCAGCATGGCGATGGCGAAAAAGCAGCGCCTGCTCGTCTTGATCAAAAGGAATCAATCTGGCGAGGATTGGCTCGATACCCATGATGTCATGCAGCAGGCGGGTGTCGGCGTCGCTCCATTCCCCGGATCGACTCGACAGGATTGTGCGATCAGCCCCGGTATGTCGCAGCTCTTTCAAAGCGCGATGAAGGCCTGTCGGATCAATGCGAGCAACCTCATCGAAAGCATCGACGACAATGCAGGGCGCAGTCGTTCTTTCGAAGATGCTTGCCTTGATTGGCGTTGTGCCAAAGCGCGCCGCGAGACTGGCCAGCAGCGCAGTTTTTCCTGCCCCTGGTTCGGCGAGAACGATTGCGACACCAGGCGCTGTGAGCAGATCACCTTCGGCAATGCGCAAGTCACCGATGATGAGCTTTCGGGGGATGTGAAACGTGGGCACGGGGAACAAGCTTTCGGACAACGTTGAGTTGTTGGCCGAGGATGCAGTGCTGGATCGATGCACGCAAGGTCACGGCGTAACCTTTGCGGGCCGCTGCATTCCACTGCCCGCTTATGCGTGCTGGTGCAGTTCTTCTTGTGTGGTGTTGATGTGGCGTTGATGTAAAACGCGCATAAGCAAAAAGCGCCCCGAGGGGCGCTGTACATGTCTTTGATATGTTTGCTGTTTTTGGTTGCGGGAGTCAGATTTGAACTGACGACCTTCAGGTTATGAGCCGCGCAGGGCACCAATCAGTGCCGCCATGTCGGCAGGCAGGGCCGAGGTGAAGGACAGGTCTTGCCCGGTGACGGGGTGGGTAAAACCCAAGGTGGCCGCATGCAGCGCCTGCCGCGGAAAGGCTGCGGCGGCCTCGACAGCGGCGGCGGGCAGCGCACGGTGCGACAGGCGACGGCGCCCGCCATAGGTCGGGTCACCGATCAGCCCGTGCCCGACATGGGCCATATGGACGCGAATCTGATGCGTGCGGCCGGTTTCAAGCCAACAGTCGAGCAGCGCCGCCGCTGGCGGGGTGCCAAAGGTTTCGACCACCCGGGCGCGGGTGACGGCATGGCGCCCGCCGTCGGCGGTCACCGCCTGCCGCTGCCGGTCGGTGCGATGGCGCGCCAACTGGGTGGCGATGCGGATCACCCCGCCCGGCTCGAAGCTGACGCCCTTGACCCCGCGCAGCCGCGGGTCGGCAGCATCGGGCACGCCATGGATCAGCGCAAGGTAATGGCGGTGAACACTATGCGCCTCGAACTGGGCGGCCAGGCCGTGGTGCGCCCGGTCTGATTTGGCCACCACCAGCAGGCCCGAGGTTTCCTTGTCGATCCGGTGCACAATGCCGGGGCGCCGTTCGCCGCCCACACCCGACAGGCTGGCGCCGCAATGGTGCAGCAGGGCATTGACCAGCGTGCCGTCTACCGCCCCCGGCGCCGGATGCACCACCAGCCCTGCGGGCTTGTCGATCACGATCAGGTCATCGTCTTCCCAGACCACGGTCAGCGGAATGTCCTGCGCCTCGGTTGTCACCTCGCGTGCCGGGCCCAGCGCGATGGCATACACCTCGCCCTCGGCCACGCGCGCCTTGAGGTCGCTCGCGGGCTGCCCGTCGCGGCTGACCGCGCCCTCGGCGATCAGCCGCGCAAGGCGCGAGCGCGACAGCGCCTCGGCCTCTGGCACTTCGCGGGCAAGCGCCTTATCAAGGCGGTCGGGCGGCAGCGGCCCGATCGTCACCTGAAGGATGCGGTTTGCAATGTCCGACATGATGCCTTCCGACCCGAACCCCGCCCAGCCGCAGAATGCGCCGCTGCCCGAGGTCCGGTTTCTCAAGATACTGGTGACGGCGTTGGCTGCCACGATGATTGTGGGCCTTGTAACGATCGTCACGCTGCTTGTCATCCGCCTGCCGGGCGGGGGCGCGCAGGCGCCGCAGGCAGGGGTGGCGGCGGGGGGCCAGACGGGCGCCCTGCCCGCGCTGCCCGCATCGATCACGCTGCCCGATGGCGCCGAGGTTCAGGCCGTCACCTTTGCCCGCGATCTGCTGGTTGTGGTCACCGCCTCAGGCGAAGTGCTGATCTATACGCCCGACGGACACCTGCGCCAGCGGGTGCTGGCACACTAACCCGGATCGGGGCGGCTGCGCGCGCCGCCCGGCGGGCAGTGCCGGGGGGCCTCAGACCTTCTTGGCCTTCGGCTTGGCGGCCTCTTCGAGCGCATCCAGACGCGCCTTCAGTGCCTCGTTTTCCTCACGCGCCTTCTGCGCCATGGCGCGGACAGCGTCGAATTCCTCGCGGGTGACAAAATCGCGGTCTGCCAGCCAGCGATCCATCCAGCTTTTCATCGCGGTTTCGGCTTCGGTGCGCGCACCCTGCGCCACGCCCATTGCGTTGGTCATCAGCTTGGACATGTCGTCGAAGAATTTGTTGGGACCGGTCATCTCTTCCTCATGGCGCGAATGTTGCAGCGGTGATGCCTATATGGGCGAGCGCTGCGCAAACCTCAAGGTTGACTTCGCCCCCCGCCCACGCTCTTTCAGCCGCAACGAAGGAGTGACCGATGCAAGCCGCCCTGCCCTTTCCGCAGATCGACCCCGAAATTTTTACCATCGCGCTGTGGGGGATGGAGTTTTCGCTGCGCTGGTATGCGCTGGCCTATATCGCAGGTCTGGTGATCGGCTGGCAGATCGTGGCCGGGCTGATGCGGCAGCCCGCGCTTTGGGGCGGTCGGGCACCGATGGCGCCCGCCTTGGTCGAAGACCTGCTTACGGCGGTGGTGCTGGGGGTGGTGCTGGGCGGTCGGCTGGGGTTCGTGCTGTTCTATCAGCCGGGCTATTACCTTGCCCATCCTCTCGACATCGTGAAGGTCTGGCAAGGCGGCATGTCGTTTCATGGCGGGTTTCTGGGGGTGCTGGTGGCGGGGCTGTGGTTCTGCCGCCGACACGGCCTGCCCATGCGGCCCGTGGCCGATGCAATGGCGGTGGCGGCGCCGGTGGGGCTGTTCTTCGGGCGACTGGCCAATTTCATCAACGCCGAGCTGTGGGGCCGCCCCACGACCCTGCCCTGGGGCGTGATCTTTCCGGGTGATGCCGCGCAGGATTGCCCCGGCGTGGCCTATGGCGCCTGCGCCCGCCACCCCTCGCAACTGTATGAGGCGGGGCTGGAGGGGCTGGCGCTGGGTCTGCTGATCTGGGTGCTGGTGCGCCGCGGCGCGCTGGCGGCGCCGGGGCGCATTCTGGGGGTGTTTCTCGCGGGCTACGGGCTGGCGCGGTTTGCGGTCGAATTCGTGCGGCAGGCCGATGCACAGTTCATCACGCCCGACAATCCGATGGGCCATGTGCTGCATTGGGGGGGGCTGGGGCTTTCGATGGGCCAGCTTCTGTCGCTGCCGATGATTGCGCTGGGGATGTGGTTCATCTTGCGGGCGCGGCCCGAGGCACGCACTGCATGACGGCGCTTGGCCGTCTTCTTGGGGCGCGGATCGCGGCCAGCGGGCCGATGACGGTGGCTGAATTCATGGCCGAATGCCTGATGCACCCCGACCACGGCTATTATTCCACCCGCGACCCGTTCGGCGCAGCGGGCGATTTCATCACCGCGCCCGAGATTTCGCAGATGTTCGGTGAGATGCTGGGGCTGTGTCTGGCGCAGGTCTGGGCCGATCAGGGCCGCCCCGCGCCCTTCGTTCTGGCCGAACTGGGCCCCGGCCGCGGCACACTGATGGCCGACGTGGCGCGCGCGTTGCGCGCCCTGCCCGGCATGGCCGAGGCGGCACAGGTGCATCTGGTCGAAACCTCCGCCAGCTTACGCGCCGTGCAGGCCGACCGGCTGGCGGCTCTGGCGCCCACCTGGCATGACCGGATCGACAGCCTGCCCGACGGCCCGCTGTTCCTTCTGGCGAACGAGTTTTTCGACGCCCTGCCCATTCGCCAGTTCGTCCGGCGGGGCAGCGGCTGGGCGGAACGGCAGGTGGGGCTTGACGCTGCGGGGCAGCTGGCCTTTGGCCTTGCCCCGGCCACGCCGCTGGCTGCGTTGGCGCATCGCCTTGCCGACACCGCCGAGGGGGATGTGGTGGAAACCTGCCCTGCTGCGGCAGCGGTCATGGCGACCATTGCGGCGCGCATCACCCGGAACGGCGGGGTGGCGCTGGTGATCGACTATGGCGGCTGGCACAGCTTGGGCGATACGTTGCAGGCCCTGCGCGGCCACCGGCCCGAAGACCCGCTGGCCACCCCTGGCGCGGCCGATCTGACCGCCCATGTCGACTTCGAACCGCTGGCACAGGCCGCGCGCGCGGCAGGTGCCGCGGCGGCGGGACCGCTGCCGCAGGGCCTGGTGCTGGAACGGCTGGGCATCACCGCGCGGGCGCAGCGGCTGGCCACGGGCCTGCGCGGCGCGGCGCTGGAAAGCCACGTCGCCGCCCATCGCCGCTTGACCCACCCGCAGGAAATGGGAAACCTGTTCCAGGCGCTGGCGATCCACCCCGAGGGCGCCGCACCGCCGCCCGGATTCGCACCCCAAGACGGAAAGGCAGACGATGGCTCCCACGCTTGACATCATCACCGCCCCCGCGCTGGCGGGCCTGCGCCATGGCTTTTTCACCCGACGCGGCGGCGCCTCGTCGGGGATATTTACCGGGTTGAACTGCGGTCAGGGGTCAAGCGACCAAAGCGAGGCGGTCGCGGTCAACCGCGCCCGCGTGGCCGAGGCAATGGGGGTTGCGGTGGGCGCGCTGGTGGGCGTGTATCAGGTGCATTCGGCCGATGTGGTGACGGTAACCGGCCCGCTGGGCGCGCCAGTGCGGGCGGATGCGCTGGTGACGGCCACGCCTGGCCTCGTGCTGACGGTGCTGACCGCCGATTGCCAGCCGGTGCTGTTTGCCGACCGCGCGGCAGGCGTGGTGGGGGCGGCCCATGCAGGCTGGCGCGGCACCCGTGATGGCGTGCTGGAGGCGACAGTCACTGCGATGGAGGCTCTGGGCGCCAAGCGCAGGCGGATCGTGGCGGTGATCGGCCCGGCGATCTCGCAGCGCGCCTATGAGGTGGGCGACGCCTTCATGGAGGCGTTTGTGGCCGAAGACCCCGCGGCGGAGCGGTTCTTCTGCGGCGGTCCTGCAGGAAAGCCGATGTTCGACCTGCCGGGATACGGCCTTGCGCGGCTGCGCGCGGCGGGGGTGGCACAGGCCGAATGGACGCGCCATTGCACCTATGCCGACCCCGAGCGGTTCTATTCCTACCGCCGCACCACCCACCGCGGCGAGGCCGATTACGGGCGGCTGATTTCGGCGATCCGGCTGTAGCGCGGCACGCGCGGCAGCGGGGGGCTGTCTGCCCCCCGGCCCCGGCAAGCCGGGGCTCCCCCCGAGGATATTTCAGCCAAGGCGAAAGGGCGCGTCAGGCGAGGCGGGCGAGGCGCGCTTCGAGCACCTCGAAGGGGACGCCGGGATCATCCTTGGCGCAGCGGATCACCAGCGAGGTTTTCACGCTGGCCACGTTTTCGGCCGAAGTCAGCCCCTCGGTCAAAAAGGTCTGGAAGGTGGACAGATCGGGCGCCACACATTTCAAGATGAAGTCGATCTCGCCGTTCAGCATATGGCATTCGCGCACGAGCGGCCAGGCGCGGGCGCGGGCCTCGAAGGCCGACAGGTCGGTTTCGGCCTGGCTGTGCAGACGCACCATGGCAAAAACCTGCACCTCAAAGCCCAGTTCGCGCGGGTTCACATCGGCATGGTAGCCGCGGATATAACCTGCCTCTTCCAGCGTGCGCACCCGGCGCAGGCAGGGCGGCGCGGAAATGCCCACGCGCTTGGCCAGTTCGACATTGGTCATCCGGCCATCGGCCTGAAGCTCGGCCAGAATCTTCCGGTCGATCTCGTCAAGCTTGGCTCCGGCCATGGTATCCCCCTGCATTTCTTTTTGCAGACCGTATCGCCACGGCCCGCATCGCGCAATAATATTTCGCCGCGAGGCGCGCAAGCGCAATCGCCCCCGCAGGCAACGAGGGGTTTTCTGCCGGGCGCCGCGCCGCTATATCCTTGCACGACGCATTCAGGAGACAGTCATGGCCGAGACCAAACACAGCCGCGTTCTGATCATCGGGTCGGGCCCTGCGGGCTATACCGCTGCGGTCTATGCCGCGCGCGCGATGCTGGCGCCGGTGCTGGTGCAGGGGATGCAGCCGGGCGGGCAGTTGACGATCACCACCGAGGTCGAAAACTGGCCGGGCCGGACCGAGGTTCAGGGCCCCGACTTGATGATCCAGATGGAGGAACACGCCCGCGCAATGGGCGCCGAGGTGATTTCCGACATCATCCTGAGCCTTGATCTGTCGCGCCGACCGTTCACCGCCACCGGCGACAGCGGCACCACCTACACCGCCGATGCGGTGATCCTTGCCACCGGCGCACAGGCACGCTGGCTGGGGCTGCCGTCAGAAGAAAAGTTCAAGGGCTTTGGCGTTTCGGCCTGCGCCACCTGCGACGGGTTCTTTTATCGCGGGCAAGAGGTCGTGGTGACGGGCGGCGGCAATTCGGCCGTGGAGGAGGCGCTGTTCCTGACCAATTTCGCCTCCAAGGTGACACTGGTGCACCGCCGCGACAGCCTGCGCGCCGAAAAGATCCTGCAAGAGCGGCTGTTCAAGAACCCCAAGGTGGAAGTCCTGTGGAACCACACCGTCGAGGAGGTTCTGGGCACCGAGGCACCGCTGGGCGTGACCGGGGTGCGCCTGCGCGAGGTGGGCAGCGGCGCCGAGCGGGTGGTGCCCTGCAAGGGGTTTTTCGTGGCCATCGGCCATGCACCCGCCTCGGAACTGGTCAAGGATCAGTTGGAATTGCACAATGGCGGCTATGTGAAGGTGGAGCCGGGCAGCACCCGCACCGCGATTGCGGGGGTATTTGCGGCGGGCGATCTGACCGATCACGTCTATCGTCAGGCCGTGACCAGCGCGGGCATGGGCTGCATGGCCGCGCTGGATGCCGAGCGGTTTCTGGCGGGCGAGGACTGACACGGGGCCGGCGCCGTCGGCCCGCCCCGCCCGTCAATGCACGTTGACAGGCGCCATGTCGTTCTGACGGGCCAGCGCAAAGGCCAGCTTGCGGTCGCGCACCAAGGCGATGCGTTCGCCATTGGCCTCGTGCAGCGCATAGATCGTGCTGAGGCCACCGGCCTGCGCCTGCACGTCTTGCGGCAGGTCGGCCACCGCTACCGGGCGCACATAGACGATACGTTCGCCCGCTTCGGGGCCAAAATCGTATTTCGTGTTCATCGCATCCCCCTTACCGCTTGCGAATGGGAATTGCCTGCACCACAGGTTCGGGCAGCGCCCGTTTCAGGTCGATATGCAGCAGACCGTTTTCCAGCACCGCGCCCGCGACCTCGACCCCCTCGGCCAGCACAAAGCTGCGCTGAAAGGCCCGCGCCGCGATGCCGCGGTGCAGGAAGATACGCTCGCCCCCGTCTTCCGCCTGGCGGCCGCGGATCACCAGTTGCCGGTCCTCCATCGTCAGCGCCAGATCGGCATCGGCAAAGCCTGCAACCGCCAGCGTGATGCGAAAGGCATCCGGGCCGGATTGTTCGATATTATAGGGCGGGTAACCCTCGGTTCCGGTTCTGGCGGTGCGTTCGACCAGCCGTTCCAGTTGATCAAATCCCAGCAGATAGGGATGGGCGCCAAAGCTCAGTTTCGTCATCGGGCAAGTCCTTTGGAAGCGACGTGCGGGTTGCGGAGCCCCGGTCCGGGCACCCCGTTGGCTTAGATATGGGTCGCCGCCCGCCGCCCCGCAAGCCCCCGATCACCGCCTTGATCGCAGCCCCGACGCGGCAAGCCACCCCCTGCCATGAAACGGCACCCAAGAAAACTTCCTGCAAGGCGCGGAAATTGTTATATTCCCGTATCTGCCTGCCGCGACTCGGCCGGCGGGTGGCCCTATCCGCGACCTTGATCCATCGTCCAGGACAGCCTGACATGAACGCGCATATCGAGATGAACCCCGAAGAGGTGCTCCGCGTGAAGCTGGAGGTGCTCAAGCGCGAGCACCGCGATCTGGACGAGGCGATCACCGCGCTGGCCCAGTCGGGCCGGGGCGATGCGCTGGCGCTGGTGCGGCTGAAAAAGCGCAAGCTGGCGCTGAAGGATCAGATCGCGCGGCTGGAAGACCTGCTGACGCCCGACATCATCGCCTGAGCCGCCATTGCGCCGTCCCGCGCGCTGGCTATAGTGCGCGGCGCGAAACAGGGGGCGGTTTGATGGATGTGAAGGTCGGAATCATCATGGGCAGCCAGTCCGACTGGCCCACGATGCGCGAGGCGGCGACGATCCTTGATGAACTGGGCGTGGCCTATGAGGCCAGGATCGTTTCGGCCCATCGCACACCGGACCGGCTGTGGGCCTATGGCAAGGCGGCGGCTGACCGCGGCCTGCATGTGATCATCGCGGGGGCTGGGGGGGCGGCGCATCTGCCCGGCATGATGGCGTCGAAAACGCGGGTGCCGGTGATCGGCGTGCCGGTGCAGACGCGCGCGCTGTCGGGCGTGGACAGCCTCTATTCGATCGTGCAGATGCCCAAGGGCTACCCCGTGGCCACCATGGCCATCGGGGCTGCGGGGGCGGCCAATGCCGGACTGATGGCTGCGGGCATCCTTGCGCTGAACGACCCGTCGCTTGCGGCCCGGCTGGATGCGTGGCGCGCGGCGCTGTCGGCCTCGATCCCCGAGGAGCCGGCCGATGACTGAGCCGCTTGCCCCCGGTGCCACCATCGGCATTCTTGGCGGTGGCCAGTTGGGCCGGATGCTGTCGGTCGCGGCCAGCCGTCTGGGGCTCAAGACCCATATCTATGAGCCGGGCGCCAACCCGCCCGCCGCCGATGTCGCTCATCGCGTGATGACGGCAGGCTATGACGATACGACGGCACTTGCGGCCTTTGCCGCGTCGGTCGATGTCATCACCTATGAATTCGAAAACATCCCAACCGCCGCGCTGGACCAACTGGAGGCGCTGCGCCCGATCCGCCCGAACCGAAACGCGCTGGCGATCAGCCAGGACCGGATCAGCGAAAAGGCCTTTCTGAACGAGATCGGGCTGACCACCGCCCCCTGGGCCATCGTGACCACCGCCGCCGATCTGGATGCAGCCCTGACCCGGATCGGGGCGCCCGCGATCCTGAAGACCACGCGGCTGGGCTATGACGGCAAGGGCCAGGCCAGGATCATGGCCCCCGCCGATGCCCCCGCGGCACTGGCCGAAATGCAGGGCGCCCCGGCGGTGCTGGAAGGGTTTGTCGATTTCAGCCGCGAAATCTCGGTCATCGCCGCGCGCGGCCTGACGGGCGAGGTTGCCGCCTATGACCCCGGCGAAAACGTGCATCGCGCGGGCATCCTGCACACCACCACCGTGCCTGCCCGGATCAGTTCTGCGCAGCGGTCGGATGCGGTGCTGATCGCAGCGCGCATCCTGAACGCGCTGGATTATGTCGGCGTGATGGGGGTGGAGCTGTTCGTGACCCCCGCGGGCCTGCTGGTGAATGAAATCGCGCCACGGGTGCACAACTCGGGCCACTGGACACAACAGGGCTGCGCGGTGGATCAGTTTGAACAGCACATCCGCGCCGTGGCGGGCTGGCCCTTGGGCGACGGCAGCCGCTATGCGGATGTGGAAATGCTGAACCTGATCGGCGCCGATGTGGCGCAGGTGCCGACACTGGCGCGCGAAGGCAACACCGCGATCCACCTTTACGGCAAGACCGAAGCCAAGGCAGGCCGCAAGATGGGCCACATCAACCGTATTCTGCCGCGGACATGAAAAGGGGGCCTTGCGGCCCCCTGCCCCCATCAGGGGCGCGAATACATGCCCTCGTAGATCGGCACGAGCGTATCGGTGTCGAACAGCGACGACACCGAGGTGCCGTTCCAGATGTTCAGGATCGCCTGGGCGAACATCGGCGCAGTCGGCACGATGCGAATGTTCGAGGCCGCTTTCACCGCCGCGCCCGGCTCGATCGAATCGGTGATGACCACGCTTTTCATCACCGATTTGGAAATCCGGTCCACCGCAGGCCCCGACATCACCCCATGACTGGCATAGGCGTGCACCTCTTTGGCGCCGCATTCCATCAGCACCTGCGCGGCCTTGCACAAGGTGCCGGCGGTGTCGATCATGTCATCGACCATGATGCAGATCTTGTCCTGAACGTCACCGATCACCGTCATCTCGGCAATCTCGCCGGGCTTTTCGCGGCGCTTGTCCACGATCGACAGCGGCGCGTTGATCCGTTGCGCCAGTTCGCGCGCCCGCGCCACGCCGCCCACATCGGGCGACACCACCATAACCTGATCCAGGCGCCCGGCAAAATGGTGCTGCACATCCAGCGCAAAGACCGGCGCGGCATAAAGGTTATCCACCGGAATATCGAAAAAGCCCTGAATCTGAGCCGCGTGCAGATCGAGTGTCAGAACCCGGTCCACCCCGGCCTCGGTCAGCAGGTTTGCCACCAGCTTGGCCGAAATCGGCGTGCGGGCCTTGGCGCGGCGGTCCTGCCGGGCGTAGCCGAAATAGGGGATGACGGCCGTGATACGCGCCGCCGACGACCGTTTCAGCGCGTCGGTCATGATCAGCAGTTCCATCAGGTTGTCATTGGCCGGGTTCGAGGTCGGCTGGATGATATACATGTCCTCGCCGCGGACATTCTCGAACACCTCGACAAAGATTTCCTGATCGTTGAACCGCTCGATCCGGGCATCGACCAGCCCCACGCTCATGCCCCGGTGCATCGACATGCGCCGCGCAATGGCATTGGCCAGCGAGCGGTTGGCATTGCCGGAAATGAGTTTGGGTTCGGTCATGGCGGCCATGGGGTGTTCCTCGGGGATGGCAGGGGCCGATGCGGCCGGATTCGCGAGATTGCGCCTGCCTTAGCACCGGGCTAGCCTGCCCGCAAACCCAAGCGCGCCACAGGGGGCTGCAATGCCGCATATCGACTACTTTTTTTCAACGATCTCGCCCTGGGTCTATCTGGCGGGCCAGCGGCTGGAGGAAATCGCGGCGCGGCATGGTGCGACCATCACCTATCGGCCGCTGGATATTCTGGCGCTGTTCGCGCGCACCGGCGGCACCGCGCCCGCCGACCGCCACCCCGCACGCATGGCCTACCGCGCACAGGAATTGCGGCGCTGGTCGCAGCATCTGAACCTGCCGATCACGCTGCGGCCCGCGTTCTGGCCCACCAATGCCGCGCCGTCGTGCTATGCGATCATCGCCGCGCAGGCCGCCAAGGCGCGCGGCGCCGAGGGCAATCTGGGCGCGCTGGTGCAGGGCTTTGCCCGCGCTTGCTGGGCCGAGGAACGCAACATCGCGGAGGATGAGGTGGTCCGCGATCTGCTGGCAGGCCACGGCTTTGACCCCGGTCTGGCCGACAGCGGCCTGTTCATCGGCGCCGAGACCTATGGCCGCAACCTGGAAGAGGCGGTCGAACGCGGCGTCTTTGGCGCGCCGTTCTACATCGTGGCCGACAGCGACGAACGGTTCTGGGGGCAGGACCGGCTGGAGTTTCTCGACGCCCATCTGGGCCGCCTGTGATGCCGTCCGGGGTTCGGGCGGGGCATCCGACCTGCTGGCAGGTCTTTGGCACAGGCCCGCGCCCGGCGCTGGCGGTGCATTGCATGCTGGGACATTGCGGCGCCTGGACGCGGCTGGGGGTCGCGCTGGCCGACCGGCTGACGCTGACCGCCTTCGACCTGCCCGGCCACGGCCAGAGCGGCGATTACGACCCGGCCTGCGGCATCGAGTATCAGCGCCTTGCAACCCAGATCGCGGCCAGCTTCATCGACCGGCCGGTTGACCTGATCGGCCATTCCTTTGGCGCGGGCGTGGCGCTGCGGTTGGCAGTGGCGGCCCCCGAGGCCGTGCGCAGCCTGACCCTGATCGAGCCGGTCCTGTTCGCTGCCGTGCGCCACACGCCCGAGGGCCAGGACGAGGCCGCGGCGCATGCGCGCTTTGACGCCGAGGTGGCGCGCGACCCCGAGGCTGCGGCCCGCGCCTTTCTTGACCGCTGGGGCACCGGCACCCCCTGGGAGGCGCTGGCGCCCGCGCAACGCGCCGCGCTGGTGGCCCGCATCGGGCTGGTGGACCTTGCCGGCCACGCCAATGTCAACGATCCCGGCACGATCTTGCGCGATGGCGGGCTGGAGGCGATCGACGCGCCGGTGATGATGATTCTGGGCGCCGACAGCCCCCCCGTCATCCACCGCGTCGCCGAAGCGCTGGCCGACCGCCTGCCCGATGTGGGCCGCGCCACCGTGCCGGGCGCGGGGCACATGCTGCCGCTGACCCATGTCGCGCAAGTGGCTGACCTGATCGGCCTCAACCTCGACCGCAGCTAGCCGCGCAAAGCCGCCAGAAAACTGTCCACCTCGGCCTCGGTGGTGGACCAGCTACAGACCAGACGGCACGACAGCGGCTGATCGCCCGCGCCCTCAAGGCTTTGATCGAAGGGCCAGAAATAATACTCCGCCCCCGACGCCAGCGCGCGGCGATGCGCGGCGCGGGGGAAATGGGCAAACACCGCATTGGCCTCGGTCGGGTGGGTCAGCCCGGCGCCGGGCAAGGCCGCGATCCCCGCCGACAGCCGCGCGGCCATGGCATTGGCCTGCCGCGCCAGCCGCAGCCACAGATCGCCCTCCAGATAGGCCTCCATCTGGGCGGCCGTGTAGCGGTGCTTGGACAGCAGATGCCCCGCCCGCTTGCGGCGCAACTCGAACTCCCACGCCTTTTCCGGGTCGAACAGGATCACCGCCTCGGCGCCAGCACAGCCGTTCTTGGTGGCGCCGAACGACACCGCATCAACCCCGGCCTTCCAGGTCATTTCAGCCGGGGTGGCACCGCACGACACCAGCGCATTGGCAAAGCGCGCGCCATCCAGATGCACCGGCAGGCCATGGGCGCGGGCGACCTCGCACAGGCCGTGCAACTGGTTCAGGCTGTAGACCGTGCCCGCCTCGGTCGAATTGGTGATCGAAACCATGCCGCGCTGCACGTTATGCACCCCGGCGCGGCCGGTAAAGGCGATGGCGCGCAGCAGCGCATCGGGCGTCATCCGACCATGAGCCCCGTCAACCAGCACCAGTTTGGCGCCGCCGGTAAAGAACTCGGGCGCGCCGCATTCATCCTCTTCGATATGGGCGTTGCGGTGGCAAAACACCGCGCCCCAGGGGTCGGTCAGGCAGGCCAGTGACAGCGCATTGGCCGCGGTGCCGGTGCCGACCAGATAGACCGCAGCCTCGGGCGCCTCGAAAATCTCGCGCAGCCGGGCCTGAACACGGGCCGTCGCCGGGTCGTTGCCATAGGGCATTGCGGCGCCTTCGTTGGCGGCAACCAGCGCGGCCATCACCTCGGGCGCGGCGGGGGCGGTGTTGTCAGAGGCGAAATTCATCACAGATCCTCGATGATATAGTCTTCCCAGTCATCCTCGGGCACCTCGAATTCGGGCACCGTCCAGCCCTGCACCGACTGGCCCGCAGCATGAACGCTGTCCGGATCGCCCGAAATCAGCGGATGCCAGTCGAACAGCGGCTTGCCCTCGTGCCGCAGCCGGTAGGCGCAGGTTGCGGGCATCCAGTAGGCGCAGGCACCGATCGTGCCGGGGGTCAGGCGCACGCAATCAGGCACAAACTGGTGGCGGATCGGATATTGCGCGCAGCGGCAGGTTTCATTGTCCAGCAACCGGCAGGCCAGCCGGGTAAAGGCCACCTCGCCGGTGTCTTCGAATTCGATCTTGTTCAGGCAGCATTTGCCGCAGCCATCGCACAACGCCTCCCATTCCGGGGGGGTCAGTTGGGCCAGCGGGCGTTCCCAGAAGCGGGGGCGAAGCTTTTCGGTCATGGCCAGAGCCTGCCGCAACGCGGGGCGGTTGAAAAGCTCACTGCGCGGTCAGAATGTCGCGCGCGCGGGCGCAATCGGCGCCCATCTGGCCGATCAACGCAGGCAACCCGTCGAATTTCATTTCCGGGCGCAGATAGTCGATGAAGGCCACCGACAGGTGCTGACCGTAAAGATCGCCCTCGAAATCAAGGATATGCGCCTCCAGATTGGGCTGGTTTTCGCCGAACATCGGGCGCACGCCCAGACTTGCCGCGCCGTTATAGGTGCCGGCCAACGGCCCGGTCAGCACATCGACCTTGACCGCATAGACCCCAAGGCGCGGCAGATGCAGCCCCTCGACGCCCATGTTGGCAGTGGGAAAGCCCAGATCCCGGCCGCGCTTGTCGCCGTGGCGCACAGCGCCCTCGATCCGGTGCCAGTGGCCCAGCATTGCCGCGGCATCGCGCGGGCGCCCGTCGGACAGGGCCTGCCGGATCGCGGTCGAGGAAATCTCAAGCCCGGCGGTTTCCAGCAGCGGCGCGATGGTCACGCCAAAGCCCATCGCCTGCCCGAAGGCCACCAGATCGGCGGCGCTGCCCGCCCGACCGCGGCCAAAGCGGAAATCGGCGCCGACGGTGACATGGGTGACCCCCAGCCCCTCGGCCAGCACGGCGCGGGCGAAGGTTTCGGGGTCCATCGCGGCCAGTTCGGGGCAAAAGGGCAGCTCATAGAGCCGCGCCACCCCCAGTTTTTGCAGCCGGTGCGCGCGCGCCTCGGCATTCATCAGCCGGAAGGCCGGAGCATCGGGGGCAAAGACCTGCCGCGGGTGCGGCTCGAACGTGACCACGCCCAAGGGCACGCCGTGGCCGCCCGCCCGCGCGATCACCGAGGCATGGCCCAGATGCACGCCGTCAAAATTGCCCATCGCCACCGAGGCGCCGCGAGCATCGGGGCCAAGGCCCTGCCAGTGGGTGAAGGTCTGCATGTCCCCGCGTCAATCGGTGTTGGGCGGGGCAGCCCGCCGGGTCAGTCGAACTTGCGGCTTGGCGCCAGAACCAGCGCCTCGCCTTTCAACACAACCGTATCACCCACCGCGCAGTGGGTTTCAAGGGTCACCCGTCGGCGCGAATGATCGATGGCGGTCACTTTCACCTCGGCATAGACCACATCGCCGGGGCGGACAGGGGCCATGAATTTCAGGCTTTGGCCCAGATAGACGGTGCCATGGCCCGGCAATTGTTCGCCGATCACCGCCGAAATCAGCCCCGCAGTCAGCATCCCATGCGCGATGCGACCCTCAAAGATCGTGTCGCGGGCGTAGTCGTCGTCCAGATGCACCGGGTTGCGGTCAGTCGAAACCTCGGCGAACAGTTCGATGTCGCGGTCGGTGATTTCCTTGCGCAGATAGCGCAGCATCCCGATTTCGAGGTCTTCGATGCAGATCGTTCCGCGCGGCATGTTGTCAAGCATCATTGAGAATCCCGTCCGGATCATGTTGCAGTGCAGCATAACGGTTTGATGACAGCCACGCAAGACCCGCGCAACTATTTATCCCGACGCGTCATTGCGGCGCAATTTTGTTGCGGGCCAGCGATGTGGCTCGGCCCGCAATCCTCACCGCAGGCGGCCGATCGACCAGATCGGGTCTTGCTGGCGTGTGGCAAGCCAGGCGCGCAGCAGATCAGGGTTAGGCGCATCCACATCGGGGCCGAACTGGTCAGCGGCCAGCCCCCCGGTGACAAAGAGCATATCCAGGTCTTCGGCTACGGCACCCGCCACATCGGTATTGATGCCATCGCCAATCGCCAGAATCTGCGCCGGATCGGCGCCGCCAAGGGCAGCCAGACGGCGGCTGGCCAGATCGTAGATCGGCGGATGCGGCTTTCCGAAATAAAGCGCCGTGCCGCCCATGTCTTCATACAGCGCCGCCAGCGCACCCGCGCAGTAGATGCGGGTTTCGCCCATATCCACCACCACATCGGGGTTGGCACACAGCATCGGCAGGCCGCGGGTTTTCGCCAGCAGGAACTGTGGGCGGTAATCCTCGGGAACCTCGGTCATTTCGTCAAAGGGGCCGGTGCAGACGATGCCTTCGGCCTGATCCAGGGGCACCCGTTCGATGGGCGCGGCCTTGGCGAATTCGGCGGGAATGTCGCGGAAAAATCCCTCGTCCTTGTCGGGCCCGATGTGCCAGACGCGGCGGCCCACCGCGCCCGACAGCATCGCCTCTTGCGCGGCATCGCCCGAGGTGACGATCACGTCCCAGGCATCGCGCGGCACGCCCATCGCATCCAGCGTGGCCGCCACCGCCCCCGCCGGGCGCGGGGCGTTGGTCAAAAGCAGCACCTTGCCACCCTTGCCCCGAAACGCCTGCAAGGCCGCGACTGCCTCGGGGAACGGGGTCACGCCGTTGTGCAGGCAGCCCCAGATGTCACAATAAACAGCCTGATACCGGTCAGAGATTTCGGACAATGCGCCGATGATGCGGGTCATTGAGGGGCCTTTCAGGGGCTGGGCGGGCAAGAGGCGCAGGCCCCCTGCCCTGACGGATCACAGTTTCAGCGCCGGGATGATCTGCTTTTTCCGGCTCAGGATGCCGGGCAGAACCACGGTGTCGCCCGCGACCTTGCAGGCAAATGACGCCTCGGCGATGGATTTCACCAGATCGTTGGGCACCAGAAGCGTGGCTTCCTCGTTCAGGATATCGACGATGAACAGCAGCACCTGATCGGCGCCGTCTTCGGCCGCCACCGCAGGCATCGCCGCCATCAGCGCCGCCTTGCGATCCAGCAGCACCTTGGGCGCGGTGGTTTCCAGCACCGAGACGCGCAACTGCTTGCCCGCAACCTCGTATTCCTTGCTGTCCATCCGCAGCAGCGCCGCCTCGGAATGGGCCGAAACGTCGGATTTGGCCTCGAACAGCGCCGCCGCGTGCTCGGCAATCGACACACCCAGATCGGCGGCCAGGCTTTCGGCCACGGCGCGGTCATGGGCGGTGGTGGTGGGGCTGCGGAATTCCAGCGTGTCCGACAGGATGCAAGACAGCATCGCACCCTTGATCGCGCGGGGGGCGCGGGCCAGATCGGCGCCGATCAGGTCGTGCATGATCGTGGCGGTGCAGGCCAGCGGGCGGATGGTGATGTCGATCGGCGCGCGCGTCTTGATGCCACCCGCCAGCAGGTGATGGTCGATGATGCCCACCACAGTTGCCGCGTTGATCGAGGCGGGCAGTTCGGCGGGGTTGTTGGTATCGACGATGACGCAGGTGTCGTCGGCTGCCACATCGGCGATGATCTCGGGCTGGTCCAGCCCCCAGTGGCGCAGCACAAAGGCCGCCTCGGTGTTCGGTTCACCCAGCAGCACGGGCTTGGCAGGGGTGCCTTTCACCTCGGTCAGATACCAGGCCCAGATGATGGGCGAGCCGGTGGAATCGGTATCGGGGGCCTTGTGGCCGAAAACCTTGATCATGGGATTGCCTTCAAAACGGGTCATTCGGGGCGCGTTATAGGCGCTGGCCATGGCATTGTCACGACAGAGCAGCGCAGCGGCGCGCGCTCATAGCGGCAGGCGGCGGATCGCAAATCCCTCGGCCTCCAGCAGGCGCAAAAGGCCGGTTTCGCCCGGCAGATGCAGCGCACCCGCGGCCAGCACGACCGGCCCCTGCTCCAGCGCGGGCAGGATCACCGCCATCCACGCGCGGTTGCGGCGGGTCATCAACAACTCTTCGCTCAGCGCGAATTGCGCCGCGACCTGCTCGGGCGTCATGCCCGAATTGGCCAGCGCATCGGCGCGGGTAAATTCCCAGATCAGCCAGATATCTTCGGCAAAATAGGCATCGGCCAAAGTAGCGGTGTAATCGTCGGCATGGGCGGCGATCGGCAGGCTGGCAAGGATCAGGTCGATTTCCTCGGCGTCGGTCAGCCCTTCGAACAGGCGCAGCACGGTGTCATAAGGCTCCAGCGCGCGGACGGGCAGGCCCACCGCCTCCGCGCGGGCGATCACCTGGCCATCCAGCCCCTTGGCGCCCGCCGCCAGCTCGGCCATGGCGCAGGGCGACAGCGCCAGCGTGGCCGCCGCATACCAGGGCTGAAACTTGGCCGCCAGAAACGGCGGAACGCCGCGTTCGTCCATCGCCGCAGCCAGCCGTTGCCAGTCGCCCTCGTCCATCCGTTCGGGCAGGGTTGGGCCGGTGGTGGTGAACATCAGCGCCGGGTCGCGGCTGATCGCAGCCTTCAGCGCGGCCTCTTCAGCGGGGCCACCCTCGACCAGCAGCAGCCGCGCCTCGGCCAGCAGCGGGTCAAGCCGCGCCAGGATCGGGACGTGGCGCGCATCGTCGAAATGATAGGTGCCGATCAGCGTCAGCACCTGATCGCCGCGCTGTGCCTGCCACAACAGCCCCGAGGCATAGGGCGCCGCAGCCGCGCGCACCGACAGATCAGCCTGCACCGGGGCCGGCAGATCGGCGATCAGGTTGCGCCCCACACATTCAGCCTGGGCGCCGCCCGCCCCCCCGACAACCAGCCCGACCAACAGCACCAGAGACTTCAACATTTCCCATCCTTCCGGAATTTGCCCAACCCTGCCACGCCCGCCGCGGCGGGCCAAGGCCGCCCACCCCCTGGCGTGCGCAAATTTTCGCGCGCCGCGGTGTTGACAGGTCGGGGGCAGGCGCTTAACTCAAGCGTCGTTGGCACTCTGCCAGTGCGAGTGCCAGTAATCCATAACCGGAACCAAGGGAGTTCACGAGATGGCTTTCAAACCGCTGCATGACCGCGTGCTGGTCCGCCGCGTCCAGGGCGAAGAAAAGACCAAGGGCGGCCTGATCATCCCCGACAACGCCAAGGAGAAACCGGCCGAAGGCGAAATCGTCGCCGTGGGCGAAGGCGCCCGCAAGGATTCGGGCGAGCTGATCGCGATGTCGGTGAAAACCGGCGACCGCGTGCTCTTCGGCAAATGGTCGGGCACCGAAGTCACCGTCGATGGTGAAGAACTGCTCATCATGAAGGAAAGCGACATTCTCGGCATCATCGCCTGAGATCGCTGACCGAACCCAACGAAATTCAGACAGCAGGAGCACATCCAATGGCTGCCAAGGAAGTCAAGTTTTCCACCGACGCTCGCGACCGCATGCTGCGCGGCGTCAACATTCTGGCCGATGCGGTCAAGGTCACGCTGGGCCCGAAAGGCCGCAATGTCGTGATCGAAAAATCCTTCGGCTCGCCGCGCATCACCAAGGACGGTGTGTCGGTCGCCAAGGAAATCGAGCTTTCCGACAAGTTCGAGAACATGGGCGCGCAGATGGTGAAAGAAGTCGCCTCGCGCACCAATGACGAAGCGGGCGATGGCACCACCACCGCCACCGTTCTGGCGCAGGCCATCATCAAGGAAGGCCTGAAGGCGGTTGCCGCAGGCATGAACCCGATGGACCTGAAACGCGGCATCGACCTGGCCACCACCAAGGTCGTGGAATCGATCAAGGCTGCCTCGCGCCCGGTGAAGGACAGCGACGAAGTGGCCCAGGTCGGCACCATTTCGGCCAACGGCGAGGCCTTCATCGGCCAGCAGATCGCCCATGCCATGCAGAAAGTCGGCAACGAGGGTGTGATCACCGTCGAAGAAAACAAGGGCATGGAAACCGAGGTTGAAGTCGTCGAAGGGATGCAGTTCGACCGCGGCTACCTGTCGCCCTATTTCGTGACCAACCCCGACAAGATGATCGCGGATCTGGAAGACTGCCTGATCCTGCTGCACGAAAAGAAACTCGGCTCGCTGCAGCCGATGGTTCCGCTGCTGGAAACCGTGATCCAGTCGGGCAAGCCGCTGCTGATCGTGGCCGAGGACGTGGAAGGCGAGGCGCTGGCCACGCTGGTCGTGAACAAGCTGCGCGGCGGCCTCAAGATCGCTGCCGTCAAGGCGCCGGGCTTTGGCGATCGCCGCAAAGCGATGCTGCAAGATATCGCGATCCTGACCGGCGGTCAGGTGATCTCGGAAGATCTGGGCATGAAGCTGGAAAACGTGACCCTCGACATGCTGGGCCGCGCCAAGAAAATCTCGATCAGCAAAGACAACACCACCATCGTTGACGGCGCTGGCGAGAAAGCGGAAATCGAAGCCCGCGTGGCCCAGATCCGCACCCAGATCGAGGAAACCACCTCGGATTACGACAAGGAAAAACTGCAAGAGCGCGTGGCCAAACTGGCCGGCGGCGTTGCGGTGATCCGCGTTGGCGGCATGACCGAGGTCGAAGTGAAAGAGCGCAAGGACCGCGTTGACGACGCGCTGAACGCGACCCGTGCGGCGGTTCAGGAAGGCATCGTCGTGGGCGGCGGTGTGGCGCTGGTTCAGGCGGCCAAGGGGCTTGACGGCCTGACGGGCGCGAACTCGGACCAGAACGCCGGGATCGCCATCGTGCGCCGCGCGCTGGAAGCGCCGCTGCGCCAGATCGCGGAAAACGCCGGCGTCGACGGCGCCGTGGTGGCGGGCAAGGTCCGCGAATCCTCGGATCTGGCCTTCGGCTTCAACGCGCAGACCGAAGAATATGGCGACATGTTCAAGTTCGGCGTGATCGACCCGGCCAAAGTCACCCGCACCGCGCTGGAAGATGCGGCCTCGATCGCGGGCCTGCTGATCACCACCGAGGCGATGGTGGCCGAAAAGCCCGAACCCAAAGGCGCCCCGGCGGGCGGCGGCATGGGTGGCATGGGCGGCATGGACGGGATGATGTAATCACCCGTTCCGCCTGAGGAACGCGAAGGGCGCCCCGCGGGGCGCCCTTTTGCGTCTGGGCCGCGCGGCGCTGATGCGGCCCGGCCCCGTTCAGGCCAGCCGCGCCGCAAAATCGCTGGCGCGGGCCTGTGCCTCGGCGCGGGTCCGGCCCATCACGAAACCGGTGCACAGGCTTGCCCCATTGGCGGCCGGCAACAGCGCTGCATCCAGCAGGCGGGTCGGCACGAACCAACCTTCGGCCACCGGGGCGGTGATCCGGGCGATCACCTCGGCCATCGGGCGCGGCGACGCGGCAGAGACCGAAGCGCTGACGCCAAGACCGCTGCGCGCCACCGCGGCGGGATGCAGCACCACCTGCGCAGTCGAGGCATTGAAGCGGAAGTTCGGGTCAAAGACGATCAGGCGCCCGTCGCGGGCCAGCCCGATGTCAAGCCCGCAGACCCCGCGAAAACCCGCGCGGCGCGCTGCATCGGCCACGTTCAGTGCCAGCGCGATGCCCGCCGCGGGCAAGGCCACCTCGGGGTCGATCACGCTGCCCGACTGCCGCGCGGGCGCCGCAAACACCTGCTCGGCCGCGCCCAGACAGGTTACGACCGTATCAAGCACTGACAGGTTCACACACCAGCAGGTGATGACATCGACCGCCGCCTCCACAAGGATGCGGTCGATCCCCTGGGCGGCGAAATCGGCGCGCGCGGCAGACAGGTCGGCGTCGCGCACAACATGGCGCACCGCATAGCCCCAGCCCGTCGCCGCATCGCCCGCGGCTTTCAGATAGACCGGCGGTTGCAGCTGCGCCGCGTCCAGATCGGCAAGCGCGATCACCCGGCGAGCGGCCAATGCCCCCACGGGCACGAGCGCGGGCAGGTTTTCCTTGCTGTTCAACTGCCGCCACAGGGCTGGTGGGACCAGATGCGCCGCCTCCGCAAAGCGCCCCGCGCGCAGCGGATAGGGCCAGACCAGGCGCCTGCCCTGCCCGATCAGCCGGTCGGCAATCGCCTCGGCCTCGTCTGCGGTGTCGAACAGATGCATATCCTCGTCGATCCGCAGACCGGCATCCGCCAGAAACCGCAGGATTTCATCGGTCGCACACGAACGGTGGCGAACGCTGGGCAAACCACCCAGAAGGCCCAGCATAAGGGTCGTGACCGCATCAAGGTTCAGCGGCCGGTAGCCCAGAAGCCGCGTCTGTTCCAGATCGCTGCGCGCCATAAAGGCTGCGTCGGACGGAAACAGCAGATCGGCCCCCACGACAGGGTCAAGGCGGGGCAACGGCGTCATGCCAGAAACTCGGCCGCGGCATCTGCCAGACGTTGCAGGCGCGGCGATTGCGGATCGCCCGCGAAACTTGGCGTCTTGTTGGCATCCAGCAAGATGGCGCGGCCGTCATGCACGACGTAGTCGAATTTGCCGAAGTCAAACCCCATGCTGCGGCGCGCAGCCTCCAGTTCGGGCGGCACCTCGTCAAAGAACTCGTGCCCGACCATCGTGCCGGTCTTGACCATCGGATCGGTCGAAAACAGCCGGTAGCCATAACTTGCTGCGCCAAAGAACAACCAGCCGCGCAGCGCGAACAGATCGCCCTCGCGTTCGGGCACAAAGCGTTCGACCAGCAGATCCTCGCGCCGCCAGACCCAGCCCGGCACCTCCGCGATCGAGGCCAGAACCGGATAAAC
Source organism: Phaeovulum veldkampii DSM 11550 (assembly GCF_003034995.1). Classification (GTDB taxonomy): domain Bacteria; phylum Pseudomonadota; class Alphaproteobacteria; order Rhodobacterales; family Rhodobacteraceae; genus Phaeovulum; species Phaeovulum veldkampii. Next base: position 103,141 of record NZ_PZKF01000003.1, on the reverse strand, counting down.
CCCCTTGGGCAGGCTTCGCGCCAGGTTCCAGTCGTAGCGCGCCAACAGCTTTTGCGCCTCATGCAGCGGGCGGCGGCGCGCACCGCGGCGTTCGGGGCCGCCGAAACAGTTGAGGTTGGTCTTGATGATGACCGGCCCGGCCCAATCGTCGCCCGGCGACAGGATCAGCGCCGAATAAAGCCGTTTCGAGATGTCCAGAACATCGCGGTTCAGCACCTCCACCCCGCCGGGCGCTGACGGGATGTCGGCCGGGTCGATCCGGGTGCGGTCGTGGTGCAAGATGCACAGGTCTGCCGAGGCAGGAAAACCCGGCCCGGTCTCGACCGTGATGCCGCGCGCGCGCCACAGCGCGCTCAGCGCATTGATGACATAGGTTTCGCGCACCGCGCCCCCCACATGCGAGATGCCGATCACTGCCATGGCGACGTGTCCTTCCTTGCGGCCGGGGCACAGCCCCCCGATGCAGGCAACCCGGTGTCCTTGCGGCTCGGTGGTCGGCTCATCGCGACCGGCCCATCGGGGAGGGGCTGGTGCGGCCGTGTTCTGCCACTGACTAACAGAAGCTACCCGCAGGCTCAATCCGGGCCCGTGCTGCGGTGTGGGGTCGCCTCGGTCGGGTTTGTCTTGCGGGAAGCGCGCAGGAGTGGAAAGGTTCGGTAACGAAATCGAGAGGGGGCGTGATCGCCATGAAATTACCGTCTTGCCTGCGTTACACCGCGCTTGCGGCCCTTGCCGCCGTGCTGAGCCTGGAACCGGTCGCCGCCGACCCCAGCCTGCCGACCGATTGCGCATCGGTGTTTCAGGGTCAGCGGCTGACCATCGTGGTGCCCAATGCGGCGGGTGGCGGGTATGACCTTTATGCCCGCGCGCTGGCGCCCGTGCTGACCGCAATCACCGGGGCCACGGCACAGGTGACAAACCTGCCCGGTGGCGGCGGCAAAACCGCCATCGCCCGCGTGAACGAGGCCCCGCCGAGCGAAATGGTCGCGCTGTTCGATTCCGCGACCGACGTGATCCCTTCGGTTCTGTCGGACGCGACGCTGGGCATGACCATGGCCGATCTGGAGGTGCTGGGCATCGTCCACAGCGACCCCGAAACCTGGCTGGCCCGCCACGGCATCGACCTGGCCGACCCGTCAACCACCCGGCTGATCAGCGCGGCCTCGATGATCGAATCGAACCTGATCCCGGTCGGTCTGGCCTCGCTTGCACTGGGCATCGAGAGCAAGGTCATCGCAGGATATAACGGCTCGGTCGAAAATACCGCGGCCATCCTGCGCGGCGAGGTCGATATGGCGTCTGCCTCGCTGACCACTGCCCTGCGGGCACGGGAAACAAACGATCTCGATCTGGCGCTGGTCCTTGCGGACAGCCCGCATCCGGCGGCCCCAGACGTGCCCGTTCTGGGCGGGCCGGGCGGCATGATCGAACGGCGCAGCGCCGGCCTGCCGGCGCCCGAACGCGCCGAGCGTCAGAGACTTGGGGAGATCGTGGTTGCGCTGGCGAACGGCCCGCGCACATTGTTTGCGCCCGCAAGGATGGAGCCGCGCACCAAGGCCTGTTTCGAGGCCGCCATGACTGCCGCCCTCGAAAGCCCCGATTTCCGCGCCGCCGCCGAGGCCCGCAAACGCCCCGTGACCCCCGTCACCGGCCCCGAAGCCGACGAGATCGTCGCGCGGATCGCGACTGCCTACCTTGACGCGCGCCCGCTGCTGGAGATGTTGCTGGCCAGCCAGAGCCGCTAGGCGCAGGAACGGAACGCTGACGTGACCGAGTTTTTCGACCCCCTGGGCATCGGTCTGGCAAATGTCTTCTCCTGGCCCAACATCCTGATCCCGCTGCTGGGGACGGTGCTGGCGATGATCCCGTCGTTCCTGCCGGGCATCGGCGCAGCCAGCCTGGCCGCGATCATGATCGCGGTGACGGTCACCTGGGAGCCGGTTTCGGTGCTGCTGCTGTTTGGCGCGCTGACCGGGGGCGCCACGTTCATGGGCTCGATCACCGCGATCCTGTTCAACATTCCGGGCAATGCCTCCAGCGCCGCGGTGCTGCTGGATGGCCACCCGATGGCGCGCGACGGGCAGGCGCGGATGGCGATTGCCGCATCCGCCACCGCCTCGGCGGTCGGTTCGCTGATCGGGGTTCTGGTGCTGATCGCGCTGCTGCCCGCGGTGCGGCCGCTCCTGTTGCAGTTCGGGCCTGCCGAACGGTTTTTGTTCGGGCTGTGGGGCCTTGTGGCGATCATCGCGGTGCCCAATGCCTCGGCCCTTCGGGCGCTGGCGGCAACGCTACTGGGGCTGACGCTGGCGCTGGTGGGCAGCGATCCGGTCAGCAGTGCGCCACGCTGGACGTTCGGAGCCTTCGCCTTGTTCGAGGGCTTTGGCCATGTCGCCATGCTGCTGGGCTTTTTCACGCTGGCCGAGGTGATTTCGTGGCGGCGCAGCTATGATCTGAAGCCGGTCGCGCCCGTCGATGCCAGCCGGGATTCGGCACGCGCCGGCATCCGTGCGGTATTTCGGCACTGGGGCCTGACGGGGCGGTCGGCGCTGATCGGAACGGCGGTGGGGATGATCCCCGGCGTTGGCGGCACGGTGGCAAGTTTCGTGGCCTATGCCCAGGCCGCGCAGGGCCGGGGCGCCGACCCCGCCCGCTTTGGCCAAGGCGACATCCGCGGCGTGATCGCACCAGAAGCGGCGGTCGATGCGAAAGACGGCGGCTCGCTGCTGCCGGTTCTGGCCTTTGGCTTGCCGGGCAGCGAGGGCGGGGTGATCTTGCTGTCGGTGCTGACGATTCACGGGCTTACGCCGGGCGCACCGATGCTGACCAGCGGGCTGGGGCTCAGCTATACGCTGATCTTCGCGCTGCTGCTGTCAAACCTCGTGACATCGGCGCTGGGGCTGGCCCTGGCGCCGCAGGCTGCGCGGCTGACGCGGCTGCGCATCGACCGGCTGGCGTTGCCGGTGCTGCTGGTGGCGCTGGTTACTTCGGTGCAATTGAACGGCACGCTGGCCGATCTGCATGTGGCGGTGGGCTTTGCCCTGCTGGGCTATCTGTTCAAACGCTTTGACTGGCCGCGCATTCCCTTCGTGATCGCTTTCGTGCTGGGCGGGTTCATCGAAACGAACCTTCAGCTATCGCAGCAGTTGCTGGAGGTGGGGCGGTTGCAGCCGCTACAGCGGCCCGGCGTGCTGATCGTGCTGGGGCTGATCGCGCTGTCGCTGTGGTGGATGCTGCGCAAGCCCGCCGCGGGCACCGCCGCCCAGCGCGGCCCCGCAGCGCGGGCCGAGCCGGTCTTTGCCGCGCTGCTGCTGGTGCTGGCGCTGGGGCTGGCGGTGATCAGCCTGACCGGCGCCCCGGCCTATTCGGGCTTTGCGCAAACGCTGGTGTGGTCGGCGGTGGCGGTGCTGGCGCTGATCCTGACACGCGGGCTGCGCGCGGGCGGAGGTTTGGCCGGGGCCGCGCTGCCCGCGGCCCACCGCCTGCCCTTTGTGGCGCTGGCGGCGCTGCCCTTGGGTATCTGGCTGCTGGGCCTGCCGCTGGCACTGGCGGCGCTGGTCGGGGTCTGGGTCGTGCTGGATACGCCCGCGGGCCGCTGGCGGATCGTGCGGGCCGCGGTCTGGGCCGGGGCCGCCGGGGCGGGCGTGGCGCTCTACCTTGAGCGGGTGGCGGCGATCCGGCTGCCGCCGTCGCTTCTCGCCTCAGCCTGGGGCGGGCTGGTCTAGGCCGCGGCGGCGCGCCGCGAACAGGCTTTGCGGGCCAGGCCCCGACTGCCCCGCCAGATGCACGGGCGAGCCGGTCTGCGCCGCATCGGGCGTGACGATCTCCATCAGGTCGAACCCCGCGCGGGCCAGCAGGCCCCGAAACGCATCGGGATCGCTGGGCGCATGGGTCAGCCGCGCCGCCCAGAAGGCGGCCCCCGCCAGCCTGATCTGCGCCGCCTCTGCCGGATCGAAGCCATAGGCTAGCGCCGCCGCCTCAAGCCCGGCGGCACTGATCGCGATACCCGCCGGATCGCGGCTGCGCGCGGCGCCAGACAGGCGCTGAAACCCCATCAGCTCCCCACCCGGCCGCAACACCCGCGCCCATGAGGCCACCACACTGGCCCGCGCCTCGGGCGGAATGAAATGCAGAACCGAATGCATCACGACCGCATCGACCGGCGCGCAATCAAGGCCCGCCAGATCGCCGTGATGCAGTTCGAACCGGGCCCCGATCTGCGCGGCAAAGCGCCGGTTCTGTTCCAGCGTCGTCGCGCAACGATCGGCCAGAACGATCTGCGGCCGGACCCCCGCGGCGCCCAGCGCGCGCAATACCAGCGCCGCCAGCCCGGTATCGGCCGCCCCAGACAACAGCACCCGGCACACCCCGCCCCGCGCTGCCGCAACCAGACGGGGCGCAAAAAACTCCTCGCCCGCGGGCAGCGCGCCGCCCTTCATCAGAAGGCGGATCATGCTCCAGGCGCGGTGATAAGGTGCGCAGCCATGAGCCGGGTCGCACAACCGCGGCGCCGCCTCGAACGCGAACCGCGCCAGTCCTTCCAGCGGTTCTGACGGCGCCACTGTGGCGGATTGGTCTGTCAGCGTCATTCCCTGCCCTTTCGCACTGCGGCCCACGGCCCTGCCCCGGCACCTCAGGCCCCCGGCACCTTAGGCCAAGCTGCCATGCCCGGTGATGCGACCAATCGCTTGCATCCCCCGTGTTGCGCCCGCACTGTGCCCTCGCAACCCCGACCCCGGACCACCCCGCATGATCGTCGTATTCATTCACGAATTGAACCGCAATCCGCTGCTCAAGATGCTGGCCTCGGCCAAGGGACGGCTGCCGCCGATCACGCCCGTCACCTATCAGCAGGCGTTCCGGCGGCTGGCCTTTCCGGCTGGCACGCTGATATTCACCGATTTCGAGTTTCTGGACGGTTTCGGCATGATGGCCGCCGCCGCAATGGCCGATGCCGCCCTGCGGCGCGACCCGCAGACGCGTGTGCTGAACCACCCCGCCGATGCCGCCGAACGCTATGCGCTGCTCAGACGGCTGCACCGGGCCGGGCTGAACCCGGTCGAGGTGACGCGGCTTGACGGCGGTGACCGGCCCACTCGCTATCCGGTCTTCCTGCGGCTGGAAGACGGGTGTCTTGGCGCCGAAACCGGGCTACTGCACACAGCCGAAGACTTCGACGCGGCCCTTGCGCATCTGCGCGCTACCCAGCGGCCCTTGAAACGGCGCATCGCCGTCAGCTTTGAGGCCAGCGCCGATGCCGAGGGCGGCTTTCGCAAATACGGCGCCTTCCGCATTGGCGATGCGATCATCCCGCAGCACATTCTGCGCAGCCCCGACTGGGTGGTGAAATCATCCAAAGGGGTCAGCTCGGCCGCCTTCGCCGCCGAAGAACTGGCCTTTGTGCGCGACAACCCGCACCATGAATTTCTGCGACAGGCAACCGATATCGGCGATCTGCAATTCGGCCGGATCGACTATACTCTGCGCGACGGTGTGCCCGTCATCTTCGAGGTGAACCCGAACCCGACCTTTCCGCGCTTTGACCGGGCCGGGGGCGAGCGCGCCGAGCGGCGCGAACTGATCCTCGCCCGCGTAGCGGCGGCCTTTGCGGCGATCGGGCCGCAAGGCCCTGCCGGGGGCACGATCCGCTTCTTGCCCCCCAAAGACTGCCACCGCCAGATCCAGACCGCGCGCTGGTCGGGGATCGGGCGCAGGCTTTGGGCCGCGCGCGCCTGGCAGCTTGGGCGCGGCGGCGCCTGAGGCTGGCCAGGTTGCGCGGCGGTCTGGCGGGGCGGCTTAGCCCAGCCGGTAGTTCGGGCTTTCGCGGGTGATCTGCACGTCGTGGACGTGGCTTTCCTTCAGCCCGGCGCCGGTGATGCGGACGAACTGGCAGCCGCCCTTCATCTCGGCCACGGTGCGGTTGCCGGTGTAGCCCATGGCGGCGCGCAGACCGCCGACCAACTGATGGACCACCGCCGCGGCGGAGCCTTTGTAAGGCACCTGCCCCTCGATCCCTTCGGGCACCAGCTTGTCGGACGCCGCATCCTTCTGGAAATAGCGGTCGGCCGAGCCGCGCGCCATCGCCCCCAGACTGCCCATGCCACGATAGCTTTTGAAGCTGCGGCCCTGATACAAAATGACTTCGCCGGGCGATTCATCGGTGCCCGCAATCGCCGACCCCACCATTGCACAGCTTGCCCCGGCAGCGATCGCCTTGGCGAAATCGCCCGAATACTTGATGCCGCCATCGGCGATGATCGGCACATCGCCCGCCCCCAAGGCCGCATCCATGATCGCGGTCAGTTGCGGCACCCCCACGCCCGCCACGATCCGCGTGGTGCAGATCGAGCCCGGCCCGATGCCGACCTTGACCGCATCGGCCCCGGCGCCGATCAGCGCGCGCGTCGCCTCGGCGGTGGCCACGTTGCCCGCGACCACCTGCACCGCATTCGACAACGCCTTGATGCGTTCCACGGCCTTGGCCACACCCTCGGAATGGCCATGTGCGGTGTCGATCACGATCAGGTCGCACCCCGCGTCGATCAGCGCGGCCGAACGCTCGAACCCCGCATCCCCCACGGTCGAGGCTGCGGCCACCCGCAACCGGCCCAGTTCGTCCTTGCAGGCATGCGGGTTCAGCACCGCCTTTTCGGTATCCTTCAGCGTCAGCAGGCCGGTCAGCTTGCCCTGCCCGTCGGTCACCAGCAGCTTTTCGATGCGGCGGGCCTTCATCAGCCCCTTGGCCTCGTCCAGATCGGCCGGCTCGGTCAGCATCGCCAGATTGTCGGCGGTCATCACCGCGCGCACCGGGGTGCGGTCATCAGAGGCAAAGCGCATGTCGCGGTTGGTGACGATGCCCACCACATGGCCGCGCCCATCCACCACCGGAAAGCCGGTGACGTTGTAGCGGTCCTGCAACGCCTTGGCATCGGCCACGGTCTGGTCGGGGGTCAGGGTGATCGGGTTGTAGACGATGCCCGATTCAAACCGCTTGACGCGGCGCACCTCGTTGGCCTGCTCTTCGACACCAAGGTTGCGGTGGATGACCCCGATGCCCCCGGCCTGCGCCATGGCGATGGCCATGCGCGCCTCGGTCACCGTATCCATCGCCGAGGACAGCAGCGGAATGTTCATCCGGATGGATTTGGTGACCTGCGTGGTCACATCGGCCTCGGACGGCAGCACCGAAGATGCGGCCGGAACCAGAAGCACGTCATCAAAGGTGAGCGCCTCGCGAATCTGCATGGATGCCTCCTTGGCAGCTTTCGTTTGGCGGTTCCCCCTTTCACGCCGCGCGCGGTTTGGCAAGCCCCTCAGGCGATGGCGGCGTTGGTTTTTACCGCCAACTGCCCCTTGGCCCAGAGTTTCAGCACGAAAACCGCAATCGGCGGGATGGCCAGCGTGGCCGCCACCAGCAACAGCCCCCCCGGCAACCGCCAGACCCCGCCAAGGGTCAACCAGAAGCTGGCTGTGGCGGCCAGCGGAAAGGTCAGCGCGCCCCACAGCGGGCTTTGCCCGGCGGCGAGCAGCCAGCGCCCACCCAGAACCAGCGCCGCCAGCAGCAGCGCCGACAGCACCCCAAAACCAAGTGCAAGCCCGGTGAACCCCATCCCCTGCGCCACCGTCCCCAGCAGCGACAGCGGCGCCAGATGGATCGCCAGCAGCGGGCGCAGCGGCGCAGGCACGGTTTCGCGGCGAAACTGATCAAGGCTGACCGCCCAGATCGCAACAGCCACACCCAGCGCACCCCAGAACAACGGTGCCACCAGCGCCGCCACCCCCAGCCCCTGCGCCACCATCGCCGCCACCACCAGACCGCTGAAATGCAAATGCCAGACTGGGTTTACACGGCGTTGTTCGACCGGGCCGCGGGCAAAGCCCACCAGCACCAGCCCGATCAGCGCCAGATGCAGAGCCAAGCCCAGCAGCAGCACCGGGCGCGCCTCATCCGGCGCATAGGGGCCAAGGCTGCCCGCCAGCAGATAGACCGACAACACCCCCGCCGCGACGCCTGCACGCCCCGGCAGCACCCGCAACTCGTCGATGATCATCCCAGGGCGTCGCGCGAATTTTACCGCGTAAGCCAATGCTCCAAAGAGAAAAAGAAGCGTAACCGCCCCCATGAACCCTTCCACCGCAGCCAGCGGCACCCCGAATTCGCCCGCACCGCGGCGCCAGGCCAGCCCCAGCCCCAAAAGCCCCAGCATAACCGGGAAAATCGCAGGCGGGGTGCGCCGCCATAGCCCTTTAGGGGTCGGCGCCGGGGGTTTGAAGGCCATGGGTCGCATCCTGTCTGTAACGCGTCGCGGCTCAACTTGCCTTTTTTTCGGAGCTGGTCAAAGGCTTGTCGCAACCAAGGGGGCACATGATGACCGGACACAGCCATGAAACGGGGCGTCTGAACCTGCCCTTTGTCGGGATTTCCACTTTTGGAAAAAGGCCTTATCAACCAGACTGGAGCCAGATCGAGGCCGATGCGGCCATTCTGGGCGCGCCCTTCGACATGGGCACCCAGTTTCGCGCGGGCGCCCGGTTCGGCCCGCGCGGCGTGCGCGAGGCCAGCACCTTGTTCAGCTTTGGTCATGCCGGGGCCTATGACCACGAAGATGACTGCACCTACCTTGGCCCCGAGGTGCGCATTGTCGATATCGGCGACGCCGACATCGTGCATACCGACACCGAAACCAGCCACGCCAACATTGAAACCGGTGTGCGGGCCATCCTTGACGCAGGCGCACTGCCGGTGGTGATCGGGGGCGACCATTCGGTCAACATCCCCTGTATTCGCGCCTTTGCAGGACGCGGGCCGATCCACATCTTGCAGATCGACGCGCATCTGGACTTCGTCGATGTGCGCCACGGGGTGCGCCACGGCCACGGCAACCCGATGCGCCGCGCCGCCGAACAGGACCATGTGACCGGCATCACCGCGCTAGGCATCCGCAATGTCAGCTCCACCACCTTTGAGGGCTATGAGGCCGCGCGCGCCATGGGCGACGACATCCTTTCGGTGCGGCAGGTGCGGGCGCTTGGCGCCCAGGGCGTGCTGGCCCGAATCCCTGCGGGCGCGCGGCTTTACATCACCATCGACATCGACGGATTCTGCCCCTCGATCGCGCCGGGCACAGGCACGCCCAGCCACGGCGGGTTCCTGTATTACGAGATCCTGGAGATCCTTCAGGGCGCTGCCCGGACGCATGAGGTGGTCGGCATCGACCTGGTGGAGGTGGCGCCCGATTACGACCCGACCGGCTCGACCTCGATCCTCGCCGCGCAGGTGCTGCTCAATCTTCTGGGCTTTGTGTTCCACGCCCGCATCGTGAAAGGGTAACAGAGGGAATGACAAGACAGGTCGCGCCCAGCGCGACCGGCACCGCCCCGCAGCCCAGTTTGAAGCGGACAAGGCCGGGCGCCGCCTCGCTGTTCAGATCGCCCAGATCGAGGCTGCGCACCCCCTCGGCCCGCAACGCCAGCAGCGCCTGCCACAAGATCAGGTTATGCGCCTTGGCCGCCCGCCCCTCGGCCCCGGTCCAACCGATCTGATAGGTTGCACCGTCGCCATGGATCAAGAACAGCATCGCCGCCAGCGGCGGCCCGCCGCCCGGCGTATCGCGCGCGGTGAACAGGCGCAGCCCGCCCCCCGCCGCAGCCCAGACCGACACGAACCCCGCAGGCAGCGCGCGATAGCCCCGCGCGCGGCGCTGCGCCGCCTCGGCCGCCAGCAGCCAGCGATAATCGCGCGGCTGCCCCTCTTCCTGCCGGACGGTCACCCCCGCCGCCTCGGCCACCACCAGCCGGTTGCGCCATTTGCCCCACAGCCCGGCGCGCAGCACCGCGGGCGGCGGCGTCAGGTCCAGCCGGGCGATGTGACGCGGGGTGATCAGCGGGATCAGCCCGGCCCCCGCCACCGGCTGTTCCGGCGTGGCCAGCGTTGCCCCCCGCCCCAGCACCCGCAGCGTGGCGCGCTGGATGCGCGCGGGCGGCGGCGGCCCAGTCCAGACCGGCCCGCGCAGGATCAGGCGCAGCGGCGCCGCGCGCGGCCCCCGCTCCAGCATCTGCACCAGCCCCAAGCGCGCGCCGCCCTGCCAGACCTCGCACCGCAGCACCCGTCGGCCCAGCGCCTCCGCGGCGGCACCATACGCCCAATGTTGCTGCATCGCCGCGGCATGGCCTGCCAGCGCCGCGGTCCAGGCGGCGGCGTTCATCAGGCTGGGGCGCAGTTCGACAGGGTCCATGGCGCTGTTAAGACATGCGAAAGCTAAGACGTGCTTAATGCCGCCATGACGCAGCCCCCAGGCCCCCGATTCCACGCCCCTGCCCCGCGGCTGACGCCCTGGGTCGCGCTGCTGGTGGCCTGCGGCCTGTCGGCGCTTTATCTGGCGGGGCTGGGTCTGGCGTGGCTTTGCGGTTGACCGCGGGCCGGGCCGCGACAACCCGACGCTGCGTCACACCAGCCCGTTGATTGACGGAAGGATGCAACTTGCTAGGCTTTCCGAACGAAAAAAAGACACACGCAGGGATGAGGGTCACATGAGACGTGTTGTATGGGCGGCAAGCGCGCTGGCGCTGACCGCAGGAGGCGCCCTTGCGGGCGGCATTGAGCGAACCAACCAGTCGGTCGGCATCCTGTTCGAAAAGGGGCGCTATGCGGAACTGAGCTTTGGCCATTTCGCGCCCGATGTTTCAGGCACTGCCTTTGGTCAGGCTTCGGGCGACATGGCCGGCGACTGGACGGGGGTTTCCCTGGCCTACAAACAGGCGCTGAGCGACACCTTGGATCTTGCGATCATCTTTGATCAGCCGATCGGGGCAAATGTCGATTATCCGGCGACCGGCACCTATGCGCTGCGCGGAACCACAGCGGAAGTCGACGCCAACGCCATCACCGCGCTGCTGCGCTACAAACTGCCCTCGAATGTCAGCCTGATCGGCGGTGTCCGGGCGCTGCGCACCAAGGGTGTGGTATCGATCCCGCTGTCCGCGCCGCTGCCACCGATCACTTACGACATGCAGTCCTCGACCGAGACGGATTTCGGCTATGTTCTTGGCATCGCCTGGGAAAAGCCCGAAATCGCCGCCCGTGTCGCGCTGACCTACAACTCGGCCATCACGCATGACTTTACCGCGACTGAAACCTCGCCGCTGGGAGCCAACAGGGTTTCGGGCTTCGAGACAGAAGTTCCGCAATCGCTGAACCTCGAATTCCAGACCGGGGTCGCGGCCGACACGCTGCTGTTCGGGTCGATCCGCTGGGTGGACTGGTCGGCGTTCAAGATCGCGCCGGATGACTATGCAACGGTCCTTGGTGGAAGTCTGGTGGATTACAAAAGCGACGTGACCACCTACACGCTGGGCCTTGGCCGGAAGTTCAACGAAACCTGGTCGGGCGCCGTGATCCTGGGCTATGAAGACCCGAACGGCGACATCACCGGGAACCTCGGGCCGCATGACGGGATGAAATCGGTCGGGCTGGCCGCCACCTACACCCGTGACAACCTCAAGATCACCGGCGGCCTGCGCTATGTCGAGATCGGTGATGCAACGACTCGGATCGGGGCAGAGTTTGCCGACAACTCGGGCTGGGGCGCGGGTATCCGCATCGGCATGAGTTTCTGAGCCTTGAAGGCCCCGCCGCGGCGGGGCTTTTTCCTGCGAAAACCCCGTGACGCCCGCACGCGCCCACGTTAAACCGGCGCAAGCAAAGGGGGGCGGGCATGATCTATTCCAGCGCAGCAGACTGGCGGGCGGCAGACCGCAAGCGGGTGCTCTTGTTCGGCATGTCGGGCCTGGGCAAGACCCATGTGGCCAGCCTGCTGCGCGGATCGGGCGGGTGGTTTCACTATTCGGTCGATTACCGCATCGGCACGCGCTACATGGGCGAACATATCGCCGACAACTTCAAGCGCGCTGCGATGAAGGTGCCGCTCTTGCGCGAATTGCTGATGACCGACTCGGTCTATATCGCCTCGAACATCACCTTTGACAATCTGGCGCCGCTGTCCACCTATCTGGGCAAGCCCGGCAACCCCGATCTGGGCGGCCTGCCCTTTGCCGATTACATGATCCGGCAGGATCAGCATCGCGTGGCCGAAATCGCCGCGCTGCTGGACGCCCCGCATTTCATCCACCGCGCCGAAGACATTTATGGCTACGCCAATTTCGTCTGCGACAGCGGCGGCTCGATCTGTGAGGTGGTGGAGCCCGAAAACCCCGCGGATCCGGTGCTGAAGGCCTTGTCCAACAACCTGCTGATGGTCTGGATCGAGGGCACCGAGGACCACACCGCCGAACTGGTGCGCCGCTTTGATCGCGCGCCAAAGCCGATGTATTACCAGCCCGAATTTCTGGCCGCCGCCTGGGCCGACTATCGCGCCGAACGGGGCCTGACCGAGGCAGAGGTAGACCCAGACGCCTTTGTGCGCTGGACCTTCGCACGCGCGCTGGCGCATCGCCAGCCGCGCTATCGGGCGATGGCCGACAATTGGGGACTGACGCTCAAGGCCAGCGCCGTGGCACAGGTGCGCAGCGCCGCCGATTTCGACGATCTGATCGCCGAGGCGCTTGAGGCGCGGGCCTGAACGGCCTATCTCGACAGGTCGAAGGAGACGACGATGCCCATCACCCTGCCCGAGAGCCTGCCCGCCTATGACATCCTGAGCCGCGAGGGCGTGATGGTGATGTCGCCGGGCCGCGCGGCGATGCAGGACATCCGGCCGCTGCGGATCGGGTTGCTGAACCTGATGCCGAAAAAGATTCAGACCGAGAACCAGTTTGCCCGACTGATCGGCGCCACGCCGTTGCAGATCGACTTTCAGTTGCTCCGCATGACCGATCACGCCACCAAAAACACCGCCGCCGAGCATATGGCGGCGTTCTACCGCCCCTTTGCCGAGGTCGAGGCTTCGGGTGAAAAGCTGGACGGGCTGATCATCACCGGCGCTCCGATCGAGCATCTGCCGTTCGAAGAGGTCACCTACTGGGATGAATTGCGCCGGGTCTTTGACTGGACCCAGACCCATGTGCATTCCACCTTTGGCGTCTGCTGGGGCGGAATGGCGATGGCCTATCACTTTCACGGCGTGCAAAAGCACATGCTGGCCGAAAAGGCCTTTGGCTGCTTTCGCCATCGCAATTGCGCACCCACCTCGCATTACCTGCGCGGCTTTTCCGATGATTTTCTGATCCCGGTCAGCCGCTGGACCGAGATGCGCCAGCCCGAGATCGACGCCGTGCCGGGGTTGGTAACGCTGCTGGCCTCGGACGAGGTGGGACCATGCTTGATCGAGGATGCCGCGCACCGGGCCCTGTATGTGTTCAACCATTTCGAATACGACAGCGGCACGCTGAAAGAGGAATACGACCGCGATGTGGCTGCCGGAAAGGCGATCAGGGTGCCGGTCAATTATTACCCCGGCGATGACCCGGCGCGGGCGCCGCTGAACCGCTGGCGCAGCCATGCGCATCTGCTTTACGGCAACTGGGTGAACGAGATCTATCAGTCCACGCCCTACGACATGTCGGCAATTGGTGGTTGAACTGGCCCTTGCCGCGAGCGCCGCGGCGCTGGCCACGCATCTGCGGGCGCGGGCGCGCGAACAGGCGGCGCTTGGGGCACATCCGCCGATCGGGCAGATCATCGAGGTGCCGGGCGGGCGCATTCATGCGGTGCAGATGGGGGCTGGCCCCGATCTCGTGCTGATCCATGGCGCTTCGGGCAACCTGAACGATTTCACTATGGGCTTTGCACAGCGGCTGGCCCGGCGCTACCGCGTCACGGCACTGGACCGGCCGGGGCTGGGCCATTCCACCGGCGGGCCGGGGCTGGAAGACCCTGCCGCTCAGGCCCGGCGGCTGGCGGCAGCCGCGGCGGCGCTGGGTGTCACCCGACCCATCGTGCTCGGCCACAGCTATGGCGGCGCGGTGGCGCTGGCCTGGGCGCTGGCCGGTGGCCCGGTCGCCCCCGGCGCACTGGTGCTGGTATCGGGCGCGGCGATGCCCTGGCCCGGCGGGCTGGGGCCGCTTTATCCGGCCACCGCCTCGCGGCTGGGGCGGGCGCTGCTGGTGCCGCTGATCACGGCCTTTGCCCCGCCGGGGCAGATCACCTCGGCGCTGCGGTCGGTGTTTGCGCCGCAGCCGGTGCCGCCGGGTTATGGCGCGCATCTGGGGGTGGGGCTGATCCTGCGGCGCGACACCTATCACCTGAACGCCCGGCAGGTGAACGGGCTCAAGCCCTACCTGCGCGTCATGGCGCGCCACTATCCGGGCCTTGGGCTGCCGGTCGAGCTGATCCACGGGCAGGCCGACCGGATCGTGCCCGCCCATATCCATGCCGAGGCTGCCGCACGGCTGTTGCCGCGGGCGCACCTGACGCTGCTGCCCGGCATCGGCCACATGCCGCATCATGTCGCCCCCGATGCCGTGATCGCGGCAATCGACCGCGCCGCTCTGGCCATGGCGCCGGGCTGAGGCCATACTGCGCCAAAGCTGCGCAAGAGGCCGCCATGACCGACATTCCCTTTGTGGGCGAAATCACCCGTTTTCTGAACGACGAGGCGCCCGAGGCCGTCCGCCAGGCCATCGCCCGCGCGCATCGCAAGGACATTTTGCCTCCCTCCTACCCCTACCGGCGCGAGATGACCAAAAACGAGGCCGCGCCGCTGATGGAGGCGCTTCAGATCGAACTGGTCAAGATGCTGTGGGGCCTGCGCGAGAGTGGCCAGCGGCTGGTGGTGGTCTTTGAGGGCCGCGATGCCGCGGGCAAGGGTGGCACGATCGAGCGGATGCGCGAAAACCTCAATCCGCGCTCGGCCTATATCGTGGCGCTTCCCAAACCCAGCGAACGCGAGGCGGGGCAGTGGTATTTTCAACGCTATGTCGATTGGCTGCCCGGCGCCGGCGAATTCGCGCTGTTCGACCGCAGTTGGTATAACCGCGGCGTGGTCGAGCATGTGTTCGGCTTTTGCACCGCCGACGAGCGTGAGCGATTCTTCCGGCAACTGCCCGATTTCGAACGGATGCTGGTCGATGAGGGGTTCATTCTGGTCAAGCTGTGGCTGGAGGTCAGCCGCGCCGAACAGTTGCGCCGCTTTCTGGACCGCGAGAAAGACCCGCTGAAACAGTGGAAACTCAGCTGGATCGACGTCGAGGGGCTGAAGAAATGGGACGCCTACAGCGCCGCGATCCACGAGACGCTGCATCGCACGGACACGCCTGAGGCGCGCTGGACGGTGATCCGGTCGGATGACAAGCACCGCGCCCGGATCGCGGCGATCCAGACCGTTCTCAATGCGGTCGATTACGCGGGCAAGACCACAGATGCCATTGGCGCCATCGACCGCCGCATTGTCGACGGGATCGGGCTTTTGGATGCCTAAACAGGGCTATCACCACGGCAATCTGCGCCAGGCGCTGGTCGAGGCGGCGCTGGACCTGATCGAGACGCGCGGGCCGCAGGGCTTCACCTTGTCAGAGGCGGCGAAATCGGCCGGCGTGACCCCGGCGGCGGTCTATCGCCATTTCGAAGGACGCGACGATCTGATCGCTGAATGCGCGCGGCAAGGCTATGCGATCTTTGCCGATCTGATGGAACACGCCTGGGCGGGGGGACAGCCCTCGGCGCTGGTGGCCTTCGGTGCGGTGGGGCGGGCCTATCTGGCCTTTGCCCGCCGCTTTCCCGGTCATTACACGGCGATGTTCGAGGCCGGGCTGTCACCCAACCGTGCCCCCCTGCTGGCGCAGGCCGCCGAACGAGCCGAAGCGGTCATGGCGCAGGCCGCCGAGGCGCTGTCACGCCACATCCCCGAGGCGCGGCGCCCGCCTGCGGCGATGTTTTCAGCCCATGTCTGGGCGCTGAGCCATGGCGTCGTCGAACTTTATGGCCGCGCGGCACCCGGCACGCGCGCGCCGTTTTCGCCCGACGACCTGCTGGAAACCGGCATCGGCATCTATCTGCGCGGGCTGGGCCTGATTGCAGCCGACACCTGAACAGGCAGGCCTTGCGGCCCCGGCGCTTTCATGCTGGACAGCACCGCACAGACCGGAGGGCACCATGAAAATCGCAGACCGCATTTCCCATATCACCGGCGGCAGCGCGGATGGCTGGGGGGTGTATTACCGCGCCCGCGACCTGATCGCAGCGGGGGAACGGGTGGCGAACCTGACCATCGGCGAGCCGGACATCAAGACCGACCCGGCGATTCTGGAGGCGATGGCGGCCTCGGCGGCGAGCGGCAACACCGGCTATACCGTCGGCCCCGGTCAGGAGCCCTTGCGCCGCGAAATTGCCGCACGGGTGCAGGCGCGCACCGGCGTGCCCACAAACTGGCGCAACGTGGTGGTGACGCCGGGGGGGCAGGCGGCGCTGTTTGCCGTCCACATGGCGCTGCTGGATGCGGGCGATGTGGGGCTTTACTGTGCGCCCTTCTACCCCACCTACCCCGGCACGATCCGCGCCACCGGCGCCAAGGCGGTGGCGGTTCCCACCCGATCAGACCGCGCCTTCCAGCCCGAAGCGGCCGAGATCGAGGCGCGGGCCGCAGGGGCCAGGACGCTGTTGATCAACACGCCGAACAACCCGACAGGGGTGATCTATTCCACCGATACGGTGGCGCAGATCGCCGCTGCCTGCGTGGCGCGCGATCTGTGGCTGATCTCGGACGAGGTCTATGACACCCAGGTCTGGAACGGCGCGCATGTCAGCCCACGCGCCCTGCCCGGCATGGCCGAGCGGGTGGTGGTGATCGGCTCGATGTCGAAAAGCCATGCCATGACCGGCTCGCGCATCGGCTGGATCGTGGCACCCGAACCGGTGGCTGAGGCGGTGGCGGTGCTGGCCACCAACACGACCTATGGCGTGTCGGGCTTTGTGCAGGATGCGGCGCTGTTCGCGCTGCGTCAGGGCGCGGCGTTCGAAGCGGCGATTGCCGCGCCGTTTCACCGCCGCCGCGATATCGTGGCGCGGGGTCTGGGCAACAGCCCCGCGGTCCGGCTGATACCACCCGAAGGGGCGATGTATGTGATGGTCGACATCCGCGCGACCGGGCTATCGGGCGCGGAATTTGCGCACCGCCTGCTGGAGCAGGAGCAGATCGCGGTGATGCCGGGCGAAAGTTTCGGCGCGCCCGCCGCCGGGCATCTGCGGATTGCGCTGACACTGGAAGATGGCGCGCTGGAGGCGGCGCTGGCGCGGCTGCGCGGCTTTGCCGAGGCGCTGCGGGGCTGAGTGCGGCGCCGGGGGCGCTGCCCCCGGACCCCCGGGATATTTGCGCCAAGATGAAAGGGTCAGATCAGCGGGCGGGTGATCGCCCAGAGGCCGAAGACCGCCATCATCAGGCTGGAGGCGCGCCCCGTCCAGACCGCGAAGCCGTCAGGCAGGCGTCGATGCAGGGTCGCAACCAGGCCCGAGAGCGCCACCCACCACAGCATCGAGCCGACAAAGACGCCCGCGACGACGATGGCGGCCTGCGCTGGGTCCGGTTGCCGGGCAAGGCCGAGGCCCGCGAAGATCGCTGCGAACGACAGAACCGTGACGGGGTTGGTCATTGTCAGGGCAAAGGTGATCGCGGTGGTGGCGGCAAGGCCGCGCGGCTCGGGTGCCGCAGCGGGTTGGGCGGCGGGGCGGCCGCGCGGCCAACCGCGCCAGGCCAGCCACAGCAGGAACAGCCCGCCCCCCAGTGACAGCGGCGTGTCGATCTGCGTGAGTGTGGCGGCAAAGGCGGCAAAACCGGCCGCCGCAAAGCTGGCATAAAGCGCATCGGCCAGCGCCGTGCCAAGGCCGCCCGCGACCCCGGCAGCAAAGCCGCGCGCCAGCGTGCGCTGGATGCACAGCGCCCCGATCGGCCCCAGCGGCGCCGCGATTGCCAGGCCCATGGCGACCGATTTTGCAAACAGGGTCATGGCTGGCACCCGGCGCGATAGGGCGGTTCGACCACAGTTGACAACGCCAGCATCGTTTCCGACCGACCCAGCCAGCCGCCTGCCTTGAGGTCCGTCAGAAACCGCTCGACCGCGGCGAGATCGGCCACCCGGATCTGCACCAGGTAGGACCAGCCGCCAGTGACATGATGGCAAGCCGTCACCGCCGGATGCGCGACCATGGCGGCGCGAAATCCGGGTTCATCCGCCCCCGGCGCCAGGCCTACCCAGACGAAGGCGGCAACGGCCAGACCCAGCGCCTCGGGCGCGGTATCGGCCATGATACGCCGGATCACGCCCCGCTCTGCCAGGCGGCGGACCCGCTCGTTCACCGCCGAGGGCGACAGGCCCACGGTGGCGCCAAGCGCCGCCAGCGGCTGGCGCGCGTCGCGGGCCAGTTCGGAGATCAGGATACGGTCTGTATCGTCTGGCGTCATTCTTTATGCGGCTTTTTGATGTTTATACCGTATATTATCCTGATTCGGAGTCATTTTTCAAGACGCGATCCGACATCTTGCGCCCGCGCCCCATGCATGGCCAAATCCAGGTGCAACGGAAGGAGCCTGCGATGGACCATGACCAGCTGCGCCAATGGTCGAAACGTGCCACCAAACATTCTGCCGACAGACCGCGTGATGATCGCGGAGGACCGCGGCAGCGCCCGCAACATGGTGGAGTTGCGGCCGCAAAACGTCTGGCGCTGGGTCTTGTCCTGATCCCCCTGCCCCTGCTGGCCGAGCCTTGGCCCGCGGCGCAAAGCCCGTATGTCAACGATTATGCCGCCGTGATCGAGGATGCCGCCGAGGCGCGGATTGTCACCGCACTGACCGACCTGCGCGCGCAAACCGGGATCGAGGCCACGGTTTTGACCCTGCCCACACGGCAGGGCTATACCCCCGCGCCCGATATCGACACCTTTGCCACCGGACTGTTCAACGTCTGGGGCATCGGGGATGCGACCCGAAATGACGGTATCCTGATCCTTGTGCTGACCGAAGATCGGGACATGCGCATTGCGCTGGGCGCAGGCTACAACCCGGAATATGACATTCCCGCACAGGATATCATCAACGCGGTGATGCTGCCCGCGTTTCGCGACGGGCGCTATTCCCAAGGGATCGAGTCGGGCACCCGCGAAGTGGTCAACCGGATTGCGCGCCGCCATGCCGGGCTGGACCCGGTCGCGCTGCCAGAGGCGGCGGGCGCAAACTGGTCGCGGTTCCTGCCGCCGGCGCTGTTTGCGCTGTTCGCAGGGTTTGTGGTTTTCCGACGCCGGATCGGGGCGCTGTGGGAACGCGCCCAGCCCTGCCCCGACTGCGCCCGCCGCGGGCTGGTGGTCAGCGATACCGTGCTGACCCCGGCGACCCCCGGCGTGCCGGGCCGGGCCGAACATGTCACCCGCTGTCCGCAATGCGGCTGGACCCGGCGCAGCGAACGCGAGATCACGCCGCCCCGCGGGGGGGCGGGCGGATCGGGTGGCGATTTCGGCGGCGGGCGGTCTTCGGGCGGGGGCGCCTCGGGCAAGTGGTGAGCCTTGCCAGCCATGCCCCGCTTCGCTAGTTTCTGAACAAGCGTTCAGTTACGGGAGAATGGAATGAAACTGGCAGAGGTTCGGGCGATCGTGACCGGGGGCGCCTCGGGGCTTGGGGCAGCGACCGCACGGCATCTGCGCGAGGCAGGCGCACAGGTGGCGGTGCTGGACCGCGACACCGGGCGCGGGCAGGCGCTGGCCGCCGAAATCGGCGCGACCTTTGCCGAGGTCGATGTGACATCCGAGGCCAGCGCGATGCAGGCGATTGCCACGGCCAAGGCCGCGATGGGCGGGCTGACGGCGCTGGTCAACTGCGCGGGCATTGCCACTGGCGAACGGGTGGTGGGCCGCGACGGGCCGCACCGGCTGGACAGCTTCGCCCGCACGATCAACATCAACCTTGTGGGCAGCTTCAACATGATCCGGCTGGCGGCGGCCGAAATGGCCAGCAACCCCGGACCGGAACGGGGGGTGATCGTCAACACCGCCTCGATCGCGGCCTTTGACGGGCAGAAGGGCCAGGCCGCCTATGCGGCCTCCAAAGCCGGGATCGCAGGAATGACGCTGCCGCTGGCGCGCGATCTGGCCAGCCAGGGCATCCGCGTTTGTGCGATTGCACCGGGTATCTTTGCCACGCCGATGCTGGCGGGCCTGCCGCAAGAGGTGCAAGACAGCCTCGCTGCCGAAGTCACCCTTCCCCGCCGCCTGGGCGACCCGGCGGAATATGCGGCGCTTGCCGCCTTTATCCTGACCTGCGGCTACCTGAACGGCGAGGTGATCCGCATCGACGGCGCGCTACGGATGCGCTGAGGCTACAGCGTCTGCCCCACCATCCGCGCCGCCGCCGCCCGTCCCATCTCGCGCGAGACATCCTCGAACATCGCGCCGAACCCGTCAAACAGCGCCCGTGTCAGCCGCTGGCCGGGTTCAGAGGCCGAAAACGCCGTGTAAGCCGCCAATTCGGCATCGGAGAGCGGCTGATAGGCCAGAAACAGATAGGCCGTCATCCAGGCCTCCATCTCGGCGCGGACCTCGGGCTCCTGCATCCAGATATCCGACAGCATGTCGGCCTCGGTCACCTCGTAGGGAAAGACGCCACCCTGTGCCAGCGACCGGTAGAAGGCGAGATTGGCATTCATTCCGCCGATCACATTCGGCTCGATCAGGTCGGCTGCGTCGATAAACTGCGTGACGGCCGCCAGCCGCGGGTCGTCGGCGGCTGCGGCCTCTTCGACCGCGGCAAGGGCGGCCTCCTCGACCGCGTCATCCAGCAGCGCCACCCGCGCCGCCAGTTCCAGCCCGACCACCCGTCGCCCCAGATCGGAGGCATAAAACGCGGTCATCGGCACCGTATCAACCCCGGCAAGCGAGGCGGCAAACCGGGCGTGAAACAGCGGCTGCACCCGTTCGGGGGCGTGGATCGCCCCAACCTCTGCCTGCCAGCCCGCGCCGCCCGCCTGCGGAAACAGCTCCGACTCCAGATCGCTGCCATAGTCCCGCGCCTCGTCGCGCAAGACCTCGAACAGATCGCCCAGCCGCAGCATCCGCTCCAGCGTGGCGGGGTCGGCCCATGCCGGCACGGCAGCGCAGAGCACCAGCAGGGCAGCGGCAAGGAACCGGACGGCGCGACGCATGAAACCCTCGTCTGCGGTGAACATGTCCTGCCACATTGCCCGCCCGCCCCGGCTTTGCCAAGCCCGCCCCGCGTCCACCCGGCGCCCGGCCGCCGCCCGGCCGCCGCCCGACCGGCGAGAAGCGGGCATAGGTGTGGTTTGACACGACATTTTGCAGGTAACCGAAAGACCTCCGAAGAGGGCGGAAGGGGGCGGAAGGGGGCGGATGGATCAGCAAGACAGGAGCCGCGGGGCGGTGAGGGGCGTGGCGGGCGATGTCATGCAGGAGGGCTTGAAATGGACCTGCACCGGTTTCGTACCGGTCAGGCGCTTATTTTAGGCGGCTCTCTGTTCAAAGGCCACGGGTGATTTCCAGCCGAGGGCTGAGTGTTTTCAGCGCGGGTTGCAGGAGCCGTTGACGTATTCGAAGAGGGCAACCTCGACCTCGCGGCGGGTTTGCCAGTTGCGACGCCAGACAAGTTCTGCCTTCAACGATTTGAAGAAGCTTTCGACTGCGGAATTGTCGTAACAATTGCCCTTCCCACTCCCCTTCCCACTCGTCGATACATTGAACCCGTTGTTGCGCCGAAGCTTTTGATAATCGTGTGCGCAGTATTGCGACCTGCGGTTCGTGTGGTGAATGCAGCCCGGTGGCAGCCTGCGCAGGGCGATTGCCACATTGAGTGCCCTCGGCGCCAGAACCTGTTTGATTCGGGTGCTGATCGTCCAGCCGATGACCCGCCTTGAGAAAAGAACAAGGATCACAGCCAGATACACCCAACCCTCCCGTGTCCAGACATAGGTGATGTCGCCTGCCCATTTCTGGTTCGGCCCGCTCGCGGTGACGTCCTGGTGGAGTATCCCCGCTCGGGTTTCATGCACATCGACCTTGGCCCCGCTCGGTCCTGGGGCGAACCCTTCGCGCCCCGCGCCACGCCCTTTGTGCCGGAAACCCCGTGAAATCCAACGTCAGATGCTGGATGCCGCCAGCCGCCGCCCCGCTGATCGTGATGCTCTTGCTCAGCGCATGCGCGATGGCAGGTTCGCCAGCTTCGCACATCCGTCATTTCCTTTGGGCCGCCGGGGCATCACGCCGGGGTCGGCGTCGGGCTAGCCGCCGGCCGCAAAACCCGCGATCAGCAGCCCGATGCAGGCCAGCGCGCCCGCCACCGGAACCCAGCGATAGACGCGAAAGGTACCTGGCGGCGCCGGATCCCCCCGCGCATGGATCCGCGCAAGCGACAGGCACACCAGCGCAAAGACCCCCAGCGTGAGACCCGATGTCCATTCCGCCAAGCGCAGGATGGGAAAGGCCAGCGCCAGGCCAAGCGCCAGGCTGGCCGCCAGCGCCGTGGCCCGCACCGGGGTTGCGCTGCGCGGCGACAGCCGGCCAAGCCCGCGCGGCAGTTCGCCCTCGCGCGCAAGCCCGAACAGCACCCGCCCCGCCATCAGGATCTGCACGATCACCCCATTCAGCGTGGCCAACGAGGCGATGACCGTCAGCAGAACCTCCGGCAACCCGGTGTTGCGCGTGAAGGCCAGCGTCAGCGGGGCGGGGTGGCTGGCGACCTCGGCCAGCGGACCCGACGCCAAGACCGTCAGCACCACCCCGAGGTAAAGCACTGTCGTGATGGCAAGCGTCAGGAAGATCCCGCGCGCTAGCGTGCGTTGCGGGTCGATCGTCTCCTCGGCGATCGAATCGATGTCCTCGAAACCGATGAAGGCAAAGAACGCCAGCAGGCTGGCCGCCATGATCCCGGCCCAGACCGTCGGCGACAGCGTCGTCGGCACCGCCCGCACCGCCTGCCCGGCCAGATCCTGCCCCGCCCAGAAGCCGCCCCCGATGATCA
Source organism: Phaeovulum veldkampii DSM 11550 (assembly GCF_003034995.1). Taxonomy (GTDB): domain Bacteria; phylum Pseudomonadota; class Alphaproteobacteria; order Rhodobacterales; family Rhodobacteraceae; genus Phaeovulum; species Phaeovulum veldkampii. The sequence goes on along the minus strand of NZ_PZKF01000003.1, from coordinate 80,237 downwards.
GCACCAGCCCCCCCACCTCGATCAGGGTCAGTGCGCCAGCGATCCCGATCGAGGATTTCACACCCAGCGCGGCGACCAGGCCGCAGCCCCCGATCACCAGCGCCAGCAAAAGCGGCACCGGCAGGTCCAGCGCCAGCACCAGATAGTTGACCGCCCCATGCGCGATGGCCGCGGTCGAGACGATGCCGATCAGCGCCACCCCCAGCCCGACGAGCAGGAACAGCCGACGTGAGCCAAGCCCCTCGCGCACGAAATGCGCCTCGGCTGCGGCAAAGGGCAGACGCCCGGTCAGTTCGGCAAAGCAGGCCGCAGGCAAGGCCATGACCAGCGCCGCCAGAACGAAGGACACCGGCGCATGATCGCCGGCAAGCGTGATGGTGCCGCCGACAAGCGCATAGATCCCGGCCCCGACGGTCACGCCCAGACCATAAAGAACCACCTGAAGCAGACCCAGTTGCCGCTGGAGCCGAATCTCGGCCATGCCCGTCCCCCTTCGCTGCATTACCCGAAAGCCCCGCCCACAAGACCGACGCACAGCCGATCCGTCAACCGGTTCGGCCCCCCGGACCGCGCGGAACCCCTCGGCATGTCCGAGGGCGCCCCGCTGCCGATGAAGATGAGCCGCATCATCGAGGAAGCGGGTGAAGGCGTGCCAGAACCCGCTAGCGCAGATTGCAGAGAAACCCGCGCGTATCACCGGGCGCACCGCGCAACTCAACGGGATCACCTCCTGCCGGGCCCGGCGCCAGGCCGGGGCGATGGACGCGTATTTCCCGGCCCATTTTTCCTCGAAGGCATCAAGCTCGGCCTCGCCGGGTCGGCGGTCGGGGCGCTGTAAATCCGGCGCAGATCGCCGGCCACGGCCTTGCGGTCCTTCCAGGAGCAGAAGTTCAGGGAGTGGCGCACAAGAGCACGATGCAGGTCAGGACCATGGCCTGCGGGAAGGCAGCGGTGATGGCCTCGGGGAAGCCCGAGCGCGTTTCGGTACGGTTCGCGGTCGGTGGCGTGATCGGCAGGGCGGCGCCACGCGCGAAATCCTCGAAAAAGCGGCTGATAAAGGGCCCGTGAAAACCCCGCGAGAGGTCTATCAAAGCGAGGCCGAGTGCCGATGCGCGGTGTCAGCCGAGGTCAAGTCCGTGCGTGCATCCGAGGCTGAATTGATGCTGAGCGTGGTCGGTAATCCTGATGCGCGGGCCGAGGCGCGGGGAACCATGGCCGGGGTGAGCTTGGACGCAGATGGCAGTAGGGTCTGCAAACAGGCGGTTCACCGATGGTCGTTCCGGGCGGGCGGGGGCGCGACGACAGAAATGATCTGTGAGCATGGGGCAAACGGAGCAAAATCGACTGTCTGATCTACTGTCAATTCTGTTGTCTGCCACTGTCAATCCTGCTGTCTCGCTACACCGGTAACAAAGCCTCAGAAATGGCATGACGGAGGTTATGAACGATAACACAACAGGCAAAGCGGGGGGCCGTCTGCCCCCCGCACCCCCCGAGGATATTTGCGCCAAGATGAAAGGGGATCACGCGCGGGCGGGAAAGACAAAGCAGCGGTCACGCCGGATCATCAGCCACATCGCCATACCGGGTTTGGGCATGAACACATTGGGCACCGTCGCCTTGAGGATCGAGCCGTCGTAATCCATGCGAAATTCGACAAGGCTTTCGCGCCCCATGAAACGCGACCGCATCACGGTGCCGCGGGCTGGTGTGCCATCCTGCGCGGTGGGGTTGGGGCCGCGCCCGGCGCGGTCGAAGTCGATCTTGAGGTGCTGCGGGCGGATCACGATTTCGACCTCGGTGCCATCGGGCAGACCTGGCGTCAGAAAATCGCCAAAGGGGGTGTCGGTCAGCGCGCCGCGGACCCGGCCGCGCAGGATGTTGAGGTCGGAAAAGAAGGCCGCCGCCGCGCGGTCCACCGGGGCGTTGTAGAGGTTGTAGGGCGCGCCGCGCTGCACGATGCGGCCTGAGCGCATCAGCAGGATCTGGTCGGCCATCCGCATCGCCTCGTGCGGTTCATGGGTGACCAGAAGGACGGCGGTGCCCTCTTCCTTCAGCAGTGCCAGCGTTTCGTCGCGGATGTCGTCGCGCAGGCGTTCGTCGAGACCCGAGAACGGCTCGTCCATCAGCAGGATGCGGGGCCGGGGGGCCAGCGCGCGCGCCAGCGCCACGCGCTGCTGCTCGCCGCCCGAAAGCGCGTGGGGATAGCTGTCGATGTGGCGCCCCATGTGGACGCGATCAAGCAGGTCCACGACGCGGGCGCGTTTGTCGCTGCGGCTGCCGGTCAGGCCGAAAGCTACGTTTTCAGCCACCGAAAGATGTGGGAACAGGGCGAAATCCTGAAACATCAGCCCGACCGAGCGACGCTCGGGCGGGATGCGGAAGACGGTGTCGCAGATCAGGTTGCCATCGACGAAGATGCGGCCCTGATCTTGCATGTCCACCCCGGCGATGATGCGCAGCGTTGTGGATTTGCCGCAGCCCGATTGGCCCAGGAGGCAGGCGACCTGCCCCGCCGGCACGTCGAAGGACACATCATCGACGACCGCGCGGCCGCCAAACTGGCGGTGCAGGTTCTGCACGTCAAGGCGCGGCGGCGGGGTGATCTCGGTCAACGGGCTTTCCGATCAATTCGCTCGGGTATCTGTGGGATATCAGGCGCAGCGGCGGGCTGCAACCGGGCGGCTACAGCGTCATGTTGGTGGCGCCGCCGTCGAGCAGGATGTTCTGACCGACGATGAAGCCGGCATGTGCCGAACACAGAAAGGCACAGGCGGCGCCAAATTCAGCCGCGGTGCCATAGCGGCGGGCGGGGATGGTGGCCGCGCGGCGAGCGGCGGCCTCGACCACGGTGATGCCCTGGGCTGCGGCGGCACGCTCATCAAGCGCCACGGCGCGGTCGGTTGCATGCAGGCCGGGCAAGAGGTTGTTGATCGTCACGCCCTGCGGGGCGACCTGCCGGGCGGTGCCCGCGACAAAGCCGGTCAGCCCCGCGCGGGCCGAGTTCGACAGGCCCAGTTCGGCAATCGGCGCGCGCACTGATTGCGAGGTGATGTTGACCACCCTGCCCCAGCCCTGCGCGATCATGGCAGGAAGCGTGGCCTGCATCAGCGCGATGGGTGTCAGCATGTTGGCATCAAGCGCAGCGATGAAATCCTCGCGACTCCAGTCGCTCCACAAGCCCGGCGGCGGGCCGCCGGCGTTGGTCACCAGAATGTCGATGGCACCCGCTGCGGCCAGCACCTCGGCGCGGCCCTCGGGCGTGGTGATGTCGGCGGCAACTGTCGTCACCCGCACGCCATGCGTCGCGGCGATATGTTGCCCCGTGGCTTCCAGCGCAGTGGTGCCGCGGGCGTTCAGCACGAGGTCAACCCCGGCCGCCGCCAACGCCTCGGCGCAGCCGCGCCCCAGACCTTTCGAGCCAGCACAAACGAGCGCGCGGCGCCCCCTGATCCCCAGATCCATGGTTCCCCCTTCAGGCGTCAAGTTCCACCCAGACCGGCACATGGTCCGAGGGTTTATCACGGCCGCGCACATCCTGGTCGATGCCGCAATCGGCCAGAAGGTCGGCGGCCTGCGGCGACAGCAGCAGATGGTCGATGCGGATGCCGTTGTTGCGATCCCATGCGCCGGCCTGATAATCCCAAAAGCTGTAAAGCCCCGGCTCGGGGTGACGGGCGCGGATCGCATCGGTAAAGCCCAGATTCATGATCCGGCGAAAGGCGGCGCGGCTTTCGGGGAGGAACAGCGCATCACCCACCCAGGCATCGGGGCGCGCGGCGTCTTCGGGTTGCGGGATGATATTGTAATCGCCCGCCAGAACCAGCGGCAGTTCGGCGGCCAGCAGGTCGGCGGCGCGGGCGCGCATCCGCGCCATCCAGGCCAGTTTATAGTCGAATTTCGGCCCCGGCGCGGGGTTGCCGTTGGGCAGATACAGCCCCGCCACGCGCACCGCCCTGCGACCCAGAACGGTGGCCTCGATCCAGCGCGCCTGTTCGTCGGTCGCATCGCCCGGCAGGCCGCGGCTGACATCCTCAAGCGGCAGCCGCGACAGGATCGCCACGCCGTTGAAGCCCTTTTGGCCATGGGTTTCGACGGCAAAGCCCATGTCTTCGAAAATCTCGCGCGGGAAGGCCTCGTCCACCGATTTGATTTCCTGCAACAACGCCACATCGGGCCGCGCCTCGGCCAGCCAGACGGGCAGCGCCTCGATGCGGGCCTTGATGCCGTTGATGTTGAAGGTGGCAATCTTCATGGCGGTCCTCCGGCTTGCGCCTCAGCCATAGCAAGCGCCCCGGCCGCAAGCCAGAGCGCATCGAGCGCGGCAAGTTCGGCCGGCGCGAAGCGCGCGATCTGTTCCCAGTAGCGGCCCGAGGGCACAAGATAGCCCAGTTCTGCCTCGCGCCGCAGCGCCCGGTCGGCAAGTGGCGCATCATGGGCGGCAGGTGCCGGGGGCAGCGCGCGAGCCGAGGCACGCGGCAGGTTCAGCCGACTGGGGCCGGTTGACAGATTGACCACCGCGCAGCCCTGCCGCGCCGCCAGAATGCGCAGGCGGGCCGACTTTGCCTCCAACGATTGCAGCGTGATATCGGGGCGCAGCGGGTCAGGCGTGCCCCGGCCGTAGAAATGCGTGGCCCCCGCGGCAGGGTAATGCATGTCACAACCGAAAAAGGCGAGGCAACGGGGCCTGTATTCGCTCAGCGCCCAATAGGCTGCGGTAAAGGCCATTGTCGCGCCCGCATAGACAAACCCGCCAAAGGCATTTTGCGCGGGCACAAAATCACCCTCGGCCACGATCCGGCCTGTGGGTGCGGCGGGCAGGTTTTCGGGCGGAAAATCCCACGGCACCACCAGATCGTCCCAATCGGGGCGCACGGCCCAGGCGTTGTTGATCGCCACGATCCGGTCAAAGGGCGCGCGCGGCCAGTCGCGGCAGGCGATAACAGAGGGGCCAGACCCCAGAATCAGAACATTGGTCATGCCTCAGCCCTCGTTTTCCCTGAAACTGGGGCCGCGCCGCGCCGCGGCAAGGGTCAGATCGAAAACGAGGTGCCGCAACCGCAGCTTGATGTGGCATTGGGGTTGTCGATCACGAACCGCGCGCCGATCAGTTCTTCGGAAAAGTCGATTGTAGCGCCCGCCAGAAACGGCAGCGACACCGGATCGACCAGCACCCTCTGGCCCCCGCCCTCCAGCACCAGATCCTCGGGCGCGGGGTCGTCAAGCCGGATATCGTATTGAAACCCCGAACAGCCGCCACCTTCGACAGCCACGCGCAGCGCGCGCGGTGCGTCTGCTGTGGCGTTGATCTCTGCCAGACGCGCGAAGGCGCGAGGGGTGACTTTGGGCGGAAGCGACAGGTCCATGAACAGCCCCTCTGGTTTCATGCGGCATCTGCGATATAGGATGACGCAAACGCGGCAACAAGAACAGGGCCATGACACTGCACCCCTATGCCTGCCTGCCCGACCGCAGCCGCGGACGGCTTTACCCGGAAAGCATGTCCACCTTCCGCTCGCCGTTTCAGCGCGACCGGGACCGGATCATCCATTCCAGTGCCTTCCGGCGACTGAAGCACAAGACGCAGGTCTTTGTCGAACACGAGGGCGATTATTACCGCACCCGTCTGACGCACACGATCGAGGTGGCGCAGGTGGCGCGCACCATTGCCGGCGCCTTGGGGCTGAACACCGATCTGGCCGAAGCGGTGGCGCTGGCGCATGATCTGGGCCACCCGCCCTTTGGCCATACCGGCGAGGATGCGCTGGCGTTGCTGATGCAGCCCTATGGCGGGTTCGACCACAACGCGCAGGCGATCCGCATCGTCACCCGCCTGGAGCGGCATTACGCGGGTTTTGACGGGCTGAACCTGACCTGGGAGACGCTGGAAGGCATCGCCAAGCACAACGGCCCGGTGATCGGGCCGGGCGCCGGGTCGCATACCGTGCCCGACCGCGCCAGCCTGCCCTATGCGCTGGCCGAGTTTGACGCGCAATGGGATCTGGAACTGACCACCAACGCCAGCGCCGAGGCGCAGGTGGCCGCCGTCGCCGATGATGTGGCCTACAACCACCACGACCTGCACGACGGCCTGCGCGCCGGCCTGTTCACCGAGGCCGACCTGATGGAGCTGCCCACCATCGGCCCCTGCTTTGCCGAGGTGGACCGCCTGCACCCCGGCCTCGATCCGATGCGCCGTCGGCACGAAGCGCTGCGGCGGGTATTCGGCGTGATGGTCGAGGATGTGATCGCGGTGGCGCAAAACCGGCTGGCCGCGCTGCACCCCCGATCCGTGGACGATATCCGCCAGATGGAAGGGCCGATCATCCGGTTCTCGAAACCGCTGTATCAGAACCTCAAGGCGATCAAGGGGTTCTTGTTCACCCGCATGTATCGCGCGCCCTCGGTCGTGGCCGAACGGCAGCGCGTAACCGGCATGGTGAACGCGCTGTTCCCGCTGTTTCTGGACCGGCCCGAACTGTTGCCGGACGACTGGCAGGCCGATGTGGCACAGGCCCGCGACCGAACAGAACTGGCCCGCGTGGTGCTGGATTATGTGGCGGGGATGACCGACCGCTTTGCGATTCAGGAATACACCCGGTTGTGCGTGTAGGGGCGCGCGCTTGGTCCCTACACCATCATTTCCTTCGTCGCCGACAGCGTCAGCTCGGGGAAATCGCGCGCGATCCGGTCGATGTCCCATTGCAGGCGCGTCAGATAGACCACGTCTCCGTCGTGGTCGGTCGAGATGTGGCCCTTGTTGATGTTCACGAACCGCTCGACCTCGGCCTTCGGCCCCGTCACCCAACGGGCCGAGGTGAATTGCGAGGATTCGAACCGCACCGGCAGGCCGTATTCAATCTCGATCCGGCTGGCCAGCACGTCGAATTGCAGCGCCCCCACCACACCCACGATAAAGCCCGAACCGATCATCGGCTTGAACACCTTGGCCGCGCCCTCTTCGGCGAATTGCATCAGCGCCTTGTCCAGATGCTTGGCCTTCATCGGGTCGAGCGCGCGCACCGTGTTCAGCAGTTCCGGCGCAAAGCTGGGGATGCCGGTGAAGCGCAGGGCTTCGCCCTCGGTCAACGCGTCGCCAATGCGCAATTGCCCGTGGTTCGGGATGCCGATGATATCGCCCGCCCAAGCCTCTTCGGCCAGTTCGCGGTCGGCGGCCAGAAACAGCACAGGGTTGCTGACCGCCATGGGCTTTTTGGTGCGCACATGGGTCAGCTTCATGCCGCGCTCGAAATGCCCCGACGCAAGGCGGACAAAGGCCACCCGGTCGCGGTGCTTGGGGTCCATGTTGGCCTGCACCTTGAACACGAAGCCGGTGACGGTTGTTTCCTCGGGCGCGATCTGGCGTTCGGCGGCGCGCTGGGGCTGCGGTTCGGGGCCGTATTCGCCGATGCCATCCATCAGTTCCTTGACGCCAAACGAATTGATCGCCGAGCCAAACCAGATCGGCGTCATATGCCCTTCAAGGAAACTCTGCCGATCGAAGGCGGGCAAAAGTTCGCGCGCCATTTCAATCTCTTCTCGTAGCTTCTTCAACTGATCCGCCGGCACATGCTCGGCCAGTTTCGGGTCATCCAGCCCGTCGATCTTGATCGATTCCGCCACCCGGTTGCGGTCGGCGCGGTCCATCAACTCCAACCGGTCGTGCAGGATGTCGTAGCAGCCCAGAAAGTCACGCCCCATGCCAATGGGCCAGCTTGCCGGGGCCACGTCGATGGCTAGGTTTTCCTGAATCTCGTCGATGATCTCAAAGGTGTCGCGGCTTTCGCGGTCCATCTTGTTGCAGAAGGTCAGGATCGGCAGATCACGCAACCGGCAAACCTCGAACAGCTTGCGGGTCTGGCTTTCCACCCCCTTGGCGCCGTCGATCACCATGATCGCGGCATCCACCGCCGTCAGCGTGCGATAGGTGTCTTCGGAAAAGTCGCTGTGACCGGGCGTATCGACCAGATTGAAGCGGTAGTGGCGGAAGTCGAACGACATCGCCGAGGCCGAAACCGAAATGCCGCGGTCCTGTTCCAGCTTCATGAAGTCAGACCGGGTGCGCCGCGCCTCGCCCTTGGCGCGGACCTGCCCGGCCATCTGGATCGCGCCGCCGAACAGCAGGAACTTTTCGGTCAGCGTGGTCTTGCCCGCATCCGGGTGCGAGATGATCGCAAAGGTGCGGCGACGGGCGATTTCGGGCGGGAGGGCGGGACGGTTCTGCATGGCCCGGCTTTATCCGCTGGCGCGGCGCGGCGCAATCGGCCAATGCCGCGCGGATCACGCCATCGGCGCCATGATCTCCACCTCGGCGCCCGCGCGGATCGCGGTGTAGAAACACGACCGGCGGTTGGTGTGGCAGGCGGGGCCGGTCTGTTCGATCAGCACCAGCAGGCAGTCGCGGTCGCAATCCACCCGCAACTCGATCAGCTGCTGCACATGGCCCGAGGTTTCGCCTTTCACCCAGAACGCCGCGCGCGAGCGCGACCAGTAGGTGACGCGCCGCGTTTCCAGCGTGCGGGCCACGGCTTCGGCATTCATCCAGGCCATCATCAGCACCTCGCCGGTGGCGTGGTCCTGCGCGATGACAGGGATCAGGCCGTTGGCATCATAGCGCAGGCTGTGCGGATCAAAGGTCATGGGCCACCTTTTCTGGCAGGGGTTGCCAAGCTACATACCCTGCACGGGCCGCAGGGGAAAGCCATGAGCGAAACCGATCTGATCAAGCTGTATTCCCGCCGCATTCTGGCGCTGGCCGCCGATATTCCGCTGGCCGGGCATCTGGCGGCGCCGCAGGCCAGCGCCATGGCGCGCGCGCCGCTGTGCGGATCGACCGTCGCCGTCGATCTGACGCTGGCCGAGGGCCGAATCGTGGAATTCGCGCAGGATGTGCGCGCCTGCGCGCTGGGGCAGGCTTCGGCGGCGCTGCTGGGCGGGGTGGTGATCGGCCGCAGCCGGGCCGAAGTGGCGCGCGCACGCGATCAACTGGCGGCGATGCTGAGTGGCGGGCCGGTGCCCGATGCCCCGTTCGAGGGGTTCGAGGTGCTGCGCGCGGCCTGTGACGTGCCCAACCGCCACGCCTCGATCCTGCTGGCGCTGCGCGCCACCTGCGCCGCCTTCGACCAGATCGGCGACTAAAAAAAAGCCGCCGCGCATCGGGCGATGGCGGCGGCAGTCTGCGCTATGCGGCCCGCTCGGGGTGAACAGGCTCAGGCGATGGGGCATGACCCCGGCATCAGCGCGAGGCAGGTCTCAAAAAAGGTTGGGCAGGTGCAGGCCCACGATCAGCATCACCATCAACGACGCCGCCCCCAGAGCATCCTGCACCAAAGTGGCCGAGCTGCGGGCCAGAGCAAGTTTCAGATCCTGTGCCATCGGGAACCTCCTGCGTTAATCTGTTGCTGCTTTGTTCTCATATCTCGCCTGCTGCGTAAAGAACTTTTTAGGAACATCCGCGAAAAAGTTAACGCGCAGGTCAACCGACCGAAATCAGCCGGATCGCCCGGTCCTGCTCCATCAGCCACAACAGCACCCGCGCCGCCTGCCCGCGCGGGCCTTGCAGCGCGGGGTCATCCGCCAGCAGCTTGCGCGCATCGGTCTGCGCCACCGCCATCAGCCCCGCCTGATGTTCCAGATCACCGATTCGAAACCGCGGCAGCCCCGATTGCGCGGTGCCGATCACATCGCCCGCCCCGCGCATCGCCAGGTCTTCCTCGGCGATGCGAAAGCCATCTTCGGTGTCGCGCAAGATCTTCAGCCGCCGCTCGCCGGTGTCGCCCAGCGGCGCCTGATACAGCATCAGGCAGGTCGATTGCGCGGCCCCGCGCCCGACGCGGCCGCGCAACTGGTGCAGTTGCGCAAGACCGAAGGTTTCGGCCCGTTCGATCACCATGATCGTGGCATTGGGCACGTTCACCCCCACCTCGATTACCGTCGTCGCCACCAGAACGCGGCTGCGACCCGCGATGAAATCGGCCATGGCCGCGTCTTTTTCCGCCCCGGTCATGCGGCCATGCACCAGCCCCACCACCCCCTCGCCCAGGGTGGCGCGCAGCGCGGCAAAGCGGTCTTCGGCGGCGGTCAGGTCCACCAGCTCGCTTTCCTCGACCAGCGGGCAGACCCAATAGGCCTGCCGCCCGTCAGCCACAGCGCGGGCCAGATGCGCCACCACCTCGGGCAGCCGCGTCAGCGACACCAGCGCAGTGGCCACCGGCTTGCGCCCCGGCGGCTTTTCATCCAGCACGCTCACATCCATGTCGCCATGCTGCGCCAACGCCAGCGAGCGCGGAATCGGCGTGGCGGTCATCACCAGAACGTCGGGGGCCGCGCCTTTGGCGGCCAGTTCCATCCGCTGCGCCACGCCAAAGCGGTGTTGTTCATCGACCACGACAAGACGCAGATCGGCAAAATCCACCTCTTTCTGAAACAGCGCATGGGTTCCCACCAGAACGGCGATCCGGCCCGCCGCCAGATCGGCCAGTTTCGCCGCCCGCTCGGCCCCCTTGTCGCGCCCGGTCAAAATCTCCAGCCGGACACCGGCCGCGGCGGCCAGCGGGGCGAGGTTGTCGAAATGCTGACGCGCGAGGATCTCGGTCGGGGCCATCATCGCCCCCTGCCCGCCCGCCTCGACCGCAGTCAGCAGCGCGGCCAGCGCCACCAGCGTCTTGCCCGCGCCCACATCGCCCTGCAACAGCCGGTTCATCCGGGTCTCGGCGGCCATGTCAGCAGCGATTTCGGCCATCGCGCGGGCCTGCGCGCCGGTGGGCGCATAGGGCAGCGCCGCCAGCACCCGGCCCACCAGTTCACCCGTCCCGCACGAGGCGCGCCCCTTGCCTCGCCGCAGCGTCGCGCGGGCCAGCGCCAACGTCAGTTGATGGGCAAAAAATTCGTCATAGGCCAGCCGCGCCCGCGCAGGCGCGATAGGCGCCAGATCGGCCATGCCGCCGGGCCGGTGCGCGGCCTCCAGCGCGGCGCGCCAGTCGGGCCAGCCCTCGCGCGCCTTCAGCGCCGGGTCGATCCATTCGCCCAGATCGGGGGCACGGGCCAGCGTGCCTTCGACCGCGCGCGCGATCAGCCGCTGCGTCAGCCCGGCCCCGGCGGGGTAGACCGGCTCGAAGGCGGGCAAGCTGGCCGCCTCTTCAGGGCGCAGGATGTGATCGGGGTGGACGATCTGGGCGATACCGTCAAAGATTTCCAGCTTGCCCGACACCACCCGCCGCTGCCCGGTGGGCAATTGCTTGGCCAGCGCCTCGGGGCGAGCGTGAAAGAACACCAGTTGCAACTCGGTCGCAGCATCCTGCACCATCACCCGCGCGGGGCCACCTTTGCGGCGCGCCGGGATATGGGCGCCCACCAGCACCTCGACCGTCACCGTGGCAGGCGCCACCACCTCGCGGATCGAGTGGCGCAGCCGCCGGTCCACCCCGGCATAGGGCAGCGTAAAGGCCATGTCGCGCGGCCGCGCGATGCCCTGCTGGGCAAAGGCCTGCGCGGTCTTTTCACCGATGCCGGGCAGGGTTTCCAGCCCCGCAAACAGCGGAAACAGGATCGGCGGGCGCCCGGTCATGCGCCGCCTGCCAGTGCCAGCCATGCGTCTTCGTCAATCACCCGGATGCCCAGATCGGCGGCCTTTTTTGCCTTGGACCCGGCGCCGGGGCCTGCCACCAGAATATCGGTTTTCGCCGAAACCGAGCCCGCGACCTTGGCCCCCAGCGCCTCGGCCCGTGCCTTGGCCTCGGCCCGCGTCATCCGTTCCAGCGTGCCGGTAAAGACGATGGTCAGCCCCGCGACGGGGCTGCCGGACGCCCGCGCCGCAGCCGGTTCCACCGTCAGGTGCGCCACCAGCCGGTCGATCAGCGCGCGCTCGGCCCCCTGATGAAAGGCCCTGACGACCGAGGCCGCCAGCACCGCCCCCACCCCGTCAATCGCGGTCAGATCGGCCCATTCCGACCCCTCGCCGATCTGCGCGGCGGTCATCGCCGCCTCGAACGCGGCCCAGGTGCCATAGTGCTGCGCCAGAAGCCCCGCCGCCGCCTCGCCCACATGGCGGATACCCAGCGCAAAGATCAGCCGCGCCAGCGGGATCGTGCGCTTGTCGGCAATGGCAGCGAACAGGTTGGCGGCCGATTTGTCGCCCCAGCCCTCGCGGTTTTTGAGTTGCTGAAGCCCCTCGCCAAAGCGCGCCTCCAGCGTGAAGATGTCGGCGGGTTCACGGATCCAGCCGTCCTTGTAAAAGGCTTCGACCTGCTTTGCCCCCAGCCCCTCGATGTCAAAGGCCGCGCGGCTGACGAAATGGCGCAGCCGTTCGACCGCCTGCGCGGGGCAGATCAGCCCGCCGGTGCAGCGGCGCACCGCGTCGCCCTCCTCGCGCACGGCGTCTGATCCGCATTCGGGGCATTTTGTCGGGAAAACATAAGGTTGCGCACTGGCCGGGCGGCGCGACAGGTCCACATCGGCGATCTTGGGGATCACGTCGCCCGCGCGATAAACCTGCACCCAGTCGCCTTCGCGGATATCACGCCCGCCGCGGATGGGAGCGCCGCGCGCGTCACGGCCTGCGATATAATCTTCGTTGTGCAGCGTGGCATTCGACACCACGACGCCGCCCACCGTGACCGGCGCCAACCGCGCCACAGGCGACAGCGCGCCGGTGCGGCCCACCTGAATTTCGATCTTGTCCAGTCGGGTCCAGGCCAGTTCGGCGGGGAATTTATGCGCAATCGCCCAGCGCGGCGTGGTGGACCGGAACCCAAGCCGACGTTGCAGCGCCAGATCGTTGACCTTGTAGACCACGCCGTCAATGTCATAGCCCAGCGTGGCGCGCTGCGCCTCGATCATGCGGTAATGATCCAGCAGCGCAGCGGGGCCGTCGCACAACAGCGTCAGCGGGTTGGTGACAAACCCCATCGCGGTCAACCGGGCGATGGCCGCCATCTGGGTTTCAGCCAAGGGTGCCGACAGCGCGCCCCAGCCATAGGCGAAAAAACGCAAGGGCCGGTCGGCGGTGATGCGCGCGTCAAGCTGGCGCAGCGATCCGGCAGCGGCGTTGCGCGGGTTGGCAAAGCTCTTGTCGCCGCGCGCAAACTGGCGGGCGTTCAGCGCGGCAAAATCGGCGGCGCTCATGTAAACCTCGCCGCGCACCTCCAGCAGGTCGGGGGCATCGGCGATGTGCTGGGGAATGTCGGCGATGGTGCGGGCGTTTTCGGTGACGTTTTCCCCCACCTCACCATCGCCCCGCGTGGCGGCCTGCACCAGCGCGCCGCCCTCATAGCGCAGCGACAGCGACAGCCCGTCGATCTTCGGCTCGGCGGTGTAGCCGATCGGGTCCGGCCCAAGGTTCAGGTATTTGCGGATGCGGTCGTCGAAGTCGGCGATGTCTTCGGGCGTGAAAGCATTTTCCAGGCTGAGCATTGCCACGTCATGCGCGACCTTGGCAAACCCCTCGGCAGGTGCCGCCCCCACCTTGCGCGTCGGGCTGTCAGGGCGGGCGAGTTCCGGAAAGCGTGCCTCGACCGCCAGCAGACGCGCCTTCAGCGCATCATAGGCCGCGTCCGAAATTTCGGGCGCGTCGTGCGTATGATAGGCGACATTGGCCGCCTCGATCGCCGCTGTCAGCCGGGCAATCTCCGCCTCGGCCATAACCTCGTTCAACTCTGCAACCGGCGTTGTGCTGGCCCCTGTCATCCCGCATCCCCCCTGCGCGCCCCACTTGTGATAGGGCGCGCGGAAGATCAGGTCCAGAGGTCAGGCACCGATGGCCAGCCGGCGTTCGGCCACATTGGGAACCGGGTCGCGCAGCACATAGCCCCGGCCCCAGACCGTGTCGATATAGTTTTCGCCCGCCGTCACCTCGGCCAGTTTCTTGCGCAGCTTGCAGATGAAAACGTCGATGATCTTCAGTTCTGGCTCATCCATGCCGCCATAGAGGTGGTTGAGGAACATTTCCTTGGTCAGCGTCGTGCCCTTGCGCAGGCTCAGCAGTTCCAGCATCTGGTATTCCTTGCCGGTCAGATGCACCGGCTTGCCCTCGGCCTCCACCGTCTTGGCATCCAGATTGACCGAGATCTTGCCGGTGCGGATCACCGATTGCGCATGGCCCTTGGACCGGCGGATGATCGCATGGATGCGCGCCACCAATTCCTCGCGGTGGAAGGGCTTGGTCATGTAATCATCAGCACCAAAGCCGAATCCCTTGATCTTGTTGTCGGTATCATCGGCGCCCGACAGAATCAGGATCGGGGTTTCCACCCGCGCCAGACGCAACTGGCGCAAGACCTCATGCCCGTTCATGTCCGGCAGGTTCAGGTCCAGCAGGATCAGATCGTAGTCATAAAGCTTGGCCAGATCGATGCCCTCCTCGCCCAGATCGGTGCAATAGACGTTCAGATTGGCGTGGGTCAGCATCAGTTCGATGCTGCGCGAGGTGGTTGGATCATCTTCAACCAATAGAATCCGCATCCTGAGTTCTCCGCATTAATCCCTCGATCAGCAACAGCTAGCCAGAGAGTGGTTAATCATGCGTTAGTTTGCCCGACGCCGCGGATTTTACAACCTAAAGTTGTCTGTATTTCTGGATCGCAGTGACTTTAAGGGCAACTTCGCCGTGTTTTTCGACCGCTTCGGTCCAAAGCGCGAACTCCTCCTCGCTCAAGCCATAGCGTTCCAGCACCTCGGCCAAGGGAATCAGCCCGTGGCGCACAGCCTTGACCAGCACCGCCTTGCGGCTGGCCACCCAGCGCCGTGTATCAATCGGCGGCAGGTCGGCACGACTGAGAACCGTGCCATCAGGCAGGGTTATCGCGCGCGGCCCGACAACTTTTTTCAGATACATGGGACACCCCTCCATCCTCACCGCGCCGACTGTGATCTGCTCGGCGTTAAGGAGGGGTGAAACCCGCCCTTGTGAGTAGTTCGCATTTTCCTATATTCCTTCGGTTCTGCCGGAGGCGCCGATGACCCAAGACATTCCCCTCAACTCGCTGGGCCTGCCCAAGGCCCCCGCCGACACGCGCGTGGTCGTCGCCATGTCGGGCGGCGTGGACAGTTCGGCGGTGGCCGCGATGCTGGCGGAACAGGGCTATGATGTGGTCGGCGTGACCTTGCAGCTTTACGACCATGGCGCGGCACTGGCCAAAAAGGGCGCCTGCTGCGCGGGGCAGGATATTCACGATGCCCGCCGCGTGGCCGAGGCAATGGGTTTCCCGCATTATGTGCTGGATTACGAAAACACCTTCCGCGAGGCGGTGATCGAAGAATTCGCCGATGCCTACCTGGCGGGCGCCACACCTGTGCCCTGCATCCGCTGCAACGAACGGGTCAAGTTCAAGGATCTGCTGGAAACCGCCCGCGATCTGGAGGCCGACTGCATGGCCACCGGCCATTACATCCAGCGCAAGATCGGCGCGCGGGGGCCAGAACTGCACTGCGCGGCCGATGCGAACCGCGATCAGAGCTATTTCCTGTTCTCCACCACTCCCGAACAGCTGGAATTCCTGCGCTTTCCGCTGGGCCATCTGGCGTCCAAGGCCGAAACCCGCGCGCTGGCCGCGAAATACGGACTGGCGGTGGCCGACAAGCCCGACAGCCAGGATATCTGCTTTGTGCCAAACGGCAGCTATGCCAGCGTGATCGAAAAACTGCGCCCCGGCGCGGCGGACCCCGGCGAGATTGTCGATCTGGCGGGCAATGTGCTGGGCCAGCATAGCGGCGTGATCCATTACACGATCGGCCAGCGCCGCGGCCTTGGCATCGGGGGCTTGGGCGATCCGCTGTATGTGGTGCGGCTTGATCCTGACAACCGCCGCGTGATCGTGGGGCCGAAAGAGGCGCTTTCGACCCGCATCGTTCCTGTGCGCGAAATCAACTGGCTGGGCGATACGCCCTTCACCACGCAGCCGGAATGGCATGTGTCGGTGCGCATCCGCTCCACCCGCCCCCCGCGCGAGGCGATCTTGCGGCCGCTGTCCGCGACCGAGGCCGAGGTGGAACTGCTGACCCCCGAAGAAGGCGTCAGCCCCGGTCAGGCCTGCGTGTTCTACGAAACCGGGGGCACGCGCATTCTGGGCGGCGGCTGGATCTGGAAGGGGCGCTGAGGCGCCCCTACTCTTTCCGGGCTTTCGCCTCGACATGTTTGCGCAGCCGCGAGGGGATCGACTTTTTCTTGTCCTTGTAGGGGTTTTTCGACCCCTGATCGCGGAAGATCAGCCGGATCGGCGTGCCCGGCATGTCGAAAGTTTCGCGCAACCCGTTGACCAGATAACGCTGATAGCTGTCGGGCAGCTTGTCGGTATGCGTTGCCATCACCACAAACTGCGGCGGACGGGTTTTCACCTGGGTCATGTAGCGCAGCTTGATCCGGCGCCCGCCGGGCGCGGGGGGCGGGTGCGCCTCGGTCATGGCGGTCAGGAACTGGTTGAGCCTTGCCGTGGGAACGCGACGGTTCCAGACCGCATGAGCCTTGAGGATTGCGGCGTGCAGCCGGTCAAGCCCCTTGCCGGTTTTCGCCGAAACCGTCACCAGCGGCGCGCCTTTCAGTTGCGGCAACAGCCGCTCGAACGCCTCGCGCAGCTCATTCAGCTTGTGCGGCTTGTCCGCCTCCAGATCCCATTTGTTGGCAGCGACCACCACCGCCCGGCCCTCGGTTTCGGCGTAATCGGCGATGCGCAGATCCTGCTGCTCGAACGGGATTTCCACATCCAGAAGCACCACGATCACCTCGGCAAAGCGCACTGCGCGAAGCCCGTCAGCCACCGACAGCTTTTCCAGCTTGTCTGTCACCTTGGCGCGCTTGCGCATGCCCGCGGTGTCGAAAATCCGCATCGGGGTGCCCATGAACTCGGTCTGCACCGAAATCGCGTCGCGAGTGATCCCGGCCTCTGGCCCGGTCAGCAGCCGATCTTCGCCGATGATCTTGTTGATCAACGTCGATTTGCCGGCATTGGGCCGCCCGATCACCGCCAGTTGCAGCGGCTTGGCCTTGGTGGGGGCCTGGTAGGCGTCGTCATCCTCATCCTCGGCCACGTCGATATCAACCTCGGGCGCGTTCAGCGCGGCCTTGGCCTCGAATTCGTCGGCCAGGGGCACCAGCGCGCGGTAAAGGTCGTCCATCCCCTCGCCATGCTCGGCCGAGATGCGCAGCGGCTCGCCCAGGCCCAGGCTCCAGGCCTCCATCGCGCCGATCTCGCCCGCGTTGCCCTCGGCCTTGTTGGCGGCCACGATCACATGGGCGTTCTTGCGACGCAGGATATCGGCAAAGATTTCGTCGGCGGGGGTCACGCCCTGCCGCGCGTCGATCACGAACAGACAGATATCGGCCTCTTCCACCGCGCGTTCGGTCAGGCGCCGCATCCGGCCCTGAAGACTGTCGTCATCGGCCAGTTCCAGCCCCGCGCTGTCGATCACCACAAAGCGCAGATCACCCAGCCGCGCCGCGCCTTCGCGCAGGTCGCGGGTGACGCCTGGCTGATCATCGACCAGCGCCAGACGTTTGCCCACAAGGCGGTTGAACAGGGTCGATTTGCCCACATTGGGGCGGCCGACGATGGCAAGCGTAAAGGTCATGCTGCCCTCCTTGGGCGGTGCGAAGCAGACGCTCTACACGGCTTTGGCGTCAACGGAAAGCGTGAAGCTGCCCATTGCGGCCCAGCACATAAACCGTGCCGCCCGCCACCACCGGCGCGCTGGCCGCGCCGCCGGGGATGTCGGACTGCGCCAGCAGCGCGCCCGAAGCCGGGTCAAAGCTGCGCAACAGCCCGTCGGACGAGGCTACGATCAGCCGCCCCCCCGCCAGAACCGGGCCGTAGTTGGCATGAATCGCCTTTTGCTTCTTGATCTTGTCCTTGACGAAATAGGGCATGTCGGTGGCCCAGACTTCTGCGCCGGTCGCCGCATCAAGCCGCATCAGCCGTGCCTCGTCGGAAATCAGAAAGACCGAGCCGCCCGCAACCTGCACCGGGCTTGCCGCGCCCTCGGTCGCCGCCCACAGCCGCTCGCCGGTGTCGGCGCGCACCGCAACCAGACGGCCCGCCGCCGAGCCGGCATAGACCACGCCGCCCGAAATCACAGGATCGCCGGTCAGGTCCGACACACCGGCATAGGCCCGGCCCATCCGTTCGCCAGCCACCCGCGCCTTCCAGACCGGGGCGCCATCGGCGCGCTGCACCGCCAGCAGATCGCCCGAGGCAAAGGGAAACACCGCGATCCGATCATCAGCCGCGGGGGCCGACACGCCGGTTACGCCCGCCAGCGTGGGCACGCCCGGCAGGGTCCATTGCACCTTGCCATCGGCCGCAGCAATGCCCCAGGCCGAACCGTCGCGCGCCGCCACATAGACCGTATCGCCCAGCACCGTGGGCGCCCCGCCCACCGGCACCGCAAAATCCTGGCGCCAGATCACCGCGCCCGACGCGGCATCAAGAGCCACCAATTCACCAAAGCCGGTGGTCACATAGACCCGCCCGCCCGCAAACGACAGCCCGCCACCCGAGGCATCATCGGCCTTGTCGGTCGCGGGGGTCAGATCGGCCGACCACAGCGCCGCCCCGTTCAACCCGGTCGCAGCCACCTGCGCGCGGCTGTCAAGCGTATAGATGCGCCCCGCCCCCAGCACCGGGTCGGCACTGATGCGGTGCTTGCGCCCCGAACCTTTGCCGACATTGGCCGACCACAGCCGCGTCGTCGCCGCCCCCAGTGCGGGATGGGCAATGGTATGGCTGGCGCTGCCGCCGCGATGGGTCCAGTCGGCATTGGTCTGGGGGGGCGGCAGGCTGATCGGACGGGCCTGCGGCGCGGCCACCTCAGCCGGTTCGGCCACACCTGCCAGCACGTCACGCGGCGCGATCCGGTCGCCCTGAAGGATCAACTCGTCATCGCCGCACGCCGCCAGAGCCGCAACAACACTTAAGGTCAAGATGCCTTGGCTCAGCTTCACCGCCCCGCCCCCTTGTTATCGTTCAGATACCCCGGCGCCTAGCGCGCTGCCGGGTCGCCCCCAAGAGTCACAATCAACTCTGTCGCGCGCCGACGCAAGCCCGGCGTCAATTCAGCCTCGTTCAGGATCTGGCGGCTGAGAACGATCGCCTCGTCGCGCCGCCCGGCGTCCAACAGCGCCAGCGCCTGCTGTTCCAGCGCCAGCAGCCGGAACGGCGCACCGGGCGCGGCAAGGGCAGCCAGCGTCGCATCGCGTTCGGCAGGCGCCATGTCGGGGCCGGCAAGGATCGCGGCCTTGATCCGCGCCAGCGCGCGCAGGCTTTCGGGCAGCGCCGGATCGGCGGCCAGCGCCTCCAGCATGTCGCGCGCGCCCGCCGCATCGCCCGCCTCGGCGGCTTCGGCGGCCAGCAGGAACTGGCGCAGCGCGTTTTGCGGCGCCGTGCCCGCAACCGCAGCCAGTGCCGCGCGGCGATCTTCGGCCTCCATCGCGGCCATCACGGCATCACCAAACGCTTGCGCACTGGCGGTGGCGCGGGCTTTTTGCCATTCGTTGTAGGCCGCCCCGCCCACGATGCCCAGCATCGCAAGGATGCCGACCCAGCCATAGCGCCGCATCAGCTTGAACAGGCGGTCGCGGCGGACTTCCTCGGTGACTTCCTCGATGAAGCTGTCGGTCTCGCTCATGGGCGGGTCTTTCCCCTCGGTTCGCTCGGGCCAGTCGTGTCGGGCCTGTCTTACACGCAAGCGCCGGGCATTGCCAAGCCACCGCGCGCCGCAGCGGGGCGGATCAGGCCGCCTCTTCCTCGGCCGACTGGCGCGCCCACATCGCAGCATAGCGCCCGCCCGCCGCCAATAGCTGTTCGTGCCGGCCCTGTTCCACGATCCGCCCGGCCTCCAGCACGACGATCTGATCGGCGTCGGAAATGGTCGAAAGCCGGTGCGCGATGGTGATCACGGTGCGGCCCTGCCCCATGGCGCGCAGACTGTCCTGAATGTCGCGCTCGGTCTGCGTGTCCAGCGCCGAGGTCGCCTCGTCCAGCAACAGGATGGGCGGGTTCTTCAACAGTGTTCGCGCAATGCCCACGCGCTGCTTTTCTCCGCCCGACAGTTTCAGCCCACGCTCGCCCACGGTGGTATCATAGCCATCGGGCAGGCTGACGATAAAGTCGTGGATGCGCGCAGCCCTGGCCGCCGCCTCGACCTCGGCGCGGGTCGCGTCGGCGCGGCCATAGGCGATGTTGTAATAGATCGTGTCGTTGAACAGCACGGTATCCTGCGGAACCACGCCGATGGCCGCACGCAGGCTGTCCTGGGTGACTTGGCGCACATCCTGCCCGTCGATCCTGAGGCTGCCCCCGGTCACGTCATAAAACCGGAACAGCAGCTTGCCGATGGTGGATTTGCCCGCCCCCGAGGGACCGACCAGCGCCACCCGCTGCCCCGGCGCCACCCGCAGCGACAGATCCGACAGGATCGTGCGGTTCGGGTCATAGCCAAAGGCCACATGGTCAAACACCACCTCGCCCCCCGCCACCTTCAGCGCAGGTGCGCCGGGCGCATCGGTGATTTCGGCGGGCTGATGCAACAGGTCGAACATCTCGCCCATGTCCACCAGCGCCTGCCGGATTTCGCGGTAGACCGTGCCCAGAAAGCCCAGCGGCATGGTGATCTGCATCATATAGGCGTTGACCATGACGAAATCGCCCACCGTCAGCGTGCCCGCCTGCACCCCGCGCGCCGCCATCACCATCACGATCACAAGGCCGGTGGTGATGATCGCCGCCTGCCCGAAGTTCAGGACCGCAAGGCTTTGCCCGGTCTTGACCGCCAGCCGCTCATAGCGCTGCATCGAGACATCATAGCGCGCGGTTTCCCGCGACTCGGCGCCGAAATACTTGACGGTTTCATAGTTCAGCAAGCTGTCGATCGCCTTCTGGTTGGCGTCGGTATCCTGCTGGTTCATGTCACGGCGGATTTTCACCCGCCATTCGGTGATGCGGAAGGTGAAAGTGACATAGGCCCAGATCGTCACCACCACGACGCCCATGTACCAGACGTTGAACAACACCGCGAACAGGATCGCCACCAGCGTCAATTCCAGGATCAGCGGGCCGATTGAAAACAGCATGAAGCGCAGCAGGAAATCGACGCCCTTCACCCCGCGTTCGATGATCCGGCTCAGCCCGCCGGTCTTGCGGGTGATGTGATAGCGCATCGACAGGCGGTGGATATGGCCAAAGGTTTCCAGCGCCAGCGCGCGCAGCGCGCGCTGGCCCACCCGCACAAAGACCGCATCGCGCAACTCGCCAAAGCCCACGTTCAGCAACCGCGCCACGCCATAGGCCACCGTCAGCCCAACCGCGCCCAGCCCCAGCAGCACCCCCGGCTCTGGCGCCGCGCCCGCCAGGGCATCGACCGCGGTCTTGTAGATGAACGGGATCGAGACCGAAAACAGCTTGGCCGCGACCAGCGCCAGCATCGCCAGAACGACGCTGCGTTTGACCCAAGGCGCATCATCGGGCCAAAGATACGGCAGCACCTGGCGAATGGTGCGCAGCCCGCGGCTGCGTTCGGTTCCGGTGATTTCGCCCGAAATTGTGGTGGTCGTGCGCCGCATCTTCGCCCTCGTTTTCGTCCAACACCGGAACCTAGCCGCGACCCAGCGCAGATGCCAGACCGATCTGGCACCGAACTGGTCACGTCAACAAGGAAAAAGGCCCGCGCTGAGCGCGGGCCTTGGGTCGTCGGGGCGCAGTTGGCCTGCGGCAGCCCGATCAGAAGCTCATCACCGTGGTGTCATCTGCGATCAGGGCCGCGCCCATCGCATCGGGTGCTGCGGGCGTGACGCCTTCGATCAGCACCGAGGCATCGGCCCCCTTGCCCGGCAGGTAGATCGCGCAGACCTCGGCCGTTACCCCTTGTTTGGCGATCATCATCTTGAGCAGGCCCTGCGGGCTGGCGCCCTTGGGCGGCTGGCCCGCGGTCGCGGCTTCAGGCGCGGCTTTCAGCGCGATATCGGCTGCCGGACCGCACAGCAACACATGCGCCTTGGCGCCTGCGGCCACTGCGTTCATGGTCAGCACCATGGCCATCAGCTGCGTCTGCGGCTCGGGAGCGGTCAGGATGGTGATCAGTTGCTTGGTTTCATTGGCCTGAGCGGGCAGAATGGACGCCGCGGAGATCGCCGCAGCGGCAAGGATCTTTTTCATCGTAGACTCCTGTTGGTCGCAAAAAGAAGAATTGGCCGCAAAAAGAAGAACCGGAAGGCTTATTCCGGGTGGCAGATTTCGTGGCGCGCGATGGCAACCGCCGTGCGCCCCACCAGCACCGCAATCAGCAGCGCCAGCGCAGCCAGCAGCCCGGCGCCAACCCACATATGAACCTGCGATGCCGCCTTTTCGGCATAGACAAAGCTGGCGATAGTCAGCGCCGCCAGCGGAAAGCTGAGCGCCCAGAACGACATCGCAAAAGGCAGTTTCAAGATACGCGGCAGTTGCACCAGCACGAGGGCCGCAAAGACATAGCCAAGGCTCAGCAGGATATGGCCAAAGGCGTCGATCCCGGCGGTTTCTCCCTGCATCCGCACCCAGGCGATGAAGGCCACCGAAGGCGGCGCAATCATGATCACCAGCGTCGGCTGCAACCGGCCCGGCATCGGATCGTGAAACACCAACCGGTTGAACACCAGCGTCAGCAGGATGACCCAGAACATGATCCCCGCCGAAAAGAACAGCCACGAGGTTTCGCTGTAGCCCAGTTGCGCCCCGGCAACCGGAACGATGACGTTGCCCACCGCCGGAATGAACCACGCCGGGTTCAGGTGGCCATGCATGAACGACCGGGTGCCGATCCAGCCGGTGATGACCGCCAGCGTCAAAACCCCCTGCAACCCGGTGCCGAACAGCCACAACAGTTCGGCCGCCTGCCGCGACACCGACAGAAAGGCGATCGACATCAGCAGGATCGACACCGAAACGGTCGGAAAGAACGCCAAGCGCACCGGATGGTGCCACTCGGCATGGACCGCACGCCAGTAGCGCGCGGCCTTGACGGCATAGACCAGCGCCACCAGCCCGAACACCGTCACCGTCGCCGCCAACGCCGCGCGAAATGGCGCCGTGCCCAGCCCCAGCGGCTCGGCCGCCGCACGCAACGCCAGCGTGAGACCGCCAAAGCCCATCGAGGTGGCAAAGAAGGTGATCGGAAAATTTTGCAGGCGGCTGGGAGCCGCCTGTTCAGCAGTGGTGGTGGCGGTCATGCCATAGTCTCCGTCTATCAGGATTTCTTGGGCCAGAGGATGGATTGGAGGGTATACATGAAGATGGTCAACCCGCCCGCCCCGGCGATGGCAATTCCGGCAAAGATGATCCAGTCGATCGGCCCGCCGATATCGCCCAGTTTGGAATTGGTGAACCACAGCACGAACAGCACCGCCCCCACCGCGCCCAGCGGCGCAAAAATCTCGGCATTGACAAGGCGCCGCGCCGAAAGCTGGTGATCGCGGATCAGCACATAGGCAAAGCCCAGCGTGATCAGCCCCGCCAGCACGACCAGCGTCCAGAACAGGCCGCGACCATAGATTTCCTCGAACACCGCGATCAGGGTTTCAAGCGTCAGTTCTTTCATGATCCGTCCTCCCTCAGGCCTTGCCGCGCAGCATCGCGTTATAGGTGGGTTTCAGCGCGACTTCCTTCATCAGCCAGGAAATCCACAGCTCTTCCAGCGGTGCGATCACGCCGGGGAACGAGGGCACAAGGTTGTCCTTGTAGTCGAATTCCACCAGCATCGCCCGGCCGATCCGGGTGATCATCGGGCACGAGGTGTAACCGTTGAAGGTGGCTGTGCCGACCGAGCCCGCAATATCGGCCACCAGATGATCCTCGACCACCGGGATATGCCACTTCACGCTGGCCGCCGTCTTGCCCTTGGGCACGCCGTTGATGTCGCCCAGACCGAAGATGTTGGGATAGCGGACATGGCGCAGCGTCGCGGTATCGACCTCGATCCAGCCCTGATCAAGCCATTTCGTGCTGTGCGACAGCCCGGATTCACGCACCACCTGCGGCGCCCTCATCGGCGGGATCACGTTCATGAAATCGAACGCGATCGTTTCCTCGCGCGCGGGGATCTGGGTTTTCGACCCGTCGGGGTTGGCAACCTCTTGTGCGGCAACCTTGAAGGTGGCGGTCTTGGCGCTTGCGTCGATGCCCTTCAGAACATGATCATAACGCGTATCCACGCCGCGATCGACGAACAGCAGCTTCAGCTTTTCGCTGACGATCGGCACCGAGAAAAGCGCCTTGTTGTTCGAAGCATAGATCACCTGCGATTTCTCGCGCGTGCCCTTGCGACGCAGGTAATCGTCCACGATGAAGGTGTATTTCAGCGGTGCGCCCGCGCATTTCATCTCGGTCGCCGGGCGCGAGAACAGCCCCACCCCGCCCCGCGAGGTGAAATCGTCCATCTCTTTCCAGGTGGCGGCGGCATAATCCGGCCCGGCATAAACGGCGCCGATCCCGTTGCGGCCCACCATGTCAAGCGAGAACCCCTCGACCCCGCCCCAGTCGAGCGACAGCCCGGTCGCCACGATCAGATAGTCATAGGGCAGTTTCGTGCCACCGGTCGTGGTCACGATCTGCGCCACCGGGTCGATGCCCGCCGCATACTCCTGCACCCATTTGGCGCCACTGGGCAGCCAGTCGCCAGTGCCCGAAACCGAATAGCTTGCAGGCTTGAGCCCTGCTGCGATCAGCGTGAAACCGGGCTGGTACAGATGCTGCTTGCGCCCATCGACGAGGGTGATCTCCGCCCCCTCCAGCCGATCCACAAGCCGGTTCACCATGCCCGTGCCGCCAGCACCCGAGCCTACGATCACGATCCGAGCCTTGGTCTTGACCGCCGGCCGGGATTGCGCCCGCGCCGCTCCCGCAGTCAGTGACAATGCCGCAGCCGCCCCTCCGGCCATGCCCAAAAAGGCACGGCGCGAAGCGGCGATACGCTCCAGTTCCGTCATATGATTCTCCCTCTCATATTCCAACATTAGCATGTATACTGTTGCGCACAATTGATACAGATCAAAAACATGTATTTTTAATATGCAATCCGGGTAAAACATGTCACCCAGAGTCACGTTAGCAAAAACGGCGAAGGATTGCAGCCCGAATGAGACTGACCACCCGCACAAATCTCGCCATGCGCACCCTGATGTTTTGCGCCGTCAATGCAGACCGTGTGGTGCGCAAGCACGAGATCGCCGACGCTTGCAACGCTTCGGAGAACCATCTGGCGCAGGTGGTGAACACCTTGGCGCAGCTAGGGTTTGTCGATACTCAACGCGGGCGCGCGGGCGGTTTGTGGCTGAACCGCCCGATGGAACAGATCGGCGTCGGCGCGGTGCTTCGGGCGTTTGAAACCGGGGTTCCCTTTGCCGAATGTTTCGATGAGGCGACCAACACCTGCCCGTTGCGCGCCGCCTGCCGGTTCCGGAGCGCGCTGATCGCGGCGCTGGATGCGTTTTATGCCACGCTTGATTCGGTGACGCTGGCCGATCTGGTCCGCAACAACATCTCGCTGGATCATATCTTGAAGCTGGGCGATGCCCGCCCGGTGCCTGCCTGCGGCTGATTCGCACTCGAATGCCCCGAAATTTCGCGCGTGTCGCCAGAACACCCCGCCCCGCGGGAAGGCTGTGTTCACGTCTCGGCGACTTCCCGCCGAATCCTCCGCAACGTCGGCCTTGCCCCGTCTTGATTCGACGAAACGGGCGGATTAGACCTGCGTCAACCCGGTCATGATGTCGCGGCCTTTTCGGCGAAGTCCAAGAACCGGGTCAGGGCAGGTTATGGCAGCCCCCGGCAACCGGGACAGGCAAAAGGGAACAGATTATGCAACCGACGACGCAGATGGGCGCAACCGGCGCGCAATGGCCGCAGCAAGGCAGCACCACGACGCAGGACGCCCCGTCCGCACAACCGCAGCAGGGCACGGCGCAGACTGCCCAGCGGCAGCCGCAGATGGGCGAAACCGCACGTCCGCGCTTCAACGACTGGGCCGCGATCTGATCCGCGGCACCCTCGGGGCCTGACGGGCCGGTCGCCTAACGGCTGGCCGCAAAGGCTCGCGCGGCGGCGCCAAAGGCTTCGAACAGCGGGCGCGATACCGGGTCCGAATCGGCGTGCCATTCCGGGTGCCATTGCACCGAGGCGGTGAAGCCCGGCGCATCCTTGACGTGGATCGCCTCGGGCGTGCCGTCGGGCGCCCAGCCCTCGATCACGATCCGCGCGCCGGGCGTCTTGATGCCCTGGCCGTGCAGCGAATTCACCCGAACCTCGGTGGCGCCCAGCAGGTGGTGAAACAGCCCGCCCTCAGTCAGCCGCACCGGATGCCGCAGGGCAAACTTTTCGTCAAGGCTGCCATCGGGCGGCATCCGGTGGTTCATCCGCCCCGGCAAATCGCGGATTTCGGGGTAAAGCGTGCCGCCCATCGCCACGTTCACCTCTTGAAAGCCGCGGCAGATGCCAAAGATCGGCTGCCCCCGCGCCACGCAGGCCCGCACCAGCGGCAGCGTCACCGCATCGCGGCTGCGGTCAAAGGCGCCATGGGCGGGGGTTTCCTCCTCGCCATATTCCGAAGGGTGGACATTGGGGCGCCCGCCGGTCAGCAAAAACCCGTCGCAGACCGCCATCAACTCCTCGATGCGGACATAGCGCGGGTCGGCCGGGATCAGCAGCGGCAGGCAACCCGCGACCTCGGCCACTGCCGCGCTGTTCATCGTGCCGCCGGTATGGGCGGGATAATCGCCGTTCAGCAGGTTCGAATTGCCGATGATGCCGATAACGGGTCTGGGTCTGGCAGGGTGCATGGGCCTTCCTTGAACTGAACTCCAAGACTAGGGCGTGGCCCGGCCGAGGGAAAGCCCTGCCGTTCGCATCCCTGCCCGGCGGCCTATGCCTCGCCGGTCAGACCTGCCGCAGCAATCCCCGCCAGCGCAGCGGCGGCGTCATTGTCGGATGTGTCGCCGGTCACGCCCACCGCGCCGATGATCGCGCCCACGGCATCGCGCACCAGCACGCCGCCCGGCACTGGCAGCACCTTGCCGTCAAACACCCCGTTCAGCGCCGCCATGAAATAGCCTTGCGCCTCGGCCCGCGCCATCTGCGCCCGCCCGCCCATGCCCAGCATCACCGCGCCATAGGCCTTGGCCCGCGCGATGTCGAACCGGCCCGCACTGGCACCGTCTTCGCGTTCAAAGGCGATCACATGCCCGCCCGCATCCAGCACCACCACCGAGAGGGGCTTCATCTGTTGCGCACGGCCCTCCGCACGGGTGGCGGCAAGGATGCGGCGGGCGGCGTCCAGTGTCAGGCTCATGCGATCGCTCCTGTCTGATTGCTTTTGGCTTCGGCGCGGCGGGCGTGCAACACGGGTTCGGTATAGCCCGAAGGCTGGGCGCGGCCATGAAACACCAGATCGCAGGCCGCGCGGAAGGCCGACCCGTCAAACTCCGGCGCCATCGGCCGATAGGCCGGGTCGCCCGCGTTCTGCCGGTCCACCACCGCCGCCATCTTGCGCAGCGCCGCCATGACCTGATCGGCGCTGACCACGCCATGATGCAGCCAGTTGGCCAGCGCCTGCGAGGAGATCCGGCAAGTTGCGCGGTCTTCCATCAGGCCCACGTCGTGAATGTCAGGCACCTTGGAACAGCCCACGCCCTGATCGACCCAGCGCACCACATAGCCCAAAATGCCCTGGGCGTTGTTTTCCAGCTCTTGTGTCACTTCGGCCTCGGACCAGTTGCGCCCAAGGGCAACCGGAATCGTCAGCAGGTCATCCAGACGCGCCGGGCGCCCCTGCGCCGCAATCTCGCGCTGGCGGGCGAACACGTCCACCGTGTGATAATGCGTGGCATGCAGGGTGGCCGCCGTAGGGCTGGGCACCCAGGCGCAATTGGCCCCGGCCATCGGATGGGCGATCTTTTCGGCCAGCATCGCCGCCATCCGGTCGGGCATGGCCCACATGCCCTTGCCGATCTGCGCCCGCCCCGACAGCCCGCAGGCCAGCCCGATATCGACGTTGCGATCCTCATAGGCCGAGAGCCAGGGCTGGCCCCGCATCTCGGCCTTGCGCAGCATCGGGCCTGCCTCCATCGAGGCGTTGATCTCGTCGCCGGTGCGATCGAGGAACCCGGTGTTGACAAAGGCCACGCGGTTGGCCGCGGCGCGGATACATTCCTTGAGGTTCGCGCTGGTGCGGCGTTCCTCGTCCATGATGCCCAGCTTGACCGTATAGCGCGGCAGGCCCAGTGCGGCCTCGACGGCCGTGAAAATGTCATCGGCAAAGGCCACCTCGTCGGGGCCGTGCATCTTGGGCTTGACCACATAGACCGAGCCGGTTGCAGAATTGCGCGGGCCGCGGGACTTGCGCAGATCGTGCAGCGCGCCCAGCGTGGTGACCATCGCATCCAGCAGCCCCTCGGGCGCCTCGCGGCCCTCTCGGTCCAGCACGGCGGGTGTGGTCATCAGATGGCCCACATTGCGCACCAACATCAGCGCGCGCCCTTTCAGCCGCAGCGCCGCCCCATCCGGCGCGGTAAAGGTCAGGTCATCGTTCAGCCGGCGGGTAAAGCTGCGGCCGCCCTTGGTGACCGTTTCCTCCAGATCACCGCGCATCAGGCCCAGCCAGTTGGCATAGACCGCCACCTTGTCGGCGGCATCCACCGCCGCCACGCTGTCTTCGCAATCCATGATCGCCGACAGCGCGGATTCCAGCCGGATATCGGCCAGATGGGCTGGATCGGTGGCCCCGATCGGATGCTGGGGGTCGATCTCAAGAACGATATGCAAGCCGTTGTTTTTCAGGCAGATCGCCTCGGGCGCCTCGGGTGCGCCGCGCCAGCCTGCGAACTGTGCGGGCCGGGCAAGGGCGGGCACCAGCGCCCCGTCTTCCACCCGGTAGCCCGCCACATCGGCATGGCTGCCAACCGCCAGCGGCGCCGCCTGATCCAGAAACGCCCGGCCCCAGGCCACCACGCGCGCGCCCCGCGCCGGGTCATAACCCGACCCACCGGGCAGATCGCCCAGCGCATCGGTGCCGTAAAGCGCATCATACAGGCTGCCCCACCGCGCATTGGCTGCGTTCAGCGCATAGCGCGCGTTGAGGATCGGCACCACCAGTTGCGGGCCAGGAACCGTGGCGATCTCGGGGTCGGTCGGGCCGGTTTGAATGGTGAAATCGGGGCCTTCGGGAACGAGGTATCCGATCTCGGCCAGAAAGGCGCGATAGGCTGCCGGGTCATGCGGCTGCCCCCGCCGCGCGATATGCCAGCCATCCAGTGCCCGCGCAATCTCGGCCCGCCGGTCCAGCAGCGCACGGTTGCGCGGCCCCAGCCCGTGGATCAGCCCCGACAGCCCCGCCCAGAACGCCGCAGCCGTGACGCCGCTTCCCGGCAGGGCCTGCGTTTCAATGAACTCCGCCAGCCGCACATCCACGGCCAGCCCTTCACGTTCGACCCGATCTATCATCGGCGCCCCCCTGTCACTTGCCCGCTGCGGGGCTTGCCGCGTGTTTAAAGCAATTGCCGGGATGCAGCAAGAAACTGGTCAATTTTTTTTACCAGTTTTTGGCGTGGTTGCACCGTCTCCGTTTTGAGCGCGCAGGTAGCGCCCGGTTCGGCAGGCATCCGAACAATGCCGCACCGCCTCCCAGTCGCGCGCCCACTTCTTGCGCCAGCGGAACGGGCGGCCGCAGGTGGCGCAGATCTTTTCCGGCAGGTCGCTGGGGCGGCGGGTTTTCGGCATATTGCAGCAATAGCGGGCGCGCCCTGCGCGCGCAACGCCTTGCCCCGGCGCGGGCGCGGGCCTACCTTCGCCCCGCCACCCGAACCCGGAGCCGCCATGACCGCCCCCCAGCCCAAACGTCTTGCAGACTATACCCCCTACCCGTTCCGGGTCGATCAGGTCGCGCTGACCTTTCGCCTTGCACCCTGCGCCACGCAGGTGCTGGCGCGGCTGGATCTGACGCCACAATCCCCCGGCGCCGATCTGCGACTGGATGGCGAGGGGCTGCGCCTGTTGGCGCTGCGGCTTGATGGCCACGCCCTGCCGCCCGCCGATTACACACTGACCGAGACCGGGCTGACGATCGCGGCCCGCGCCCTGCCCGCCGCCGCCTTCGTGCTGGAATCCGAGGTCGAGATCGACCCCGCCGCCAATACCGCGCTGGAAGGGCTTTACATGTCAGGCGGGATGTTCTGCACCCAATGCGAGGCCGAGGGCTTTCGCCACATCACCTTTTACCCCGACCGACCCGATGTGATGGCGCCGTTCCGGGTGCGGATCGAAAGCGACCTGCCGGTGCTGCTGTCAAACGGCAACCCGGTGGCACAGGGCACGGGCTGGGCCGAATGGCACGACCCCTGGCCCAAACCCGCCTATCTGTTCGCACTTGTGGCGGGCGATCTGGTGGCGCTGCGCGACCGCTTCACCACCGCCTCTGGGCGGTCGGTCGATCTGGCGATCTGGGTGCGCCGCGGCGACGAGGCGCGCTGCGGTTTCGCGATGGAGGCGCTGAAGCGGTCGATGCGCTGGGACGAAGAGGCCTATGGCCGCGAATACGATCTGGACGTGTTCAACATCGTCGCCGTCGATGATTTCAACATGGGCGCGATGGAGAACAAGGGGCTGAACATCTTCAACTCCAAACTCGTGCTGGCCAGCCCCGAAACCGCGACGGATGCCGATTACGAACGCATCGAAAGCGTGATCGCGCATGAATATTTCCACAACTGGACCGGCAACCGCATCACCTGCCGCGACTGGTTCCAGCTTTGCCTGAAAGAAGGGCTGACGGTCTACCGCGACCAGCAATTCACCTCTGACATCCGCAGCGCGGCGGTCAAGCGGATCGAAGATGTGCTGGCCCTGCGCGCGCGCCAGTTCCGCGAGGATCAGGGGCCGCTCGCACACCCGGTGCGCCCTGAAAGCTATATCGAGATCAACAACTTCTACACCGCGACCGTCTATGAAAAGGGCGCCGAGGTGGTGGGGATGCTGCGCCGTCTGGTGGGCGATGACGGCTATCGCCGCGCGCTTGACCTCTACTTTGACCGCCACGACGGGCAGGCGGCGACGATCGAGGATTGGCTGACGGTGTTCGAACATGCCACCGGCCGCGATCTGACCCAGTTCAAACGCTGGTATTCCGAGGCGGGCACGCCGCGGCTGCGGGTGACCGAAGACTGGGACGGCAGCCGCTATACCCTGACCTTCACCCAAGAAACGCCCCCCACGCCGGGCCAGCCGGTCAAGACGCCTCGGGTAATCCCGATCGCCGTGGGCCTTCTGGGCCAAAACGGCGACGAGGTAGTGCCGACGCGCCTGCTGGAAATGACCGAGGCCAGCCAGAGTTTTGCCTTCGAGGGGCTGGCCGCGCGGCCGGTGCCCTCGATCCTGCGGGGCTTTTCCGCCCCCGTGGTGCTGGAGCGGGAAACGACGCAGGCCGAACGCGCGTTTCTGTTCGCCCATGACACCGACCCCTTCAACCGATGGGAAGCGGGGCGCAGCCTTGCCCGCAGCGCGCTGATGGCAATGGTCGGCGGCGCCGCCCCCGACCCCGACCTGATCGCCGCCTATGGCCGCGTTCTGGCCGATGCGCCCGCCGACCCGGCCTTTGGCGCGCTCTGCCTGCGCCTGCCGTCGGAAGACGAGATCGCCACCGCCCTGCACGCGGCCGGCACCCCCCCCGACCCGGCCGAGATCCACGGCGCCCGCGCGCGGCTGACCCATGCCATCGCCACCGCGCATGAGGGCGCGCTGCAAGCCGTCTTTGCGGCAATGGCCGACCCCGGCCCGTTCTCCCCCGACGCCGCCCCCGCCGGGCGGCGAGCGCTGCGCATGGCCTGCCTCGGACTGCTGAACCGGCTCGATAACGGCGCCCGGGCCGAACGCCTGTGCGATGCGGCCACCACCATGACCGAGCGGCTGGCGGCGCTGGCCTGCCTGATCGAGATGAACCGCGCCGCGGGCGCGCTGGCCCGGTTCCGCGACGGCTTTGCCCATGACCGGCTGGTGATGGACAAGTGGTTCATGGTGCAGGTGCTGCACGCCGCCCCCGATCTGGCCGCCGAAACCGCCGCCCATCTGGCCGCCCTGCCCGATTTCGACTGGAAGAACCCCAACCGCTTCCGCGCGCTGATGGGGGGGCTTGCCGCCAATCACGCAGGCTTTCACCATGCCTCGGGCGCGGGTTACCGGTTCTACGCCGACTGGCTGATCCGGCTTGACCCGATCAACCCGCAAACCACCGCGCGGATGTCCACCGCGTTCGAGACCTGGCCGCGCTATGATGCCCACCGGCAGGCACTGATGCGGGCCGAACTTGGCCGGATCAGCGCCCAGCCGGGGCTGAGCCGCGACACCGGCGAAATGGTGGCGCGGCTTCTGGCAGCGGGGGGATGACGGGCCTTGCCGCTGCCCGGCCCCTGCCCTAAAACTCCGGCCATCGCCGAAAGGACACGCCATGCTTGACCACCTCGCCTACCGCACCCCCGAACCCAAAGTGATCGCCGGCGCCAAAGCCGACTGGGAACTGGTGATCGGGCTGGAGGTGCACGCGCAGGTCGCCTCGAACGCCAAGCTGTTCTCCGGCGCCTCCACCACCTTCGGGTCGGAACCCAACGCCAACGTGGCCTTTGTGGATGCGGCAATGCCGGGGATGCTGCCGGTCATCAACGAATTCTGCGTCGCGCAGGCAGTGCGCACCGGGCTGGGGCTGAAGGCGCAGATCAACCTGACCTCGGCCTTCGACCGCAAGAACTATTTTTACCCCGACCTGCCGCAGGGCTATCAGATCAGCCAGCTTTACCACCCGATCGTGGGCGAGGGCGAAATCATCGTCGATATGGGGCCGGGCATCGCGCGGCGCGTGCGCATCGAGCGCATCCACCTCGAACAGGATGCGGGCAAGTCGATCCACGACATGGACCCGAACATGAGCTTTGTGGACCTCAACCGCACCGGCGTGGCGCTGATGGAAATCGTCAGCCGCCCCGACATCCGCGGCCCCGAGGAAGCGGCGGCCTACGTCGGCAAGCTGCGCCAGATCCTGCGCTATCTGGGCACCTGCGACGGCAACATGCAGAACGGCAACCTGCGCTGCGATGTGAACGTCTCGATCTGTCGCCCCGGCGCCTATGAGAAATTCATCGAAACCGGCGATTTCTCGTATCTGGGCATCCGGTGCGAGATCAAGAACATGAACTCGATGCGCTTCATCCAGCAGGCCATCGACTATGAGGCCCGCCGCCAGATCGCCATCGTCGAAGACGGCGGCGCGGTGGTGCAGGAAACCCGCCTCTATGACCCCGACCGTGGCGAAACCCGCTCCATGCGATCCAAGGAAGAGGCGCATGACTACCGCTACTTCCCCTGCCCCGACCTGCTGCCGTTGGAGATCGAACAGGCCTGGGTCGATGACATTGCCGCCACCATGCCCGAACTGCCCGACGCCAAGAAGGCACGCTTCGTGGCGGATTTCGGGCTGACCGAATATGACGCGGGCGTGCTGACCGCCGAGGCCGAAAACGCCGCTTTCTTCGAGGCGGTGGCCGCGGGGCGCGACGGCAAGCAGGCGGCAAACTGGGTGATCAACGAATTGTTCGGGCGGCTGAACAAGCAAGGGCTGGCGATCGCCGACAGCCCGGTCAGCGCGGCGCAACTGGGCGGCGTGCTCGACCTGATCGGCGCGGGCGAGATTTCGGGCAAGATCGCCAAAGACCTGTTCGAAATCCTCTGGACCGAGGGCGGCGATCCGGCGCAGATCGTCGAGGCCCGCGGCATGAAACAGGTCACCGACACCGGCGCGATCGAAACGGCGGTGGACGCGATCATCGCAGCCAACCCGGCGCAGGTCGAAAAGGCCAGGGCCAACCCGAAACTGGCGGGCTGGTTCACCGGTCAGGTGCTGAAAGCCACCGGCGGCAAGGCCAACCCTGCCGTGGTCAACGAAATGGTGGCGCGCAAACTCGGGCTTGGGGAATGACGGCTTACGACTACAAGGTCATCCCCGCCCCGCCCCGCGCCGAAAAGGCACGCGGGCTGAAAACGGCCGAAGATCGCCACGCCCACACCCTGACCCTCGCGCTGAACGAAATGGCGCGCGACGGCTGGGAATATCTGCGCGCCGATGTTCTGCCGATCGAGGAACGCAGCGGGCTGACCTCGCGCAGCACGGTCTATCACACGCTTCTGGTGTTTCGCCGCCCCGCCTGTGCTGCGGTCGCCGACCCGGCCCCCCGCGGCCTGACCGCCGAGGCCCCCGAAGGTCGCGCCCCGCGGCTTGCGGCGCTGACCGAACCGGGCGCCGCACCCCGCCTTGGCCCGGCAACCGGCGACTGACTCCTTTCATCTTGGTGCAAATATCCTCGGGGGGGGCAGACGGCCCCCCGGCCCGCCCGCCACCTGCTCAGGCGTTCAGATCCAGCGCCAGCGCATGGATACGCCCCACCAGATCGGGGCCAAGGGCCGCGTGAACCGCCCGGTGCCGCTCGATCCGGCTCAGCGGCGCCAGCCGTGCAGCGCGCATCCGCACCCGAAAATGCGTCTGCCCCTCGGGGCTTGCCCCCGAATGGCCCGCATGGCGCGCACTGTCATCCTCGACCAGCAGTTCCTCGGCCTCGAAAACCGAAAGTTTTTCAACGATTTCATCCACAACGCGCATTTTTCGGATTGCCCCCTTTCACGTCCCCGGAAAAACCCTAAACTCGATGTCCCGAGTCGGGAAGGCATGTTTCAGAGGCCCCATGAGCAAGAGCGACCCCTTCGGTTTCGATATCTCCGCCGCCTCCGACAAGAAGCGGCGGGCGAAGGGCAAGCGCGGCATGTCCGGCGCCTTCGAAACCTCCACGCGGCAATGCGACCATCAGGGCTGCACCCAGCCCGGCCAGTATCGGGCGCCGAAGTCGCCCAAGGTGCTGGATGATTATTACTGGTTCTGCAAAGACCATGTCCGCGAATACAACCTGAACTGGAACTACTTTCAGGGCCAGTCCGAAGAGGAGTTTCAGGCCTTTCTGGACAATGCCACGGTGTGGGAACGCCCCACCCGGCCCTTTGCCAAAGTGTCCGAGGAAACCCGCGCCTGGGCACGCCACGGCATTGCCGACCCGATGGAGATTTTGGGCGCCAACGCCACGCAAAACCCAGGCCGCGTCACTGCGGGGCGCAAGCTGCCGCCGACCGAACGCCGCGCGCTGGAAATTCTGGATGCCCGCGACACCTGGTCAAAGCCGGAAATCCGCAAGCAATACAAGTCGCTGATCAAGGTTCTTCATCCCGACATGAACGGCGGCGACCGCAGTCAGGAAGAGCAGTTGCAAGAGGTGGTCTGGGCTTGGGACCAGATCAAGGACAGCCGCAGCTTCCGCGACTAAGCTCACGGCCCGGCATCATCGCCGGGCCGGTGCTGGCAGCGATCAGCCCTCGTCGTCCTCGTCCAGATCGTCGCCCTCATCGCCATTGAGGCCCCGCCCCCCCGATTTGGCCGACGAAACAACCCCCAGCGACTTCAGCTTGCGGTGCAGCGCGCTGCGCTCCATCCCAACGAAATTCGCGGTGCGCGAAATGTTGCCGCCAAAGCGGTTGATCTGGGTCAGCAGATATTCGCGCTCGAACAATTCGCGCGCCTCACGCAGGGGCAGCGTGGCCAACTGCCCGCCCAGCACCAGCCGACCCTCGTCGGGGGCGGCATCCTGCCCCGGCAGTTCGCGCGGCTCGATCGGGCCTGCACCGTCCCCCAGAATCAGCACCCTCTCGACCACGTTGCGCAATTGCCGGATGTTGCCGGGCCAGTCCATCGTTTGCAGCATCGCCGCCGCCTCGTCGCCGATGGCGCGCAGCGGCAGGCCCTGCACACGGTTGAACGTCTCGATGAAATGCGACGCCAGCAGCGGGATATCCTCGCGCCGTTCCGACAGCGGCGGCACCGGGATCGGGACCACATTCAGCCGGTCGAACAGCTCTTGTCGAAAACGCCCGGCACCGATTTCAGCGGTGAGGTTGCGCGTGGTCGAAGAAATTACCCGCAGATCGACGCGCACCTTGTCGGCCCCGCCGGCGCGGGTGAACTGCTGTTCAGTCAGCACCCGCAGGATTTTCGACTGTGTGCCCAGCGGCATGTCGGCGACCTCGTCAAAGTAGATCACCCCGCCGTGCGCCTGTTCCAGCAGGCCCTTTTCCACGCCCCGTTCGGGCGTTTCGCGGCCAAACAGCACCTCTTCCATCCGTTCGGGCGCGATCGAGGCCGAACTGACGGTGACAAAGGGGCCGGTGGCGCGGGTCGAATTGGCGTGGATATAGCGCGCCGCCACCTCTTTGCCCGACCCCGGCTCGCCGGTCAGCATCACCCGGCCGTTCGATTTCGTCACCCGGTCCAACTGATCCTTCAGCTTGCGCAGCGCCGCCGAGGCGCCCAGCATCTCGGCCGAAGTGACCTCGCGCCGCCGCAGCGCGGTGTTTTCGCGCCGCAGCCGGGCGGTTTCCATCGCCCGCGTGATCACCACCATCAACTGGTCGATGTTGAACGGCTTTTCGATGAAGTCATAGGCGCCCTGCCGAATCGCGGCCACCGCGATCTCGATATTGCCATGCCCGGAGATGATGATCACCGGCACATCGGGGTTGTCGCGTTTCACCTGTTTGAGAATGTCGATCCCGTCCATCCGGCTGTCTTTCAGCCAGATGTCGAGGATCATCAGCGCCGGCGGCTCGGCGTTCAGTGCCTCCATGCAGTCGTCGGAATTGGCAGCCAGCCGGGTGGCAAACCCCTCGTCCTTGAGGATGTCTGCAATCAGTTCGCGGATGTCGCGTTCGTCGTCAACGATCAGAATGTCACTCATCTCATACCTGCCCGGAGCGCGACTGGCCCCTGTCTGAAGTGGTTTCTCGCACGGCACGGCTGCCTGCGCGGGCGCGCGGCAACCTGATTTCGGCCCGCGCGCCGCGATGCGCGCCAGCCTCGAAGGCGGGCGCATCGGTCAGTGTCAGCGTGCCGCCATGTTCCTCGATGATCTTCTTGACGATCGGCAGGCCAAGCCCGGTGCCCTTGGCCCGCGTCGTCACATAGGGTTCAAACAGCCGCGCCCGGTCGGGCGGCAGGCCGATGCCGTTATCGGTGATGGTGATGCGCACCGCCTCGGGGGTGGCGGTCATCGCCACGCGCACCTCGGGCCGCCAACCTTCTGGAGAGCCTTTTTCCATAAGGCTTTCAATCGCTTCTCCTGCATTCTTGATCAGATTCGTAACCGCCTGCGAAATCATTGTGGCGTCCAGTTCCACCACCACCGGCTCTTCGGGCAGATCGGCCACCAGCCGTGCGCCATGCAGCGCCTCCTCCTGCAACAGCACCGCGTCGCGCATCAGGCGGGTCAGGTCATGGTCGCGGCGGTCGGGTTCTGGCATCCGGGCAAAGCGCGAGAACTCGTCCACGATCCGGCGCAGGTCGCTGGTCTGACGGATGATCACATCGGTATATTGCTCCAGCGCCTCGGCCTCGGCGCCCTCCAGATGGCGGAACTTGCGGCGTATACGCTCGGCCGACAACTGGATCGGGGTCAGCGGATTCTTGATCTCATGCGCGATGCGCCGCGCCACGTCGCCCCAAGCGGCCATGCGCTGCGCGCTGACCAGTTCGGTCACGTCTTCAAAGGCCACCACATAGCCCTCCAGCCCGTCGGCAGTGCGCCGCACGGCCAGACGCACCAGCAGCCGTTCCAGCCGTCCGCCGCGCGATATCTGGATTTCTTCCTGCACCACCTCGGCCAGACCATCGCGCAGCCGGTCCAGCAGGCTGGCAAATTCCGGCACCGCCTCGGCCAGCAGGCGGCCATGGCCGGCGGCCAGATCCATTTCCAGAAGCCGGGCGGCCGAGCGGTTGAGAAAATCGACCCGGCCCTCGGCATCCAGCCCGATCACCCCCGAGGTGACCGATGACAGCACTGAATCAAACACCCGCCGCCGTTCTTCGGTTTCGCGGTGATTTGACATCAGTTCGGCCCGCTGCCCCTTTAACTGGCGCGTCATGCGGTTGAAGGCGCGGCCCATCACCGCGATTTCATCCTCGCCGGGCAGTTCGGGCACCTGCGCATCCAGATCGCCCGCCCCCACCTTTTCGGCGGCCTGCGCCAGCCGCCCGATCGGTCGTGACAGCCCCTCGGCGATCGACAGCCCCAGCCAGATCGCCGCCAGCACAAGGATCAGCGCGAAACCAAGATAGACCAGACCGAATTCAAACAGAACCTTGCCGCGCGTGGCCTCCAGTTGCTGATACAGCCCCACCGTTTCGCGAGTGTCATCCAGCAGTTTCAGGATATCGCCATCGACCACCCGGCTGACATACAGATAGCGGTCAACAAAGGCGTCCAGATGCACCAACGCGCGAAATTCGTTGTTGTCCCAATCTTCGATCAGCACGGTTTCGCCGGCCTGCGCCAGCGCCAGATCGGCACTGGCGGGTTCTTCGAAATCGAACAGATAGCTGCGCTCCCCACGTGAGCGCAGATCACCCGCGCCGTCGATCACAAAAGCCTCGCGCAGGCCGCGCTGCACCAGCCCCTGACCTTGGCTCAGCAACTCGCGCAGATCGCCCTCGGTAAAGATGTTGGTGGCCTGACGGCGCAGGTTCAAAAAGGCCGCCAGCGCCTCGGCATCCTCCGCCAGATCGCGGCGGTGTTCCTCCTGGTAGGCTTCGGCAGCCTCAAGCGAACTGCCCACCACCTGCCGCACCCGCTCGGAAAACCAGCCTTCCAGCCCGATGTTCACCGTCAGCCCGGCAAAGATCGCCACCAGAACCGTGGGCACCAGCGCCACGCCCGCAAAGATGCCGGTCAGCCGCAGATGCAGTTGCGACCCGGCCGAGCGAGCCCGGCGCGCCGCCACCATCCGCATCAGCCGCATCATCACCAGCGTGGCCAACAGCAGGAAATAAACGAAATCAGCCAGCAGGATCAGCCGAAGCGCGGTTGATTCGGCGCCCTGCCCGAACGGGCCCAGCGCAAAGAACGTGGCCACCGCCAGCGCCGGCCCCAGCACCACCAGCCCCAGCGCCGCCAGCCCGCCAAGGGCACTGCCGCGGCGCCTGCGGCCCTGAGGCAGAACGCTTTTATCTTCGACCCCGACCTGCACGCTCTCCCCCAAGGGGTGTGGCGGCAGCATTTCATCTGCGCTGAAAAAGCCACTCTCCCCTGTGGCTGTTTTACATCAGCTTGCGGCGTCGTGTCACCTGAATATCCAGATCGGTGATCTTCTTGCGCAAAGTATTGCGGTTGATGCCCAGAAGATCGGCACATCTGGCCTGATTGCCCGCGGTGGCATCCAGCGCAATTTCGATCAGCGGCGCCTCGACCTCTCGCAGGATGCGGTCGTAAAGACCCGGCGCAGGCAGGCTGCCGCCGTGCAGGTCGAAATACCGCCGCAGATGCCGCGCGACCGACGCCGACAGCTTTTCGCCCTCGCCGCCGCCGCGCGCCGGCTCGATGGCGGGCTGGTTGCCCAGCACCTGTTCCACCTCGGCGCGGGTGATTTCTTCTTCGGCGGCGGTCACGACCAGGCGGCGGATGGTGTTTTCCAGCTGCCGCACGTTGCCGGGCCAGCTATAGACGCGCACCAGCGCCAGCGCATCGGGCGACAGCCGCCGCTGCGCGGCGCCGTCGCGTTCGCCGCGGGCCAGAAAATGCTCGGCCAGCAGCGGAATGTCCTCGACCCGCTCGCGCAGGCTGGGCACTGCCAGCGTGACGCCGGACAGCCGGTAGAACAGATCCTGCCGGAACCGCCCCGCCTCCATCTGCGCCATCAGATCGACCTGAGAGGTCGCCATGATCCGCGGTGCGGGATCGGGCAGCGCATCGCACATGCGCACGATGCGCGCCTGAGCCTCATCGTCGAAATCACCGATCTCGTCGAACACAAGACTGCCGCCCCGCGCCCGCGCCAGCAGTTGCGACGGCCCGTCGGCCCCCATCAGATCGGCGGCCTGCGCTACCACGAAAGGCTGTGTGCGGCGGTCTGAAAAATCGTGGATGGCCTTGGCGATCAACGATTTTCCGGTGCCGGATTCGCCGCCAATCAGCACCGGCAGATCGGCGTTCATCACCCGCGCCACCAGCCGATACAGCGCCTGCATCGCCGGGGTGCGCCCCACCAGCGGCAGATCGCTGCCCACCTCGCGCGGCTCGGCCGGGCGCAGCGGCGCGGCGCGGCGCTTGCGGTCCAGCGCGCGGGCGGCGCGTTTCATCAGGTCGGGCAGGTCAAAGGGCTTGGGCAAGTAATCATAGGCCTCGGCCTCGGCGGCCTGAATCGCGGTCATGATCGTGTTCTGCGCCGAAATCACGATCACCGGCAGGCCGGGGCGCTCCTTGCCGATCCGCGGCAGCGCCTCCAGCCCGTTTCCGTCGGGCATCATCACATCCGAAATCACCAGATCGCCCTTGCCCTCCTCGATCCAGCGCATCAGCGTCATCAGGCTGGAGGTCGCATGCACCTTGCACCCGGCGCGCGTCAGCGCCTGGGTCAGAACGGTGCGGATCGTGCGGTCATCATCGGCGACAAGAACGGTGCCGTCCATCGTCAGGTCTCCAGACTGGGCTGCGCCCGGTTTTTCGGGGCAAGGGGAAGCGAAACACGGAAGACGGTGCGGCCCGGAACGCTGTCAACGCTGACCCAGCCGCCGTGGTCGGAAATGATCTTTGACACCAGCGCAAGGCCCAGCCCGGTGCCATTCTCGCGGCCCGAAACGAAGGGTTCGAAAATCTCGGCGGCGATGGCGGGCGGGATGCCGGGGCCGTCGTCGATGATCTCGACCTGAAGCGGCAGCGGCTGGCCGGGGCCATCCTTGCGCCGCAGCCGCAGCGACAGGTCGTAGAACGTGCGAATGCGGATCGTGCCCGGCGTGCCCTTGGCGGCCTCGGCTGCGTTCTTCAGCAGGTTCAGAAACACCTGCGTCAACTGGTCGGGGTCGGCGTGGGTGGCGGGCAGCGAGGGGTCGTAATCCTCGATCACGCTCATATGCGCGGCAAAGCCCACCAGCGCCGATTTGCGCGCCCGGTCCAGCACGTCGTGGATGTTGACCGCGCGCAATTCGGGCGGGCGGATGTTGCCAAATTGCTCGACCTGTTCCAGCAGCTTCACGATGCGCCGGGTTTCCTCGACGATGAGATCGGTCAGCTCCAGATCCTCGCCCGACAGGTTCATCGACAAAAGCTGCGCCGCGCCCGAAATGCCGGCGAGCGGGTTCTTGATCTCATGCGCCAGCATTTCGGCCATGCCGATGGCCGAGCGCGCGGCCGATTTGACATGCTGCGCCCGGCCCAGCCGGTCGGCGATCTCGCGCGGCTGGATCACCAGCAGCAGGTTTTGCGGATCATCGCCCAAGGGCGCGGCCTGCAAGGTGCAGACCACCGGCGCACGTTCGCCTGTGCTGATATCGACATCGTTGATGAACAGCGCCGAATTGTTGGCGCGGACACGCCCGAACACCTCTTCCAGCGGCGCGTCGATCGCCAGCCGGTCAAACAGCTTTTGCCCCTTCAGGCTGCGCGCCGACATGTTCAGGAACAACTCCGCCGCGGGGTTGATCTCCAGCACCCGGTCTGCGCCGTCGATCAGGATCGCGGGGGTGGGCAGGCTGGCCCAGATGATGCCGGGGGCGGGCAGCGTCATGCGGCGGCCCTCCCGGTATCGGCAAAGGCAGCGCCGATCAGCGCCAGCGTGGCGGCGGGGGTTTCGGCGCGCATCATCTCGGCGCGCAAGGGTGCCGCGGCCGCCTCGGCATACCAGCCCAGATGCTTGCGCGCGAGCCGCAGGCCCACCTCGACGCCGTAAAAGCCCAGCATCGCCTCGTAATGTTCGGCAATGAGGTCCGCCAATGCGGCCCCCTGCGGCACCTCGGGCGCTGGCGTGCCGTGCAGCGCATGGGTGATTTCGGCCAGCGCCCAGGGCTTGCCCTGCGCACCGCGCCCCACCATCACGCCCGCAGCCCCCGACTGGTCCAGCGCCACGCGGGCGCTGGCAGCGCCCACGATATCGCCATTGGCCACCACGGGTATGCGCACCGCCCCCCGCACCGCGGCAATCGCCGCCCAATCCGCCTGCCCGCTGTAA
This sequence comes from Phaeovulum veldkampii DSM 11550, assembly GCF_003034995.1. Taxonomy (GTDB): domain Bacteria; phylum Pseudomonadota; class Alphaproteobacteria; order Rhodobacterales; family Rhodobacteraceae; genus Phaeovulum; species Phaeovulum veldkampii. The sequence continues at coordinate 38,163 of NZ_PZKF01000003.1, read as the reverse complement.
AACTGCATCCGCGTGCGGCCATGCACGACGATCATCCGCACCCCAGCTGCCTCGGCCCGCGCAGCGATCTCGGCGGCGTTTCTCTGGCCGTTGTCCCAGCCCAGACGCAGCTTCAGCGTCACCGGCAGATCGACCGCTCCGGTCACTGCCTCGATCAGGCGCAGCGCATGGTCCGGATCGCGCATCAGCGCCGCCCCCGAAAGCCCGCCAGTGACCTTGCGCGCCGGGCAGCCCATGTTGATGTCGATGATCGCGGCGCCCATGTCGGCCACCAGCCGCGCGGCCTCGGCCATCGGGCGCGCCTCGCGCCCGGCAAGCTGCACCGAGGTCGGCACCCCGCCCGCCTCCCAGTCGGCCCGCGCCTTGGCACGCACCGAAGGCTTGGCCGTCAGCATCTCGCCGCTGGCCACCATTTCCGACACCACCAGCCCCGCGCCAAAGCGCGCGACCATGCGGCGAAACGGCAGGTCCGTGATGCCGGCCATCGGCGCCAGAAAGACCGGCGGGGTCAGGCGAAGGGGGCCAAGGTCGATGCTCATGCCTGTTCCTTGTGCAGTTGCCCCTGAACTAGTCGTGCCGGAGGGGAATCACAATTCCACCCAAGCATGGATAGCAGCAAAAACCCGCACCTGCCCATTTTTTCACCGCTTTGATGCGCAAAAGGGCGCATTGCGCCTGCATCAGGCTTGGCCTAAGCCTTTGGCGGATGCAGATGGAGGCGATATGACGGTCGCAGCGATCATCGTGGCCGCGGGCCGCGGCACCCGCGCGGGCGGGGGTGAACCCAAGCAGTGGCGGTCTCTCGCAGGCCAAAGCGTGCTGGCCCATTCGGTGGCGGCCTTTGCGCATCTGCCGCGTGTGGTGGTGGTGCTGCACCCCGACGACATGGCCCGCGGCGTTGCCGAATTTGGCGGCCGCGTCACGCTGGTTGCGGGCGGCGCGAACCGCTCCGACAGCGTGAGAAACGCGCTCGAGGCCCTTGATGGCGCTGCCATGACCCGCGTTCTGATCCATGACGGCGCGCGCCCGCTGGTAGACCGCGCGCTGATTGATCGCGTGATCGCAGCGCTGAATGACGTGCCCGCTGCCGCCCCCGCCGTGCCGGTCACCGATGCGCTGTGGCGGGGCGCGGCAGACCGGGTCACCGGCACGCAGGACCGCGAGGGCCTGTTTCGCGCGCAGACGCCGCAGGGCTTTCGCTTTGACGCCATTCTCGCCGCCCATCGCGCGCACCCAGAAGGTGCCGCCGATGACGTGGAAATCGCCCGCCGCGCAGGCCTGCCGGTTGCCATCGTGGCGGGCAGCGAGGACAATCTGAAAATCACCTACGCCGCAGATTTCGCGCGCGCCGAACAGATACTGGGGGCCAAGATGGATGTAAGGCTGGGCAATGGCTATGATGTGCATGCCTTTTGCGAGGGCGATCATGTGATCCTGTGCGGGGTGAAGGTACCGCATGACAAGGCGCTGCTGGGCCATTCCGATGCCGATGTGGGGATGCACGCGTTGACCGACGCGATCTATGGCGCGATGGCCGAGGGCGACATCGGCCGCCACTTTCCGCCCAGCGATCCTCAGTGGAAGGGCGCCGCATCCGAGATCTTTCTGGCCCATGCCGCAAACCTTGCGCGCGAAAAGGGCTTTCGTATTGCCAATGCCGATGTCACCCTGATCTGCGAGCGGCCAAAGATCGGGCCGCATGCACAAGCCATGGCCGAGGAACTGGCGCGGATCATGGGGATCGACCCCACGCGCGTCTCGGTCAAGGCCACGACCTCGGAACGGCTGGGCTTCACCGGCCGCGAAGAGGGTATCGCTTCGATCGCAACCGCAACCCTGGTGTCAGAATGAATCCCTCGACGATCCGCTTCATCACCACCTTCGGACAGGTGGGCGAAATCCCCAAGGCGCCCGGCACGTTTGGCGCGCTGGTGGCGCTGCTGTTCGCGCTGGCCATCGATCGCGGCTTTGGCTTTTGGGGGCTTCTGGTCGCTACCATCGGCATTACCCTGCTGGGGTTCTGGTCGGTCAACGAGGCGCTGCGCGAGCGCCCCGGCGAAGACCCGTCGGAAATCGTCATCGACGAGGTGGCGGGCATGTTCGTGGCGCTGCTGTTCCCGGCCTTCGTGTTCTGGCTGACCGGTGTCGGCGACTGGGCCACGCGCGCCTATCCGGCCTGGATCGCGGCCTTTGCACTGTTCCGCCTCTTTGACATCTGGAAGCCCTCGATCATCGGCAAGATTGACGCGCGGCGCGATGCGCAGGCGGTGATGCTGGATGATCTGGTGGCGGGGGCCGCCGCGGGCGTCTGCACGCTGGTCATCGCCACGCTCTGGCATCTGGTGTTCTGACGATGGAGACGGCGGCGCTGCTGGCTGCGGCCCGCGTGGCGGGCCTGCGCATCGCCACCGCCGAAAGCTGCACCGGCGGGATGATCGCGGCGGCGCTGACCGATCCGCCCGGCGCCTCGCATGTGTTTGATCGAGGCTTTGTCACCTATTCCAACGCCGCCAAGGTCGAAATGCTGGGCGTTCTGCCTGCCACGCTGGACGCCTTCGGCGCGGTGTCCGAAGCTGTCGCACGCGAGATGGCGGCGGGGGCGCTGGCACGGTCGGGCGCCACGCTGGCAGTTGCCGTGACCGGCATCGCCGGCCCCGGCGGGTCAGAGTTCAAGCCCGAGGGCCGGGTCTGCTTTGCATTGGCCCGCGGCGGAAGCGTGACAAGCGAAACCTGCGACTTTGGCGCGCTGGGGCGCGATGGCGTGCGCCGGGCCAGCCTGCACCACGCGCTGGCGCTGCTGGCGCAAGCGGTGACCACCGGCGCCTGATATCTGCCTCTGTCGTTTAGTTATCGCTCTCGCAGTCGCCGATACGGACGCGTCTGGGCCTGTGCGCGCGATGACAGCACCCTCGGCGGGAGTGGTCCGCACAGCCAGAACTTGGCGCCCTCGTTGTCAACAATCCAGAGGCCAGGAACCTCACATTGGCCTCATCGGCATCGGATGCCGTGCGATACCCCATCTCGACCGGGCGAGTTGGCCTCGATGCACATGCGGTGGTGGGGTAACCATCCGGCGTAGGCTGTGGCGGGTTTGATTTCTCAGGTTTTGGCTTTGGGTCTGCCGGGTGGTGGAGCCCATTTCTTGGCGAGTTTCTCCAAGCGTTCGATGATCCTGTCGATCTGGGCATCTTCGGGATCGAAGGGTCTGCCTGACCAGCGAACCATGTCTCCATGCTGCTCGTGTTCCGGATCGGCGATGGCTTCGAGGAATTCCTCGTAACCGGGGGCACCGCCTACGTCCTCGGGTGGGCATGCTCCGCTGGCTTTCAGCAGCCTCGGATAGTTTGTGCCCGGGGTGGCCTCGCTGACCCTTTCAATCCGGATGCTGTGGTCCCAGTCATCCCCGAAGTCGTAGACATACTGGATCGTTCTCGCGCCAGTATCCTCGATGACCGGATCAGCCGCGCCCCGGCGTCGTACAGGTCACTTTACGCGCGAAGCGGTTCCAGTGGTCGCCTATGTTCGACAAAATGCCGTCCCATGGCATAGGCCATCAGTCATCCCCCAGGTGCAGGCGCAGCCAGAAAAAACCCTCCTGAAACTTGGTGCGGGCCAGCGACAGTTCGCGCGACCCCCCCAAAGCCGCCAGATATTCGCCGACCTGACGCTCCAGGTCGGCGTTCATATCCCTGATCCTGGCGGCAGCCGCCGATGTGTCGCCGCTCTGGTCCATGTTCCGCTCCCGCTGTGAATGGGTGCCGGTCTCTCCCGGCTGTCAAGTGGCTGGCAGGTCTCGTCGCGGGTGCGAGTTGCACACTCAGGAAGGCCGCGGCGGTCGTTCAGTGGTTCTCTGACCGTTGGCCATCCGACCTTGAATGGCCGCGCGACATTCCCCGCCCCCCCAAGAGCAAGAAGGAGGCTGCATGATGCGTGCGATTGAGCGCCTGCGCCGCAGCGTGGCGTTGATGATCTGCCCGGAACTGGGTTCGGTCGAGGTGGGTTCGCCTGCGACTGCGCGGTCGTCCGCTACTACCGGCTGGAGATCAACGCCGACCCTCGGCTTCGTTCGCCGATCCGTCGCGATGAAACCCCGAAAAAGCGGTTGCAAGCTGCCAAAGGGCAAGCTAAATCGCCCGCACGATCCCTGACGCGGAGAGGTGGCAGAGTGGTCGAATGCGGCGGTCTCGAAAACCGTTGTCGGTGAGAGCCGACCCAGGGTTCGAATCCCTGTCTCTCCGCCATTTCATTCTAAATCAAAGACTTAAGACTTGGACGGGCAAGTGCGACACAAAGTGGAGCACAAGCCCCATGAAACTGTCCGCCTACCTCTCGCCGTCCCGGCATGGCGTCTACTATTTCCGCTGGCCGCTTCCCCGGTCTGAACAACGCCAGCGCTGTAGCGCGCCACGAATTTTTGCAGGGCGTGACACGAATATCTGCATCAGCGCGATTTCATGGTTTCGGACCCGAGATCAGTAGCTCTGGGGCGGTGACAGCGCCCCGGCTCCCCACCGTGTAGGTCGTCGTCACCTCCTCGATGCGCGCCCAGGCGAACAGATCACGGATCTCGGGCACGTCGTTGATCGACAGCATGAAGCGGCCTTCAAGGCCCCTTAAAACCGCCGCCATCCGTTCGAAATCGCCGCGGCTGAACAGGTGCTTGCCGTAGTCGCCCTCGCTGCCCCAATAGGGCGGATCGAGGTAGAACAGCGTGCCGGGGCCGTCGTAGCGGCGGATGAACGCCTCGAAGTCGAGGCATTCGATCACCACGCCGGACAGCCGACTGTGCAGGTCTTCCAGCATCGGTTCCAGCGTGGTCAGGTTGAACCGCGCCGGGCGGTCGGTCGACACCCCGAAGTTGCGCCCCGAAACCTTGCCGCCGAAGGCCGTGCGCTGGAGGTAGAGGAACCGCGCTGCGCGCTCCAGATCGGTCAGGGTGTCGGGGTTGGTGTCGACCAGGCGGTTGAACTCAACCCGCGTGGTCAACTGAAACCGCAGCACGTCGAGGAATTGCGGATAGTGCCGCTGCAGGATGCGGAAGAGGTTGGCCACGTCGCGGCCCGCGTCGTTGATCACCTCGGCGCGCGGGCGCGCCGTGCGCCGCAGGAAGATGCCGCCCATGCCGACGAACGGCTCGGCGTAGGTGGTGCAGGGGGTGGCGTCGAGGATCGCGCAGATCCGCTTGGCGAGGTTGCGCTTGCCGCCCAGCCAGGGGGCGACCGGCTTCACCGGATCGACGGGCGTAAAGGTTTCGTTCATCCGAATCGGCTCCATTGCCGCTGCCCTCGCGAGGGTGGAGCGGCCATGAGCTACATTTGGTCGGCGGGGGCTTTCTGACTGCTTCCCCGTGTCAGAGGGGGCGGCAACCCCCTCTGGCCTCCCTTGAGGCCTACTTGGTCGCGGCGACCATCCAGACGGGCCGCAGCGCGGCCTCGGTCAGCGGCGGCGATCCGGGGGGCAGATGGGGGCGAAACACGTCGATCAGCCGCAGGGCCTCGTCCCAGATGTATGATCCGCGCCGCCGTTGCATTCGCAGCATGGCATACATCTCCGGGTTTCGGCCCTTGGTCGCAGACTCAAGCGCATCCCAGACCGCATCGAGGCCGGTGTAGGCCAGCAGCCACTCAAACTGCGATGGTGACAGTGTCGGCAGGGGCGGTTGGTAGCCGTCAATGATCGCCTGCACAGCCGCATCGTCAGACGACTGCCAGACCCCATCGACCTGCCGCAGCCAATGGCCCGCCGCCTCGATCGCATCGTGCAGGCCGATGCCGTGTTCGGTGTATTTGATCGACATTACCACGCCCTCATGATCACCAGCGGGGGCACCGTATTTGAGGCGCCGATACGGTCTCCAAAATCGAATACCCACGTCTCCGGCATCGGATCTGCAAACGGGATGGACCGCCCGAGCGTGGTCACAAAACTGCTCGCGTTACTGTTCGTGAGACCCAGATTTGCGGCGGATGACAGAGGCACTGCGCTCACCCTCACGGCATCGCTGTATCGGACGCCGACCCAATACGTTCGACCCGCTGACAGCATCAGCCCGCCTGATGCGACGAGGTCCTCATAGGTGCCGCCGGTGCTGGATGCATCCAGCGGCGCGGTTTCGTAAACCAAATGCGCGGACAGGCCGTCCGCCGCCTCGGCCAACACGACAACCTTTATTGCGGCGCCAGCAATCGCCGTGGTGATGCGCGCGCCCAGTTCGCGCAGCAGCATGTCGCGGCCCAGCAGTAGGGGCGAGATTTCGGCCTGATCCGCGGCTCCGATCCTGATCGCCGGGGCCGTGGAGTGAGGCGCATTGGAGTAGTAGTAAAACGAAAACACCGGCCCTGCGTTTGGCGACGCATATCGCCCAACGGCGCGGGTGTAGTCCGTCAGCGCGTCAAACGCGGCCTGCGTCACCTCTCCGCCGCCTGAAGGGTCGGCCCACTCCGCCGCATAATCCGCCGCAGATGATTTGGTCAGAACCTGCCCCGCAGCACCGCCAGCAGGCACGCCTCGCGCCGCCGCCGCGAAATCCTCCACCGCCGCAGCGGCAGCCGTGCCGAGCGCGGGCAGCCCTGACAGATCAGCATAGGCGCCTGTCGTGGCCACTGCGGCCAGATCGCCGGGCTGCACAGCCGTATCGGCCAACGCGCCCTGCGCCGCCGTGGCGTAATCCCCGGAGGGCTGTTTGCCGTCCAGCGCGTCAGCCAGCCCCGCCACGTCGCCGACATCGTGGGTGTGGGCCGCATCCGCCTTGGCCGCCAGCGCAGCCGCAGTCGCGCCAGCCAGCGCGTCGAGATCGGCAGTGGTGGCGTAGTCATCGGCAGGCGCCAGCCCCGCCAGCGCGTCAGCCAGCCCCGCCACATCGGCAATCTCGTGCTGATGCGGCGCGGGCGGGAATGCATCCGGGCGCCCGCTCAGGTCCGACCAGGTGCGCGGCTCGCCCCGCAGCGAGGCCAGCCATTCGGCCTCGGTGCCCTCGAACCCGGCGTCGAGGGCGACCTCATAGGCCGACAGACCCTCGTCGCCGGGCAAACCGCGGGCGCCGAGATTGACCTCGACAACTTCATGGACGGCCACGATCACTTCGACGAAGTCAGTCATCGTTCACCCCCGGCAGAATAGTGACAACCCCCGCCAGCACGGTGCGCTGGCCGCCGCCCGCGGGGCGGCGTTCGACCTCGTATCGCATCGCCACGATCTTGTCGGGCGACCCCAGGGCGCGGGTTTCGGCCGCGCTGAACGGGATCAGGATGCGCCCCTGATCGGCGACCACGATGATCTGCCCGGTGCTGCGGGCCTTGCGCAGCGCCGGGGGGTGGCGCGGGCTGGGGCGCGCGACGAACACGATCTCGTCGTCTTGCAGGTCGAGCGGCACCCGGTCACCCGAGACCGTGGTTTTCAGGGCCAGTTCCAGCCCGGCCTCGTTGCTGATCGTGCCGCTGTTCCCGGCCAGCAGTTCGAAATCATAGCTGGTCATTTCACCTGCCCCTTGCGCGCCTCGAATGTCGTGGTCAGCCCCTGACCCAGCCGGTGGCGCGCGCTGGTCACATGCCACGCCCCGTTCAGTTCGGGGCGCAGCCCCGTCAGCGTCACCGATCCGCCGGCCAGCAGCGCGGGTGCAAATCCCGCGATCTCGGCGCTGATGGTCACGGCGGCACCCCGGCACCTCGGCCAACGGCAGCGTGTAGCGGGTGCCCAGATAGGTGTCGATCTCATCCGAGGCCGAGGTCAGGGCGCGGTCGACGGCGGCGGTGTTAACGATGCCTGTGCCGTCGTGATCGGCCACATAAAGCGCCCGGTCGCCGTAGATAGGCGCCCGCCAGCCGGGCACAACCCTCGAACGGAGAATGCCGCGGGAGAGGCCGCCGACCCAGTCAGCTTACGACCCGATCATGGGGTCTAATCCTCGGCCGTTGCCCGATAGTCGTAGCGATAGGCGTAACCGTAGCCATGGCGCCCGCGAGCACTAAGCGGATCGAAACCGTTCAGCACCGCCCCTGCCAGTTTCACGCCCAAGCCGCTTAGCTGGCGGATCAGCGCCTCAACCTCGCCCGCCGGGGTCACGTCATAGCGCACCACCGCGATCGAGGCGCCCACCGCGCGGCCGATCACCACCGGGTCGGTCACCGCCAACACCGGCGGTGTATCGACGATGATCAGGTCGAACTCCTGATCAAGCGCGATGATCAGGTCAGCAAAATCAGGGCGCATCAGCAATTCAGACGGGTTTGGAGGGAACCGTCCGGTCGGCAGGAAAAACAGGCCGGGAACCGGACCCGCCACCAGAACATCGGCAAGCTTGGCCCCCTGCGACAGCATGTCGGCAAGGCCAGGAGTGGATTTTGGCAATCCGAAGTAGCGACGCAAATAGCCCCGCCGCAGATCGGCGTCGATCAGGCAGACTTTCTGCCCCGCCTGCGCCGCAACCACCGCAAGGTTGACCGCGGTGAAAGATTTTCCCACCTCGGGCGCGGCCGAGATGAAGGCGACAGATCGGGTCTTGGCATCGAGCATGCCGAAATGCAGGCTTGTGCGCAGCGAGCGGATGCCCTCGGCGGTCAGCCCGTTGGGGTCGCTCAGCGACAGGATAGGCAGTTTGCCGCGCTGGCGGCGGTTGCGCATTGCAGCAGGGGCCAGGTTCACCGTGGCAAAGACCGGCAGGCCCATGCGCTCCAGTTCGTCGGTTCCGCGGATGCCCTTGTGCAACCAACTGCGCAGCATAACGATACCAACCCCGCCGATGGCCCCCAGAACCAGCGCCAGCGCCAACATGCGTGCCTTGCGTGGCGCGATGGGCTGTGGCGCGGTGCGGGCGCCATCAACGATACGGACATTGCCGATGGTGCTGGCCTTCAGCACGCGCAATTCCTGCGCGCGATTCAGAAGCTGCAGGTAAACCTCCTGCGCGACCTCCAGATCGCGGGTCAGATTGAACACCTCGCGCTGGGTTTCGGGCAGCGCCCCGACCTCCTCGCGCAGCGCGGCAAGCAGCTCTTCCAGCCGCGCGCGGTTCGCGAGAAGTTGCTTATAAACGGGGTGGTTCGGCGTATAACGTTCCGCGATCTCGTCTTCCTGACCGGCAAGCTGGCGTAGTTCTGTCTCGATCGTGCCGATCTGGGTCAAAAGGCTCTGACCCTCAAAGCCCAGATCAATCGCTTGCTGCTTTTGCTGATAGGCATTCAGCGCCTGTTCGGCCACCGAGACTGCACGTCCAGCCTCGGGCATCTGTGCGTCGATGAATTCAAGGCTGCTCTGCGCTTCGGCGGCGCTGCGGGCCACGTTCTGGCGCAGATAGGCCTCGGTGATCGCAGCCAGAGTGTGCTGGGTTTCCCTTGGGTCACCGCCAGTCAGGCTTGCTTCGAGAATTGATGACTGGCGCCCGCGCTCGCTTACCGAGAGGCGGCCGCGCAGATCGTTGATCGCCGCGGTCTCGTCCAGTTGGCGCAGAACGAATTCGCGCCCGGATGGCGCGGCTAGTTCGCCGACCCGCAGCCCGAAGCCAAGCGACGGGTCGGACAGCGATACACCCTCAGCCCCCTCCTTGACGCTGCCATCGGGCAGCACGACGCGAAAGCGCCCCTCGCTCATTGCGGTAAGTCGTATCTCGGCATTGATCCAGTACGGCGGCACCTCCAGCAGATCGAGCCGGATTGTCGTATCGCCGCGGGAATACTTCGTCAAAGCTGCGATATCGGGCAGCGGCAACACTCCGGTTTCAACCGCATGGGCCACAAACGGCAACCGCACCGGCGCCGCCTGCCAATCCAGATGCAGATCGGCAACCGCTTGCCCCAGCACAAGACGCGAATGCAGAAGCTCGATTTCGGTCACGCTGCGCGGATCGCTTTCCGCAAGATCGCTGAGAGATTGCGGCAGTACCAGCGAGCCGCCCTTCTCTTCCAGCTGCAGCAGCGCATCGGCCCGGTAAATGGGCGGCGTGTTGAGCGCCACCGCAAGACCGATCGCACCGGAAAGCGCCGTGAATCCGCTGATCCACAACTTGCCAGCCCAAAGCTGTGCAAGAAGCTTGCCCAGATCAATTTCATCGTCTTCAGCCGGGCTGGATGTCTTCGTCTGGTCTGGGGTCATCGGTTGTCCTTTGAACCAAGTCTTTGAGCCCAGGCATCGGCCGCTGCGGCCAACCGGTCAAAAACAGCTTCGTGAAATTCTTTCGGTCGTTGGTAGGGGTCAGCAATGCCGCTTGCCCCGGTCCACTGATCATAAAGCAGGGTTCGCCCCGCCAGATGCGGTGCGATCCGGGCAATCTCGTGTTTGTGCCCCGGCTCCATCGCCAGAATGACCTCAGCGGCCATCCCCAGATCGGGGGTAAACTGGCGGGCGACGTGCCCCGCCATGGCGACACCATGCGCCTCTGCCACAGCGGTGCTGATTGCATCAGCCGGATGCCCCTCCAGAGCTGCGAGGCCGGCCGAGCCGACAGACAGCTCTGGCATCCGCGCACGCAACAACCGCTCTCCAACCGGCGAGCGGCAGATGTTGCCGACGCAGACGACCAGCACCGACCGGAACATGGGCCGTCAGTTCGTGGCGACGTCGTCGAGGTTCTCGACGACGTTGATCGAGGGCAGGATGTCGCTGATCGTATCATTCCAGCGGCTGAGCGGCGCGCGCGTGACATAGACCACGTCATTGGGTTGCAGCACGAACCGCGTGCCCAGCAACAGCGCGGTGGGCGAACTGGCATCCAGTTGAAATACCTTCATCCCCGGCACGCCGTTGGCGCGAAAAACGAACACCCCGCGGGCATCGGCGCGCCGTTCCAAAAGCCCGCCCTGCCGCGTCAACGCCTGGGTCAGGGTGACCGTTTCGACCGACAGATCAATGGTGGCGGGCTTTACAATCTGGCCCAGCAGATAGGCCTCGCTCGCGCGGCGGCGCGGCACTGTAACCACATCGCCGGGCAGCAGGATCGGGTTGTTGCTGTTAATGCCCCCGGCCAGAAACCCTTCCAGATCAACGCGATAAGAGACACCATTACGCTTGACGGTAACCTGGCGACCATCGGCCATCTCGGTCAGGCCGCCAGCGGCGTTTACCGCGTCCAGCAGACGCAGCGGCACAGTCGTCAGCGGCTGGCGGTTGGGGCTGCCCACCGCGCCGGTGACAGTGACCGCCTGCGAATTGAACGTTGCGACGCGCACTTCAAGCTGTGGGTCGGGGATGAAATCGGCCAGACGGGTGCGCAGATCCTCGCGCACATCTTCGGGCGCTTTGCCCTTGGCCGGAACCTGCCCGACGAATGGATAGTTGATGGTGCCGTCGGCCTGCACCCGAAACCCGGTTTCCTCGGCGCTGCGACCGGGGCCCGCGGGCAGCGTCAGTTCCGGATGGTCAAAGACGATGATGCTGAGAACGTCGCCAACGCCGATGCGGTAATCCCAGTTGCGCAGTTGCGGAAGCGCTGTTGCCGCGGGCTGTTCGACGGCCTTGGTAAAGCTTTGAATGTTGCCCGCATCCAGCCTGATCACCTGAACATCAGGCGGCAAGTTCTGCTGCGCCGACCGCGTCACCGGAAATTGCACATGCCCGCTTGAACACGAAGCAAGAAGGGCCGAGGCGACCAGCACGAGGCCAAGGCGCGTGTTCATGTGATGCTCCAGATCAAAGTTTATAGCCTGTATTAGTCCCATCAATACGATTGCAAAATCACCCAGTCCACCCCCCGGTTGAATTCTGCAAAGAATGTGCGGCCCGCCTGCATCAGGTGGACAAAACTGTCAAAGCCCTTTCTGTCGTCCCCAGCGGAAAACCAGCATCAGACCAACCATCAGCACGACAGTCCCCAGCAGGTCGCCGAGCAGATAAGCGAAGACACTGGCACCGGCCACACCGTTTGCCCAACATGTACCGACAGAATTCAGAACAGACGAGGTGGCACCGGCGGCCAGCACCACCTTCCAGTCAAGACGGCGTGGCGCACCGGGGCGGGCATCAAGACGGACCAGCCGCAGCAGGGCAAAGGCAGCCGCGCCGCAACTGGCCCCGACCAGCGGTGACATCACCTCGGGAAACGACAGGCCGTCTGATCCAAACAACAAAAAATGCACCGTCGCAGCCCCCGGCAACAACAGCAACAGCGACTTCCAGCCATAAAGCCAGGCAGCCAGAACCTTCACGCCATGCGGCAGGAACACCAGCATCGCATGACCCTGAAACGCGGGAAGAAGGGCGTCTTGAACCGGATAGAAGACATTGAACGACAGCTTGAAGGCGACGATATAGGCCGCGAAAACGACCATCAGCAGGGCAAAGCCGTCTCGAACCGCCGTAACGATGATCATAACCTAACAATCGAAATGCCGCCAACACGAAGCGGGAAGAACCATATCAAGAAAGAATATAGGCGCCCCGCTTATACCCCGGGGCTTTCCTAAGATACCCCTTTTCCACCAGGCTGCGCAAGGCGCGCTGGAATGTTGGGTCGGTCAGGTGTTCGGCCAAGGCGTTGCCGCGAATCTCGTCCGATCGCACAAATCCGTCACGGGAAAGGTGCGCTGACATAGCGGCATAAAGAACGTCGCGTTCCGGTGCGCTCAGCTTTTGAAGACCAGCCTCCACCTCCACCCCAAAAAGCAGGGCGCGAAGCTGAGACATGCTCGACAGAAGGGTGTGCGGAGTTTTCATCATGCCCGGAAAATATGCGCTATGGCGCTGTCGATCAAGCAATATGACGCGAGCGTGACGATCGCAACAGGAAAATTCAACCAATGCGTGTGCTTGACTTGAGCGGATCAAGATTGGTTAATTTCTATTAACGAATCCAGTTGAGTCGACACAAGTTCTGCGCTACCAAACAATCATAACGATTGCTGTGTTTCCTGGCGGTCGTGTGTTGGTGCGGCTTGCCGCGTTTCTGATCGCTTGGCTGGCCCGGGCTCCAGCGTTTTTTGCGCGGCAGTCCGGGCATGCCCCGGGAGTTGAAAATGATCGATTTGCCGCTGATTATCGACGCGCTGGCTGTTTTCTCTATCTCATTTCTGGTCTGCGCCACGGTTTTGGCAACGCGCGGCCTGCATCTGCCGTTCGCACATCGCCGGGCAGATACGCGGGCGGTGCAGGCGGCGCATCGGGTGCCCACCCCACGCCTTGGAGGGCTTGCTCTTTTTGCAGGTCTGCTGTGTGTTGCCGTTCTGGCGCCGCCAAGCCTGTCGGACAGCTTCATGACTTTTGCCATCGCGATGCTTCCTGTGTTCCTGGCGGGGCTTCTTGAAGATCTGGGGCGCCGCATCAGCCCGCTGGGGCGCCTTCTGGCGGCAGCCGCCTCCAGCGGTCTGGTGATCTGGTTTCTTGGGGTCTGGCTGACCCGGCTTGATGTGCCCGGAATTGACTTTCTTATGGCCTTTGCCCCCTTCGCAATCCTCTTCACGGTCTTTGCCGTTGTCGGTGTGTGCCATGCCTTCAACCTGATTGATGGGCTGAACGGCCTTGCCTCGGGCGCCGGTGTCCTGACGGCGCTTGGCCTTGCAGCGGTTGCACTGCGCGCGGGCGATCCGGCGCTGGCCGAAGTCGGGCTGATGATCGTGGCTGCGCTGATCGGTTTTCTGGTGTTCAATTTCCCCGCCGGCCGCATCTTTCTGGGTGATGCGGGTGCCTATTCTTTGGGTCATATTCTGGCCTGGCTGTCGATAGGGCTGATGGTGCACCACACCGACGTGTCGCCTTGGGCGATGCTCCTGATTTTTTTCTGGCCGGTGGCAGACACATTCTTTGCGATCTGGCGGAGGCAGCGCGCCGGCAGGCCCACGGGCCAGCCTGACCGCCTGCATTTTCACCAGCTAGTCATGCGCGCGATTGAAATTCTGGTGCTGGGCCGCAACGTGCGGCATGTGGCCAACCCGCTTTCGACAGCCGTAATGCTGCCGATGATCGCAGCGCCCGTCATCGCCGGGGTTCTGTTATGGAACGCGCCGCTTCTGGCCTGCCTCGCGATGATCGCATTCGGCGCGCTTTTCGTGGGCAGCTATATGTTGGGAATGGAGCTTGCCGCGCGCCGCGTCCGGGTGCCGGTCATGCACAGACGCGCCCCTGCCCCGACGATGCGGATCGAGGTAGCGGAATGATCTGGGTTGCGGCCCAGTCCCGCCCCTTCGGGGGCAGGGCATGAGCTATATCGACCCCAAGGAGCTGCGCCAGCCTTGGTATCTGGCGCAACTGCGCCCGAACAGCCTGCGCATCGCCGAACGCAACCTGCATCGCCAAGGCTTTGACCTGTTCTGCCCTGTCCAGACCGAAACACGAAAGGTAGGCGCACAGTTCCGAACAACGGAAAGCCCGATGTTCCCCGGTTATCTGTTCATCCGCTTCGACCCGGCGCTGCCCGGCTGGCGCGCGATCAACAGCACCTATGGGGTATCCCGGCTTGTCGGCTTTGGCGGCTATCCTGCGCCGGTGCCTGCGTCTCTGGTGGCCGCGCTCCGTCTGCGATGCGATGAAATCGGCCGAATCCGCCCCCCAGCCGATTTGCAGCCTGGCGATGCGATCCGGGTCGTGGCCGGACCCTTTGCCGATTTCGTGACCACTATCGAAAGCATTGCGCCGGACCGCCGTATCTGGATACTCCTCGACATCATGGGGCGCACGACGCGGGTCGCGATCCCGATGGAGGGAGTGCAGCGGGCATGAGCAGGGCGGGATGTTGGCGGCGGGCACTACCGCTGAGTGCGGTCGTGGCAGCGTTTGCTGGTGGCGTGGGGGCAGAGATGCCTCATGCCTACAACCTGCACGGCATGCCCGGACTGATCGACATGCCCTCGGCCGACATGGCACCCGACGGCGAGGTATCGCTCAGCTTTGCCTCTCTGCCGCAGGGCGAGCGGTATTCGGCCAGTTTCCAGGCCCTGCCCTGGCTGGCCACCACCTTCCGCTATTCCGGCATCGGCGAGGGCGATCTTGCCTCAGACCGCGCATTGTGGGACCGCAGCTTGGATGTGGCCGTGCGGCTGGCAGAGGAAGACCGCTACATGCCCGCCATTGCGCTGGGTGTGCGCGACATTCTGGGCACCGGGGTGCTTGCCGGCGAATATGTTGTGGCGACCAAGCATCTGACGCCGACGCTGGCCGTCACCGGAGGGCTTGGCTGGGGGCGTCTGGCGACGGGCAACCGGATCGGCAGCATCGGCACCCGGCCCGATGACGAAGGCTCTGCCACCGGGGGCGAACTGCGGCTGGACAGCCTGTTTCGCGGCGATGTCGGCCTGTTCGGCGGTCTGCGCTGGCAAAGCCCCGTCGCGGGGCTTTCGTTCGTTGGGGAATATTCGTCCGACGATTACAGCGCCGAGTCATCCTTCGGCGTGGACCGCGCGCGGTCTGCCTGGAATGCGGGCGTAGAGTATCGGCTGACCGACTACGCCCAAGTCGGCCTTTACGCGCTGAATGGCGAGGGGGTCGCGTTCCGGCTGACCGCCTTCGCCAACCCCGCCGGCCCCGATATCGTGCCAAAGCGGCCCGATGGCTGGACCCCGCCCACCGCCCCGCGCAACCTGACAGCCGCCTTCGAAGGCTCCGGCCTGCGCCCGGTGCGGTTCCGCCAAAACGGCGATTTCTGCGAAGTCAGCGTCGAAAACCAGCGCTTTCGAAAATCAGCCGAGGCCTTGGCGCGCGCCGAACAGGTGATGCGCGCGACCTATGGCGACGGCTGCGGGCGTATCCGGGTGATGCTCTCGACCCATGGGCTTGATGCGTCGGGCACCGATTTCGTGGCCCGCTCCGAGGATGGCACGCCCTTGTTCACGGGGGCTGGCCCTGTCGATCCGCAATGGCAGCCAAACGACGAACTTGGCTTTGGCTCGCTCGACTGGTCGGTCGGGCCACTCGTGCGGCTGTCGTTCTTCGACCCTGATCAGCCGGTCTATCATGACCTGAGCCTTGCTGCGTCAGCCGAGGTTCAGCTTTGGCCCGGCCTGTCGCTAAGCGGACAAGTGTCGCAGACCGTCTTTGGTGACTATGACGAGATGACCCGCGGGCCAAAGGGCAGCCTGCCACGGGTTCGCACCGACGCCGCGCGCTATAACAACGAGGACGGCCGACGGATCGACTATCTGACCGTCGATCATTACGCCCAGCACTCGGCCGAACTCTTCAGCCATCTGTCGTTCGGCTATCTGGAACAGATGTATGCCGGGCTTGTGTCAGAGATCTACTGGCGCCCGATCGGGTCAAGCCTCGCCTACGGCGCCGAACTGAACTATGTCAAAGCCCGCGATTTCGACCAGCAGTTTGGCCTGCGCGATCTGCCCGGGCTGGAAAAGCTGCATGGTCATGCCTCGGTCTACTGGCGCACGGGCTATCACGACCTTGATGTGCAGGTCGATGTCGGGCGCTATCTGGCAGGCGACGATGGCGCCACGCTGACCGTCAGCCGCAGCTTCCACAACGGCTGGGAAATCGGTGCGTTCGTCACAAAAACGACGGCCTCGGCAGATGAATTTGGCGAGGGCAGCTTTGACAAAGGCATTGTGCTGCGCGTGCCGCTGGGGATCGGCTGGACCGGCGAAACCCGCGCACAAAGCGTGCAGAGAATCAGTTCGCTTACCGGCGACGGCGGTCAGCGCCTGTCGATCCGCAACCGGCTGAATGACATGCTGAAACCCGAATCCTCCCCCGGCATCTTCGGGTCAACGGTCTACTGCCGCCCCGGCAACGCCTGCGCCAAACAAGCAACGCCTTGATTTTCCTTGTCACTGTTCAAATCGGAGACTGCCATGAAAACTACCTCGACCCTTTTGATCCTGACCCTCGGCCTCGTGCTTTCGGCCTGCGGCGGCGGCGGCTCCAGCACTTCGACGACCCGTGCCGCGACCGATATGGTCCGCAACTTCTGACAGGACCGGCCCGGAGCCTGAAGGCTGGCTCCGGGTTACACCCCGCGTTTCCCCGACAATCTGGCGGCAGGGTGCAGGCGGTGCCGGTGTCACCGCCCGACCGCCTCATACCCCGTGAAGCCCGCAGCCTGTGCGGTGTCGCGGTTGTAGACGTTGCGCAGGTCGGCCATGCGGGGGTTGGCCATCAGCGTGGCGATGCGACCCAGGTCCAGCGCGCGGAACTCGTTCCACTCGGTCAGGATCACCAGGCAATCGGCGCCGGTGGCCGCGGTGTAGGGGTCTTCGGCCCAGGTCACGCCCGGCAACAGCGCCGCGCCCTCGCGCAGGCCCTGCGGGTCCACCACGCGCACCGTGGCGCCTGCCCCCACCAGCGCGGGCACGATGGTCAGGCTGGGGGCCTCGCGCATGTCGTCGGTGTTGGGCTTGAAGGTCACGCCCAGCACCGCCACCACCCGGCCGTTGACCGAACCGCCACACAGATCGCTGATCTTGTCGATCATCCGCCGTTTGACCGCCTCGTTCACCTGGATCACGGTCTCCACGATCTGCATCGGCACGGCATGGTCCTGCCCGATCCGCGCCAGCGCGCGGGTATCTTTGGGAAAACACGACCCGCCATAGCCGGGGCCGGCGTGCAGGAACTTGGCCCCGATCCGGCCATCCAGCCCGATGCCGCGCGCCACTGATTTCACATCGGCGCCGACCCGTTCGCACAGCGCCGCGATTTCGTTGATGAAGGTGATCTTGGTCGCCAGAAAGGCGTTGGCCGCGTATTTGATCATCTCGGCCGATTCCAGATCGGTGTAGACGATCGGGAAATCGCGCAGAAACAGCGGCCGGTAGATGCCCGCCATCACCTCGCGCGCGCGATCGGATTCCACGCCGACCACAACGCGGTCGGGGCGCATGAAATCGTCGATCGCGGCGCCCTCACGCAGGAATTCCGGGTTCGAGGCCACATCGAACGCCGCTGCCGGGTTCGCCGCGCGGATGGTTTCGGCCACCGCCCGGTTGGTGCCCACCGGCACGGTCGATTTCGTCACCACCACGGCATAGCCCGTCAGCGCGCGGGCGATGTCCTGGGCGGCGGTCATCACATAGGTCAGGTCGGCATGCCCGTCGCCGCGCCGGGTGGGCGTGCCCACGGCGATGAACACCGCCTCGGCGCCCTCCACCGCAGCCGCCAGATCGCCGGTGAACGACAGCCGCCCCGCGGCCACATTGCGCGCCATCAGCGCCTCCAGCCCCGGCTCGTAGATCGGCACCTCGCCCGCGCGCAGCCGCGCGATCTTGCCGGGGTCGCGGTCCACGCAGATCACCTCATGCCCGAAATCCGACAGGCAGACACCCGAGACAAGCCCCACATAGCCGGTGCCGATCATTGCGATCTTCATGCAGAAACCCCTTGATTGAAACTCATCCGATCAGCGCCGTGATCCGCTCTACACCGTCCCGCACCAGATCGGCGCGGCCCCGCGCCTCGACGTTCAGCCGCAACAGCGGTTCGGTGTTCGAGGCGCGCAGGTTGAAGCGCCAGAGGGCAAAGGCAAGGCTCAGCCCGTCGGTCGTATCGCGCGCCACAGCGCCCGGTGCAAGGGCTGCCTCCACCCGCGCCACGGCGGCGGCCGGGTCGGCCACGCGGAAATTGATCTCGCCCGAGGACGGGAAGGCGGCGCGCCGTTCCGCCAGCAGATCGGCCAGCGCCACGCCGCGGCGGCCCAGCAGTTCAGCCACCAGCAACCACGGGATCATGCCGCTGTCGCAGCACATGAAATCGCGGAAATAGTGATGCGCCGACATCTCGCCGCCATAGACGGCGCCGGTGTCGCGCAGCGCGCGTTTCACAAAGGCATGCCCGGTGCGCGCCATCACCGCCCGGCCCCCGGCGCGGGCGATGCGGTCTTCGGTGGCCCAGATCACGCGCGGGTCATAGACGATGGCGGCCCCCGGCTGATGCGCCAGAAACGCCTCGGCCAGAAGCCCCACCACATATTCGCCCGGCACGAACTGGCCGCGATGATCGAACAGGAAACAGCGGTCGAAATCGCCATCCCAGGCCACGCCCATATCGGCGCCCGCGGCCACCACCGCGCGGGCGGTGACAGGCTGGTTTTCCGGCAAGAGCGGGTTCGGGATACCGTTCGGAAAGGTGCCATCCGGGTCGTGGTGCAGACGCACAAAGTCGAGCGGCGCACCTTGGGCGGCCAGCGCCGCAGCGATGGCGTCAAACGTCGGCCCGGCCGCGCCGTTTCCGGCATTCACAACGATCTTCAGGGGGCGCAGCGCCGCCAGATCGACGAAGGACAGCACCCGCGCCACATAGGCCGCGCGCGTTTCCCCGGCCGGCGTGACCTGCCCGCCGGGCCGGACGGGCGCGAAGGCGCCGGTTTCGGCCAGGTGCCGGATCGCCGCCATATCGGTCGCCGGGTCCAGCGGGGCCGAGCCACGGCCCACCATCTTCAGGCCGTTGTAATCCATCGGGTTGTGCGAGGCCGTCACCGTGATCCCGCCATCGGCGCCCAGATGGGTCACGGCAAAATACATCTCTTCGGTGCCCGACAGACCCAGATCCAGCGCCTCTGCGCCCGCCGCAATCAGCCCCCGCGCCACAGCCTCGCTCAGCGCAGCCGAAGACGGCCGGCAGTCGCGCCCCAGCACAACACGGGTGGCGCCCAGCACTTCGGCAAAGGCCCGACCGATCCGGTTGGCGATCGCCGCGTCAAGATCCACCCCCAGACGGCCGCGCACGTCATAAGCCTTGAAGCAGGTCATCGGCAGTGTCTCAGGGGCGCGCATAGATATCCTCATGGCGGATGATGTCGTCTTCACCAAGGTAGCTGCCGGTCTGCACCTCGATCAGCACCACAGGCAGCCTGCCAGGGTTTTCCAGCCGGTGAACGGTGCCCAGGGGCACATAGACCGACTGGTTTTCAGTCACAAGGCTGACCTGATCGCCGATGGTCACACGGGCGGTGCCCTGCACCACGATCCAGTGTTCGGCGCGGTGCACATGCGATTGCAGGCTCAACACCCCGCCGGGGGTCACCACGATCCGCTTGACCTGAAACCGCTCGCCAATGGCCAGGCTTTCAAACCAGCCCCAGGGTCTGTGATCGCGCGCAAAGGCCGTGGCCTGTTTCGCGGCACGGCCCTTCAGCGCGGCGACGGCCTCTTTCACGCGCTGGCTTTCGGCGCGCGGCGCAACCAGCACGGCATCGGGCATGGCCACCGCGATCATGTCGGTCAGGCCGATCCCCACCAGTTCCACCCCGTCCGAATCCGACCGCAGCAGGCTGCCCGCGCAGTCGATCGCGGTAGCATGCGCCGAACAGACATTGCCCGCCGCATCGGGGCCGGTTTCCTGCCACACCGCCTCCCAGCCGCCAAGGTCAGACCAGCGCCCGGCATAGGGCATCACCGCCAGATTGCGGGCCTTTTCCATGATCGCATAGTCAATGGAAATGTCGGACAGGGCCCGCCAGGGGTCGGAGGCCAACCGGGTAAAGCCCAGATCGCAGACCGCATCCGCCACCGCCTTGTCCACGGCATGCAGCAGGTCGGGCGCATGGGCACGAAACGCCGCCACCAGCGCCTTGGCGGTGAACAGAAAAATCCCCGCGTTCCACAGGTAATTGCCCGCGGCGATCATCTGTGCGGCCTGTGCGGCGCCGGGCTTTTCGACAAAGCGGGCAAGCGGCTGCGGCGCCCCGGCGGCGGGGTCAGCCCCGGCGGCCAGTTCCAGATAGCCATAGCCGGTCTCGGCCCGCGTGGGCGTGATGCCAAAGGTCACCAGATCGCCCGCCAGCGCCCGCGGCACCGCTGCCCGAACGGCGGCGCGAAAGGCCGCATCCTCGGGGATGACATGATCAGACGGCGCCACCAGCATCACCGCCGCCGGATCGCGCGCCGCCAGCCACAGCGCCGCCGCCACAACCGCGGGCGCCGTGTTGCGCCCCTCGGGCTCGATCAGAACCCCAGCAGCGGCGGTCTGCACCGCGGCCAGTTGCTCGGACACGATAAAGCGGAACGGATCGCCCGTCACCACCACCGGCGCCGCAAACCCCGGCCCCGACACCCGCCGCACCGCCCCCTGAAACAGGCTTTCCGCCCCCATCAAGGCCGAAAACTGCTTGGGGAAGCTCTGCCGAGACACCGGCCAAAGCCGTGTGCCGGACCCGCCACACAAAAGAACCGGGTGAACAATGGGATGTGTCATGGAAATCTCTTTCGAATTCTGCCGAACAGCATCGGTCAGTTTGACATATCAGGCTTGCCGCAGCGCCGCGATATTGGACGTGAACCAGTCATAGGTGCTGGCGATGCCTTCGCGCAGCGGCGTGCGTGCGCGCCAGCCCATCGCGGCCAGCCGCCCCACATCCATCAGCTTGCGCGGGGTGCCATCCGGTTTTGTCGGATCGAACACGATCCGGCCCCGGAACCCTGTCACGTCGGCGATCAGATGGGCCAGGCCGGAAATGCTGATTTCCTGACCTGAACCGAGGTTGATATGGCTCAGCATCGGCCGGGTCTTGGCCCGGTAGGTTTCGGCATCGAGGTTCAGCACAAAAAGCGCCCCTTCGGCCATGTCGTCCACATGCAGGAATTCGCGCAGCGGCTGGCCCGAGCCCCAGATCACCACCTCGTCGCGCCCCTCTGCCACGGCCTCGTGGAACCGGCGCATCAGCGCGGGCAGGACATGGCTGTTTTCAGGGTGAAAGTTGTCGCCCGGCCCGTAAAGGTTGGTGGGCATGACCGATCGGTAATCGGTGCCATGCTGCCGGTTATAGCTTTCACACAGCTTGATCCCGGCGATCTTGGCAATGGCATAGGGTTCGTTCGTGGGCTCCAGCACGCCGGTCAGCAGCGCCTCCTCGGTCATCGGCTGGGCCGCCGCGCGCGGATAGATGCACGATGACCCCAGAAACAGCAGCCGCCCTACCCCCGCCTCGAATGCCTGATGGATGACATTGGCCTCGATCATCAGGTTTTCATAGATGAACGGCGCGGGGTAGGTGTTGTTGGCATGAATCCCGCCCACCTTCGCCGCCGCAAGGATAACCGCATCGGGGCGCTCGGCCTGCATGAAGGCGCGCACCGCGGCCTGATCGGTCAGGTCCAGTTCGGCATGGGTGCGCGTCAGGGTGTCGATGCCCCGATCCTGAAGCCGGCGCAGGATTGCGCCGCCGACCATGCCACGGTGGCCTGCGAGGTAGATTTTCATGGCCGCTGTCCTGCCTGTGTGGGTCGGCGCGCGATGTCGGCACAGTTTTGCAGCGACCGCGCCAGCAACGCCTGACCTCTTTCGTTGAGGTGAATATCATCTCTGAAAGGCATCTCGCCACGCTCGATTGCCGCGTGTATATCGGCGCCGAAGTCGATTATCGGCACGCCGCGCGCCTGGAATAGATCACGAATCAAGTTATAGGCCACCTTGTCTGCGGCGCTGCCAAGTCCCTGCAACTCCGAACGGGTCTGGTGCTGCACCAAGCACAGGCGCAACTCCCCCCCCCCCCGACACGGTCGATTAGCGCACGGATCTCCGCCTCGCCTTGCACAGATGTCGATGCGGTCGTGGCGTCGGGCTCGGGGGCTTTCTCCGGCGCAGAGTTTGTGGCGGTCAGTGACGCAGGAAGATACCGGGGCAGATAACGCTCGACGCCCTCAACCAAGGCGGAAACCGGCATCCGGGTGGGATGGGTGAGTGGATCAAGAGCCGCAAACGTCGGAATATCCCGCAGATCATGCGAGCTTAGGACAACAACCAATGTGTCAGCCCCCAGAAATCCGTAGCGGTCTATCCACGCCCCCATGTTCGCAGGCCCCCAGCTACCTGCGCTGACATTTCCGAAGAAGATTTTATCGTCGGTCGAAAGCGTGGTCGCCAAATCGGCATGGTCGGTCTGATTGCCGCCATTCAGAACAGAATCCCCCAGAACAAGCACCCGGCGTGGTTGGAACACCTCCTCCATGCCGACGCTTCGCATGCCGAATTCGTTGTAAAGTTGACGGTTTCCAAAGCGCTGCACATCCTGGTTCGGCGCGAACATGTATTCGATGGTCGGGTGCGTCACGCTGAGGGGCGGAGTGCCGAGGCCGAGGACATATCGCGCGCCCAGCTCTGCCCCTCCAAGCCCAAGCAAAAGCGCTGCCATGGCGACGGTGAATTTGCGCATCGCCTATGCGATGTTCGACACCCTGCCGGTGATCGACGCCACTACCGAAGGCGGCCCGGCGCAGGCCACCAACATTCTGGTCTACAAGGTTTATGTCGATGGATTCCTCGGCCTGAACCTCGGGTCATCGGCGGCGCAATCGGTGCTGCTGATGGCGGTGGTCGTCCTGCTGACGGTCGTGCAGTTCCGCTACATCGAGCGGCGGGTGGAGTACTGAATATGGTCGAACGCCGCCCCCTCCTGGACCTGCTGGCCCATGCCGTGCTGATCCTTGGTGTCGTGATCGTGGCCTTTCCCGTCTGGGTCGCCATCGTCGCCTCCACCCACCCCGCCGAGGCATTCCAGACCGGGCGCATCCCCCTGTGGTTCGGGGATGCAGCGGTTGCGAATTACAGCCTGATGCTGGGCGGCGGGCTGTCAAACATGGGTGCCCCACCGCTGGCCGGGATGATGTGGAACAGCCTCGCGATGGCGATGATCATCGCCCTTGGCAAGATCGCCATTTCCATCACCTCCGCCTTTGCCATCGTCTATTTCCGCTTTCCGTTCCGCATGTTCGCCTTCTGGTGCATCTTCATCACTCTGATGCTGCCGGTGGAGGTGCGCATCCTGCCGACCTTCAAGGTGGTGGCAGACCTTGGCATGCTCAACAGCTATGCGGGCCTGACCATCCCCCTGATCGCATCGGCCACCGCCACCTTCCTGTTCCGGCAGGTGTTCCTGACCATCCCGGACGAATTGCTGGAGGCCGCGCGGATAGACGGCGCAGGCCCCTTTCGGTTCTTTCGCGACATGCTGATCCCGCTCAGCCGCACCAACATCGCGGCCTTGTTCGTGATCCTGTTCATCTATGGCTGGAACCAGTACCTCTGGCCGCTGCTGATCACCACGGACGAGGGGTATTACACCATCGTCGCGGGCATCAAGCGCATGGCCGAGGCGGTCGATGCCAACCCGATCTGGAACTACGTCATGGCCGCCGCGGTGCTCGCCATGCTGCCGCCCGTGGTGGTGGTGATCCTCATGCAGCGGGTCTTTGTCAAAGGCCTGATCGAGACGGAGAAGTAACATGGCATCCATCACCCTGGACCGGCTGGGCAAGACCTATGCCGGGGGCACGCAGGCGGTTGCGGGCGTCAGCCTAGACATTGCCGATGGCGAATTCGTCGTGCTGGTGGGGCCTTCGGGCTGCGGCAAGTCCACCCTGCTGCGGATGATCGCGGGGCTGGAAACCGTGACCGATGGCACCGTGCGCATCGGCGCGCGGGTGGTGAACGATCTGGAACCGGCAGAACGCGACATCGCGATGGTGTTCCAGACCTACGCGCTTTACCCTCACATGTCGGTGCGGCAGAATCTGGCCTACGGGTTGCAGAACCGCCGGATGGACAAGGCAGAAATCGCGCGCCGGGTGGATCAGGCCGCCGCCATGCTGGAAATCGGTGCCTATCTTGACCGCAAGCCGCGCCAGCTTTCGGGCGGCCAGCGCCAGCGGGTGGCCATGGGCCGTGCCATTGTCCGCGAACCTGCGGCCTTCCTGTTCGACGAGCCCTTGTCGAACCTTGATGCCAAGCTGCGCATCACCATGCGCGGCGAGATCCGCACCTTGCAACGGCGGCTGGGCACAACCAGCGTTTACGTCACCCATGATCAGGTGGAGGCGATGACCCTGGCCGACCGGCTGGTGGTGCTGAACAAAGGCTGCGTGGAACAGATCGGCGCGCCGCTGGATATCTATCGCCGCCCGGCCTCGGTCTTTGTGGCGGGCTTCATCGGGGCGCCTGCAATGAACCTGCTGGACGTATCCAGCGCAGGCGGGGTCCTACATCTGGATGGGCGGCCGCTGGCCTTGCCGGGGCCAAAGGATGGCCCGGTGACGCTGGGTTTGCGCCCCGAGGATCTGGAACCCGTGGCCCCCGGCACCGCAGGCGCGCTGGACCTGAGCGTGTCTCATATCGAGGAGCTCGGCCCCCAGCGACTGGTGCATGGCACCGTGGCAGGTCAGCCGGTCATTGCCGCCTTGCCCGCTGATGCCCCTCGGGCCGACCGGCTGTCGCTGGGCTTTCGCGCCGACCGCGCGCATCAGTTCGATGCCGCGACCGGCCTGCGTCTGGGCTGAGGGCGCGCGTACCGCGTGGTTTCCGGTCTGGGCGTGCCCATCCGCCGGGCGTGCGCGCTGTCCGGCGCCACGGGCGCCGCCAGCGTCGCGGCAAAGCGGAAGGCGGGCTCGCTGTCAGCCAGAACCCGGTGGCACGGCGCCACCTCGGCCATGCGGCCGCGGGGCGGGTGCCGGCCGCAGAAGCGCGGGCGGTTCGGGCAAGAGCGGCAAGGTCGCGCGTGGGCAGTGGCGGCGCGCGGGGTCGGGCACCGGCACGGCGGCCAGCAGGCGCCGCGCATAGGGATGCGCCGGATTGGCAAGCACCTGCGCGGTCGGCCCGGTTTCCACGATCCGCCCAGCCTGCATCACCGCGATCCGGTGGCTGACCCGTTCCACCACCGCCATGTCATGGCTGATGAACAGCAAGGCCATGCCTTCACGCGCCAGCACATCGGCCATCAAGTCGGTCACCTGCCGTGCGACCGATACATCCAGCGCCGACACCGGCTCATCCGCCACGATCAGCGCAGGCTGCACACTGAGCGCGCGGGCAATGCACAGCCGTTGCCGCTGGCCGCCGGAAAACTGATGCGGGTAGCGGTCGGCGACGCCGGGTTCCAGCCCGACCTTGCCCAGCAGATCCACCACCAGATCGCGCGCCTCCTGCGGGCGGATGCGGCCTGCGATGCGCGCGGGTTCGGTGATCAGATCGCGCACGGACATGCGCGGGTTCAGGCTGGCGAACGGGTCCTGGAACACCATCTGCGCCTCGGCCCGCAAACTGCGCAGCGCGGCCGGTGACAGGCCAATGATTGGCTTGCCTTGCAACAGAACCTCGCCCTCGGTCGGTTCGATCAGCCGCAGTACGGCGCGCGCCAGCGTGGACTTGCCGCAGCCGGATTCGCCTACAAGGCCCAAAGTCTCGCCGCGCGCCGCGGGTCAACCCGGCCAGACCTGCGCCCGCCAGTCCGAAATGCGGCCTCCGACCGCAAGTTTAGGATCGACAGGCTGATCGCACAACTGCGCGCATCGCCGGGGCCGAGGGCGCCCCCTGCCCCGGCCCGCCGCGCCCCAACTGCGGTTCGCCGCCAACATCTGATCCTTGCGACCGGATCAAAGGCTGTTGACCGGGGCCCGCGTCGGGGCCTCCGGTCCTTGGCGTCAGGGGCGCTTTTTGCCGGTTGCCATGGCGCGCACAAGGTTTTCACGATGCGCAAGGCTGGCAAGGGCAACGCCGCCAAGATGCAACACGATTAGCAACAGCGTCAGGTTGGCGGCTGTTTCGTGGATTTCCTCCCAGGCATTGCCGCCCTTCGCGCCGCGGTGGCCACCCTCGGCGTCATCGTCTTGCAGGATCGCGCGGTCTTGGGGCTGGGCGGCGACGATCCCGGCCAGCGGCCCGCGGCCCTCTTCGACGGCCAGCAGACCCATGCCCGATACCGCCGTGACCCCCAGCATCACCAATAGCGCCACCGTCATCGCGCCGCCCGCCGGGCTGTGCCCGATGTGCCGGTCTGCCCGCCCGGTGACGAGATCCCGAAGATAGCCAAACACCCGGCCCGGAGAGGTGACAAAATCTGAAAACCTGGCCCGGCGCGGGCCGATAAAGCCCCAGATCACCCGCAGGGCCACGGTTGCGGCGATCAGATACCCGGCATAGCTGTGCAACCATTCCGGCTCGCCCTCGGACAGGTAGGCGGTGGCAAAAGCCACCACCAGCACCCAGTGACCGATCCTGATCACCGGATCCCAGACCCGGATCAGGCCGCTTTCGGCTTGCGCGCCCATCAGTCGTTCTTCCGCGCGGGCAGAAGCGGCTCTCCGGTCACCGGGTGAAAGATGCCCTCGACACGCAGGCCCTTGGTATCGGTCATCTCGACCTCATAGGCGCCGCGTTCGGTTTCGATCTCGCGAATGATATAGCCCTGCGCCTCAAGCTTTTTGGCCAGTTCCGACGCGCTCATCCACTGCGTGCCTGCGGGCAACTGGACCATTGTGCGATAATCGTCATCATCGGCCTGCGCCGCGACGGCGGAAAGACCGGTCATGGCGGCCAGAGCCACGGTGAAAAGAAGCGAGCGTTTCATGGAATGTCTCCTTGGGTTTGTCCGGCAGGATTGCCGCTTGACCCGCCCCTTGTGCCCCGACTCGTCTGACCGCAGCCTGACGGGGGCTGTCAGCTTGCTGTCAGTGTTACAAAGCTAGACACTGGCCTCATGAAAGCTGCGCTTGCCCTGCTGCTCTTGGCTCTTGCCCTGCCCGCCTTGGCGGACGGGAACGACCGTGATCATGATCGTGCCCGCCTGGCGCTGGAACGCGGTGAGGTTTTGCCGCTGGGCGATATCCTGGACATTGCAGTTGCCGACAGCGATGGCCGCGTGATCGAGGTGGAACTTGAGCGCGATGATGGGCGCTGGATTTACGAACTGACCCTGATCACCTCCGAGGGGCGGCTGATGGAACTGGAGATCGACGGGGCCACGGGCCGCATTCTTGATCGCGATTTCAAACACAAGGATCACTGATGCGTGCCCTTGCCGTCGAAGACGACCCCCGGATTGCAGCCGATGTCGCGGTGGCGTTGCAGGATGCGGGCTTTCGCGCCGAACTTTGCCACGACGGGGAAGAGGCGTGGTTTCTTGGCGATACCGAAGACTATGACCTGATCGTTCTCGATCTTGGGCTGCCGGGGATGGACGGGCTGTCGGTGCTGAAACGCTGGCGGGCGGCGGGGCGCGCCATGCCGGTTCTGGTTCTGACCGCGCGCGGCACATGGCAAGAGCGCGTCGAGGGGATCGAGGCGGGCGCCGATGACTATCTGCCCAAACCTTTTCGCATGGAAGAACTGGTCGCCCGCGCCCGTGCGCTGGTGCGCCGCGCCGCCGGTCGCGCCGCAGCGGTGCAGGAGGTGGGGGCGCTTTCACTGGATACCAACCGGATGACGGTTTCGGTGCGGGGCGTGCCGGTCGCCGCCACCGCCCTGGAATATCGGCTGCTGGCCTACCTGGCGCTGCATTGCAACCGCGTCATCCCGCCTTCGGAACTGCTGGAGCATCTTTACGGCGATGACGATGCGCGCGAGGCGAATGCGCTGGAGGCGGTCATCGCCCGCCTGCGGCGCAAGCTTGGGCCAGATGTGATCGGCACGCGGCGCGGATTTGGCTATTTTCTGGACGGGGGCGAAACGTGACCGCGCTGTCGCTGCGCGCCCGCCTCGGCCTGGCAGGTGCGGTCGCGGTCGTGATCGCGCTGGCCGTGGCTGCCGTGGGGCTGGCGCAGGTGTTCGGCACCCATGTGGAACGGCGCGCGCTGGCCGAGATGCAGGTGCAACTCGATCAGGTTCTGGCTGGGCTTGCGCGGCAGGATGGCGATCTGGCGCTGGCCGCCACGCCTGCCGATCCGCGCTTTGCCCTGCCCTATGGCGGTCTTTACTGGCAGATCGAGGTGGGCGGCGTGCTGCTGCGGTCGCGCTCGCTGTGGGATGTCGAACTGGCGCTGCCGCCTGACCTGTTGCGCGACGGCGAAGAACACCGCCACCACCTGACCGGCCCCGAAGGCGCCGACCTGCTGGTGCTGGAACGTACCGTCACCCTGCCCGCGGGTCTTGGCGGCGGAACTGCAAGGGCCGCGGTGGCAATGGAAACTGCCGAACTCGTCGCCGCAAAGCGCGCCTTTGTCACCGATATCGTCCCCTATCTGGCCTTGCTGGGCCTTGCGCTGATCGCCGCGCAATGGATGCAGGGCGCCGTCGGGCTGTCCCCGCTGCGGCGGATCGGGTCGCGGGTGGCGGCGCTGCGGCAGGCTCGCGCCACCCGGATGGGCGACGACTGGCCGCGCGAGGTTCAGCCGCTGGCAGCAGAGCTTGATGCGCTGCTGGCGATGCGCGAGGCCCATGTCGAAAAGGCGCGCACCCGCGCCGGCGATCTGGCCCATGGCCTCAAGACGCCACTACAGGCGTTGATGGGCGAGGCCGCCCGGTTACGCGCCAAGGGGGAACAGGCCGCGGCCGAAGGGATCGAAGAGATTGCCCGCACCATGCGCGCCCATGTCGACCGCGAACTGGCCCGCACCCGTACCGCGGCCCGCGCCCGCAGCGCGCGCGCCGATGCCGCGACGGTCGCGCGGCGCGTGGTCTCGGTGCTGGAGCGGACGCCCGAAGGCCAACGGCTAAGCTGGCGGATCGACATTCCGCCGGGGCTGGCGCTGGCGATCGACGCGGCAGATCTGGCCGAAGCGCTGGGTGCGCTGGCCGAAAACGCCGCCCGCTACGCCCGCGCGAGGGTGACCCTGTCGGCGGCAGTCGAAACCAGCCGCGCGACCCTCTCGATCACCGATGACGGCCCCGGCCTGCCCGAAGGGCAACGGGCAACGATGCGGGCGCGCGGCGCGCGAGCAGATGAAAGCGGCCCCGGCGCGGGTCTGGGCCTTGCCATCGCAACCGAGATTGCCGAAGCCGCCGGCGGCGCCTTGTGGCTGGACAATACCGATGGGGGCCGCGGCCCCGGTCTTGTCGCACGCCTTGCCTTGCACAAAGCCTGAGGCACGTTCAGGCCCTGCGGGGTAGCAGTTTTGGCTGGCCGATACCGATTCTGTCGAATTTTCAGTCAGATTGCCGATTTTTGCCCGTTTGTTGGGATCGCCCGCTTTGCCTGTCGGCAGAACAGGTGCGGGCAATTCGGTTTTCACCCGGAAACCTCGTTATGTGGCTGTAGGTGAGAGCGGTTGCGCTTGCGACCGGCGTTTTCCAATCGTTATGTGGTTTGGAAACATAACGCATACCCCCATCAATAGCAGGTCACCCATGCCCGACAGCACATTAAAGGCCGCGTTGACCCTGAAGCGGGAAGGGGCGTCGCGCATTGGCGGTGACCGTATCACCTTGCTGCGTGCCATCGCGGCGCAAGGGTCCATCGCGGGTGCCGCGCGCGAGGTGGGGCTGTCTTACAAGGCGGCCTGGGATGCTGTCGGCGCGCTGAACAACCTGTTTGCACAGCCCTTGGTCGAGGCCGCGCCGGGCGGCCGGACGGGCGGCGGCGCCACAGTCACCCCGGCGGGCCACGCCCTGATCGACTGCTTTTCCCTGCTCGAATCCGCGCTGGGAAAGGCGCTCGCTGCTATCGACACCAGTTTTTCTTCTGCCCCGAACGGGGCCATCAACACATTGTGGAGCCTTATGATGCAGACAAGCACCCGCAACACCTTTCGCTGCACCGTCACCCGCGTCACCCAGGGCGCGGTCAGCACCGAGGTCGATCTGGCCCTGACCGATGGCCACACGCTGACCTCGGTCATCACCGAGCGCAGCGCCACCGACATGGGCCTGCGCGAAGGATCAGAGGTTTTCGCCCTGATCAAGGCGACCTTCGTGATGCTGGCCGCAGGTGACACGGTCGGCCAGATCTCGGCCTGCAACCGACTGACGGGGCAGGTTTCGGACCGTGAAGATGGCGCGGTCAACAGCGAGATCACGCTCGATCTTGGCGGCGGCAAGACGATCACCGCGATCGTGACCAAGCGCAGCGCCGAAAGCCTCGGCCTGACGCCGGGCAGCACCGCCACCGCCTTCTTCAAGGCCAGCCACGTCATCATCGCCATGCCGTGACGCGGCCCCGCTGATCCTGCTATCCCCACACATGAAAGGAAATCTTATGACGTTGCGCCCTTTCGTTCTGCGTGCCGGTTGTGCGGCTTTATTGATGTCGCTCGCGCTGTCGGCCCCGGCCCGCGCGGGTCAAACCTTCGCAGCCGTCGCCGCCAATTTCACCGAAGCCGCCAATGAGATTGCCACGGCCTTCACCGCAGCCACCGGCCACACCGTCACCATGAGCTTTGGCCCCGCGGGCCAGTTCTACACCCAGATCACGCAGGGCGCGCCTTTCGAGGTGTTTTTGTCGGCCGATCAGGCGCGCCCGGAAAAGGCCGAGACCGAAGGCTTTGCGGTTCCCGGCACCCGGTTTACCTATGCCGTCGGCAAGCTGGTACTGTGGAGCGCCGATCCCGCCCGGATCGACGGCACCGAGGCCGTGCTGAACGACCCCACGCTGGAGCATGTGGCCATCGCAGACCCCGCCGCCGCACCCTACGGCGCGGCCGCCATCGAGACGATGAAGGCGCTGGG
The DNA here is from genome assembly GCF_003034995.1 of Phaeovulum veldkampii DSM 11550. Lineage (GTDB taxonomy): Bacteria > Pseudomonadota > Alphaproteobacteria > Rhodobacterales > Rhodobacteraceae > Phaeovulum > Phaeovulum veldkampii. Next base: position 6,936 of record NZ_PZKF01000003.1, on the reverse strand, counting down.
TGTCTATGACAGACTGGAACCAAAGCTGGTGACGGGCAAATCCATCGCGCAGGCGCATCAGTTCGTGGCAACCGGTAACGCGCCCGTGGGCTTTGTCGCGCTGGGGCAGCTTCTGTCCGAACAGAGCGGGTCGCGCTGGATGGTCCCGCAGGACCTATATGCCCCGATCAAGCAAGACGCCATTCTGCTGAAGACAGGCGAGGACAACGAGGCCGCCAAAGCCTATCTCGACTTTCTCAAGACCCCCGAGGCGGTCGCGATCATCACCAAATACGGCTACGGCGTGGAAGGCTGAGACATGAGCGCGGGCGCCCCCCTGTTTGATGCGGCGATGATCCAGACGATCCTGCTGACGCTGAAGTTGGCAGGCATCACCACGGTCGTTCTGCTCTTGGTGGGCACCCCTTTGGCCTGGGTGCTGGCGCGCGGCCGCGGGTTCTGGAACGATGTTCTGGGCTCGCTGGTTTCGCTGCCCATCGTGCTGCCGCCCACGGTTCTGGGCTTTTATCTGCTGATCGCCATGGGGCCGCAAAGCCCGCTGACGGCGATTCTGGGGCACAAGCTGTCGTTTACCTTCACGGGGCTGGTGGTGGGCTCGGTGGTCTATTCGCTGCCCTTCGTGGTGAACCCGATCCGCAATTCGTTTCAGGCGATGGGCAACCGCCCCTGGGAGGTGGCCGCGACCCTGCGCGCCTCGCCGCTGGATGCCTTTTTCACCGTCGCGCTGCCGCTGGCGCGGCCCGGCATCCTGACCGGTGCGATCATGGGCTTTGCCCATACGGTGGGCGAATTCGGGGTGGTCCTGATGATCGGCGGCGGCATACCGGGCCAGACCAAGGTTCTGTCGGTGACGATCTTCGATTACGTCGAGACGCTTCAATGGGGCAAGGCGCATATCCTTGCCGGGGGGATGCTGGCAATGTCGTTCGCGGTGATCCTGGTGATGCTGCTGATCGAGCGGCGGCTTGACGGGGGGCGGCGATGATCGCAGCAGCCTTCCGGGGGCGGCAGGGCAGCTTTGCGCTGGATGCCACCTTTGAGGCGCCGGGCAGCGGCGTGACCGCGCTGTTCGGCCCGTCGGGCTGCGGCAAGACCACGGTGCTGCGCTGCATCGCAGGGCTGGCGCGGCTGCCTGAGGGGCGGCTGACGGTCAATGGCGAAACCTGGCAAGAGGGGCGCCACTTTGTGCCGCCGCACCGCCGCGCGGTGGGCTATGTCTTTCAGGAGGCGAGCCTTTTCCCGCATCTGTCGGTGCGCAGCAACCTGACCTTCGGGCTGCGCCGCGCCAAGGGTGACAGACGCATCCGCGAGGAAGAGGTGGTGGCGCTGCTGGGCATCGCGCCGCTGTTCGAGCGGCCCACCACGATGCTGTCGGGGGGCGAGCGGCAGCGCGTGGCGATTGGCCGGGCGCTGCTGTCGCAGCCGCAACTGCTGCTGATGGACGAGCCGCTTTCGGCGCTCGACCGGTTTTCAAAGGACGATATCCTGCCCTATCTGGAACGGCTGCACGCCGCGCTTTCGATCCCGGTGCTGTATGTCAGCCACGACATTGCCGAGGTGGAGCGTCTGGCCGACACCCTCGTGCTGATGGAGGCAGGGCGCGTCCGCGCGGCGGGGCCGATTGCCGCGATGGTGTCAGACCCGGCGCTGCCGCTGATCCACATGCCCCAGCCCGCCGCGGTGATCGACGGCCATGTGGTATCAACCGATGCGCGCTATGGCCTGTCAGAGGTGGCGGTTGCGGGCGGGCGGCTGATCGTGCCCGGCGATCTGGGGCCACCGGGCGCGCGGCAACGGCTGCGGATTCCGGCCAACGATGTCAGCCTCGGGCGCAACCCGCCGCAGGACACCACGATCCTGAACGCCCTGCCCGCCCGTATCGTCGGCGTCGAACCAGCGGCGGGCCACCAGATGACGGTGCGGTTGGCGCTGGGGCCGGACGGCACCGGCGCAGCGCTTTTGGCCCGCATCTCGCGGCTGTCCTGGGACCGGCTCGCGCTGGAGCCAGGGCAGATTGTCGTGGCGCGGCTCAAGGCCGTGGCCCTGGCCGAGCCGCCAGCTGTCGCCGATGCCGGCGGGCTGCGCCAGCCGTGAAAACGCCTGTTGCCACCCCCGCGCCCCGTTCCGAAAGGACGCCTTGTCATGTTCCTGATTGACGATCAAAGCCTTGCCACCTTGCTCAAGGAAGATGCGCCTTACGGCGATCTGACCACCCGCAGTCTGGGGGTCGGCGCCGAGGTCGCAGAAATCACCCTGCGCGCACGCGGCGCGATGACGGTGTGCGGCACCGAAGAGGCGGCACGGATCTTTGCCCTGCTGGGCGTCCCGGCCACGATCACGCACCCCACCGGCACACAGGCGGCGGCGGGCGATCTGCTGTTGGCGGCGCGGGGCCGGGCTGATGCGGTGTTCGTCGGCTGGAAGGTCGCGCAGACCTTGGTGGAATGGGCCTCAGGCGTGGCCACCTCGGCCGGGGGCATCGTGGCAGCGGCGCGCACCGTCCGGCCCGACATCGTGGTGGCCTGCACCCGCAAGCCGGTGCCCTTTACCCGCGCCTTGTCGCTCAAGGCCATTGTCGCGGGCGGCGCCACGATCCACCGCACGGGCCTGTCGGATACGGTGCTGCTGTTCCCCCAACACCGCGCCTTTGGCGGCCCCGAATCGCTGGGCCAACAGATCGCGCACCTGCGCGCGGCCTGCCCCGAACGTCGGGTAGTGGTCGAGGTCGAAACCCGCACCGCGGCGCTGGCAGCCGTTGCCGCCGGCTGCGACGTGCTGCAACTGGAAAAGTTCGCACCCGCAGCGGTTGAGGCCCTGGCCGTCGAACTCGGCCCGCACTGGACCGGCTGTCTGGCGGTTGCGGGCGGCGTCAACCAGACCAACGCCGCGGCTTATGCGGCGGCCGGGGCGCAGGTTCTGGTCACATCATCGCCCTATTACGCAAAACCCGCCGATGTGGCCGTGACCATCTCCCCCTCAGCAGAATTCGGACAGAGCTGACCCGCCAGAAACGGCACAGCGGCGCCAGATCGCAACACTGTCGCCATGGCGCGGCGCGCCAGCCTGTTTCGGTCATTTGCTGTTGTCAGGCTGGTACCCGAGGTCGGACTCGAACCGACATACCTTGCGGTGGGGGATTTTGAATCCCCTGCGTCTACCATTCCGCCACTCGGGCCTGCGGCAGCGATCTAACCTTCCCGCGCGGGTCTGACAAGATAAATCCGCAGGTACCGCAACGCTTGACCTTGGCCCGCAGCCGGGCCAAGGAACGGTGGGCAACCTTGGGGCGATCATGATCCGGCGGCTTTATGACTGGACGATGGGACTGGCAGGGCATCGTCACGCCTTCTGGGCACTGGCGGTAGTGGCCTTCATCGAAAGTTCGGTGTTTCCGATCCCGCCCGATGTGCTGATGATCCCGATGATCCTGGCCCGGCCGCATCTGGCCTTCCGCATCGCGGGCATTGCCACGCTTGCCTCGGTGCTGGGGGGATGTCTGGGCTATGCGATCGGCTGGGGGCTGATGGACAGCATCGGCCGCCCGCTGCTGGATTTTTACGGCGCCAGCGGCGATTTCGAGGCGCTGGCGGCGCGATTCAACGAACAGGGCGCCTGGGCGGTGCTGATCGCCGGGGTGACGCCCTTCCCCTACAAGGTGATCACCATCTTTTCGGGGGCCACGGGGCTTGATCTGGTGACATTCACCGCCGTTTCAGTTGTGGCACGCGCGCTGCGATTCTTCTTCGTGGCCTGGCTCTTGTGGAAATACGGCGCCCCGGTGCGCCGCTTTATCGAGCGCTGGCTGGGCTGGCTGTTCACGCTGTTTATCGCCCTGGTGATCGCGGGCTTCTATCTGGTGAGGTATCTGGCATGACCGGACACGATAGCCTTGGCACGCGGCTGATCCTTCTGGCGACCGGCGGGTCGGCGGCGCTTTTGGCGGGGGCATTCGGGTTTCAGGCGCTGGGCCATGCCCCGTGCGATCTGTGCCTGTGGCAACGCTGGCCCCATGCGGCAGCGGTTGCGCTGGGGCTGATCGGCCTTGTGCTGGTATCGCGCACGGTGCCGGTGGCGCTGGCCGCGCTGGCGATGGCGGGCTCGGTCGGGCTGGGGATTTATCACACCGGGGTCGAACGGCACTGGTGGCCGGGGCCCGCCTCCTGCACCTCGGGTGCGATCGGCGGCCTGTCACCCGAAGACCTGATGAGCCGCATCCTCGCCGCCCCTATGGTGCGCTGCGACGAGGTCAGCTGGAGCCTTCTGGGCCTGTCGATGGCAAGTTGGAACGCCATCGCCTCGGCGGTGCTGGCGGCGATCTGGCTGCGTGCGCTGACCCGCGGCTGAGCGGGCGGCGCTATAGCCAGTTCTTCCATTTGAAGACCAGATAGGTCACCAGCGCCGACACCACCATCACCACCAGGGCCGCCGGATAGCCCAGCGGGTGATCGAGTTCCGGCATCACCCGAAAGTTCATCCCGTAGATCGAGCCGATGACCGTGGGCGGCAGAAACAGCACCGCCGCCACCGACAAAATCCGCACGGTTTCGTTTTGCGCCAGATTGATCATCCCCAGCGTGGCATCGACCGACAGGCCGATCCGCGCCGACAGATAATCGGCATGGACCACCAGCGCCTGAATATCGGCGGTCTGGCCACTGACGATGCGGCGCAATTCCTTGCCTTGACTGCGCGCGCCCAGCGTCTGGTCAAAGAACGACAGCGCGCGTTCCAGCGTCAGCAGCGCCAGCCGGATATGGCCCAGCAACTCCCCCTGCCCCGCCGCCTCGGCCAGTGCCACGCGCAATTGTGCAGGCGACCGCCCCTCGCGCACCAGAACGGTGCCTGAAACCCGGTCCAGCACGCGGCCCACGCCCTCCAGCAGGTCGGCCTGACGGGCAACGATTTCCTCGACCAGCCCCAGAAACAGCCGCTCGGCCCCGCCGCAGCCCGCCGCCGACCGGTCGGCCCGCTCAGGAAAGGTTTCAAACGGGCGCGGGCGGTGATGGCGCACCGTCACCAGCCGGGCATCGGTCAGAATAAAGCTGACCGGGCTGGCAACCCGACCGACTTCGTCCGCATCGCCGGGCAGCACCACGGTCATCACATCGGCCCCCGCCTCGCGATACAGGCGGTTGGAAATCTCGATCTCTTCCATATCCTCCAGCGTCGGCACCTCGATGCCAAGCGCGGTCAACGCCGCCACCTCATCGGGTTCGGGGCGATACAGATCGACCCACAGCGCCTCGCTCAGCGGCCCACCCGGACCCAGAGCAACCAGACCGCGCGGGGCGGGGCGATAGGCGATCAGCATCGGCGGCTCCTTCCGGGCTGGCTTCATGAGACCCGCTGTAACAGGAAAGCCCCGACCTCGCCAACATCCCGCCGCAATCAGAGCAGAAGCTGGTTCAAACGCAATGAACGGGGGCTCCCGATGGATTTCTTTCTCACGCCGAGCTTCGATCTGCTGGCCGTCAGCTTTGTATTTCTCGTGGTCCTGCGCGCCGTGATGGTGACCTCGGGCCAGTTGATCCGGGCATTCTTTGCCAAGACCGGAAGCAATTCGCAGAACTGACGCGCCTCAGCCGCGCAACGCCACCGCCAGATCGGCCACATTGGTGCCGGTCGGCCCGGTGACCAGCGCAGCCCCCGCCGCCGCCAGCGCCGGACCCGAATCGTTGCGCGCCAAGGCCGCCATCGGGTCCACCCCAGCCCGCCGCATCGCCGCCAACGTGCAGGGCCCGACCAGCCCCCCCGTCGCCTCGGTCGTCCCATCGCGCCCGTCGCTGCCGCCCGCCAGAAACGCCCAAGGCCCGGCCAGCCCCGATTCCTCGGCCAGCACGGCCACCCGCAGCGCCAGTTCCTGATTACGCCCGCCAGCGCCATCCCCCGTCAGACGCACCGTCGTCTCGCCCCCCAGAACCAGCGCCGCACCCCGTGACAGCCCAGCCAGCGCCGCAACAATCCGCGCCGCCGCCTGCGCCACATCGCCCGCCAGCGCAAAAGGCGCAGCCTGCGCCCCCGCCGCCACCATCGCCCGCAGCGACAGCGCATTCGACCCCACAAGGATATTGCGCGCCGGGGGCAAAGCCCTCGCCACCACAGGTTCGGACGCCCGCAGATACGCCCGGACAGGCTCAGGCAACGCGGCCCAGACCCCCAGCCGCTGGCACAGCGCAGCCGCCTCGGCCCGGCTGCCCACCGGCGCCACCGTCGGACCCGAGGCGATCACCCGCAAGTCATCGCCTGGCACATCCGACAGGATCAGCGCCACGACCGGCGCCCGGCAAGCGCGCAGCCAGCCCCCGCCCTTCAGTCGCGACAGGGCCTGACGCACCAGATTGATCTGCCCGATATCGGCGCCCGACCCCAGCAACAGCCGGTTCACCGCGGCCTTGTCGGCAAGGCTGATCCCGGCAACCGGCGCAGGCAACAACGCCGATCCCCCGCCCGAGATCAGCGCCAGCAGCCGGTCCTGCGGCCCCAGCGCGCGCAACGCCTGCTCCACCCGGCCCGCCGCCACCGCTCCTGCCGCATCGGGCACCGGATGGCCCGCGCCCAGCACCTCGGCCCCCGCCAGGGGGGCCGCATTCTCATGATTGGTCACCACCAAAGCGTCGGTTCCGGGCGGCAGCGCCGACAGCGCCGCCCCCGTCATCGCGCGGGCCGCCTTGCCCAAGGCGATCACCTGCCAGCGCCCGCCGGGCCCCGGCGGATCGGCCGACAGTTCGGTCAACCCACGCCGCACCGCCGCCGCCGGATCAGCCGCCGCCACCCCGCAGTCAAACAGCGCCCGCGCCCGTTCGGCCAATGTCTCGAACCCGTCCATGGCCACAGACTGCCCGCGCGCGGCGCACAGGTCCAGCCCCCTCGCCACCACCTTCATCTTGGCGCAAATATCCTCGGGGGGTGCGGGGGGCGAGACGGCCCCCCGCCCGC
>NZ_PZKF01000002.1 GCF_003034995.1 Phaeovulum veldkampii DSM 11550 | reverse complement strand
ATCCGCGTCGGGCAGGGCATCGGCGCCCGGATCCGCGGGCAGATCGGGGGCGGGGCGGCGCTGCGCCAGTCGGGCCACCACTTCGCAGGCCAGGGCCTCGACATGATGTTGGTGCAGGGCATCAGGTTTGGCCGAGCCGGTGGAAATCCCGGCAAAACGCCCCGGCTCCAGAATGCCGGGTTTCCAGAATTGCATCGCCACCGCACCCTCCGTCTTGCAACGCCTTGATCTTGCGCCCAAAGCGGCGGCCTGCGGTGGGCCAGTGCTGATTTGGGCATTTGATAGGGTTTAGCGCGCAAATTGTCGCAGGCAAGCCCCGTCGCTCACGCAACGGAAACGGTGCCTAGCGGTAGCCGGTCATTTCCAGATAGCCGCGGCCCTTGTGGCTGCCGCTCACCCGGATCGGGCCTTCCCAATAGGGCACGCTGGTGCCCATCCAGGCCTGCGGGTTCAGCGCGGTCGTGGTGATGTCCAGTCCGCGTTCGGGCAGTTCCAGCCGCCATTCCACCGGCAGACGTCGCCCGGCGACCTGCGCCGTTCGCCCCGGCGTCAGCCGCAGCGCGCCGGGCGGCAGCGCGGTGACGGTGCCGTCTGCCGCGATCCATGTGGCCGAGATATAGTCAGACGCCCCGCGCAGCCGGAACGCCATCAGCCGCGCGCCCTCCTCCAGATGCAGCGAGAACCAGTCCCACCCGGTCTGATCGGGGGCCAGCGGCTGGCTGGACCATTCCCGGTCAAGCCAGCCCTGCCCGGTCACCGGCACCGCCCGGCCCTCGACCGTCAGCGTTCCGGCAACCCGGTAGAAGGGCTGCGAATAGTAATGGCTGGCCTGCCCGGCAGCAGATTTGACCGAATAGCCCCCCTGCCCCTGTGCCACCAGCGGGCCCTCGGCCGTCAGCCGAAGATCATAGCCAAAGCCCGGCCCTGCCGCGGTCAGATCCAGCTGCGCGAGCGCATCCTGCCCCGGCCCCGTGCGGCCCAGCATCTGCCAGTCGTCGATGACCGCGGCAAAGGGCGCCACACTCACCCCTGCCTGCCCGATGCCGCCGCGGGCCAGGCGCTCGGCCACGAAATGCGCTTGGGGCGTGGTCAGCGCGGCATGGCCCATCCACAGTTGCGGGCTGTCCCAGCCGGGCGCCTCGCCGGGGGCAAGCGCGGTGCGAAACAACGTCCATTGCACGCCATAGTCAGTGCCCTCGGGGCCGGTCAGGTTGGCAGTCAGATACCACCATTCGATGCGAAACGCGGGATGCGCGCCATGGTCGGCGGGAAAGGTCAGCCGTGTGGCGGGATCGGGCAGGGCAAAGCCCTCGGCGCTGCCGCCCAGCCCGGCAAACCCCTGCGCAAAGGCGGGGCCGGGCAGCAGTGCCAGCAACAGGGCCAAAACCTTAGCGTTCATTGGAAAACACCTTTACCAGATCGGCAGGCGCACTGCGCGCCAGCCGCAGCACAGGCAGCGCCGCCGCGGCCAATGCGGCCAGCCCGGCCAGCCCCGCCATCTTCAGCCAATCGACCGGAAACACCTGCATCGGCAGCCGCCAGCCAAAGGCCGCGACATTGACCACAGCCAGCAGCACCCAGGCCAGCGCCACCCCCAGCGGCACCGCAGCCAGCACCACGAACGCGGCCAGCGCCAGCGCGCGCACCGCCTCCAGCGTCGCCAGATGACGCAGCCGCAGCCCCATTGCCCACAACGGCGCCAGTTGCGGCAGCCGCATCCCGGCAAGCGTGGTCAGGCTGGCAAACAGCGCCAGCCCCGCCACCCCCAGCGTCAGCGCATTCAGCGCCGCCGTCACCGCGAATGTGCGTTCGAACACGCGCAGCGAAAACGCCTTGACCGCGGCCTGATCCAGAATCGCCTCGGGCGGCAGGGCAAAACGCTCGGTCAGTGCGGCGGCCAGCGCGGGCGCCTGCGCCGGGTTCAGCCGCAGCGCAAAGCGCAGCCGCGGCGCAGCAGGCACCCGCGCCGCCAACGCCGCATCGCCCAGCATCGCCTGCGCCTCGGGGTTGCCATAGTCGGAATAGACCCCCACCACCGGCAGCGCCCCGCCCCCCGGCAGCGCCAGCGCAGCCCCCAGACCCAGCCTGGCGCGGCGGGCAAGCTGCTCGTTCACCAGCACCCCCTCGCCCGCCGCCACCCGGTCCCAGACGCCGGGGCTGGCGGCCAGCAGCGGCCAGTGGTCGCGGTAGGTGGCATGATCGGCCACCCCAAAGATCCGGCCCCGCTGCCCAGCCAGCGTGGCCTCCACGCTCCAGATCGGCAGGATCGCGGAAACCTGCGGGGCCAGCCAGCCCTGCACCGCCTGAGCCTCGGCCGGGTCGCGGGTGGTGATGTAAAGCTCGGACACCAGCCGCTGATCCAGCCAGCCGGTAAATGTGACGCGAAAGCTGGCAACCATGGTGCCCACGCCAATATTGGCCGCCAGCGCCAGCAAAAGCGCCATCAGCGCCAGCGACAGGCCCGGCAATTGCTGGCGCGTATCGGCCCAGAACCATTGCCCCAGCACGCCCCGCGCACCGCGCGCCAGCCCGGCGGTCAGCGCCGCCAGCAGCACAGGCAGCAAAAACGCCGCCCCCAGCAACAGCCCTGCCAGCACCCCAAGCCCGGCCCAAAGCCCCGACCCCAGCGCCCACAGCGCAACCGCAGCGCCCCACAGCCCCACCCCAGCCACGGCCTGCCTTCGCAGGCCCCGCCCGGTGGCGCGCGCCCATTCGCGCGGTCGCGCCGGGGCCAGTATCGGCAGGTTCCACAGCCGCCAAAGGCTTTGCCCCGCCGAAATCAGCGCCCCGGCCAGCGCCATGCCCAGCCCCGCCAGCGCCCACCCCGGACGCAGCCTCAGGCTACCCGCGACCTCGGCGCCATAAAGGCCCCGAAGCGTCGCCGCCACATCGGGCAACAACGCCGCCGCAATGCCATAACCCAGCGCAAGCCCGACCAGCCCCGCGATCAGCGCAAGGCCCAGCAGTTCGGCCAGCAAAAGCCCCGTCAGAGCGCGCAACGGCAGACCCAGCGCGCGCAGAGTGCGAAACACCCCCCGGCGCTGTTCAAAAGCAAGCCCGATGGCCGAATGCACGATGAACAGCCCCACTGCAAAGGCCAGCAGCCCAAAGGCGGTCAGGTTGAGGTGAAAGCTGTTGGTCAGTCGCGCCAGATCGCCTTCGGGTTCCGGGGCGATCAGCACCAGACCGGGCGGCAGGCGGGCCGGATCGGGGGCCGGCACGGCCGGGTCCAGCAACAGATGCGACAGCGCGCCCGGCTGCCCCAGCAGGCGCTGCGCCACGCCGATATCGGTCAGCGCAAGGCCGGGGGGCAGATCGGCACGACGCAGGGGCGGCAGATCTGCCGCCCCTGCGCCGATCCGTGCCGCAGTTTCGGCCGATGTGAAAATCAGCCCCGGCGGGCGCAGAAAGCCTGCCAGATCCTCGCCCGCGGCCAGATCGACCTGCCGCGCTGGGGCGGGCAGGGTCAGCGGCTCGATCCCGATCAGCCGCAGCCGCGCCTCGCCCAGCCTCAGGCTGCCCTCCAGCACCGGCGACACCGGCCAACCAGCGCGCCGCAGCGCCACGAAAACCTCTTGCGAAATCGGCTCGCCCGCCGCGGCCTCGATCCGCGTCAGCCGGTTCTGGCCCAGCACGGCGGCGGCCTCGGCGTAGCTGGCGCGCGCCTCGGCGTTGATCGCCTGCACCCCCGACCACAGCGCCGTGGCCAGCGACAGCCCCAAAAGCAGCATCGCCAGTTGCAGCGGGTGCCGCAACCAGTGCGAGATCAGCGCGCCAAAGGCCGCCCGCGCCATCACGCCACCCGGCCCCCGGCCAGATGCAGCCGCCCGTCCAGCCGCCTGGCCAGCCGCGGCGAATGGGTGACCATCAACAGCCCCGCCCCGGTCTGCGCCACAAGCCGCAGCATCAGGCCCATCACCGCGTCGGCGGTCGTCTCATCCAGATTGCCGGTTGGCTCGTCCGCCAGCACCAGCCGCGGCCGCGCCGCCAGCACCCGGCCAATCGCCACGCGCTGCTGCTGGCCGCCCGACAATTCCTCGGGATAGCGCCGCAACAGCGCCGACAACCCCAGCGCCCCGGCCAGTTCGGCCTGCCAGACCGGGTCATGCCGCCCGGCAAGACGGGCCTGAAACGCCAGATTATCCACAATGTTCAGCGAGGGGATCAGGTTGAACTGCTGAAACACCAGCCCGACCCGGCCCCGGCGCAGCGCGGCCAGCTGCGGCTCGTCCAGTTGCGTGATGTCCTGCCCCTCCAGCCAGATCGCGCCCGCATCGGGCCGGTCAAGCCCCGCCACCAGATGCAGCAGCGTGCTTTTGCCTGACCCCGATTCGCCTGTCAGCGCGAGGCTTTGCCCCGCCGCCAGCGTCAGATCGACCCCCGCCAGCACGCGCAGCGGGCCCTCGCTGGTGGGATAGGTCTTTTCAATTCCGGTCAGGGTCAACAGCATGGGGCCTCCGTCGCTGCGGCAAAGCTAGCGCGGGACGGCGCAAAGACCACGGGGAAGAGGTGGTGCCGGAGAAGGGACTCGAACCCCCGACCCTCGACTTACAAGATCGCCGCTCTACCAACTGAGCTACACCGGCGCACCGAGTTTTCAGATAATGGCCCCGGCCCGCGCAGGCAAGCGCGATCAGTCGCGCGGTGCAAGGTTTGCCCGCGCCAGCAACGCCACCGCCGCCAGCCCCACCGCCATCACCAGCAGCGCCGCGGGCGCAGCATCGCCCAGATTTTCAAGGCTGGCCTTTTCATGCACCCGCGTTGCCAGCGTTTCATAGTTGAACGGGCGCAACAGCATCGTTGCGGGCAGTTCCTTGACGCAATCGACGAACACCAGCAGCAGCGCCGACCCCACCGTGCCCCGCATCAGCGGCAGATAGACCGCCCGCAAGGCCCCGCCCGCCGTGCGCCCCAGCGACCGCGCCGCCATCGGCAGCGAAGGCGAGATGCGGCCAAAGGCGGTATCGGCCGCACCCTCGGCAATGGCGAAAAAGCGCACGATATAGGCCAGCACCACCGCCGCCGCCGACCCCGTCAGGATCAACCCCGGATCGGTGCCGGTCAGCGCCAGCCAGCCATCGGCCAGCCGGTGATCAAGCGCCGCCAGCGGGATCAGGATACCCACCGCCAGCACCGCGCCGGGCGCGGCATAGCCGATCGTCGTCAGCGGCAGCAACAGCCGCGGCAGACGGCGCCCGCTGAGCCGCACCCCATAGACCATGAACATCGCACCCAGCACCGTCAGCGTGGCTGCAAGCGCCCCCACCATCAGCGTATTGCCCAGCGCGCGGACCAGACCGGGGCCGAACCAGCCCTCGGGGTTGGCGGCGGCGTGGCTGCCGATGACCGCGACGGGCAGCACAAAACCCAGCGCAAAGGGCGCAGCGCACAGCGCGGTGGCCGCCCAGCCCGCCGCGCCGTTCAGGCGGTGGCGAATGATCGGGCGCGGCTGCCGGGCCGATTGATAATAGCGCGCGTTACGCCGACCGATCTTTTCCAGCGCCAGCAGCGCCACCACCACGGCCAAGATCACCCCGGCGATCTGTGCGGCCCCGCCGGCATTCCCGGCCTCCAGCCATGTGGTGAAAATGCCCGTGGTCAACGTCTGAACGCCGAAATAATCGACCACGCCAAAATCGGCCACCGTCTCCATCATCGCAATTGCGGCGCCGGCAACAATCGCCGGACGCGCCAGCGGCAGGCCGACCCGCCAGAACAGCCCGAACGGCCCCGCCCCCAGCGCGCGCGCGACCTCGTAACTGCCGCCGGGCTGTTCACGAAAGGCGGTGCGCGCCAGCAGGTAAACATAGGGGTAAAGCGAGGCCCCCAGCACCAGCACAGCGGCCGCCCGCGAGCGCACCTGCGGAAACCAGTAATCGCGCGCCGAGGTCCAGCCGAACGCCTCGCGCAGCGCGCCCTGCACCGGCCCGGAATAATCCAGAAAATCGACCAGCGCATACGCGCCCACATAGGCCGGAATCGCCAGAGGCAGCAGCAACAGCCACTCCAGCACCCCCGAGAACGGAAACCGATACATCGAGATCAGCCACGCCGCCCCCGCCCCCACAGCCGCCGACATCACCCCCACGCCCAGACACAGCACCGCCGTATTGGCCAGATAGCGCGGCAGCGTGGTGGCCAGCAGATGCGGCCAGATGTTTTCCGACGGATGCAGCGCGATCCACAGCACCGCAAGGATCGGCGCCATCACCAGCCCGGCGATCAGAACCGAGCCAATCGGCCAGATGCCACCACCCAAGCCTCGCAAGCCTTCGGCTGAAACCGGGGCGACAGGGCAGTTTGGTTCTTGAGCGTTTTGGTCGGATCGCATGGGCACGGCTTACAGGAAAGCGGTTTCACTGTCCACAAAAGCCCCTATAGTCAGCGCCGAAAAAGGCCGCGAAACCGGAAAAGGCTCATGCAGGTCGTCTATCACATCGGTGCCCATTTCATCGACGAGGGCCGCCTCGTGCGCTGCCTGCTGGACAATGCCGCGATGCTGGAACAGCGCGGCTGCGTGGTGCCGCACCCACGCCGCTATCGCGCGCAATTTCGCAATACGCTGAACGCACTGCGCGGCGGCCCTGCCGATGACGCCACCCAAGAGGCGCTGCTGGACGGCGCCACCGATGTTGACCATTTCGACCGTATCCTGTTCTGCCACGACAATTTTATCGGCTTTCCGGTGCAGATGATTTCCGATGACGGGTTTTACGCACTGGCCCCGGCGCGGCTGCGGGCGCTGGTCAACCTGTTCCCCGAGGCAGAAACCGAGGTGCATCTGGCGCTGGCCAACCCGGCCACGCTGCTGCCACCGCTTTTACGGTTTCTGAAGGATCGCAGCTATGCAGAGGTGATGGCCGGGCACAGCCCGCTGGCGCTGCGCTGGGCGCCGGTGGTGCGCCAAATCGCGGCGGCGCTGGAGGGGCGACGACTGGTAGTCTGGTGCAACGAAGATACGCCGCTGATCTGGCCCGATGTGCTGCGCAGTCTGGCCGATGTGCCGCCCGAGGTGGAGATGGCGGGCGACGATGCGGTGCTGGCGGCGATCATGGCGCCCGAAGGGCTGGTGCAACTGCGCGCGCAACTGGCCGGCACCCCGCCCGCTGACCGGGCCGCGCGCCAGGCCCTGGTTGCCGCCGCGCTGGACCAATTCGCCCTGCCCGAGCGGTTGGAGATCGAAATCCCCCTGCCCGGCTGGACCGACGATCTGGTCGCCCGGATCAGTGCCGCCTATGATGCCGATGTGGCCGCAATCACCGCCATGCCGGGGGTGGACTTCATCGCCCCGTGATCCGGGGCAATCCGCTCAGGCCATGCCAAGGGCAGCTTTGTACATCTCCAGAATCGCCTCTTCCTCGGCGAGGTCGTTCTTGTCGCGCTTGCGCAGAGCGATGACCTTTTTCATCACCTTGGTATCATAGCCGCGGGCCTTGGCCTCGCTCATCACGTCTTTCTGCTGTTCGGTGATGTCCTTTTTCTCGGCCTCAAGGTGTTCATATTGCTCGATGAACTGACGAAGTTCGTCGGCGGCAACGGCATAGGTCGCATCGCTGGTCATGGGGGCGCTCTCCGGGTTGGCGGCGGGTATGGCGGCATCGCGCCGCGGACTCGGGCCTTGCTAGACGCAAGGCGGGCGCGCATCAAGGGCCGCGCACGAACCGGCGGGGCTTGATGCGCGCGGGCGCCCGCGCTAGTGCGACGGCAAGGAAATGCGCGGGAGGATGCGATGGAGATGCTGATCTGGGCCGGCGCGGCGGTGTCGGCGGCGGGGGTTCTTGCAATCGGCTGGTGCATTCTGGCGGTGCTGCGGTTGCGCCGGGCCAACCTGCCCGACGCCGAGGCCCGCGCCCGGCTGGCGCGGGTGGTGGCAATGAACCTTGCCGCGCTGTTCGTGTCGGTGATCGGTCTGATGATGGTCGTCGTCGGCATCATCCTGGGCTGATCAGCGCCGGTCGGCGGCGCGGGCATGATCCTTGCAGAAGGGCGTGGCGGGCAGAATATCCAGCCGTTGTTCGGAAATCCGTTCGCCGCAATAGGCGCAGTCGCCATAGCTGCCCGCCTCGATCCGGGCCAGCGCAGCCTGAATCATCCGGATCTCGGCCTGCGCCGACTGGCCAAGATCTTCGAGAACCTCGTCATCTTCGCGCTCGATCGCCATCTCTTCCCAGTCGCGGTCGGAATGCGAAACCAGTTCATCCTCGATCGTTTCAATCCGGGCCTGCAACTGGCCCAGACGGGCCAACAATTGCGCCTTGCGTTCGGCATCCGATTTCATGGCTGTCTCCTCCTGCCTTGGTCCATCTAGGCCCGACGCGCGAGCATGGGCCTTGATGCAGGTCAATCGGCGCCGATGGCCAAAGCGCTGCGCGCGCCCGTCACGCCCCGGCACTGACCTTTCGCGCGGGCAGCGAGGGGGCGGGGTCGGCCCCTTCGGCGCCAGGCAGAGGAGCGGCCACGGCGGCGGCGGGCCTTGCCGCGGGCGACGACGCCGCGGCAGCGCCGAGAGAAGGCGGAACGGAAGAGGGCGGAACCGGCCGCGGCCCGGCAGCAGACCGCGGCACCGGCGGCGTGGCGCCGGTGCCGGCTGATCTGGCGGTGGGCCCATCATCGGGCACATCGTCCGATGCCGCCCCGGCGGCGGTCAGCCGGACGGCGCGAAAGCCGCGGCTTTGCCCCAGCCGACCCTGCCCCAGCGCGCGGCCGCCCAACCCCTCCAGTTGCAGCCGGTCAACCGCCGCCAGCGGCAGCGGCAGGTCCATCCCCGGTTGCAGCGCCAGCACCGCCGAGAGCGGCACCGTTACCCGATACAGAACCGCCTCCAGCACCACAGGCGCCGACAGCACCGCCGCCTCGATCAGATCGGCCCAGTCGTCCCCGGCATCGACCGGGGCCAACACCTCGGCCGCGGGCCGGGCAGGCAGCACCGGGCGCGGGCCGGGGCCACGCCCCGCAGCGGGCAGCGCCAGCAGAAAACCACCCCGCCGCGACCCGCCAAGACCCAGATCAAGCGTCAGGTTGAATACGCGGTAGCTGGTATCCTCCAGCAACAGCCCCAGCGGGCGCGGGTCGTCAAGGAACGAGGCGTAGCGAAAACCGCCCGCCCAGCGAATATCGGGCAAGGCGGCCAGCGCTTCTTCCAGCGCCCGCAACACCTGGTCGATGAAGCCTGCGGCCAGCGTGGCATCGGTGCGGGTGGGGCGGCGCGGGGGCGGCGGCGCAGGGCCCAGCCGCCCCATCGTCTGCATCTCGATCAGCGCGGCCAGCATCGGCTGGCCCAGCGCCACCAGCCCCAAGCCCTCGCCCGGCCCCTCGATCAGCGCCAGCAGCGCGCGCTCTTCCAGCGCCTCGGGCAGATCGGCCAGCGTCATCCGCTGCTCGGCCCCCGCCGCCACCTCCAGCGGCAGGGCCATCTGATCTTGGGCGGTGCGCGCCAGCGCCTGCCCCAGCGCGCGCGCCGCCGTCATCGGTGGCGCCTCAGGCTCGGGTCGGCCGACCTCTGCCTTGCGTCGCAAAACGGATTGCGCCTGCTGCTCTGTCATCCTCGCGCCAAAAGCTCCGCCTTGGGGTCATGTCCCAGCACTGACAGATCAGAATTTACAATTGGTTGACGCCGCCCCCCTCGGCCCCCGGCTTGCGCCGCAAGGGCAGCGCCACCCGGAAGGCCGCGCCCCCCTGCCCCGGCACATAGTCGATGGTGCCGCCCAGATTGACCATGATCTCGCGGCAGATCGCCAGCCCCAGCCCGGCGCCCCCGGCGCGACTGGTATCAGTCAGGCGGGAGAACTTTTCAAAAATCAGCGATTGCGCCCGCAGCGGAATGCCCGAGCCGTTGTCGATGAAATCGACCTCAACCCCCGTGCCGCGCCGCCGCACCTCGATGCGCAGCACCGCGCGTTCGGCATCGCAATATTTGCGCGCATTCGCGATAACATTGATGAAGACCTGCACCAGCCGGTCGGTATCGGTAAAGATCGGCATGTGTTCGGCGGGAAAATCGCGCTCGATGCGGAACATTCTCTCGGGCCGGGTCGATGAGGCCGCCAGCACCGCCCGGTTGATCAGATCGTGCAGATTGGCCACGCCGATGGTCAACTGCGCGCGGCGGTTTTCCAGCACCGACAGATCCAGCAGGTCATCCAGCAGCCGTGTCAGGCGCCGCGATTCCTCATGGATGATCTCGGCATAGCGGGCGCGCATGTCGTCGGGCAGGTCCGGCTCCATCAAAATCTCGGAGAATGCCCGGATCGAGGTCATCGGCGTGCGCAATTCATGGCTGATCTGGCTCAGGAAACCGTCTTTCTGCACCGACAGCTCGGTCAGCTTTTCATTCGCGGTGCGCAGTGCGCGGGCGGTGCGGGCCAGTTCTTCGGACTGGGCTTCCAGCCGGGCGGAATATTCCTTGATCTCGCGCGTCTCGCCCGCCACGGCGATCAGATCCTGCACCGAAACGGTGGTGCCCGGCGACAGTTGCGCGATCATCGCATGGGCCGTGGCCGCGCCCACCGTGCCCGCCAGTTGCCGTTCCAGCCGAGAGACGAATTCGGGCGTGGTATCGGGCAGAAACCCCTTTTTGCCCTGTGCCGCCGCCTGCGCCTGAAAGAAGCCCTGCGCGGCCTCGGCGCCCAGAATGCGCTGCGACATGCTCAGCAGGTCTTCGGCCTCGGCCCCGACGCCGCCGCGGCTCCAGCGCTCGGCGCCTGCGGTCTGGTCATAGACATTGACAAAGGCCACGCCCTGCAACCGCTCCATCGGGCCGGGAAAGGTGACGAGCGAACAGAACAGGAAGGCTGCGGTGTTCAGCAGCATCGACCAGAACAGCGCATGCAACAGCGGATCAAGCCCCGCGATCCCGAACAGCGCCTGCGGCCGCAGCCAGCCGATACCGAAGAGGCCATGTTCCATCACGCCCGCCGAGATCAGCCCCTCGGTCCCGAACGAGGGCAGAAACAGCGCGTAAAGCCAGATCGCAAAGCCCGTGATCAGCCCCGCAGCCGCACCCACATGGGTCGCCCCGCGCCAGAACATGCCGCCCAGCAAGGCGGGCAGCACCTGCGCCACGCCGACAAAGGAAATCAGCCCGATTGCCGCCAGCGCCGACGACCCGCCCGAGACGTGGTAATAGCTGTAGCCCAGCGCCAGAACCGCCCCGATCGACACCCGCCGCGCCATCAGCACAAGGCTGCGCACATCGCCCGGCTCGCGCGCATTGCCTCGCCGCAGCGCCAGCCACAGGGGCGTGACAATATGGTTCGACACCATCGTGGCCAGCGCGATCGAGGCCACGATCACCATCGAGGTGGCGCTGGAAAACCCGCCCAGAAAGGCCAGCAGCGCCAGATTGCCCTCGCCCGCGGCCAAGGGCAGCGTCAGCACGAACAGGTCGGGGTTGGCGCCTGCGGGCATCACCTCAAGACCCACCACCGCAATGGGCACGACGAACAGGCTCATCAGCATCAGGTAAAGCGGGAATGCCCAGCTTGCGGTGGCAAGGTGCCGTTCATCGGCGTTTTCCACCACCATCACCTGAAACATGCGCGGCAGCGTCAATATCGCCGCCGCCGAGGCAAAGGTCAGGCCGGCCCAGCGCCCCGGCTCCAGCGGCCAGTCGGCGATGCGCGAGGCGTCGATCCGGGCGATCACGTCGGCCACGCCCCCGGCCAGCCCCCAGACCACGAAAACCCCCACCGCCAGCAGCGCGATCAGTTTGACCACCGCCTCGACGGCAATCGCCATGACCACGCCGTGGTGGCGTTCGTTGGCATCCAGATTGCGAGTGCCGAACAGGATGGTGAACAGCGCCAGCCCCCCCGCCACCCACAGCGCGGTGGCGCCCTGATCGGGCAGCGCCCAGCCCTCGGGCGTGTCCGAGGCGAAAACGCCAAAGCTGAGCGTCACCGACTGCAATTGCAGTGCGATATAGGGCGTGACCCCCAGCACCGACATCAGCGTGACGATCACCCCCAGCAGGTTCGATTTGCCGTAGCGCGAACTGATCAGATCGGCGATCGAGGTCACGCGCTGCGCCCGCCCGATCCGCACCAGTTTGCGCAGCACCCACCACCAGCCGACAAAGACCAGCGTCGGCCCCAGGTAGATCGTGACGAATTCCAGCCCCGAGCGCGCCGCATAGCCCACCGCGCCGTAAAACGTCCAGGCGGTGCAATAGATGCTCAGCGACAGCGTGTAGACCAAAGGCGAACGCAGCCAACCCGCCCGGCCCCGCCGCGCCCGCCGCTCGGCGGCGAAGGCCACGATGAACAGCCCGATCACATAGACCAGACAGACGGCCACAAGAATGTCGAATGGCACCGCCTAGCCCTCCGCGTCCGGGGCGCCCTCAGGCTTGTCCTCCTCGGCGAGCGCCGGGCCAAGGCCACGCGACAGACCATAGGCTGCCAGGATCAGCCCGGCCCAGACAATGAACAGATACAGCCCGCCGCGCGCGGTGTCAGGCTCAGCCGTGGCGGCGGGGCGCCACAGCACCGGCAGCAGAAACAGCACCAGCCCCAGCAGCGGCAACAGCCGGGCGGCATCCATCAGCCGCCTGCGCCGATAGGACCGCCGGGCCAGAAACAGCGGGGGCGGCGTAAGCGACATCAGGCCCCGGCCCCGGCCAGCGACCGCAGACAGGCCAGCAGATCGGCATTGGCAAAGGGTTTGGCCAGAAACGCCGAGGCACCGGCGCGTTCAGCGGCATCACGGTCGCGCCCCTGCCCGCGCGCTGTCAGCATCAGAACAGGCAGCGCCGCAAACTCGGGCCGGGCGCGCAGGTCAGCCAGAATTTCCAGCCCCGACCGACCGGGCAGCATCAGGTCCAGCACCAGAACATGGGGCCGGTCTTCGGCCAGCGCGGCCAGAACGGCGGCGCCTTCGGGCAGATGCCGGACCTGCCAGCCATCGCGCGACAAAATGAACCGGATCGCCTCGGCGATGTTCGGCTCATCCTCGACCAGAAGCACCTGCTTTTTCCCCATCCGACCGTGCCTCCTCGCCCGATCCCCTCGGTCCGACTATTGCGAGCGCGGGGCCGATTGTCAAAACCCCTGCGTGCCTGCCCGGCCCGTCACAGCCCGTCGGTCAGAATCGTCGGCTCGCGCCGGGCCAGACAGTCGCGCCGCGGGCAGACACGGCAGGTCACGCCCACCGGTCGTTCGACATCGCCGCAGACGGCGGGGGCTGGCAGGATCAGCATCATCGATTCAAGCACCTGCGGCCCGTCAAACCCCCCCGGCTGGGTCGGGATGCAGATCGCATAGGTCAAAAACCGCTGCGGCAGCCGCCCGGCCAGCTCCACCACCGCCCGGATCGGCTGCATCGGTCGCGCCAACGCCTCATACAGCGGCCACAGCGGGCAGGCCGCGCCATAGCGTGGCAGCGCAAAGCCCGGCATCGGCTTGCGGAAGGTGAACCCCCCGGCCCCGTCGCAGACGACCAACCCCACCGGCGGCAGGCTCGGATCGGGCGGCATCAGCGCCAGCCTGCGGAACAGGGTAGCCAGCGGCAGGCCAAAGCGCACCGCCAGCCGCGCGGGATCGGGGCCGTCTTCGGCCAGCGCGCGGCGCAGCGGCGCGAGCGGGAGCGCGCGCGCCTCGGCCCGCACCCGCGCCACATGCGCCGCCGCCAATTGCCGCGCCGGCCCCGAGGCCAGTTCGGCCACCCCCGCAATCAGTGCCTCGGCACCGGGCGCGGTAGCTCCTTCGAGGGCAGTCAGATGCCAGCCCTGCCCGGCCAGCCAGGCCTCCACCTCCTCTTGCGGCGAGGACAGGCCGGTTTCGGCCCCGTCAAGCGAATCGAGATAGCCCACCAGCGCCTCGGCGGTGGCCGACAGGCGCAGGCTTTCCTCGTGGATGGTGCGGTGAAACCGGGCGCGCCATTCCGGCTCCATCTCTTCGGTTTCCGCCAGAATTGCCGCGGTGGAGCGCAGCGAGGTGATGGCCGACAGAACCTCGTGCAGGGTCGTGGCCAGAAACGGGTCTTGCGCCATGCGTTCGGAATAGGCCTCAAGCGTGCGCTCCAGCGCGGCGATCCGGGTCTGGCGGGCGGCCAGCGCGGCCGCCCAGCCGGGAAACCGGCCGACGAATTCCTCGATCCGGTCGGTTTCCGGCACCGGGTCGCCGGGCGCGGCCCCCACGGCAGCCTCGCGCAGGCTGTCAAACAGCGTGCTTTCCGCCCCCTCTGACAGCGCCACCGGCTCGACCGACAGCGCCACAGCGAGCCGCTCCAGCAGCGCCTCGCCCACGCGGCGGCGGTTGTGTTCGATCAGGTTGAGATAGGCCGCCGACACGCCCACCGCGCGCGCAAGTTCTGCCTGCCGCAGCCCCAATGCGGTGCGCCGTTCGCGTATCCGTGTTCCTGTCAGCGCGCTGCGCACCATCGGGGCGGCCCTCCCACCCGGAATTTACAGGAAAGCCAAGGCACAACAATAGTTTTGGGCGCATTTAACCTGTTGTGCGGCCGGTGAAGGCCCACCCGACAGGGGCGGGCCGACGCAGCCGACAGCAGCCCCGCCTAGCAGGTTCCCGCTGCAACGTCAGAACAGCGGCCCAGATCGACCACGCCCGGTTCGCAGGTCATGCCCGGCGCGCAGGCCCCCGGTTCGGGCGCGGCGGGGGCGCAAGCGCCCAGCATCAGAAGGGCCAGCGCAGCAAGCCCCGGCAGAAAGATGCGGCGGGTATTGGAAGATGCGATCACGGAAACCTCCTGTCTTGACCCGTAACAGGTCAGGGTCAGCCTGCCAGATCGCAAACCGCCGCGCCACATCTGTGTGCGCGATGACGCAACGGAAACGGCGCGCGCCAAGCAAGGCGCGCGCCGTCAGCTTTCACAAATCCGACCTTGGGGCTTAGTTCAGCGCCTTGTCGGTGATCTGATGCGTCCAGGCGCCCACCGGCTCGGCCGAGATCACCGGGTCCGACCCGCCGCCCATCAGCGTCTTGACCGTGCGGTCGAAATCGACCGGGTCAAGCGTGCCGTTCGAGCCTGCGGTCAGCTTGGCCACCTCGCCCATCATCCGCTTTTGATGGGTTTCGGTCTGCGCGCCGGTCTCGTCATTGTCGAGCACGATCATCGCAGCCTCGTCGGGGTTCGCCTCGGCGTATTTCCAGCCCTTCATGCTGGCGCGCACAAAGCGGACCATCTTGTCCTCAAAGGCCGGGTCGGCAAGGTTGGCCTCCAGCACATAAAGCCCGTCTTCCAGCGTGGCGACGCCCTGATCTTCGTATTTGAAGGTCACCAGCTCCTCAGGCTTGATGCCAGCGTCAATCACCTGCCAGTATTCGTTATAGGTCATGGTGGAAATGCAGGCGGCCTGCTTTTGCAGCAGCGGATCGACGTTGAAACCCTGTTTCAGCACCGTCACATCGGTGCCGTCGGTCTTGAGCCCCAGCGTGTTCATCCAGCTCAGGAACGGGTATTCGTTGCCGCCGAACCACACGCCCAGCGTCTTGCCCTTTAAGTCGGCGGGTGTGGAAACACCCGTTTCCTTGAGGCAGGTCAGCATCATGCCCGAAGATTTGAAGGGCTGGGCGATGTTGACGATGGGCAGGCCCTTTTCGCGCGCGGCCAGTGCCGAGGGCAGCCAGTCCACCATCACATCGGCGCCGCCACCCGCCATCACCTGCGGGGGCGCAATATCGGGGCCGCCGGGCAGGATGGTGACGTTCAGGTCTTCCGCTTCGTAGAAGCCCTTTTCCAGCGCGACGTAATAACCCGCAAACTGGGCCTGCGTGACCCATTTCAGTTGCAGCTTCACGTCATCGGCTGCATAGGCCCCGCCCGCCGCGAAAATCCCCGCAAGCGCCGTCGAGATCAGTCTCTTCATGGTCATACCTCCGTTGGTGTGGTCCGGGCTTCCCGGTTATGAACGTCCTCGTTGCGAGGGGTGCCAGAACGTCACCCCACGTTCGATAAGTGCCACAGCCCCGTAAAAGGCCGAACCGGCCAGTGCTGCCACAGCAATCTCGGCCCAGACGAGCGGCAGATCAAGCTGCCCCACCGCCGTCGAGATGCGAAACCCCATGCCGCGCGTTGGGCTGCCGAAAAATTCCGCGACAATCGCCCCGATCAGCGCCAGAGTCGTGGCGATCTTGAGCCCGTTGAACAGAAACGGCATCGCGGCGGGCAGGCGCAGCTTGACCAACGCTTGCCCATAGCTGGCCGACCATGTCGCCATCTGGTCGCGTTGCAGCGCATCGGTGGCCTTCAGCCCGGCGACCATGTTCACCAGCACCGGAAAGAACACCATCACCACCACCACCGCCGCCTTGGAGTGCCAGTCGAAGCCGAACCACATCACCAGAATCGGCGCGATGCCGACGATGGGCAGGGCGGCCACGAAATTGCCCACCGGCAACAGCCCGCGTTGCAGAAACGGCGAGCGGTCGATGACAATGGCCGTGACAATCGCCGCGCCGCAGCCGATCAGATAGCCCGACAGCGCCCCCTTCAGGATCGTCTGGACAAAATCGGTCCACAGGATCGGCAGCGCACCTGCAAAGCGCGCCGCGATCACGCTTGGTGCGGGCAGGATCACCGGCGAAACGGCAAGGCCGCGCACCAGCCCCTCCCACAGCACCAGAAGTGTGATGCCGAACAGCGCCGGGATGAACAGTTGCACCGCGCGACTGGCCCCGTGCCGCGCCGCCAGCCAGGTGTTCAGCGCCATTGCCAGCAACCAGAACAGAACCGCGCCAAAGGCCCAGATCATCGCGCCATCCCCATACGTTTCAGCGTCACCCGCTCGATCAGGCCGACAACCATCACCAGCACCGCCGCCAGCGTCGCCGCCGCAAACAGCGCAGCCCATATCTGCACCGTCTGGCCATAATAGCTGCCCGACAACAGCCGCGCGCCAAGGCCCGCAGTGGCGCCCGCCGGCAATTCGCCCACGATCGCCCCCACCAGACTGGCCGCGATCCCCACCTTCAGCGAGGCGAACAGATAGGGCATCGAGGCCGGCAGCCGCAGCTTCCAGAAGGTGGCGGCACTGCTGGCATTATAGGTTTTCAGCAGGTCAAGCTGCATCCCGTCGGGCGCGCGCAGGCCCTTGACCATGCCCACCAGCACCGGAAAGAACGACAGATAGGCCGAGATGACCGCCTTGGGCAAAAGCCCCGTCACCCCCAGGCTGGCCAGCACCACGATCACCATCGGCGCAATGGCAAGAATGGGAATGGTCTGGCTGGCGATCGCCCAAGGCATCACCGACAGGTCCATCGCCTTGTTGTGCACGATCCCCACCGCCAGTGCGATGCCCAGCCCGGTGCCGATGGCAAAGCCCAGCAGCGTGGCCGACAGCGTGACCCAGCCATGCCAGACAAGGCTGCGTTTCGAGGTGATCTTTTGCCCCGCCACGCCGTCCCACAGCCCTTTGGCGACCTGATGCGGCACGGGCAGCACCGGGCGCTCTTGCGCCATCGTGCCGTTGACCACGTCCACCAGCGTCAACTCTCGCCCCTCGCGGGCGGCCTGATCATAGGCCCATGCCGAATTCAGCCAGACCGCCGCGCCATACCAGACCACAAGAATTGCGGCCAGAACGGTAAGAATGGGCAGAACCGACCGCATCATGCCCCCCTCGGGCGCGCAGCCCTAGTCATAGCTGTGCCCCGCGCGCAGTCCCTCGCGGACGCGATGCGCAATGGCGATGAATTCGGGCGTATCGCGAATGTCCAGCGGCCGTTCGCGCGGCAGCGTGCTTTCGATCACATCGGTAATCCGGCCCGGTCTTGGCGACATCACCACGATCCTGGTCGAGAGATAGACCGCCTCGGGGATCGAATGGGTGACAAAGCCGATGGTCTTGCCGGTCCGCGCCCACAGCTTCAGCAATTCCTCGTTCAGCCGGTCGCGGACGATTTCGTCCAGGGCGCCAAAGGGTTCGTCCATCAGCAGGATGTCGGCGTCAAAGGCCAGGGCCCGCGCGATACTCGCGCGCTGCTGCATCCCGCCCGACAACTGCCACGGAAACTTCTTCCCGAACCCCTCCAGATCAACCAGAGAGAGCACTTTTTGAACACGTTCCTCCTGCTCGGCCCGCGAAAAGCCCATGATTTCCAGCGGAAGTTTCACATTTCCCGCAATTGTCCGCCACGGATACAGCCCCGCCGCCTGAAACACATAACCATAGGCGCGGGCCTGCCGGGCCTTGTCGGGCGTCATGCCGTTGACGGTCAGGCGGCCCTCGGTCGGATGCTCCAGCGCCGCGATGGCGCGCAGGAAGGTGGTCTTGCCGCAGCCCGAGGGGCCGATAAAGCTGACAAAATCGCCGCGGCCGATCGTCAGGTTCACATCCTTCAGCGCGTGAACGGGGCCGTCGTTGGTCTCAAACGTCAGCCCCACGCCCTGCGCCTCGATCACCGGCGCCGCCATGCTTGACAGGTCTTTCATCATACCCCGCTTGCCGGAATACCGCCACGCGGCACGGGCCGCGGCGCGGTCAGGTCTTTCCACGCGGACAGCGCCTTGTTGACCGCCGCCCCCGGTTCACGCGCCACGAACTGGCCGTGCCCTTCGCGGGTTTGCACCTTCCCGTCGGCAACCGCAACCATGCCGCGGCTCAGCGTATAGCGCGGCAGGCCCTTCACCTGCTTGCCCTCGAACACGTTGTAGTCGATCGCCGATTGCTGGCTTGCAGCCGAAATCGTTTTTGTCGCCTCCGCGTCCCAGACGACCAGATCAGCATCCGCCCCCACCAGCACTGCACCCTTTTTCGGATACATGTTCAGTATCTTGGCGATATTGGTCGAGGTGACGGCGACAAACTCGTTCATCGTGATCCGGCCGGTGGTCACCCCATGGGTCCAAAGCATCGGCATCCGGTCTTCAAGCCCCCCGGTGCCATTGGGGATTCTGGTGAAATCGCCCTTGCCGAACCGCTTCTGCTCGGTGGTGAAGGCACAGTGATCGGTCGCCACCACCGACAGCGAGCCCGAGGCCAGCCCCGCCCACAGACTGTCCTGATGCGCCTTTGACCGGAACGGCGGGCTCATCACGCGGCGCGCGGCATGGTCCCAGTCGGGGTGGAAATATTCGCTTTCATCCAGCGTCAGGTGCTGGATCAGGGGCTCGCCCCAGACGCGCTTGCCCTGCATCCGCGCGCGACGGATCGCTTCGTGGCTGTCCTCGCAACTGGTGTGAACGACATAGAGCGGCACCCCCGCCATGTCGGCGATCATGATCGCGCGGTTGGTGGCCTCGCCCTCCACCTGCGGCGGGCGCGAATAGGCGTGGGCCTCGGGGCCGGTGTTGCCCTCGGCCAGCAGCCGCGCGCACATTTCAGCCACCACATCACCGTTTTCGGCATGCACCATCGGCAGCGCACCCAGTTCCGCGCAGCGGCGGAAGCTGGCAAACAACTCGTCGTCGTTCACCATCAGCGCGCCCTTGTAGGCCATGAAATGCTTGAAGCTGGTGATGCCACGCCCCACCACCGCCTGCATTTCGTCAAAGACCTGTTCCCCCCACCATGTCACAGCCATGTGGAACGAATAGTCGCAATTGGCGCGCCCTGCCTTGTTGTCCCACATGCGCAGCGCATCAAGCAGCCCCTGACCGGGGCTGGGCAGGGCGAAATCCACCACCATCGTCGTGCCCCCCGCCAGCGCCGCACGGGTGCCGCTTTCGAAGTCATCGGCCGAATAGGTGCCCATGAAGGGCATCTCCAGATGGGTATGCGGATCAATCCCCCCCGGCATCACATAGCAGCCGCTGGCGTCCAGCACCTGATCGCCCGCCAGCCCCGGCCCGATGGCAGCGATCTTGCCCCCCTCCACAAGCACATCCGCCCTGTAGGTCAGATCGGCGGTGACGATGGTTCCATTCTTGATGACTGTGCTCATGCCCCTGATCCCTCCTGGCGCAGCCGTGCTGCTTTCATCTTGGTTCAAATATCCCGGGGGTCCGGGGGCAGCGCCCCCGGCCTTGCCTCATGCCACGATCTGCGCGGTTTCCAGCACCGCATGCAGCAGCACATCAGTGCCCGCCGCGGCCCAGTCGGGGCTGATCTCCTCGGCCTCGTTATGGCTGAGGCCGCCCACACAAGGGCACATCACCATGGTCGCGGGCGCCACCTTCGCGGCCCAGCAGGCATCGTGCCCGGCGCCCGAGATGATGTCGCGGTGACTGTAGCCCAGACGCTCGGCGGCCCGGCGCACATTGGCCACCAGTTCGGGGGCAAATGTCACCGGGTCGAAATGGCCCACCGCCTCGACGCTATACCCCACACCCAGGTCGGCGCAGAGCGCCGCCGCCTTCGCCTCGATCTCGGCGCGCATGCCGTCCAGCTTCGCCTGATCGGGGCTGCGGATGTCCACGGTGAACACCACCGTTCCCGGCAGCACGTTGCGCGAGTTCGGCGAAAACCGCACCTGACCCACGCCCCCCACGGCATCGGGCAGGGCGGCCATCGCCACCGCCTGCACCATCTCCATGATGCGCGCCATCGCCAGCCCCGCATTCACCCGCAGATGCATCGGGGTCGATCCGGTATGCGCCTCGCGCCCGGTCAGCGTGAATTCCAGCCACCACAGCCCCTGGCAATGGGTGACAACACCAATCTGCTTGCCCTCAGCCTCAAGGATCGGGCCCTGTTCGATGTGCAACTCGTAATAAGCGTGCATCTTGCGCGCGCCCACCGGCTCGTCGCCGACCCAGCCGATGCGCGCCAGTTCCGCGCCGAAGGTCTTGCCCTCGGGGTCGGTGCGGCCATAGGCATAGTCAAGCGTATGCACACCGGCGAACACGCCCGAGGCCAGCATCGCGGGCGCAAACCGCGCGCCTTCCTCGTTGGTCCAGTTCGTCACGACGATCGGGTGCTTCGTGCGGATCCCCAGATCGTTCATCGTGCGGATGCATTCCAGCGCGCCCAGCACACCCAGCACCCCGTCATACTTGCCGCCGGTAGGCTGGGTATCCAGATGGCTGCCCACATAGACCGGCAGGGCCTCGGGGTCGGTTCCCGCCCGCGTGGCAAACATCGTGCCCATGGCATCGACGCCCATTGTCAGCCCGGCCGCATCGCACCAGCGCTGAAACAGCGCGCGGCCCTCGGCATCGGCGTCGGTCAGCGTCTGGCGGTTGCAGCCACCGGCGATGCCGGGGCCGATTTGCGCCATCTCCATCAGGCTGTCCCACAGGCGCGCGGAATTGATCCTGAGGTTTTCTCCAGGTGCAGGCATTGTGATCTCCCTGTCGTTCGGAGTCTTGGCGCCCCTTGCGACGATTCCAACTTGACCATGCGGTCAAGTGAAACGCACCATAACCTGACCAAGCGGTCAACGATTATCTGAGGACAGCGCCGGATGGACGAGCCGAACCGCCCCCCGCGCCGCCAGGCGATCCGTCAGGCGAATGAGGCGCTTATTCTTTCAGCAGCGGAAAAAGTCTTTGCCGAGGCAGGCTTTGGTGGCGCCACCATGCAGGTGATCGCCGATCTGGCGGGGCTGCCCAAGGCCAATCTGCACTATTATTTCCCAACCAAGGAATCGCTCTACCGATCCGTGGTGAAAACCATCTTCCACATCTGGCTGGAGGCCGCCGAGACCTTCGATGCCGCCCCCGGCCCGGCGGAGGGGATCGGCGCTTATATCGACGCCAAGATGGACATCTCGCGCCGCCATCCCCATGGCTCAAAGGTCTGGGCGACCGAGGTGATGCACGGCGCGCCGGTGATTCAGGATTATCTGGAAACCACCCTGCGCGACTGGACCGAGGGCCGCGCCCGCGTGATCCGCCGCTGGATCGCGGAAGGCAAGATGGCCCCGGTGGACCCGTACCACCTGCTCTATATGCTCTGGGCCACAACCCAGCACTACGCCGATTTCAGCCACCAGATCGAGACGCTGAACGGTGGCCCGCTGTCCGATGCCGATTGGCAGGCCGCAAAGGCCAGCGTGAAGGGGATTGTGCTGCGGGGGATCGGTGTGGTGTAAAACCGGTCGAGCGTGCCTTTCCACTCGCCCAGAATGGATGAGCGCGTCCCTGGGTCAGCATCGCCCGGATTAACCTGCGAATTGCCTCTGTGTCCCGCATGCAACCCTTGGAAAAAACTGTCCATATTTGCTGAAAGATCAGACGGCCCACTCACAAAACGGTGTATTCCGAAGGCAACGCAGTCTCGTTCTCTTTATTCGAAAGTGAGCATCATGGTTCGACTTTTTGTTTCCGCATCGCTTGCGCTGATGACAATGCCGGCGTTCGCGGGCGGTATGACCGGGCCAGTCGTCGAACCTGACCCGATTCCCGCAGCCGCGGCAAAGAGCCTTGGCTGGTATGGGTATGGGATGATCGGTGGCACGTTCGATGGCCCCTCGTATCGCTATGCGCCTGAGGATCAGGCGACCGATGTCGATCTTTCCGGGCCGAGCCTGACCGTGGGCATCGGGCGCGAAATCAGCCGACGCGGAGCGCTGTCCATTGGGTTCGAAGCGGACTTGACCGCAGGTGGCATCGACTCCGCTCACATCGAGGGCGGGACTGTCCCATGCCTGACCGGCGAGGGCGGTTGCGAGGCCGCGGTGGACTGGTTGGCG
The DNA here is from genome assembly GCF_003034995.1 of Phaeovulum veldkampii DSM 11550. GTDB lineage: Bacteria > Pseudomonadota > Alphaproteobacteria > Rhodobacterales > Rhodobacteraceae > Phaeovulum > Phaeovulum veldkampii. The sequence goes on along the minus strand of NZ_PZKF01000002.1, from coordinate 120,524 downwards.
ACGGCCCGGCTTGTTCTGGGCTGGAAGACCGGAAACACGATGCCCTACATGACTGCGGGCCTTGCTGCGGGCGACATTTCGGGCTTTGCCGATGCTGGCGCCTGCGGCTACATCGCCTGCGGCTTTGATGGCACCGAAACCGGGTGGACGGCGGGCCTCGGGTTCCGCCACGAATTGTCGGATCGCTGGGCGCTGAAGGGCGAGGTTCTGTATATCGACCTTGGCAGCCCCGATTTCCCGAGTGCCAGTGTGACCTCTGACTTCACCTTCTCGCAAGTTCGACTGGGCACCATCTATAAGTTCTGAAGCCGCGGGGCGGGGCGGAACATCGCCCGCCCCGCCCCGCGACCCGCGCCCGACAGCGCTGTCTGCGAAGGACGGCAAGTATCATGCCTGCCTGCCGCCTCACTCCAACCCGTCGAGCACCTCTTTCAGCGTGCCGATCAGTTGGTCGATATGCGGCTTTTCGATGATCAACGGCGGCGACATGGCGATGATGTCGCCGGTGGTGCGGATCAGGATGCCCTTGTCATAGGCTTTCAGGAAGGCGCTGAAAGCGCGTTTGGTCGGCTCGCCCGCGATCGGCTCCAGTTCCACCGCGCCGATCAGGCCCTCGTTGCGGATGTCGATGACATGGCGGGTGCCGCGCAGGCTGTGCAGCGCCTCTTGCCAGTAGGGGGCCATTTCGGCGGCGCGTTCGAAAAGGCCCTCTTCCTTGTAGGTTTCCAGCGTGGCGATGCCCGCGGCGCTGGCAATCGGGTTGCCGGAATAGGTGTAGCCGTGGAACAGTTCGATCAGGTGTTCCGGCCCGGCCATGAAGGCATCGTGCACCTCGGCGGTGGTGATGACCGCGCCCATCGGGATCACGCCGTTGGTCAGGCCCTTGGCGGTGGTCATCATGTCGGGCAGCACGCCGTAATGCTGCGCGGCAAAGGCCGAGCCGAGACGCCCGAAGCCGGTGATGACCTCATCAAAGATCAACAGAATGCCGTGTTTTTTGGTGATCGCGCGCAGCTTTTCCAGGTAGCCCTTGGGCGGCAGCAGAACACCGGTCGAGCCTGCCATCGGCTCCACGATCACGGCGGCGATGGTTTCGGCGCCGTGCAGGGCAACGATCCGCTCCAGCTCGTCGGCCAGATGCGCGCCGTGTTCGGGCTGGCCCTTCGTAAAGGCGTTCTGGCCCGGCAGATGCGTGTGCGGCAGATGATCGACCCCGCCCAGCATGGTGCCGAAGACCTTGCGGTTGGTCACGATCCCGCCCACCGAAATGCCACCAAAGTTGACGCCGTGATAGCCGCGTTCGCGCCCGATCAGCCGGGTGCGCGCCCCCTCGCCGCGGGCGCGGTGGTAGGCAATGGCAATCTTCAGCGCGGTTTCGACCGATTCCGACCCTGAATTGGTGTAGAACACATGTTCCATCCCCTTCGGCGCGATGTCGATAATCCGGTTGGCCAGTTCAAACGCCGCCGGGTGCCCCATCTGGAAGGCGGGGGCGTAATCAAGCTCTGCCGCCTGACGCTGGATCGCCTCGGTAATCCTGGGGCGGCAATGGCCCGCGTTGCAGCACCACAGCCCTGCGGTGCCGTCCAGCACCTGACGACCGTCGGCCGTTGTATAATGCATGTCTTTCGCGGCCACGAACATGCGCGGGGCCTTTTTGAATTGCCGGTTCGCGGTGAATGGCATCCAGAAGGCGTTAAGGTCGTTCGGCGTCGCTTTGCGGTCAAGCGCCATGACGGGTCTCCCTGTGCCCGCCGGTCCGGCATCCGGTGCGCCCGGCCGGGGCTTTGTGCTGATTGTCTGACCGGATGGTCAGACAAACGCTAGCAGAGCGTGCCCGCCAGTCAAGGACGCCGGGCCTTGTGTGCATTGCACGGGGCGCAACCCTGTCCTAAAGGGCAGGTAATGAGGAGAGATCGCCCGTGACCAAACCCGCACCACGCCCGAAAACCCGCATCCAGCGCCGCAACACCGGGGCGATCCTTGAGGCTGCTCTGGAGGTGTTTTCTGCCCAGGGCTTCCGCGGCGCGACGCTGGACCAGATCGCCGAGGTGGCGGGGCTGTCAAAGCCCAACCTGCTGTATTACTTCGCCTCGAAAGAGGCGATCCATCTGGAGGTGCTGACCGGCCTGATGGACACCTGGCTGGCGCCCTTGCGCGCGCTGGATGCCGCGGGCGACCCGATGGAGGAAATCCTCGGCTATGTCCGGCGCAAACTGGAGATGAGCCGCGACCTGCCGCGCGAAAGCCGGCTGTTCGCCAATGAGATCTTGCAAGGCGCGCCCCGGATGCAGCCCGCGCTGGCGGGCGATCTGAAGGCGCTGGTCGATGAAAAGGCTGCCGTCATCCGCGGCTGGGCCGAGGCAGGCCGGATCGCGCCGGTCGATCCGCATCACCTTGTCTTTTCGATCTGGGCGCTGACGCAGCACTACGCCGATTTCGATGTGCAGGTGCGCGCCGTTCTGGGCGAAGGCCACGACCCGTTCGCCGAGGCAGAACCGTATCTGGAAACCCTGTTTCGCAAGCTGCTGGCCGTCTGAAGGTTGACTGTCCGACCGGGGTTGGCCGCGCTGTGCCAAGCGGCGCCCCCTCGCCCATGCGCCCGGCCAGGGCCTGTCGCCGCCCTGCGCCGATGGCCCGAGCGCCCGCCAGGTTTGCAGGCTTTTTTGGCAGGCTCCTCCCAAAACGCGCAATTTCAGCGGCCTGCCCAGAACAATTGCCACAGTTTCCGGCGCCGGAACGGTTGTTATTACGGAAAGTAACACTTTATTCGATCGGGGAAGACACGAAAGAAGGTTTGCCGTGACGGATGAAAACAGCGTTCTGCTAATCATCGTGCTGTTGCCGTTCATCGGCGCGCTGCTGCCGGGCGTGATGATCCGCGGCGGACGCACGGTTTGTGCCACCTTCACTTCACTGCCGACGGCGCTTGCGCTGCTGCTGCTGTTGCTGCTGGCCCCCGCGGTGATGCGCGGCGAAACCGTGCATGCCAGTCTGGAATGGCTGCCGCAACTGGGGCTTTCGGCCTCGTTCTTTCTGGACGGGTTGGGGCTACTGTTTGCGGGCATGATTCTGGGCATGGGGCTGCTGATCACGCTCTATGCGCGGTTCTACCTTTCGGGCGATGACCCGATGGGCGTTTTCTACACCTATCTGCTGTTGTTTCAGGGCGCGATGCTGGGCATTGTCTTGTCAGACAACATCCTGCTTTTGCTGATTTTCTGGGAACTGACCTCGCTGTCGTCGTTTCTGCTGATCGGATTTTGGAGCCATCTGCCCGAAGGCCGCCAGGGCGCGCGCATGGCGCTGGTCGTGACCGGGGCAGGCGGGCTTGCGATGATCGCGGGGATGCTGATCCTTGGGGATATCGCGGGCAGCTATCAGATCTCGGAAATCCTGATGGCGGGCGATGCGATCCGCGCGTCAGAGTGGTATCTGCCCGCGTTGATCCTGATTTTGCTGGGCGCTTTCACCAAATCGGCGCAATTCCCGTTCCACTTCTGGCTGCCGCATGCGATGGCCGCGCCAACGCCGGTTTCTGCCTATCTGCACTCCGCCACGATGGTAAAGGCGGGCGTGTTCCTGATGGCGCGAATGTGGCCCGTTCTGGCGGGCACCGATGCCTGGTTTTACATCGTGGCAACCACGGGCCTTGTCACCATGGTGCTGGGCGCGCTGATCGCGCTTTTCAAGGATGACCTGAAGGCGCTGCTTGCGTTTTCGACGGTAAGCCATCTGGGGCTGCTGACCATGCTGCTGGGGCTGGGCACGCCCTTTGCCGCAGTCGTGGCGGTGTTTCACATCATCAACCACCTGACCTTCAAGGCCGCGCTTTTCATGATCGCGGGCATCGTGGATCACGAGGCGCACACCCGCGATATCAAACGCCTTGGCGGGCTGCGGCGCCTGATGCCGGTGACTTTCGTGATCGGCACCATCACGGCGCTGTCGATGGCCGGAATTCCGCTGTTCAACGGTTTCCTGTCCAAAGAGATGATGCTCGACGCCGCACAGCAGACCGAATGGGCGGGCAGCCAGTTTGCCGTGCCGGTTCTGGCCACGATCGGGGCGCTGCTGTCGGTCGCCTATTCGCTGCGCTTCATCGGCCATGTTTTCCTTGGCCCGGTGCGCAGCGATTATCCTTCAACGCCGCATGACCCGGCGTTTGGCATGTGGGCCGCACCGGCGCTGCTGGCAACCCTTGTGGTGCTGATCGGCATCTTGCCCGTGGTCATTGTCGGACCGCTTGTCGCGGTGGCGGGCGCGGCAGTGATAGGTGGCGAGCCGCTGCCCCATTATTCGCTCAAGATCTGGCACGGGGTGAACCCTGCGCTTGTGATGTCGGTCATCGCGGTCGGTGGCGGGCTTGTGCTTCTTGCCCTGCACAGCCGTCTGGACCGGATCTGGAACGCCCTGCCCCGGCCCGAGGCCAAGGCGATCTTCGACGCGCTGGTGGATGGCATGGCCGCGCTGTCGCGTGACCTGATAGAACGCAGCCACAATGGCGCGATCAGCCGCTACCTTGCCATTCTGTTTGCCGCCACGGTGGCGCTTGGGCTCGTGGCCTTTGCCGGGGGCAGCATGGGCCTGCCCAGCCGCGCCCTGCTGCCGGTGGCGCCGCCGGTGGTGGTGGGCTGGGTGTTGCTGATCGCCGCGGCGCTGTTTGTCGTCGTGATGCACCGTCACCGCTTTCTGGCGCTGGTCGTGATCGGGGTCATCGGCCTGATGATTTCGGTCGGGTTCGCCTATCTGTCGGCGCCCGACCTTGCGCTGACCCAGATCTCGGTTGAAACGGTCACGATCATGCTTTTGCTGCTTGCGCTGCACTTCCTGCCCAAGACCAGCCCAAAGGAAAGCTCCACGCTGCTGCGGTTGCGCGACGCTGGCATCGCGATCGCCGCAGGGCTGAGCGTGGCGAGCCTTGCCTATGCGTTCATGCTGCGCGACGTCAGCACCATTTCGGGCTATCACCTTGCCAATTCCTACGAAGGCGGCGGCGGAACGAACGTTGTGAACGTGATCCTTGTCGATTTCAGGGGGTATGACACCTATGGCGAAATCATCGTGCTGGGCATTGCCGGGCTGGTGATCTTTGCGCTGATGGAGGCGCTGCTGAAGGGCCCGGCGGCCCAGCGACTGCGCACCACCGATTTGTCAGACAACCGCTCGCGCGACCGGCATCCGCTGATGATGGTCGTCGCCACGCGGGTGATGATGCCGATTGCGGTGATGGTGGGCATCTACATCTTCCTGCGCGGCCACAACCAGCCGGGGGGCGGGTTCGTTGCCGGGCTGGTGATCTCGATCGCGCTGTTGATGCAATACATGGCGTCGGGCTTTGCCTGGGCGCAATTGCGTCAGCGCGTGGAATACCATGCGATGATCGGATGGGGCGTGGTGATTGCGGGCCTGACCGGCGCGGGCGCGTGGCTTGCGGGCAAACCGTTCCTGACCAGCGCCTTTGGGTATGTGCATCTGCCCCCTATCGAGGAGTTCGAACTGGCAACAGCCATGATATTTGATCTTGGGGTCTTTCTTGCGGTGCTCGGCGCGGTGATGCTGATGCTTTACAGCCTCTCGCGGATCGCGCGATCGGCACGCGAGCCGGTAAATGCAGAGCCGATGGATTACGACCCCACCGCACGCGGCAAAGCCACGCGAAAGGACACCTGAAATGGAATTCGTTGTCGCCAGTTCCATAGGGGTGTTGACCGCAGGCGGTGTCTATCTGATCCTTCGGCTCAGGGCGTTTCCGGTCATTCTTGGGCTTACCCTGCTGTCTTATGCGGTGAACCTGTTTCTGTTCGCCTCGGGGCGGCTTGCCATCAACATGCCGCCGATCCTGTCGAAATACGGCGCGGCCGCTTATACCGACCCGCTGCCCCAAGCGCTGGTGCTGACCGCGATCGTGATTTCCTTCGGGATGACGGCGGTTCTGGTGATGATCGCCCTCGCCGCCTTTCTCGAAGCGGAGACGGATACGGTCAACCTTGACCGTCCCGGCAACGCGGATGCCCCCGCCAAAGAGGGGAACAGCGCATGATGAGCCACTGGATCATCGTTCCCGTCATCCTGCCTGCGCTGCTGGCGCCGATCATCGGCTTTGTCATGCGCCACGACATCACGATGGCGCGGATCGCCTCGCTTGCGGGCAGCACCGCGCTTTTCGCGGTTGCCATCGGCCTTACGATGACCGCGGCGGGCGGCGAAACCCAGGTCTACCGGTTGGGCGACTGGCCCGCGCCCTTCGGAATCGTGCTGGTGCTTGACCGACTGGCAGCCCTCATGGTGCTGCTGACATCCACGCTGGGTCTTGTCGTTCTGATCCATGCGGTGGCTACAGGCTGGGACAGGCGCGGGCACCATTTCCACGCCCTGTTTCAGTTCCAGATGATGGGCATCTGTGGCGCGTTCCTGACCGGCGACGTGTTCAACCTCTTCGTGTTCTTCGAGGTGCTGCTGATCGCCTCTTACGGGCTGATGATCCATGGCGGGGGGCGCGACCGGATGCGGGCGGGCCTGCAATATGTGGTGATCAACCTGGCCGGATCGACCCTGTTCCTGTTTGCCCTTGGCGTGCTTTATGCCAGCGTCGGCACCCTGAACATGGCCGATATCGCCCTGCGCCTGCAACAGATGCCGCAAGAGAACACCGCGCTGATCCGGGTTGCGGCGATGCTTTTGATGATCGTCTTTGCAATCAAGGCCGCGATCTTTCCGATGCATTTCTGGCTGTCGGCTACCTATGCCAACGCCCCGGCGCCGATCGCGGCGCTGTTTGCCATCATGACCAAGGTGGGCGCCTATGCGATCATCCGGGTCCATACCATCTCGTTCGGGCCGGGCATTGGGGCCACGCAGGACATCGGGTCCAGCTGGCTGTTTCCGGCCGCCGTCGTCACCATTGCGATAGGCGCGATAGGCGTGCTCGGAGCGCGGCAATTGCTGCCGCTGGTTGCCTTTTCGGTGATCGGCTCGATGGGCACGCTGATGATCGCCGTGGCGGCCTTCACCCCGCAGGCGACGGCTGCCGCGCTTTACTATCTTGTGCATTCGACCTTTGCGGCGGCGGCGCTGTTCCTGTTGGCCGATCTGGTTCTGGCGCGTCGGGCCGATCAAACGCTGGCGCCGCGCCTTGCCACGGCAAACAACGGCCTGTTCGCCGCCCTGTTCTTTGCCGCCGCCATCGGCATGGCAGGCATGCCGCCGCTCAGCGGTTTTCCTGGCAAGTTGCTAGTGCTTGACGCGCTTCGGATGCCTGGACAGATCGTCTGGGCCTGGGGCGCGGTGCTGACAGGCTCGCTTCTGACGATTGTCGGCTTGACGCGCGCGGGTAGCCTGCTGTTCTGGAAGAACGCGGCATCGGGCGACGCAGCCGCGACCACGCCGGGGCGCAATGACCACGGGCCGATCGGGGTGCCTGAGGTTGCACCAACCGTGATCATGCTGGCCATTCTGGCGGGGCTGACGGTTTTTGCCGGCCCCGTCATGGGCTATGTCGAGGCGACATCGGCACAGATCTACGACCGGCCCGGATATATCGCCTCGGTTCTTGGAACGGAAATGGAGGGCTGATCCTTGCTTGCGCGCCTCATCCCCCACCCGATGCTGAGCGTCACGCTGACGCTTGTCTGGCTGGCCCTGGTCAACACGGTGACGCTGGGCAATCTGTTGCTGGGCAGTGCGCTGGGGATCGTCATTCCGATGATCACCGCCCCCTACTGGCCTAACCGGCCGACGCTGCGAAAACCCCTTGCCGTTGCCGAATTCGTGCTGGTCGTATTCTGGGATATCATTGTGGCCAATATTCAGGTTGCCGCGATCATCCTGTTCCGCAGGCGGGCAGACATACACTCGCAATGGGTGACTGTTCCGCTTGACCTGACCTCTCCCGAGGCGATCACCGCGCTTGGCGGCACGATCACGATGACGCCGGGAACCGTTGCCGTGACGCTGTCGGCCGACGCGGGCAGCATGCTTGTGCACTGCCTGCACACCGACGACCCCGACGGGCTGCGCGACAGCATCAAGACCCGTTATGAAAGGCGCCTGAAGGAGATATTCGAATGATATCGGTTGCACTGACATTCGCGTTCGGATGCTATGCGATCAGCCTGTTGTTCAACCTCTGGCGCATCGCGCGCGGACCTGACGTCGCCGACCGTATCCTTGCGCTGGACACAATGGTGATCAACGTCATCGCGCTGCTGATCCTGTTTGGCATCCTCAAGGGCACCCCGATCTATTACGAGGTCTCGATGCTGCTTGCGATGGTCGGCTTCGTCTCCACCGTGGCCTATTGCAGGTTCATCCTGCGCGGCGACATCATCGAGTAGCGCACCCATGGCCTTGTTCACCGATATTCTGATCAGCTTCTTCCTTGTCATCAGCGGAGTGTTCGGGCTGGTCGGCTCGTTCGGGCTGGTGAAGTTGCACGGCTCCATGCAGCGGCTTCATGCCCCGACCAAAGCGGCGGCGCTGGGGGTGGGCGGGGTGCTGATCGCATCCATGCTGTATTTCCTGCTGGTTGAGGGCAGCTTTTCCTTCCACGAATTGCTGATCACCCTGTTCGTGTTTCTGACCGCACCGATCACCGCCAGCTTTATCGCCAAGGCGTTCATGGTCGGGAACCTGCGCCCCGAGGATCTGCCGGAAACCGGGGGCGCCTATGGCTGGGCCGTTTACGACGACCCACCTGCGCAAGACCAGCACAAGGATGGCGGCGAAAAATAACTAGTCGTCGGCCTTGGTGACCTCGCCCGCCACATCCGCCCATGCGCCGGGGATCAGGTCCAGCCCCAGCACCCGGTCGGGGTTCGTCGGCGGCGGCATCACCACGCCGGGCAGTTTGGCAAAGCCAAAGCGCGAATAATAGGGTGCGTCGCCCACCAGCAGAACGCGGGTCCAGCCCAACCGCCGCGCCTCGGCAAGGCTTTCATGTATCAGCAGACCGCCCAGTCCCTCGCCCTGATGGGTCGGGTGCACCGCGACCGGCCCCAGCAGCAGCGCGGGCTGGCCACCCACCTTGACCGGCCAGTAGCGGATCACCGCAACCAGCGTTCCGCCACCGTCGCGCAGCACCAGACACAGCGCCGCCACCGGCGCCACGCCATCGCGCAGCCGGTAGGACGACAGCGCGGTGCGGCCCGGCGCAAAGCAAAGGTCGTAAAGCGCCTCCACCTCCCACCAGTCGGCCTCGGTCTCTTCCTCCAGCTGATACATGCCCGGCCCCCGAATCCCCTTGAATGCGCCCCTAACATGCGGGCAGGTCTGGGGCAAATCCTCGAAAGGCGCCCCATGTTCTACCGACCCGATGCGGGCCACGGCCTGCCCCACAACCCGTTCAACGCCATCGTGGCCCCGCGCCCGATCGGCTGGATTTCAACGCGCGGTGCCTTGGGCGACAATCTGGCGCCCTATTCCTTTTTCAATGCGGTTGCCTACACGCCGCCGCAGGTGATGTTTGCCTCGACCTCGGCCAAGCCCGACCGGGGCGACACCAAGGACAGTCTGGCCAATATCCGCGAAACCCGCGTCTTTTGCGTGAACATCGTTGACTTTGCCGCCCGCGACGCGATGAACGCCAGTTCCTTGGCGGCCCCCGCGGAGGTGGATGAATTTGCGCTTGCGGGCGTGGCCCGCGCCGATTGCGAAACGATCGACTGCCCGCGCGTGGCCACCGCCCCCGCCAGCCTTGAATGCCGCCTGACGCAGGTGGTGGCGCTGAAGGGCGCATCGAATTTTCTGGTGCTGGGCGAGGTGACGGGGGTGCATATCCGCCCCGACTGCCTGCACGAAGGCCGCGTGGCCCTTCCGCCCTCGGGGCTGCTGGCGCGGATGGGCTATCAGGATTATGCCCGCATCACAGGCGTTTTCCAGATGCCGCGACCTGGCGAGGGCTAACGCCGCCGCCCCTGCACCAGCGTATAAAGCCCCGAGCCGATGATGATGGCCGACCCGGCCAGCGTGGCCGCATCGGGGCGTTCGGCGAAAACCGCCATGCCCAGCGCCAGCGCAAAGACCAGACGGGTGTAGCGGAACGGGGTGATGACCGACACCTCACCAATCCGCATCGCCGCCGTCAGTCCGTAATAGGCTGCCACCCCGAACAGCGTGGCCAATGCCAGATCGCGCGTGGTGGCGGCATCGGGCACCACCCAGCCCCCCGTCACCGCCAACATCGCCGCCCCGGTGGGGATCAGCATGAAAAAGCCATAGATGCCCAGTTGAACATTCGACAAAACCGGCGGCGCCGCGCGGGTCGCCAGATCGCGGCCGGCAAAGCCCAACATCCCCAGCACCGCCCAAAGCGAGGCCAGTTCAAACCCCTCCAGCCCCGGCCGCAGGATGATCAGCACGCCCGCAAACCCCACAAGGATGGCGGCCCAGCGCCGCCAACCCACGGTTTCACCGAAAAACAGCGCGGCACCCGCCACCACCACCAGCGGCGTCGCCTGCAAGATCGCCGAGGCGCTGGACAACGGCGTGAAGGCCAGCGCCAGCGTATAACCCAGCCGCCCCGCAACCTCGGACATCGCGCGCAGAAGGATCGGGCGGCTGAGGATCGCGGGATGCAGAACCCGCTCGCCCCGCCGCAGCGCCAGTGCGATGAAGGCCGCCATCCCCGCCAGCCCGAACAGGATCAGGATCTCGCCGACGGGCAGGCTGCGCGCGGCGGATTTGATGAACATGTCCTCCAGCGCGAAACCGGCCATCGCCGCCACCATCAGCACGCTACCGCGAAGATTTCCCAAGATGCGCTCTCCCCTGAACCTCCCTGTCTTAGCGCGGCCCGCGGCCGAGGGAAACGCTCTGGCGGGTTGATTTGCCACAGTCCCCGCGCCCTTGCCCCCTTTTCTGCGCCCGGCGCGCGCCCTAATCTGCCGCCCGGACTGGAATGGAGACGAACATGGAAACCATGATCGGGGTGATCGGCGGCTCGGGCCTCTATGAGATTGCGGGGCTTGAGGATGCGCGCTGGCAGGCGGTGGACACGCCCTGGGGCACGCCCTCGGACGAAATCCTGACGGGGCGGCTGAACGGCGTGAAAATGGCGTTCCTGCCGCGCCACGGCCGCGGCCATGTGCATAGCCCCACCACTGTTCCCTATCGCGCCAATATCGACGCGCTCAAACGCCTTGGCGTGACCGATGTGATCGCCGTTTCCGCCTGCGGGTCGTTCCGCGAGGAATATGCGCCGGGGCATTTCCTGATCGTCGATCAGTATATCGACCGCACCTTTGCGCGCGAAAAGTCGTTCTTCGGCACCGGCTGCGTGGCCCATGTCAGCGTGGCGCACCCCACCTGCGCACGCCTGTCCGATGTCTGCTATCAGGCCGCGCAGGACAGCGGCATCACCGCGCACCGCGGCGGCACCTATCTGACGATGGAAGGCCCGCAGTTTTCCACCTTGGCGGAATCGCGGCTTTACCGCGACGTCTGGGGCTGCGACGTGATCGGCATGACCGGCATGCCCGAGGCGAAACTGGCCCGCGAGGCCGAGCTGTGCTATGCCTCGGTCGCGATGATCACCGATTACGATTGCTGGCACCCCGACCATGACGCGGTGGAGGTGACGCAGATCATCGCCACCCTGACCCAGAACGCCGACAACGCCCGCAGCCTTGTGGCGCGACTGCCCGCGATGCTGGGCGCGACCCGCGCCCCCTGCCCGCAGGGCTGCGACCGCGCCCTCGATACCGCGATCATGACCGCACCGGCAAAGCGTGACCCCGCCGTTCTGGCAAAACTCGACGCGGTCGCGGGCCGCGTTCTGAAAGGCTGACCGATGAAAACCGTCAAGGACTATATCCGCACCATCGCCGACTTCCCGCATGAAGGGATCATGTTCCGCGATGTGACCACGCTGTTTGCAGACCCGCGCGGGTTTCGCATGGCGATCGACCAGCTTTTGCACCCCTATGCCGGCGCGCGGATCGACAAGGTCGTGGGGCTTGAGGCGCGCGGCTTCATCCTGGGCGGGGCCATTGCGCATCAGTTGACCGTGGGCTTTGTGCCAATCCGCAAGAAGGGCAAGCTGCCCGGCGCCACGATCAGCCAGGCCTACAAGCTGGAATATGGCGAGGCAGTGATGGAAATTCACGACGATGCGCTGAAACCGGGCGAAAAGGTGCTGATCGTCGATGACCTGCTGGCCACGGGCGGCACCTGCGAGGCCGGGATCAAGCTGGTCCAACGGCTGGGCGCCGAGGTGGTCGGCTGCACCTTCATCGTCGATCTGCCGGAACTGGGCGGTCGCAGGCTGCTGGAACGTCAGGGCGTCCCCGTCAACGTCCTGTGCGAATTCGACGGGGCTTAGGCCTCGCCCGGCGCGGGGTCAGCCGATCACCGCGCCGGGGTTCAGAATGCCCAGCGGGTCAAGCGCCGCCTTGATCGCCCGCATCGCCGCCAGCTTGCCGGGGTCGGCATAGCGCTCCAGATCGGCGCGCTTGATCCGGCCTACGCCATGTTCGGCCGAAACCGACCCGCCGAAGGCATCCACGATCCCGTGCACACACGCCTTGATCGGGCCGCGCAGGTGTTCATACTCGGCGCGGCTGCGGCCCTTGGCGGGAAAGACGTTGTAGTGCAGGTTGCCGTCGCCCACATGGCCAAAGCAGTTCACCCGCATGTCGCCCAGCGCCGCCAGCGCCGGGCCGGCGCGGTCGATAAAGGCAGGCAGGTCCGACAGCGGCACCGAAATGTCGTGGCTCGAGATCGAGCCGATCCGCCGGTTCGCCTCGGGCAGGCTTTCCCGCAGCCGCCAGAACGCCGCGCGCTGCGCCGCGCCCTGCGCGATCACGCCATCGCAGACAAGGCCCCGCTTGGCCCCGGCCTCAAACAGCCCCGCCAGCGCCACCTGCGGGTCGATCCCTTCGGGCAGACCCACCTCGATCAGCACAGACCACTCGCGGCGCGTGACAAAGGGCTGACGCACTTTCGGCATGACCTCCTCCAGAAAGGCAAGCCCCTGCCGGTGGATCAGCTCAAAGGCCGACACACAGCCCGCCATCCGCGCCTCGGCCAGCGCCAGCAGCTCCAGCGCTGCGGCGGGCGAGGCCACCGCCAGCATCGCCGTGCCCTCTGCTGCCGGGCGCGGAAACAGCCGCAGGCTGGCGGCCGTAATCACCCCCAGCGTGCCTTCCGACCCCACCAGCAGCCCGCGCAGATCATAGCCTGTATTGTCCTTGCGCAGCCGTTTAAGCCCGCGCAGGATCGTGCCATCGGCCAGCACCGCCTCCAGCCCCAGGCACAGATCGCGCGCATTGCCATAGCGCAGCACGTTCACGCCCCCTGCATTGGTCGCCAGACAGCCGCCGATCCGGGCTGATCCCTGGCTTGCCAGCGTCAGCGGAAACACCCGCCCCACCTCGGCCGCCGCCTCCTGCACGGCCTGCAGCGTCATCCCCGCCTCGACGATGGCCACATTGCCCACCGGGTCCACCGCCCGCAGCGCAGCCATACGTTCCAGCGACAGGGTCACCGGCGCAGACCCCTCGGTCAGCACCTGCCCCCCAACCAGCCCGGTGCCGCCGCCATAGGGCACCACCCCCACTCGCGCCGCCGAACAGGCGCGCAGCAGTGCCGCAACCTCCTCCACCGTGCGGGGCCGCACCAAAAGCCCAGCCACACCGGCAAGCCGGCCGCGCGGCTCCTCCAGATAGGCCGCGCCCGCAGGCACCGCCTCAAGCCCCAGCGCCCCCAGCCGCGCCGCAAACTCTGCATCTGCCGGGTTCAGCATTCCCCATTCCCCTTCATCTTGGCCCAAATATCCCGGGGGGTCCGGGGGGCAGCGCCCCCCGGCCTTCAGCCGATATCGGTGCGCCCGCGCCTGTCGGCCCGCAGGTTGGAATACAGTACATGGTTGCGCCAGCGTCCGTTGATCTGCAGATAGCTTTGCGCCACGCCCTCATATTTGAACCCCGATTTCTCCAGCACCCCGCGCGAGGCCGCGTTTTCCGGCAGGCAGGCGGCCTCGATCCGGCTCAGATCCAGCACGGTGAAGGCATGGTGCACCACGGCGCGAATAGCCTCGCGCATGTAGCCTTGGCGGGCGTGGGGCGCCCCCACCCAATAGCCCAGCGTCCCGGCCTGCGCAGGACCGCGGCGGATGTTGTCCAGCGTGATCGCACCCAGCAGAACCTCATCCTCGCGCCGGATCAGAAACAAGGGCAGCGCCGTGCCAGAGCTTTCGGCGCGGGCCGACCAATAGACACGATTGGCAAAGCCCTTGCGGGTCAGATGATCGGGCGCCCAGCCCGGCTCCCACGGCACCAGAAAGTCGCGGCTGTCCAGCCGCAGCGCAGCCCATTCGGCATGGTCGGCGTGGCGCGGCAGACGCAGCGTCATCCGCTCCGTCTCGATCCGCAGCTTGCGCCGCCGCCCCAGCATCAGGCGGCAAGCCGGCGGCGCAGATCGCGCAAGCCGGGCGCTGCCGTCACCGGGCCGTAAAGCGCCAGCGCCGATTGCGCCGAACCTGCCAGACGCTGCGCATAGTCGCGCACGATGGGGGTGGTGACCGCCTCGATCTTGGCGGTGGCCTCCTCGATGCCGATCACCCGGCCCCAGATCGCCAGATTGCGGGCCATCCGCTCGGCCCGGCTGGACGGGCTTTCCAGCCCCATCAACATGCCCGCCTTCATCTGCGCGCGGGCGCGGGCAACCTCGGCCTCGGTCATGTCCTCGGCCGAGCGTTTCAATTCGTCGATGGTCAGCCCGCACAATTCGTCGATTTCCTCGGCCGAAGTGCCCGCATAGATCGTGATCATGCCGGTATCCTCATAGGCCCCGGCCTGCGCAAAGATCGAATAACACAGCCCCCGCTCTTCGCGGATCTTCTGGAACAGCCGGCTCGACATGCCGCCGCCCAGCGCGGTGGTATAGACCTGCGCGGTGTAAAGATCAGCGTCGCGGTAGCCCGGCCCTTCCAGCGCCAGCGCGAAATGCACCTGCTCCAGATCCTTGACCTCGCGCCGTTCGACCCCGTGCCAGCGGGCGGGCTGGATACCGCGTTCACCCACCGGCTTCAGCGCGCCAAAGATCGCCTCGGCCTGCCGCACGATGGCGTCATGATCGACCGCCCCCGCCGCCGACAGGATCATCTGGTCCGGCCCGTAATGCTCGGCCACGAAGCCCGCCAGATCGGCCCGGTCAAAGGCCGAAACCTGCTCGGCCGGCCCCAGAATGGTGCGGCCCATCGCCTGATCGGGATAGGCTGCCTCTTGCAGCCAGTCAAAGATGATGTCGTCGGGCGTATCCAGCGCCTGCCCGATTTCCTGCAAGATCACATGGCGTTCGACCTCGATCTCGCGCGCGTCAAAAACCGGGTTCAGCACGATGTCGGAAATGACATCCAGCGCAAGGGCCACATCGGCCTCCAGCACGCGGGCGTAATAGGCCGTCATCTCGCGCGAGGTGTAGGCGTTGATATAGCCGCCCACATCCTCGATTTCCTCGGCGATCTGCAAGGCCGTGCGGCGCGCCGTGCCCTTGAAGGCCATGTGTTCCAGAAAATGCGCGATGCCGTTCTGTTCGGCCCGTTCGTGCCGTCCGCCCGCCGTGACCCAGATCCCGACCGAGGCCGAGGCAAGCCCCGGCATCCGTTCGGTCACGATCCTGAGGCCATTGGGCAGCGTGGTCAGGTTGATGGTCAACGGCGGCGCCTTTCCTGAATCAGCGCCTCAAGCGCCTGCAAATCGTTGGGAACACGGGTCATGCGTTCGGGCCGGTCGAACAGATCGGCCATGCGGGGCGGCAGCGCGGGGCGGATGCCGGTTGCCGTTTCCACCGCATCGGGGAATTTCGCCGGGTGCGCGGTGGCCAGCGTCACCATCGGCACCGGGGCGGCGACATGTTCGCCCGCCACCTTCACACCCACGGCGGAATGCGGGCACAGCAATTCGCCCGAGGCGGCGAGTTCCATGGCGATGGTCGAAATCGTCTCACCCTCGGAACAGCGCCCCGAGGTATAGGTCTCGCGCAGGGCCTGCAAGGCCCCCTGCGACACCGCAAAGCCGCCCTTCGTCTTCAACTCGTCCATCAGTTGCGCCACCGCCGCGCCGTCGCGGCCATAGGCCATGAACAGCGCGCGTTCAAAGTTCGAGGACACCTGAATATCCATCGACGGGCTGATCGAGGCGCGCACGCCATCGGTTTCATAGCGCCCCGTGGTCAGGCAACGGTGCAGAATGTCGTTCTGGTTGGTAGCGATCACCAGCGTCTCGATCGGCAGGCCCATCTGCTGCGCGATGTAGCCTGCGAAGATGTCGCCGAAATTGCCGGTGGGCACGGTGAAGGCCACCCGGCGATGCGGCGCGCCCAGCGCCACGGCAGCGGTGAAATAATACACCACCTGCGCCAGCACCCGCGCCCAGTTGATCGAGTTCACCCCCGCCAGCCCCACTTCATCGCGGAAGGCAAAGTCGTTGAACATGTCCTTCACGCGGGCCTGACAATCGTCAAAGTCGCCCTCCAGCGCCAGCGCATGCACGTTGGCCTCGGTGGGCGTGGTCATCTGCCGGCGCTGCACGTCCGACACGCGGCCATGTGGGAACAGGATGAACACATCCACATTGTCCAGCCCGCGGAACGCCTCGATCGCGGCCGATCCGGTATCGCCCGAGGTGGCGCCGACGATGGTGATGTGGCGGCCTTCGCGCGCCAACGCGATCTGGAACAACTGCCCGATGATCTGCATGGCGAAATCCTTGAACGCCAGCGTCGGGCCGTGGAACAGCTCCAGCAAAAAATGCCCCGGCGCAAGCTGCTTGAGCGGCGCGCGGGCGGCATGGCCAAAGCCCGCATAGGCGCGGGCGATGGCGCCCTTCAATTCGTCATCGCCAAAGGTGTCGCCGGTGAAGGGGCGCATCACGCGAAAGGCCACCTCCTCATAGGGCAGACCGGCCAGGGCCGCGATGTCGGCGGGCGCAAGGGTCGGGATCGTTTCGGGCACATAAAGCCCGCCGTCTCGGGCTAGCCCCGTCAGCATCGCCTCGCCAAAGGAAAGCACCGGGGCCTGCCCCCGGGTCGAAACATAGCGCATGAAACCGCCCCCAGATCGTTCGGGCCGTGATACGCCAGCCCGGCGGCGCTGTCATCCCTTCCGCATCTGAAATTCCGCGTGAGGGGCGGGCGTTGTCATTCTGCCCCGCACGGCCATATTGTAAATGATGCCCCGCCGCAAAGGATGCCCGATGGATACCCCCCGCTTTTCGCCTTTCGACACGCTGATCGACCGCGACCGCGCGCTGGCCACGTTGCGCGGCGCACTGGCGGGGGCCGAGGATGGCGAGTTGTATCTGGAACGCCGCCGGTCAGAATCGATCCTGCTGGATGACGGGCGGATCAGGAACGCCTCTTACGACGCATCCGAAGGCTTCGGGCTGCGCGCGGTGCGGGGCGAGGTGGCGGGCTATGCCCATGCCACCGAGATTTCCGAAGCCGCGCTGACACGGGCCGCCGAAACCGCGCGCCTTGCGGTGGGTGCGGGTGGCGGCGTGATGGCCCCGCCCCCCGCCGGCACCAACCGCCATCTGTATACCGACGCCGACCCGATGGCCGACGCCCCCTTTGCCGCCAAAATCGACCTTCTGCGCGAGATCGACGCCTTTACACGCGCGCTTGATCCGCGGGTGGTGCAGGTTTCGGCTTCGCTGGCCGCCAGCCTGCAAGAGGTATTCATCCTGCGCCCCGAGGGCGGGCTGGTGCGGGACATCCGGCCGATGGCGCGGATCAATGTCTCGGTCATCGTCGAGGAAAACGGTCGCCGCGAATCGGGCAGCAATGGCGGCGGCGGGCGGCATGGGCTGGCGCAGCTTATGGCGCCCGACACATGGCAGGCCGCCGCGCGCGAGGCGTTGCGGGTGGCGCAGGTGAATCTGGGCGCCGAGCCCGCGCCCGCGGGCCAGATGGATGTGGTGCTGGGCGCGGGCTGGCCCGGCATCCTGCTGCACGAGGCGGTGGGCCATGGGCTGGAGGGGGATTTCAACCGCAAGAAGACATCGGCCTTTTCCGGGCTGATGGGTCAGCGCGTGGCCGCCCCCGGCGTGACGGTGGTCGATGACGGCACGATCCCCGACCGGCGCGGCTCGATCAGCGTGGATGACGAGGGCACGGCCTCGGGGCGGACCGTGCTGATCGAGAACGGCATCCTTGTGGGCTATATGCAGGACCGCCAGAACGCGCGCCTGATGGGTGTGGCCCCCACCGGCAACGGGCGGCGCGAAAGCTATGCACATATCCCGATGCCACGGATGACCAACACGATCATGCTGGGCGGCGATGCCGACCCCGCGGGCATTGTGGCCAGCCTGAAAGACGGCATCTATGCCGTGGGCTTTGGCGGCGGGCAGGTCGATATCACCAATGGCAAGTTCGTGTTTTCCTGCACCGAGGCCTACCGCGTGAAAAACGGCGTGATCGGCGCGCCGGTCAAGGGCGCCACGCTGATCGGCGACGGCCCCACCGCAATGCGGCAGGTGCGCGCGATCGGCAACGACATGGCGCTTGACCCCGGCATCGGCAATTGCGGCAAGGCGGGCCAGTGGGTGCCGGTGGGGGTAGGCCAGCCGACGCTGATGATCGGCGGGCTGACGGTGGGCGGCTCGGCCACCTGAGGGCGCAACGCCAGCAGCGCACCAGACCGGATCGCGTAAACGAGTTGTTAACCTTGCGCGCGTAAAAAGAGGGGGCGGATGCGGCGGAGGATCGGATGACCAAGGGTTTGTTTTCTTGCCCCATCCTCCTCCCCCCCCCAACGTCGGAAGAAGACGACCTGTCGGTCCTTCGCCTCATCCGTTCTCGCCGCGTGGGCGCCACCACCTATCACCGGCTGATCGCCGAGCACGGCTCGGCCAGCGCGGCGCTGGCCGCATTGCCCCAGGTGGCGCGCGCGGCGGGCGTGGCCGATTACACCCCCTGCCCCGAACCCGTGGCGCTGGCCGAAATGCGGGCGGCGCGCAAAGCGGGCGCGCGGATGCTGCGCATCGCGCAGCCCGGCTATCCCGCGGCACTGGCCGACCTGCCCGATGCGCCGCCGGTCTTGTGGGCGCTGGGCGATCCGGGCCTGATGATGCGCCCGATGGTGGCGCTGGTGGGGGCGCGCAACGCCTCGTCGCTGGGTCAGCGGATGGCGCGCAAACTGGCCGAGGGGTTGGGGGCGGCGGGTTTTGTGGTGGTGTCGGGGCTGGCGCGCGGGGTCGATGCGGCGGCCCATGCGGCGGCCTTGCCCACCGGCACGGTGGCGGTGCAGGCGGGCGGGGTGGATGTGATCTACCCCGCCGAAAACGCGGCGCTTGCGGTCGCAATTGCCGGCCATGGCCTGCGCGTGTCGGAACAGCCGCCGGGGCTTGATCCGCAAGCGCGGCATTTTCCGATGCGTAACCGGATCATAGCCGGGTTGGTGCGCGCGGTGGTGGTGGTCGAGGCGGCGGCACGGTCGGGCAGCCTGATCACGGCGCAGATGGCGCTTGATCAGGGGCGCGAGGTGTTGGCTGTGCCGGGCCATCCGCTGGATGCGCGGGCATCGGGCTGCAATGCGCTGATCCGCGACGGTGCGGTTCTGGTGCGCGGGGCCGAGGATGTGCTGGCGGTGCTGGGCCAACCCGCACCGGCCCCCGACAAATCCGCAGCAGCAGCCCCCGCCCCTACAGCGCCCGCCATCGGCGCTGCGGCACCGCCACGCCCGGCGAGCGATCTGCACCGCCATATCCTTGACCGGCTTGGCCCCAGCCCGCTGGCCGAAGATCAGCTGATCCGCGATCTGGCGCTGCCCGCGGCGACCGTGGCGCCTCACCTTCTGGCGCTGGAGATGGAAGGTCTGATCCTGCGCCAACCCGGCGGCCTGCTGGCCCGCACAGTCTGACCCCGCAGTCTGACCCCGCAGTCTGGCCTGCCGCGCGATTGCGCGTTGCTAGCGGCAATATTCCGGGATCAGCGCGCCGAACTCGGCACAGATCGGTTCCCAGGCAAACCACGGATCGGTGGCCCCGATTGCCCAGTGCAGCGCCACCCATGTGCGCCCCGAGCGAACATAGAACGCCTCGATATGCGCGATATCGGCAATTTCGGGGGCAAACTCGCCGCGCGCTACCATCGGGCTGCGCGCCACGTCGATCACTCCGCCGCCGGGGCGCTGCGCCACCAGCATCGCCACCGCCCGGTCGCCCCGCACCCTCAGATCGTTGACCACAAACTCGACCGGGGCGCCCAGCATCCATTCGGCATGGGGGCGGATCGCATCCATCAGATCGGCACGCAACTCACTGCCGCGAGCGGGCGCCTCCCAGCCCTGCGCCAAGCCCGGCGCCGCGACCGGCGCCAGCATGAAACCCAACCCGATCTGCCTGACCCACTGCCGCATCCTGCCCCCCAGCCGCGCCATCTGGCCAACCGCACCGGCCCACGTCAAGCATCATGGCCCGGCCCAAGGCGCATTGACAATGCCCCCGCCTGCCCCCCATGTTCCCCGCCCATAGCGCAGGTTCCGTTCGCCCAAGAGGAAGTCATGGCCGTTGTCGTCGTCGAATCCCCCGCCAAGGCCAAGACAATCAACAAATATCTCGGCTCTGACTATACCGTTCTGGCATCCTTCGGCCATGTCCGCGACCTGCCCGCCAAGGATGGATCGGTCGATCCGGACGATGGCTTTGCGATGAAATGGGAGGTTGCGGCGGACAGCAAAAAGCACATCCGCGCGATTACCGAGGCACTGAAGACCGATGACGAACTGATCCTTGCCACCGACCCCGACCGCGAGGGCGAGGCGATTTCGTGGCACCTGCAAGAGGCGCTGGCCTCCAGCCTGAAAAAGGGCAAGAAGGTCAGCCGCGTCACCTTCAACGCAATCACCAAATCCGCCGTGACCGAGGCGATGGCCAAGCCACGGCAGGTCGATGTGGCGCTGGTCGAGGCCTATCTGGCCCGCCGCGCACTGGATTATCTGGTGGGCTTCAACCTGTCGCCGGTGCTGTGGCGCAAACTGCCGGGCGCGAAATCGGCGGGGCGGGTGCAATCGGTCTGCCTGCGGCTGATCGTGGAACGCGAGATGGAGATCGAGGCGTTCCGCGCCCGCGAATACTGGACCGTCACCGCAGCGCTGGTTACCCCGCGCGGGCAGGAATTCAGCGCGCGGCTGACCGTGCTGGGCGGCAAGAAGCTGGACAAATTCGATATCGGAACCGCCGAGGCGGCCGAAATTGCGGTGCAGGCTGTCACAAATCGAACCTTGGTGGTGAAATCGGTCGAGGCAAAGCCCGCCAGCCGCAACCCCTGGGCGCCGTTCATGACCTCGACTCTGCAACAGGAGGCCAGCCGCAAGTTCGGCATGGGCGCCAAGGCCTGCATGAGCGCGGCGCAGCGGCTGTATGAGGCGGGGCATATCACCTACATGCGGACCGATGGCATCGACATGGCCCCCGAGGCGGTGATGGCCGCGCGCGACGAGATCAAGCGCCGCTTTGGCGCCGACTACGTCCCCGACAGCCCGCGGATGTACAAGAACAAGGCCAAGAACGCGCAGGAGGCGCATGAATGCATCCGCCCCACCGACATGAGCCTGTCGCCTGACCGGCTGCACGCCGAGGGCGACCAGAAAAAGCTGTATGACCTGATCTGGAAGCGCACCATCGCCAGCCAGATGGCCGCTGCCCGGATGGAGCGCACCACGGTCGATGTGGCCAGCCCCGACGGTCAGGTGGAATTGCGCGCGACCGGGCAGGTGGTGCTGTTTGACGGCTTTCTCAAGGTCTATGATCAGGGCCGCGACGATGACGAGGGCGACGACGGCGCCCGCCTGCCGCAGATCATGCAGGGCGAGCCTGCCGACAAGCGCAGCGTCGTGCCCGAGCAGCATTTTACCCAGCCGCCCCCGCGCTACACCGAGGCGACGCTGGTCAAGCGGATGGAAGAACTGGGCATCGGCCGCCCCTCGACCTATGCCAGCATTGTCACCACGATTCAGGATCGCGGCTATGTCACCAAAGACAAGAACCGCCTGATCCCGCAAGATACCGGACGGTTGGTGACGGCGTTCCTGTCAAACTACTTCCGCAAATATGTGGAATACGATTTCACCGCCGATCTGGAAGCAGAGCTTGACGATATCTCGGCAGGGGACCGGCATTACAAGGATGTGCTGGCCCGGTTCTGGCGCGATTTCTCGGCGGCCATCGCGGAAACGTCGGAATTGCGCATCACCGAGGTGCTGGAAAAGATCGACGAGGTTCTGGCGCCGCATCTCTACCCGCCGCGGGCCGATGGGAGCGACCCCAAATCCTGCCCGGTCTGCGGGGCGGGGCGGCTGAACCTGAAAACCGCCCGCGGGGGCGGCGCCTTCATCGGCTGTTCGAACTATCCCGAGTGCCGCTATACCCGGCCCCTGTCGGCACCGGGCGGCGACGAGGGCGCGGCGATCGCACCTGATGGCAACCTTCTGGGGCATGACGAGGATGGCCAGCCTATCAGCCTGCGCGCGGGCCGCTTTGGCCCCTATGTGCAGAAGGGCGAGGCAACTGCCGATGCGCCCAAGCCGCCGCGCGCCAGCCTGCCCAAGGGCTGGGCGCCCGAGACGCTGACGCTGGAGCGCGCGCTGAGCCTGCTGAACCTGCCCCGCCAGATCGGACTGCACCCCGAAGATGGCGCCCCGGTCGAGGCGGCGATCGGTCGCTTTGGGCCTTATGTAAAACACAACGGCACCTATGCGAACCTGCCCGATGTCGAAGAGGTGTTCACCATCGGCATGAACCGCGCGGTGGAGGTGCTGGCGCTCAAGGCGGCGCGCGGGCCGGGCCGCGGTGCCGCTGCGCAACCGCTGAAAGAACTGGGTGAACACCCCGACGGCGGCGCCATTCAGGTGATGCCGGGCCGCTACGGGCCTTATGTGAAATGGGGCAAGGTCAACGCCACCCTTCCGAAAGGCGTGGAACCCGAGGCGATGACGCTGGAAGAGGCGCTGCCGCTGCTGGCCGAAAAGGCCGCCAAGGCGCCGAAAAAGGCCACCCGCGCCAAGGCCGCGGCAAAACCCAAGGCCCCCGCCAAGGCCAAGACTGCGGCCGAGCCCAAGGCTGCCGCGAAACCCAAGGCTGCAGCCAAGCCCAAGGCGGCGGCAAAACCCAAGGCCGCCAAGGTGCCCTGACCCGACCGGAGGTGGCAAAATTTTTCGGACGAAAAATTTTCGCCCGCCCCCGCCGCGGCGCGGCAATTGACAGCGCGGCGCCCCTTCGCCACAACTTTCCCAGACCGATGGGGAGGTATCCATGAAGAAGGTTTACGCATCCGCTGCCGAGGCCCTTGACGGCCTGCTGCGCGATGGAATGAGCATCGCCGCCGGGGGCTTCGGCCTCTGCGGCATTCCCGAATTGCTGATCGACGCGCTGGTGGACAGCGGCGTGAAGGATGTGACGATCGCCTCGAACAACTGCGGGGTGGACGGCTTTGGTCTGGGCAAGCTGCTGGATACGCGCCAGATCAAGAAGATGATCTCGTCCTATGTCGGCGAAAACGCCGAATTCATGCGGCAGTATCTGTCGGGCGAACTGGAGCTGGAATTCAACCCGCAGGGCACGCTGGCCGAACGGATGCGCGCGGGCGGCGCGGGCATTCCGGGGTTCTACACGAAAACCGGCGTCGGCACGGTGATTGCCGAGGGCAAGGAGCACAAGGATTTCAACGGCGAAACCTATATCCTTGAAACCGGGATCGTGGTCGATCTGGCGATCGTGAAGGCATGGAAGGCCGATACCTCGGGCAACCTCGTGTTCCGCAAGACCGCGCGCAACTTCAACGTGCCCGCCGCCACCTGCGGGCGTGTTTGCGTGGCAGAGGTCGAGGAAATCGTGCCGGTGGGCAGTCTGGACCCCGACTGCATCCACCTGCCTGGCATCTATGTGCACCGGATCATCACCGGCACGCATGAAAAACGAATCGAACAGCGCACTGTGCGGGAGGGCTGACACATGGCTTGGGACAGAAACCAACTGGCTGCGCGCGCCGCGAAGGAACTGCAAGACGGGATGTATGTGAACCTCGGCATCGGCATTCCGACGCTGGTGGCCAACTACATCCCCGAAGGCGTGACCGTCACCCTGCAATCGGAAAACGGGATGCTGGGCATCGGCCCCTTCCCGACCGAGGACCAGGTGGACCCCGATCTGATCAACGCAGGCAAGCAGACGATCAGCGAACTGCCGCATTCGGCCTATTTCGACAGCGCCACCAGTTTCGCCATGATCCGCGGCGGCAAGATCGCCATGGCAATTCTGGGCGCCATGGAGGTGTCGGAAAAGGGCGATCTGGCAAACTGGATGATCCCCGGCAAGCTGGTGAAGGGCATGGGCGGCGCGATGGACCTTGTCGCCGGGGTGAAACGCGTGGTGGTGGTGATGGATCACACCAACAAGGCAGGCGAATCCAAGGTGCTGCGCGAATGCACCCTGCCCCTGACCGGCAAGGCGGTGGTGGACCGGATCATTACAAACCTTGGCGTTCTGGATGTGGGCCACAAGGGGCTGCACATTGTTGAACTGGCCGATGGCGTGACCGAGGCCGAACTGCGCGCCGCGACCGAGGCGACCATTGTCGACTGACCCCCGCGCGGGCGGCTCTGTGCCGCCCGCAGCCTTGGGAATTGTTCGTCGGGTCGAAACATTTCCATATTCCTGCCTAGGTCTGTCGCCAGACAGTGCGGCATGACAGCCCGACGCCCGATCTCTTCTGCCCCCGCCCCTGCGCCGAACCGGCGCCTGCGCGATGCTGCGCTGATGGCCGGACTGATCGCGCTGGTGGCGTTCGGCCTTGCCGCGCTGGCCGCCGCGACCGGCTGGGAGGAAACCTTGGCCCAGATCGCGCGGCTTTCGCCCGCGCTGATGGCCGGGCTGCTGGCATTGTCTGGCCTGAACTATCTGGCCCGCGGGCTGCGCTGGCACGTCTTTGCCCGCCGTCTCGGGCTACGGCTGGGGCTGGCGCAGAACCTGCGCCACTTTCTCGGCGGCTTTGCGCTGAGCGTGACACCGGGGCGGCTGGGCGAGCTGGTGCGGATGCGCTGGATCGCGCGGGAAACCGGCTGGCCGCTCGAACGCGGCGCGCCGCTGGCACTGATGGATCGGGCCGCGGATCTGGCGGCGATGGGGCTTTTGCTGGCGCTCTCGGTCGCGCTGGCGGCGGGGGGCATGGCGGGCGCTGTGCCGGTGGCCATCGCGGCTGCGGGTGCGGCTGTGCTGGTGACGCGACCGCGGCTTTTGGCCGGTGCGGTTACCCTGGCCTTTCGCGCGCTGGGCCGGGCGCCGCGGCTGTTTGCCCGCGCGCGGAATGCCGCGCGCTCGCTTGGGCGGTTCAGCCATGGGCCGACGCTGGGCCTTGCGCTGGCGCTGGGCGGGCTGGGCTGGCTGGCCGAAGGGTATGCCTTTCACCTGCTGCTGACTGCCATGGGGGCCGACATCGGGCTGTGGCGGGCGGTTGCGATTTTCATCTTTGCCACGCTTGCCGGGGGCCTGACCGGGGCGCCGGGCGGTCTGGGCGGCGCAGAGGCGGCGATGGTGGCGCTGCTGGCGCTTGACGGTGTGGGCATGGAGATTGCGCTGCCCGCAACGGCGGTGATCCGCCTCACGACACTCTGGTTTGCCATCGTCATCGGGCTTACCGTCTTTCCTGTTGCCGAACGGATTTCAAAAAGGCCACGACATGCGCTGGAAAACGCTTGAGTATAGCGGCTGGGGCCGCAGTCACCGTGCGCGCGGCGATCTGGCCCGACCCGAACGCCGGGCCGATCTGGCGCGGATTTGCGCCGAAACCCCGGCACCTGCGATCGGGATGCGCCGGTCCTACGGCGATGCGGCCACCAATGATGCCGGTCGCGCCATCGACATGACCCGGCTGGACCGGATGACGGGATTTGATCCCGACGCCGGGCTGCTGGAGGTGGAAGCGGGCACGCGGCTGGGCGAAATCGCGGCGGCGCTGGCGCCGCGCGGCTGGCTGCCTGCGGTGCTGCCGGGCACCGGCTTTGCCACTGTGGGTGGCGCCATCGCGCAGGATGTGCACGGCAAGAACCACCACCACGCGGGCAGCTTTGGCCAGCATGTCGAAAGCCTGACCCTGTTGCAGGGCGGTGCGACGGTCGAGGTGGCACCGGGCACCGACCTGTTTCTCGCGACCCTTGGCGGTCTGGGCCAGACCGGGGTAATCGTGTCGGCGCGGCTGCGGCTGATGCGGGTTCCGGGGGCTGCGATGGAGGTGCGAGAAACCCGCGCCGCCCATTGGTCCGATCATCTGGCTGCGCTGGAGCGGTCGGACGCGCCCTATTGCGTGGGCTGGATCGACGCCACCGCGACCGGCGCCACGCTGGGCCGCGGCATCGTCGAAGAGGCGCGCCACAGCGCCGGGCCGGTGGCGGCGCAGACCCGCGCGCGCAAGGTGGCGCTGGATGCGCCCGGCCTTGCGCTGTCGGCGCCGGTGGTGCGGGCCTTCAACGCGGCCTATTTCAACCGCATTCCGCCCGCTGGCCGCACCCGGCTGCGCGCGCTGCCCGATTTCTTCTTTCCGCTGGACCGGCTGCACGACTGGAACCGGCTATACGGCAAGCGCGGCTTTCACCAGTTTCAATGCGTGGTGCCGCCGGGCGCCGCCAAGGCGCTGCGCGAAATGCTGGAGGCTGTGGCGGCCTCGGGCCTTGCATCGCCGCTGGCGGTGCTGAAGCGGATGGGGCCGGGGCGGGCCGGGATGCTCAGCTTTCCGATGGCGGGCTGGACGCTGGCGATAGATTTTCCCAACGGTCCCGCCGCGCGCGACCTGATCGCCCGGCTGGAGGCGATGGCGCTGGCGGCAGAGGGGCGGATCTATCTGGCCAAGGATGCGCTGGCCGCCCCGGCCACGATCCGCGCGATGTATCCCGAACTGGGGGCTTGGGCGCACGAGGCCGCCCGTGCCGACCCGCAAGGCTATCTGGCCACCGACCTTGTCCGCCGCCTGCAACTGAGAGCCCCCGCATGAGCGACACCTGGATCATTCTTGGCGCCACCTCGGCGATGGCGCGCGCCTTTGCCCGCAGCCTTGCCGCAGAGGGCGCGGGCCTGCTGCTGGCCGGGCGGGATGGCGCCGAACTGGCGCTGCTGGCCCAAGACTGCCGCCTGCGCGGCGCGCGGCTGGCCGAAGCCATGGCGTTTGATACCCGCGATGCCGCAACCTTCGCCGCATTGATCGCCCGCGCCGCGGCCGAACCCGGCCCGATCAGCGCGGCGGTATTTGCTGGCTCGATGCCGCCGCAAGCCGCGATCGACGCCGACCCCGCGCTGATCGAGGGGGTGGTCGCGGACAATTTTGCAGGCCCCGCGCGGTTCCTGCAGATGCTGGCACCCGTGATCGAGGCGCGAGGCGCGGGCACCGTGGTGGGCGTGGGTTCCGTCGCGGGAGACCGCGGGCGGCTGGGGAACTATGTCTACGGCGCGGCCAAGGCGGGATTTCACGCCTATCTGTCGGGCTTGCGCAACCGGCTGGGCCGCGCCGGCGGGCATGTGGTGACGGTCAAGCCCGGCTTTGTCGATACCGCGATGACATGGGGGCTGCCTGGCATGTTTCTGGTCGCCCGCCCCGAAGCGGTGGCCGCCGACATTCGCAGCGCAATCTTGCGGCGGCGCAACGTGATCTACACCCCGTTCTTCTGGCGCTGGATCATGCTGATCATCCGCACCATCCCCGAGCCGATCTTCAAGAAGCTGAAAATCTAGCCTAGCCGAACCACTGCCCCCACAGCCCGGCGGCCCAGAACATCAGCGCAAGCGTCAGCATCACGAGGCCCAGCCCCAGCTTGTCGCGCATCGCAAAGACGATCGGATCATGGTCCTGGCGGCCCATCCAGCCCAACGCCACCATCCGCACCAGCCAGACGCCGATCGGCAGCATCGCCAGCCACATCAACCAACTGTCGGGATAAAGCGCGCGGCCCTGTTCGGACAGGCTGTAGAGGAAAAAGATCAGCAGTGCGCCAAACACGCCCAGCCCCGCGACGTTCAGCAGATCGGCCCGGTCTGCGCGCCCATAGCCGCGCCCCGGCAGCCGCCCCGCATCGGGCGCCAGCGCCAGCTCGGTCAACCGCTTGACACAGCCAAGGGTCAGAAAGACCGGGAACACAAAGATCAGCATGTAGAGCGAGGCGGCAATGCCGCCCGCCGCCGCGCCCGCCACCACGCGCAGCGTGTATAGCCCGGCCAACGTCGCCACATCGACCCAGCGCGCGCGCTTGAGCCGGAGCGAATAGGCCAGCGATGTGACCATGTAGAGGATCAGAACCCCCAGAAAGGCCATGTTCAGCGCCGCACCGATCATCAACGCCACCCCGCCCAGCCCAAGGCAGGCCAGCATCCCCACCCCGATCGGTACCGCTCCGGCGGCAAAGGGGCGGCGGTGCTTGACCGGGTGCAGGCGGTCGGCCTCCAGATCCAGCAGATCGTTGACGATGTAGATGGCCGAGGCGGCGGCCGAAAACGCCACGACCCCCAAAAGAACCGGCAGCAGCGTGGCCATGTCAAATTGATGCGCGGCGATCATCGGTAGCAGCAAGAGCACGTTCTTGACCCATTGATGCGGTCGCAAGGCGCGGGCCAGCGCCCGCACCGACCAGCCGCCGGGCAAGTGCTGAACCGGGCGCCCGGCTGCGGCCAGGGCACGGGCGCTGGCCGCATCGCCCACCACCAGCGCGGTTTCGGCCTGATCCCACACGGCGCGGTCGGCCGGCTCGTTGCCCGCATAGTCAAAGCCGCGCGGGCCAAAGGCCGCCACCAACGCCTGCGCCTTGACCGCCCCCTTGAGGTTGACGCCCTCGCCCGAGGCAAAGACCCGCGGCGACAGCCCGTGATCGGCGGCCAGACGCGCCACCAGCCCGCGATCGGCGGCCGAGGCCAGAACCACCTCGCGCCCCTCGGCCATGGCGGCGGCGGCGCGGGCAGCCACATCGGGGTTGACGGGCAAAAGATCGGTGCGCAATTGCGCCAGCGCCGCCAGTTCGGCCTTAAGCTGCGGCCGGTCGCGCAGGTGGCGCAGCGCGGCGAGAGTGGCCAGCGGATCGCGGCCCAGCGCGCCCCAGAAACATTCCAGCAGCATGTCGGTGCGCAGGAAGGTGCCGTCCACATCCAGAACCAGCGGTCGCATCGTCACCGACCTAGCCCTTGACCGCAAAGACGCAGCCATCGCTGACCAGTTCAGGCGGCGACAGGCACAGCCCCCGCGCCACGCCCCAGGCGGCCAGAACCTTGGGCACATAGGCCCGCGTTTCGGCATAGGGCGGCACGCCGCCGTTCTGCTTCACCGCATTTTCACCCGCGTTATAGGCCGCCAGCACCATCAGCGGGTCGCGGTCAAATTCCTTCATCAGCCAGTTCAGATAGGCCACGCCACCGCGGATGTTCTGCGCCGGGTCGGTGCTGTCGGCCACCTTGAACCGTTCCGCCGTGGCCGGGATCAACTGCATCAGCCCGACCGCCCCCGCCGAAGACACCGCCTGCGCCTGCCCGCCGCTTTCGATGCCGATCACCGCCAGCACCAGCGCGGGCGACACCTCGGTGCCGATCGTGGCCGCCAGAATATCGCGGCCGTGGCGGTTGGCGATGTCTTGCAGATGCGCCAGCCGCGGCGCGGGCACGCCCTTGCCCTCGGGGCCCTGCGACAGCGCCGCCAGCGCCTTGGAGAACCGCCCGGCGCGGTCGCCGATGCCGGGCGACACCTGCCCCCAGAACCAGTCAAACGGCATCGGCCCTGTCGGGCCGGGTGCCGCCTCGGGGCGGATCGGGTGTTCGGGCGGCGGCATCACCGAGGCCAGCATCCGCGCCTGTTCGGCCGGGTCTATCTGAATAGTCAGGCGTTTGGCCTGGCCGGGCTTGGGCAAGCCCACCCGTTTGAAGGTGAAATCGGGATAGGGCTGCGGGCCGTCCTCGGCCAGGGCCGGAACGGCAGCCAGCGCCGCACAAACGGCGATCATGGGGGCCAATGGGCGCATGGGTGCGATCCTGCTCTGTCGTCTGTTGCGACTTTGGGCAAGTGTCCCAGAAATCGCGGCGCGGAGCCAGCGTTTCGGGCGCCCAGCGCCATATTCCGGTCGCAACTCGGCATTGGCGCAACAGCGCGAACCGGAAAAACGCCGGGACGCAAAAACTATACGTTTTTATTTCAACGCCTTAAAATAAACTAATGAAAAATTAACGGCTTCGCCAAAATGTCCGATGGCTGCCAAATTCGGGCCACGATTCAGGGGCCATATAGGGTCATACCGCGACGGAACGGGTCAGACGAAAGACAAAGACCCAGACGACCCGCAGCGGCAGAAACCTTAACCCGATGGAGAACCCCCATGAAAGCCTTCAAAATTCTGAAAAAGTTCAACAACGAAGAAGACGGCGCCGTGACCGTTGACTGGGTTGTGCTGACCGCCGCCGTCGTCGGCCTGGGCCTGGCCGCGCTGAGCGTGATCCGTGGTGGCGTGAAAGACCAAACCGGCAAGATCAACGACGTGCTGACCGCCGAAATCGTCAAGACGTTCTGAGGTGGCTTTGGCCGCTGTCTGATCGCAGCAAGGGGCCGTGCCGCAGGGTGCGGCCCTTTTCACGAGGCGGGGCCAAGGGATTCATGCCGCGGGCAGATCAGGCCCGCCCCCGGACGACATCACAGATCAGGTAAAGTGACAGTATCAGAACCACTCTGGCCAAGGCAGATGGCCGCGCCATGAGAGGAAAGGAGCCAGGATGAACGTCTTTAAAATCTTGAAGCGGCTGGAGCGCGATGAAGACGGCGCCGTAACCGTTGACTGGGTCGTGCTGACCGCCGCCGTCGTGGGCCTGGGCCTGGCTGCGCTGGCCGTCGTCCGTGGTGGCGTGGGCACCCAATCCACCGCGATCAACAATGCGGTTGGCGGCGATATCATCAACACCTCGTTTGGGGATGGTGATGGCGGTGATGGCGGTGATGGCGGTGATGGCGGAGACAACGGCTGATCGCTAGTCATTGCACAACAAACGGGGCCGCGCCACAGGGCGCGGTCTTTGCACATGGTCAGGGCGGAATCCTTGTGAACACGCCGACGACAAAATGCCGCCATGATCTTGGTGAATGGTTGTAAGTGTTAATGATGGAATCAACAGGCCCGACGCCGATCAGTGTCTGCCTCATGTGGAAAGGACCCGGAAATGAAGATCTTCAGAATCTTGAAGCGTGTGGAGCGGGAAGAAGACGGCGCCGTGACCGTTGACTGGGTCGTGCTGACCGCCGCGGTTGTCGGGCTTGGCATTGCCGCGCTGAACGTCGTTCGCGGCGGCGTCGGCTCGCTGACCAGCAAAATCGCCGACGAACTGGAAAACGACATCATCACCACGGCATTCTGACGGTGATTGCAGCCCGCGCCCGAAGGCCAAGCGTGGCCCAAGGCGCGGCGTTGCCCTGTGCCAGGCCGACATGATCCCGCAGGCCCTGGCCGGTGCGGGGTAGTGTTGTTTTTCAAACGCAGATCGCGGCCATGATCACGCGCACCCTCAAATTGGCCACAAATAGCTTTATCTTGGGCCATGGTTGCGCTTCATGACACAAGCTACGACGAGGCGCGCAAGTTGAACTGCGGGTCGGAAACGGCGGAAAGGGTGACAGAATGCGCTTGGTGTTCGGGTTGGTGCTGCTGCTCGGGATCGCCCTTGCGGGGTTTGCGGTCTACATGGCGCAGGGCTTTATCGCGCAGACGCAGATGGAACGCGACATGCTGCTGGCCGCACAGGCGCGGGCACCGCAACTCGTCGATGTCGTCGTGATCAAGCGCCCGCTGAAATATGGCGAACGCTTTTCCCCAGCAGATCTTGACGTGGTCAAGGTGCAGGCGGGAAAGGTGCCCGAAGGCACATTCGCAACGATCATCGCCCCGCAACCGCAGGCACAACAGGCCCGCGCCGTCTTTGTCGAGGGCGAAACCCGCCCACGGGCCACGCTGCGCAGCCTGGCGGCCTATGAACCGCTGCTGGCAACCAAGATCACCGCGCCCGGCGTGGGCGCCGGCATCACCGCCAGCCTTGCGCCCAACATGCGGGCATTCACGATCAGCGTCGATGCGACATCGAGTGTTTCGGGTTTCTTGCGACCGGGCGACCGGGTTGATGTGTATTGGTTTGGCCGCTCTGGCGACCGCGAGGTGTCAAAACTGATCGACACCAACCTGAAACTGATCGCCATCGACCAAAGCGCCGACGCGGACCGCGCGGCAGAAACGGTGCAGGCGCGCACGGTCACCGCCGAGGTGACCTCGGAACAGGTGGCCGCGCTGACGCTGGCACAATCGACCGGGCGGCTGACGCTGGCGCTGGTCGGCACCGGCGATGATACCGCCGTCGGCGCCATCGAGATCGACCGCAACCGCCTGCTGGGCATCGAGCGCGCAGAGATCGTTGAAACCGAAGCGCCCAAGGTCTGCACCATTCGCACCCGCAAGGCGGGCGAGATGATCGAAACCGAAATTCCCTGCCCGGATTGAAAGTCCCGGATTGGCCCGATCCGGCAGGCGTTGCACGATTCCCACCAAATTGCGCGAAAGACAGGTGCCAATCGTTTGATTATTGCAAAACTTTTTCATCTCACTCATCCTGCGAACGGAAAAGGCTGCAAAGGCCGCTCAATCGGGCGCAAGATCCGACAAGAAACGTGATCGGAGAGGCAGGATCACAATGAAAGTACGAGCAATATTCGGGGCTTGCCTGCTGGGCACTTCTCTTGTGATCGGGGCGGTCATGCCTGTCAGCGCAGAAACGCTGCGTGTGATGTCGGGGTCCACCTCCAGCCCGCTGAACGTGCCTATGAACCGTGCCGTGGTGGTCGAAAGCGATCAGCCCTTTGCGGAATTGTCGATTGCCAACCCCGGCATCGCCGATATCACCACCTTGTCGGACCGCACCATCTATGTGCTGGGCAAAGTGCCCGGTCGCACGACGATGACGATCCTTGGCCCCGACGGCAACCTGATCACCAACGTCGAGGTGCAGGTCACCCCCGACATCGGTGAATTCAAGGAACGCCTGCGCCAGATCCTTCCGGGCGAGCCGATCGAGGTGCGCACCGCAAACGATGGTATCGTGCTGTCGGGCACAGTATCCTCGACAGCGAAACTGGATCGTGCGCTGGAACTGGCGCAACGCTACGCACCCGACCGTGTCTCCAACCTGATGAGCGTGGGCGGGACCCAGCAGGTCATGCTGAAGGTGCGGTTTGCCGAGATGCAACGCTCGGTGTCGAAAAATCTGTCCGCGTCACTGGGGATCGCCTCGGCTGGCAGCGACGGGGTTTTGTCGGGCGCAAACAACAATATCAACGGCATCAACGCGATCTTTGATGGCTCGACCATTCCGTTGGGCGGCAAGTCGCTGGGCGGGATCGGCACCGGGTTTTCGATTGGGGAGGTCGGGATTGCGGTCCTGCTGGAGGCGCTGGAGGCCAAGGGCATGGTGCGGACACTGGCCGAACCGAACTTGACTGCCCTGTCGGGGCAAGAGGCGAAGTTTCTGGCGGGGGGCGAATACCCGATCCCGGTTTCCAGCGATGATGGCATCACCATCGAATACAAACCCTTCGGCGTGGAAATGGCCTTTGTTCCACGGGTGGTCGATGGCGACATCATCAACCTGGAAATTCAGGCTGCCGTTTCGGCGATCGACACCACGGTGACGGTGGCTAATGGTGGCTTTTCGGTCAATGCCTTCAAGCGGCGCGATGCGCAGACCACGGTTGAAATGCGCGACGGCGAGAGTTTTGCCATTGCCGGGTTGTTGCAGGACGATTTCACCGACCTGAATTCACAGATCCCGTGGCTGGGCGATGTGCCGGTGCTGGGCGCGCTGTTCCGCTCGGCGGCCTATGAACGCAAGCAATCGGAACTGGTGATCATCGTCACCCCGCATCTGGTCACGCCGACCCGCGGCGAGGCGCTGGCGCTGCCCACCGACCGGGTCCGCCCACCCAGCGAAAGCGAACTGTTCCTGCTGGGCCGCACCTCTGCGGGGGCACGCAATAGCGGCCCCGCAGCAGAGGTGGCGCGGCAGGACTTTTCCGGCTCTTATGGCTATGTGATGGAGTAAGGCGATGCAGGTTTCCGGCAGAATCGTCGTTCTGGCACTGGCCCTTTCCGGCCTTGCGGGGTGCAACCCCGCCACCTTCAACGCAGAGGCCGGTTCGCAGCTTGACGGCGGCAATTTCGGCAACGCGACGATGAACAACACCCTGATCCAGTCAGGTCATCGGGATTACACTGTCAACCTGAACCAGCGCTTTGCAGCCGAGGTGCCCAGCACCGTCAACTTTGCCTTCGACAGCGCTGTGCTGGATGGCACCGCACGGGCGGCGCTGGTGCGCCAGGCCGACTGGATTCGCCAGTTCCCCGAGGTCCGGTTTCGCGTCTATGGGCACACCGACCTTGTCGGGTCGGAAGGCTATAACAAGGCATTGGGAATGCGGCGCGCCCACGCCGTGGTCAACTTTCTGACATCGCAGGGAATTTCCCGCTCGCGGCTGGAGGCTGTGGTGTCTTATGGCAAAACCCGGCCGCTGGTTTACACGCCGGGCGAAGACGTGCGCAACCGCCGCACAGTCACCGAGGTCTCGGGCTTTGTGAACAGCCATCCGATGGTCTTGAACGGCAAATATGCCCAGATCATCTTCCGCGATTATGTGGAAAGCGCCGCCTGGCAACAGCAGGGTGGCAAGACCGATCAGGCCGTCACCGGCCTTGGCGGCAACTGACGCCTTGCGCCCCGGCCAGCATTCAGGCCGGGGGCCTGCGCTGCCCAAGATCGTGTAAGCAAACCGCACAATTACGGTTTTTTGGCCCCAATGTCGCCAAGATTAGCTGCAACTCTGAAACTTGGCAGGAGTGGCGCGCGATCTGTGATGCGCCAGATGGCCGCGCTGGGGCGTTGACGAAAAACATGGCAAGCGACCATCAGCCCCCAAGGCGACCGCCTATGGAAGGACGACAGGTAATGAGCGCAACTGCAGTAATGAAGCCAGAACCCGCCCCGATCGTAGCCTGTACGATCTCGCGCGATGTCGCAAATTTCGATCTGCTGATCGAGGATATGGAGGCCGAACTTGGCGAAAGCTGGGGCGACCTGACCTTTGACGATGCGATACTGTTTCTGGCGCAGCCAGACGCGGCAGCGCTGGAATTTGTGGCAATCGCGGTCAATGGCGAGGATGAGGGCGATCTGGCCCGCGTCGCGGACATCATCGTGGCTGCGCGCGACCGCGGCATCCGGGTGATTGTGATCGCCGAAGATGTCAGCCCGATCGCCCTGCATCAACTGTTGCGTCAGGGGGCGGATGATTTCGTGCCATATCCGCTGCCCGATGGCGCCCTGCATGAGGCGATCGAGCGGCTGTCGCAGACCAAGGCCCCGATTCCCGATCAGCGCCTGCCGCTGTTGGGCGACACCGCCCCTGCCTTCACCGCGACGGGGGGCAAGGATGGCGTTATCCTCCCGGTGCATGGGCTGGCGGGTGGTGCGGGCGCCACGACCTTTGCCGTCAATCTGGCGTGGGAACTGGCCAATTGCGAAAAGAAAGGCGGCCCGCGGGTCTGCCTGCTGGACCTCGACCTGCAATATGGCAGCGTCTCGACCTATCTTGACCTGCCCCGGCGCGAGGCGGTGCTGGAACTGCTGTCCGACACGTCGCGCATGGACTCTGAAAGCTTCGTTCAGGCGCTGAGCACCTTCAACGACCGGCTTCAGGTTCTGACAGCCCCCGCCGACATGGTGCCGCTTGACATCGTCGGCCCCGAAGACATCCAGCGCCTGATCGACATGGCGCGAGCGAATTTCGACTTTGTCGTGATCGACATGCCGACGACGGTCGTCACCTGGACCGAAACGGTTTTGAACGCGGCGCATGTGTATTTCGCCCTGATCGAGCTGGATTTGCGGTCAGCGCAGAACACGCTGCGCATGATCCGGGCGCTGAAATCCGAAGGGCTTCCTGCCGAACGTCTGCGCTATGTGCTGAACCGGGGGCCGAAATTCACCGACCTCAGCGCAAAATCGCGCGTGCGGCGGTTGGCGGAAAGCCTTGATATCTCGATTGAGTTGCAACTGACGGATGGCGGGAAACAGGTGACAGAGGCCAATGACCACGGCCTGCCCCTGTCTGAGGCCGCCGCCAAGAACCCGCTTCGCAAGGATATCGCCAAGCTCGCCAGGTCGCTTTATGATCTGAACCGCGCCGCGGAAGCCGTCAGCATCTGAGGAACCGCCGATGTTCTCGCGTTACAAGAAACCCTCGCCCACCGGCGCCAAACCCGGCGCTGCCGCCGCCCCTGCACCGACGCCTGCGGTGCTGAACCCGCTGGAATTGTCGGGCATGATGCGTCGGGCAAAGGCCGCCGCAGCCGCGGCCCCGGTGTCGGACAAGGACCGCAAACGCAAGGAACGGTTGAACGAACTTAAAATCGAGCTGCACCGGCGGCTGCTTGAGAACCTGAACCTGTCGGCGCTTGAGCACGCCACCGAAGCCGACCTGCGCGCTGAAATTTCGGCGATCGCGGGCGAGGCGCTGAACGAAATGTCGGTGGTTCTGACCGCCGCAGAACGCAGCACGCTGAACCAGGAGCTGTATGACGAGGTGATGGGCCTTGGCCCGCTGGAGCCTCTGCTGAAAGACGAAACCGTCAACGATATTCTGGTCAACGGGCCGCAGCAGATCTTTGTGGAACGCGCGGGCAAGCTGGAGCTGACCGACACCCAGTTCAAGGATGAGCGGCACCTGCTGCGAATCATTGACAAGATCGTGTCGGCGGTGGGCCGGCGCGTGGACGAATCGAACCCCTATGTTGACGCCCGTCTGGCCGATGGCAGCCGTTTCAACGCAATGGTGCCGCCGATTGCGGTGGATGGCAGTCTTGTGTCGATTCGGAAATTCAAGAAGGACAAGCTCGGGATCGACGATCTGGTGCGATTCGGGGCCTTTACCGAAGAAATGGCCGCCTATCTGCAAGCCGCCGTTTCAACCCGGCTCAACGTGATCGTGTCGGGCGGGACCGGCTCGGGGAAAACCACGACGTTGAATGCACTGTCGTCGTTCATCGACAACCACGAGCGCATTCTGACCATCGAAGATACCGCGGAACTTCAGTTGCAACAGGTTCATGTGGGCCGGATGGAAAGCCGCCCGCCCAACGTCGAAGGACGCGGCGCGGTGACCCAGCGCGACTGTTTGCGCAACGCCCTGCGGATGCGGCCCGACCGGATCATCGTCGGCGAAACCCGCGGCGAAGAGGTTATCGACATGCTGCAGGCCATGAACACCGGCCACGACGGCTCGATGACCACGATCCACGCCAACTCGGCGCGCGACAGCGTCAGCCGTCTGGAAAACATGATCGCCATGTCGGGCATCGAAATGCCGATCAAGGCCGTGCGCAGCCAGATCGCGAGCGCCGTCAACCTGATCGTGCAGGTCAGCCGCCTGCAGGACGGCTCGCGCCGGATGGTGTCGGTGACGGAAATCACCGGCATGGAAGGCGATGTGATCTCGATGCAGGAAATTTTCCGCTATGAACGTCTGGGCATCGCCCCGGATGGCAAGATCATCGGTCGTTTCACGGCCACGGGGGTGCGGTCGCACTTCTCTGATCGGTTCCGGCAGTGGGGCTATGACCTGCCCGCCTCGATCTACGATCCCATCGACTGA
Source organism: Phaeovulum veldkampii DSM 11550 (assembly GCF_003034995.1). GTDB lineage: Bacteria > Pseudomonadota > Alphaproteobacteria > Rhodobacterales > Rhodobacteraceae > Phaeovulum > Phaeovulum veldkampii. The sequence continues at coordinate 82,838 of NZ_PZKF01000002.1, read as the reverse complement.
AAGGCCCGGACATGATCATCAGCCCAACGCCGATCATCTATGGCCTGATCTTTCTGGCCGTGCTCTTGCTGGTCGAGGGCATCTATCTGCTGGTCTATGGCAAGTCGATCTCGCTGAACAAGCGGGTCAACCGGCGGCTGGAACTGCTGGAAAAGGGCGGGCGCCGCGAAGAGGTTCTGGAACAGCTTCGCAAAGAGATGAACCAGCACCGCAATGCGGGCGGAATACCGCTGTATTCTATGCTGGCCGACAAGGCGCAAAAGGCCAATATCGCGTTTTCGCCCAAGGCGTTGATCGCGGTGATGGCGCTGCTGGTTGCGGTGGCCTATCTGGGTCTGTCGATCGGCACCAGTGCCGCCGCGCCGGTGCGTGTGGCGGTGGCTGTGGTGATGGGCGTGGGCGGCGTTGTGCTGTGGGTCAACAGCAAGGCCAAAAAGCGCATGTCGATGATCGAAGAGCAACTGCCCGACGCGATCGAACTGATGGTGCGGTCGTTGCGGGTGGGCCACCCGTTTTCGGCCGCAATCCAGATCGTGGCAAAGGAATTGCCCGACCCGATGGGATCGGAATTTGGCATCATCGCCGATCAGGCGGCCTATGGCCGCGACGTGGCCGAAAGCCTGCGCGATCTGGCCGAACGGATGGATATGCAGGATTTGCGCTTTCTGGCCGTTTCGGTGTCGATCCAGAGCCAATCTGGCGGCAACCTTGCCGAGATTCTGGAAGGGCTGTCAAAGGTGATCCGCGCACGGTTCCGGCTGTTTCGCAGGGTCAAGGCGATTACTGCCGATGCAAAATGGTCGGGCAACTTCCTGTCGGCCTTTCCGCTGATGGTGCTGGTCATCATCCAGCTGACCAAGCCCGATTTCTACGATACGGTAAAGGACGCCCCCGCCTTCATCCCGGCCGCGCTGGCGGTTTTCACGATGCTCGGCGTGAACGTGCTGTTCATGCGGGCCATGGTCAACATCAAGGTCTGAGGAGATCGGCGTGGATAGTATTGCCGCATTGGCAGAGAAGCTGACCCCCTCCCTCGGTCCGCTTGGGCCGGTCATCATCGTCGCGGCCCTGGGGTTCATTCTGATCTTGCTGGCGCTTTATTCGATGATGCAGCGACGGCCCGATCCGCTGGACAGGCTGCGCCAGTCCAATCTGGCAGAGCGCGCGGCACGCCCGAGGGCACAGACACCGGGCCAGCGCCTGCGCGTCGATGGCGGCAAGGACAAGCTGCAAAAATTCGCTGAATTTCTGGAGCCCAAGACCGAACAGGAAATGTCGGCCTCGTTGCTGAAGATGACGCGCGCGGGCTATCGCAGCAAAAATGCGGTGCGCATCTTTCACGCCGCCCAGTTCGTGCTGGGCATCGGAATGTTGACGCTGGGCGTTGTCTATACGCTGATCGCTTCGACCCGCGGCGAAGTCACCACAAGCAACATGGTCATCGCGGTGCTGCTGCCGGGCGTCATTGGCTACTACCTGCCCACCTACTGGGTCGAACGGCGCGTGCAAACCCGCCATCAAGACATTCAGAACGGCTTTCCCGATGCGCTGGACATGCTGCTGGTCTGCGTCGAGGCGGGCCAGTCGCTGGATCAGGGCATCATCCGCGTGGCCAAGGAACTGGCGACCGGCTATCCGGCCATGGCCGAGGAATTTGCGCTGATCGCCTATGAATTGAAGGCAGGCAAGGACAAGGCGCAGGTGCTGCGCGGCTTTGGCGACCGGACCGGGGTGCCAGACGTGCAATCATTTGTGACCGTGATGATCCAGTCGCAAGCCTTCGGCACCTCGATCGCCGAGGCGCTGCGGGTCTATTCGGCCGACATGCGCGACAAACGGGTGATGCGCGCAGAAGAGGCCGCCAACAAGATCCCGACCAAGATGACTCTTGGCACGATGATGTTCACGGTGCCGCCGCTGTTGATCATCCTTGTGGGTCCGTCGGTCCATGACATGATGGAAACCTTCGCCACGATGAATATCGCCCTGTGATTCGATGACATCCCCCCGGCCCGGCGCCGCCCGCCCCGTTCTGATGCTGGCTGTGCTGGCGCTGTCGGCCTGCGGGTCGGCAGGTGGGATGCGCCCCGACCAAGACTCGCCCTACGCCCCCAGCGGCGTGGCGCGCGGCGCGGCGGTGGACGGGCTGACGGTGGGGCACCGCCTGATGGCCGCGGGCGAATATGAACTGGCGCTGAAGGCCTATTACCGCGCTGCCGGAACGCAGGGTGCGACAGTGGATGTGCTGTCGGCCATCGGCTCGGCCAATCTGCGGCTGGGCCGGTTGGGGCAGGCCGAACGCATCCTGCGCCGCGCCACCGAGGTGGACGAAACCTTTGTTCCGGCGTGGAATAACCTTGGCGTCGTGCTGATGGAGCGCGGCAAACCCGCCGAGGCGGCGCGCGTGTTCCAGACCGCCTATGCGCTGGATAGTGGCCGTTCGGACGACATTCGTGAAAATCTGCGGCGCGCGCTCGCAAAAATCGAGAAATCTGCCTATGATCCGGTCGAGAACACTGAATTCTCGCTGGTGCGGCGTGGCTATGGTGAATACCTGCTGCTCTCCCGGCACTGAGGCTTGAGCAGAAAAGGACGCACAAAGATGCGCCACCCTATTCTTGTGATGTTCTGCATCGGCAGCGCTGTGATGCTGTCTGCGTGCAACCGTGGCTCGGATGCCGATGTGGCCCGCGCCATGAAAAGCGTGAACGTGATCGACGAAACCAACCTGTCAGAGGTGATGCTGACGGTAGGCGACCCCGCCGAGGCGGTGGCCTATTTCGCCCGCGCCAGCGCCGACAACCCCGACCGGATCGACCTGAAACGCGGGCTGGCCAAGTCGCTGGTGCGCGCCGGGCGCCCCGCAGAGGCCGTCAAGGTCTGGACCGAGGTGGTGGCGATGCCGGGGACGGTGCCCGATGACCGGGTCAATCTGGCCGATGCGCTGATCCGCATGAACGAGTGGAAGCGTGCCGAAACGGAACTGAACGCGATCCCGCCCACGCATGAAACCTATCAACGCTACCGGCTGGAAGCGATGGTGGCAGATGCGAACAAGAACTGGAAAAAAGCCGACAGTTTCTATGAAACCGCCGCCGGGCTAACCACAAAACCGGCCAGCGTGCTGAACAACTGGGGCTATTCCAAACTGACGCGGGCTGATTACGCGGGCGCGGCCAAGCTGTTTGCTGAGGCGCTGACGCACGAGCCGAGCCTGTTCACCGCCAAAAACAACCTTGTTCTGGCCCGCGCCGCGCAGGGCAAATACGACCTTCCGGTGGTGGCGATGACCCAGACCGAACGGGCGCAATTGCTGTATACCGCCGCGCTGAGCGCGATCAAACGGGGCGATGTGACGATCGGCAAGACCCTGCTGCAAGAGGCTGTGGATACCCATCCGCAGCATTTTGACGAAGCCGCGCGCGCGCTGGCCGCGCTGGATGGCAGCGTGGCAAGAGGCTAGCGGCGATGCTGGGAGCAAACGCACAGCAGGCGGCACTGGTGTTTCTGGTGCTGGTGACCCCGATCTGCGCCTGGGTGGCGTGGTCTGATCTGAAGACGATGAAAATTCCGAACCGGGCGGTTCTGGCGATGGTTGCAGTTTTTGCACTGGCGGGGCCGCTGGTGTTGCCGCTGGGCGACTGGGGCTGGCGCTGGCTGCATCTGGTGGTGGTTCTGGGGGTTGGTATCGTGTTGAATGCCATGGCGCATTTCGGCGCGGGCGACGCAAAATTCGCGGCTGCCATGGCACCGTTCTTTGCGCTGGCGGATGCGCAGCTTGCCATGCTGCTGCTGGCGGCCTTTTTGCTGGGGGCCTTTGCGGCGCACCGCCTGCTGCGCGCTATCCCGGCGGTTCGGGCGATGGCGCCAGACTGGGTGTCGTGGCGGCGCGCCGATTTTCCGATGGGGCTGGCACTGATCGGGGCGCTCTGGGCCTATCTGGCAATCCGGGCGGTTACGGGCGCACCGGCCTGAGCAGGATGTAAACGTCGGTCCGGCGCAGTTCGTCAAAGCGCCAGCCGCTTTTTTCCAGCGCGGCAAGGATGGTCGCGCGCGACTTTTCGGTTGTCGGGCACAGGGGCACCACGACCAGATCGGCAGCGGCAAGGCCCGGCGCGCCGCCATAATACCACGGCGCCCCGCCCTTCAGCGGTTTGAGATCGCCAAACATCCACAGCGAACCCAGCAAATCCGCGGTCAGCACCGCAGACCCGGCATGACCCTGCGCCTCCAGATCGGCGGCAATCGTTTCGAACATGGCGTTGTAGCCGGTGCTCAACTCGCAGGCGGGCAATACCTCACCTTTCAGGCGGGAAAGCTCCTTGCGGTCGGCACGGTCGTGATAGGCGGCAAAAGGCTGGCCTACCCCATCAAGCGGCACCCCCGCATCCACCTTGTAAAGTCGCTTTTCCGCAACCCGGATATCATCCTGACCAGCCAGAGCGGACAGCAGCGGAACCGTATTTCCGGCCTCGGCAAACAGATGACGGATCGGGCTATAGGCGATGTTGACCGCGGACGAGGCCGTCAGCGCCAGCGCGGCCACCCCGGCGATTTTCATCGCATCATGCAACCTGCCAGCATGGCGGCTATCGGGCTGATCTGTGCGGAGCAGGGCAAAGACGGCGGCGCCCAGCAAAAGCAACCATTGAGGATCGTTGCCAAAATTCTGCCAGGTGACATAAAACAGCCCCGGCGCCAGAACCAGAAGCGCCAGCCCCTCGGCCTTGCGCCCGGTCATGCGCAGCAGCACCACGACGGCCAGCGCGAGGATCGACGACGGCATATTGGCCGGCCCCGCCACTGCATCGGCAAAATCAATGCCCCCCGGCGCGGGCCGCGTTTCAGACTGCGCAACCGTCAGCAGGTCGGTCAGATAGGCAACCCAGAAGCCAGAGCCGCCCAAAGCTGTCATCACCGCCAGCACGGCGCAACCTGCCACGACCGCCACGACCAGCACGCGCCATTCGCGGCGGACCAGCAGCGCCACCAGAATGCCCGGCCCAAGGGCGGCGGCATAGGTGACCTTGATCAGCACCAGCGCGCCCACCCCCAGCCCGATCAGCGCACCGTCAAGATAAGGCCGCGCCCGCCCGCGGTCTGGCAGCAGCGCCAGCGGCAGAACAACATAGACAATCGCCCAGGCCCAGCGGTTGTAATGCATCGACACCGAAGGTGCCGGGTTCGCCAGACCATGCACCAGCGCCAGGCACAAGACGACCCCATAGCCCAGCATGACATAAGACCACAGTCCGCCAAAGCGTGACCCCGCCATCCGCACCAGCGGCAGCAACAGAACCAGCGCCACCAGCACCTGCGCCCAAAGGATCGCGGTGCCGATGCCAAGCCCCATCGCCACCAGCCCTGCAATCGGGGCGATCGCCAGAATTCCGATTGGGGTCATGAAATCCAGATGCGGCCATTGCCCGTGCAACCCCATCCGCAACGCCATGTCCAACAGGTGCAGCGTGTCCCCCTCATGCATGCCCAGATAAAGCGCGCCGCGCGCCAGCAGCGCCCCGCCCAGCCCCGCGATCAGCACCAGGCCAAAGACCACAAGCGCGCCTGAATTTGCCTGTTTCATCGCCGCCTTACCCCAAGCTTTCCCTTTTTTCGCCACATTAGCTGCGCAGTGTCGGCAAGTGAATCCCGCCATCGTGAATGATGTGGAATCGTGGTTTTTGCGTGTCATGCCGAGCAGAGGAACAGACCGACCATGAACATGATCGCCTCGAACGTGATGGCACCGATGCCGCCGCGCAATCTGGCCGAAACCGGGTTGCAGATGGTGATGCTGCGCGATCTGCTGTTGAAGACGATGTTTCGCACCAACGTGGATACCGTCAGTGGCCTGTCGCGGATTTTGTGCCTGACAATCCCGGTGACGCAGGAACTGGTCGATCTGGCGCGCGGTCAGAAACTGCTGGAGGCGACCGGCACGCTGCATGCCAATTCGGGCGGCGAGATGGGCTATCAGTTGGCCGATGCGGGCAAGGCGCGCGCGCTGGATGCGCTGAGCCAGTCGGAATATTACGGCGCGGTTCCGGTGCCGCTGGCCGCCTATCAGGATCAGGTCCGGCGCCAGTCGATCCGTAACATTCAGATCACGCGGCCACAGCTGACTGCGGCGATGGGCGATCTGATCCTGCCCGACAGCCTGCTGGATCACCTTGGGCCTGCGGTCAGTGCGGGCCGCTCTATCCTGATGTATGGGCCGCCGGGGAACGGCAAATCCTCGATCTCGAACGGTATCCGCAATGCTTTGGGTGACCGCATCTACATTCCGCGCGCGGTGGAATACGCCGGACAGGTGATCACCGTCTATGACCCGATCGTGCATTCGGCCGCGTCTGAAAGCGCCGAAGACACGACCAGCCTGCGCAAGGCCGGGAACCGCTTTGACAACCGCTATGTCTATTGCGACCGTCCCACGGTGATCACCGGGGGTGAGTTGTCGCTCGACATGCTGGACCTGACGTATAACCCCACCGCCCGCACCTACACCGCGCCGTTGCAGATGAAATCCTCGGGCGGCGTGTTCATCGTGGACGACCTTGGCCGTCAGGCCGAACCGCCGCAAAAGCTGGTCAACCGCTGGATCGTGCCGCTGGAGGAAAGCCGCGACATTCTAGCGCTGCAATCGGGCGAAAAGTTCGAGGTGCCGTTTGATACGCTGGTGATCTTTTCCACCAACTTTCACCCGAACGAGATTTTCGACCGCGCAGCGCTGCGCCGGATCTTTTTCAAGATCAAGATCGACGGGCCGGATCAGGCCGACTTCCTCAAGATCTTTGCGATGGTCGCGCGCAAGCGCAAGGTGCCACTGGACGAACGCACGATGCTGCACATGATGAAGGTGAAATACCCCACCATCGACAACGTCTATGCCAACTATCAGCCAGTATTCCTGATCGACCAGATGATCGCCATCTGTGATTTCGAGGGCATCCCGCACCAGATGACCCCCGAGTTGCTGGACCGCGCCTGGTGCAACATGTTGGTGCGCGACGAAGAAATCCTGCACTGAAGGTTGGGCGGGCTCGCCCCCGCCCTGCCATGGTCATGCCGGTTGCAGCATCCGCCCCAGATCGCGGCCCGCCAGAATGTGCAGGTGGTAATGCGGCACCTCCTGCACGCCATCGTCGCCCGCATTGGTGATCGCGCGGAAGCCATTCCCGCCGTTGCCCGGCTGAACCCCCAGCATCTGGCAGACCTTGGCAACGGCGCGGGTGAAATCGACAATCTCGGCCTCGGTCGCGGCTTCGGCAAAATGATCCAGCGTGACATAAGGCCCCTTCGGGATCACCAGAACATGATGCGGCGCCTGCGGTCGGATATCGCGGAATGCCAACGTATGCACGGTTTCCAGAACCGTCTGATTGGGGATTTCGCCACGCAGGATGCGGGCGAAAATGTTTGTGTCGTCATACACATAAGCCATCGGATATCCTCTCAGTCCTCAAACAGGTAATCGGTCGCAGCGATCGCGCGGGCGGGACCATCCTCCACCCGCAGAAATTCGGTAAGGGCGCGGGCGTTTTCGTCCAGACTGGCACCTTGCCGCATCCGCGCCAGCAACGGAAAACCCGCATCCCGCAGCCGCTCGCTTTCAAAATGCAACTCTTGCCGGAGGGTGGGCAACAGCCGCTCGATCACCTGCTGCGGCGCCCGTTCCCCGGCAAGGCCGATGCGCCGGGCATGGCCCAGAAGGTAGGCGTCGGTAAACTGGCATTCGATCTCCAGAACCCGCACCTGCGCCTTGTCCGCGGCGAAATCCTGCATCAGCTCCAGCGCCGAAGGGTCAAGGCAGATCACCAGCCGGTCGGTGCGGTGATGGTCGAACAGCATCCGCAGCAGCGCCCGGCGGTGGCGGTTGCGCTTGCCAACCGTGGTCTGGACGCCGCCCAGATCGGGCAGTGCCGTCGCTTCTTCGTGAAACAGATACTCAACACCGGGGGTGCCGCTGACCTCGGCCACCCGTGCCACCAGCCGTTTGGCCACATGCCATTTCTTGCACGCGACAATCATCAACTCGCGCCCGCGGCCAAGGCTTGCATCCGCCTCCCAGAACCGGGGGGCAAATCGCCGCCCGACCCGGCCGCGCCCGGTCAGATAGGCAAACAGCCGGGCGCCTTCGTTCGAGATCGAGAACGCTACCCCTTCTTCGGCCCAAAGATCGCCCAACCGCGCCTTCAGATCCTGCGCATCAGGGCTGATCTTGCGGGCGAACAGATAATCCTGGCTTAACAGCAGCTCGTAATGGTCGTTGTAAAAGGTCAACGGCATTCCGTAATCGGTAAACATCAGAAACGTCAGCGTGCGCGCGCGGATCTCGCGGTCGGGCACGAGGTGGCGCACGATGGTCTGAAAAAACGTCTCGTCGGGTATCCATGTGGTTCGGAAAAACCGCATCACATCGCGCCGGTTGCGTATGAACTCCAGCACCTTTTCCACCGTCAGCCGCCGCAGGCACCACCATTGCGAGCCGATCATCATCTGCAGATCTTCGGGGATCGCGCGGGTCAGGCCCAGTTTGCGCTGCAGCGCAAAGGCCGCGTTGAACCGGCGCGTCTGGGTGCGTTCGTTGAACCAGTGGCGATAGATCAGCCGCTCCTCGCGCAGGCCCGTCTTGATCCAGCCCGAGGTGAAAAAATCTACGCTTTCAATGTAATCGACATCTTCGGCATCCAGGTAACGATGCACCCATTCGGCGGTTTTGATCGGCATGCAGTCGCCCGACAGCATGTAGAAATGCGTCGCGCGGGGAAAGGCTGTAACGGCGGCGCGCAACGCCTCCAAGGTGGCGGCGACCAGGCTCCATTCGCCCCAGCCACAGCGAATGCGACGGCGGGCGAACACCACCGCGGGGTTATCGGCCAGTGCGCTGCGGATGCGCTGATAATCGGCGGCCTTGGCGCGCGCATCAAAGTGGATGGCGACGCAATCGCCGGTCGACGTCAGGCGTTCGGCCTGCCGGATGATCCCCTCGGGATCCTTGTGGCACAAAAGGATGAAGGCGATCTTGGCCATGTTGGAGAGGATAACGGGCCCCGGTTGCCGAATTCTTGCCTAGATAGCGTCAACAAACATTGAAACGACAGTGTTTCTTTGCTTCCTAGATGCTAATTCTTCTGAGTGTTGAGGCGTCGCCGCGCGCGGTGGCCGGATATGGGGCAAGAATGGGGTTTCCAGGCACCTGGATGACGGAAAGCGAAAGCATGGTCTATCGCGTGGTGCCCAAATGCGCCTGTTCGACCATTGGCCAGATCATGTTCTATTCCGACCATGGCCGTTTCTTTGACGGCGACATTCACGACGCCACCGCAGGGCTGCACAAATGGTCGGCCGAGACCAGCCAGAAGCTGATCGAAGCAAATGTGCGGGGCCACAAATCCTACACCTTCACCTGCATCCGAAACCCTTATGCACGTATCCTGTCGTCGTTCTTTGACAAGATCGCGGGGATCCAGCGCAACGGGCGCCGCTATCGCGGCAATCTGGTGCCGCAACTGGCGCAGAAATACGGGGTCGATGTGGGCAGCCCCGAAGCCGGGTTCGAGTTCGACCAGATCGCATCGTTCCGCCGGTTTCTGCTGTTCGCGCGCGACACCATCCGCTTTCGCCGCCCGATGGAGCCCGACATCCACTGGTCGGCCATGTCGGGCCATATCGCCACCTTCATCGTGAACGGCGGGCGCTATGACCAAATCTTTTTCACCGAGACGTTCAACGAGGGCATGCAGGGCGTGCTGAATGCGGTGCAAACCCCGGTGCCGGTCGATCTGGCCGCGATCCCGAGGTTCAACGAAAGCGAGGGGCATGGGCCCAGGCGCGCCCATCCCGTCAGCGCCTATTTCGACGATCTGTCGCGGCATCTGATGTGGGAAATCTACAAAAAGGATTTCCAGTTCTTCCGCTACGACTTTGACGACCCCGACAACAAGATGCCCAAAGCCGAGGTCGATCTGGACGAGGTGCACGCCAAGCTGGGCAGCTAGCCTTGGGTGGCCATCTTAAGCGCGGTGGCAACATCGGGCAGGAACCGTGCCAACGGGTCATGCAGGCCCTGCGCATGCAGCGCGCGGCGCAACTCAGCCGTGGTGCCGGTAACGTAGAGCCGCCCGCCGCGCCGCTCCATCTTTTGTGCCAGCGTCAGCATCATCCGCGCCCCGGTGGAATCGACAAAAGGCACCTCTGAAAAATCGACCACAAAGGCCCGCGGGCGCTGCGCGATCCGGTCCAGCACCGACCCCAGTGTTGCCGCGGCGCCAAAAAACACCGCCCCGCGCAACCGGTAAACCACCACGTCAGACGGGATCGTGAACGTCTCATCGGCATGATGCGGATGCGCCTCAAGCTGGGTCGCCTCCGACATGCGGCGGATGAACACAAGGCCCCCCAGCGCAAAGCCCACGATGATCCCCTCGGACAGGTCGCGAAACACCACCAGCAGGAAGGTGACGATCAGCACCATCGCATCGGCCCTGGAGGACCGGATCAGCGCCGCCATTTCCTCGCGTTCGATCATGTTCCAAGCAACGATGGCCAGCACCCCCGCCAACGCCGCCAGCGGAATGAACGAGGCCAGCGGCGCCGCCACCAGCATAAAGACCAGAACGAACACGGCATGCAGCATCCCCGAAACCGGCCCACGTGACCCGGCGCGCACATTGGTGGCAGTGCGCGCAATGGTGCCCGTCACGCAAAACCCGCCAACCAGAGCGGCGCCGATATTGGCCACGCCCTGCGCCACCAGCTCACCGTTGGACCGGTGCTGCGTGCCGCTCATCCCGTCGGCCACCATCGCCGACAGCAGTGATTCGATGGCCCCTAGCAGGGTAAAGCTGACCGCCCACGGCAGCGCCGCGCGGATCGCCTCGGCCGACAGGTCGGGAAGTGCCGGCACCGGCAGCACCCGCGGCAGGTCGCCAAAGCGCGAGCCGATGGTTTCCACCGGCAAGGCCAGCGCCCAAGCCGCAACCGTAGCCACAACCACCCCGATCAGCAGGCTGGGCAGGCGCGGCGCAAACCGCTTGATCGCCTCGATGATGGCGATGGTCGCCAGCGCCACGGCCAGCGCTGCCGGGGTGAAACTGGCCTTCACCTCCCATAGCACCTGCACCTTTTCGATGATTTCGCCGGGTTCGGCCCCCGGCAGGGTCAGGCCCAGCAGATCCTTGATCTGACTGGCAAAAATAATAACACCAATACCTGCAGTAAATCCCACCGTCACCGGGTAGGGGATGAAGCGGATATAACTGCCCATCCGCAACAGCCCCAGCGCAATCAGCATGAACCCTGACAGAAAGGTGGCAAGGATCAGCCCCGAAATCCCCGTCTGCATCACGCAGGCCGAGACCAGCACAATAAAGGCCCCGGCAGGCCCCCCGATCTGAAACCGCGACCCGCCCAGGGCCGACACCAGAAACCCGCCGACAATGGCGGTGAACAGCCCTCGTTCCGGCCCCACCCCAGAGGCAATGGCAATCGCCATAGACAGCGGCAGCGCCACGATAGCCACCGTCAGTCCCGCCAGCGCATCGGCCCGCAGCGCCCCCAGGCCATAGCCCTCGCGCAGGACGGTCACGGTTTTGGGCAGGAAATCTTCGCCCCGTTTCGGGGCCTCAGCACGTCTGGCGGGCATGATGCGATCTTTCAGGCAAGGCCGCGCCACCCTGAATCCGCGCCCCCAGGCTTGTCAAGCGCCGGGCGTGCAACCCCCTGCGGGCAGGCCCGCATTTGGGGCGCGGGCCGAAACCCGCGCCCACCATACCGTGCCCAATCAGGCCAGATTGTCCATCCGCACCTTGACCTGAACCCGGCCCTTGGCGGCCTGTGACCAGTTCAGTTGCAGTTGCTGCTTGGCCGCCCCCTGTTCCACCTGAACAAAGGGCATCTCGGTGATGCGGGCGCCCGTGGCTCCCGAAATCATCCCCTCGGCCACTACCCCCTCGACATTTCGCGCCCAGCCTCCGAACGGCAGCATCGCACCCGGCGTCAGGGTCCAGACCGTCTGCGCCGTCGCCTGATCGTGTTCCAGCGTCGCCGGGTTCGACACGAACTGGCTGATCCCGTTGAAAGTGTTGCCCTCCACCACGACGTTCCGCATCCGGCTGTAATCCAGATCGGCAACGGTCGTGTCCACCCGCTCGATCCGCTCGACCGTGCCGCCGGCGGCCTTGAACACATTGCCCGACAGGTTCAGCCCGTGAATGAAATGCCCCGCCCCATAGGGCCGGACCGAAATCCAGCGAAAACCGGGTGCCATATCGGAACACAGGAAGGTGTTGCCGGTCACTGTCAGCCCGCCAAAGGAATACTGCGTGCCAAATGCCGGATCGGGCGCGTATTCATTGGTCCATTCCAGCCCTGCGTTGTCGATATAATTACCGGTGACCGAGGTCAGCACATTGGTCTGCGCCAGCACCAACCCGGCCGAGCGCAGCCCCTGCGTTTCCTCATCCCCCTGAAACCAGTGATTGCCCAGAATCAGATGCCCCGTGCCCGCCGCCACCATGAAATGTGCAAAGCGCACAAAGCGGTTCTCGCGGATTTTCACGTCATTGGCGTTGACGTTCAGCGCAATGGTGCTGCGGTCCTGCACGCGCAGGCTCATCTCGTTCGACAGGAAATGGCAGCGGTCGATCAGCATCCCCTGACAGCCGCGGCCGATCGAGGTGATGGCACGATCCTTGGGCCGCATCACCCAGCAGTCGCGCATCGCAAAAACATCGCCCTCGGGCGGCAGCATCACCGCGCTGGCTACGCCGTTGCACAAAAACTCCACCTCGGCGATGTTCAGCCGGTCCAGCCGCTCCATCCCCGACAAGTCCAGAATATAGCGATCACGCGTGAAACTGTAGCTGCGGCTGCCCGACCCGCCGTGCAGCGGCTGCGACAGGGTCAGGCTACCAGCAACCACGTTCACCGCCTTCACATAAACCTCGCGCCCAACACCCGTGCCCGCAACGCGCGCGCCCACCGGAATGCTGGCGATATTGGCAACGGCGGTCAGTTGGTCGGGCAGCGCGATGTCATAGCTGGCCTGCGAACTGACCATGGCCGAGGCCCAGCCCGGCCCGTCAATCACATTGATCTGGCCATTGGCGATCACCCGGCGGTTGGAAAAGCTGCCCAGATCCGGCAGCAGCGCCCGCAGATCGACCGGGGCGGTCAGCTCTACCCGGCGTCCCTTCAGGTTCAGCACGGTATGGTCGGTGTAGTAAAACAACGCCTGCACTGCCTTGCGAAAGCCCAGATCCTCGTCGCCGAACGCCGCGGCATAGGTCGGGAAATCATAGCTTTTCAGCAGCAACAGCCGCGCCGCCAGCGGCATCACCAGTGTGCCCACAAAGCGCACCGGCGCATTCAGCGACAGATTGCCCGACAGGTAATAGCTGCCCTCGGGCACCAGAATCCCGCGCCCCGCTGCTGCCGCATCCGCCGCTGCAAAGGCCGCGCGGTCATCTGTGACACCGTCACCCACCGCGCCGAAATCGCGCACATCGACGAACGGCACCATCTCGCGCAGCCAGGCTGCGGTCACGTCCTCGATTGCGATCGACTCGATCCGCACCACGCCGCCATTGGCCCCGGTCAGATCCAGCCCGAAATGGCCATAGATCGGGGCCAGCCCCCACGGCATATCCACGCCGCCGCGCGCGCCAGTGCCCACGATCGCGCTGACCGTCACCACCTCGCCATAACCGCCCGGCACCGCTTCGGGGCCGGTTTCGACCAGCCCCTCCACATGCACGCCCCCGGCGCCACCCGCCCATCCCGCGATCCGCACACCGGGCAGATTGCCGCTGATCACCTTGACGCGCGCGGTGATCCGCAGATAGCAGCCCGGCAGGATCGGGGTTTCCCCCATGTAGCGCAGCTTTTGCGTGGCGGTCGTCTTGACCAGTTCCAGACAGGGGCCAAAATCCTGATCGGCCGCAACCAGCGCTGCATTGTAAGCGCCCTGATAGCTCGCCTGCCCCGGCGTGCCATCCTCGCTGGACCAGACATCCAGCCCCGCCCCGAACGCGGGCGGCATCAGCAACAGCCCGTCTGTAATCGCCTTGTTCATGCGCCATCCCCTTCGCCTGTTCCGCCCGTCCCGGCAGAGAGGCTCCGCATCGGGGGCCGGGCAGCGCAGGGCCCCCATGCCGTCGCCGCGACGGGATGCTCCTGCTGGGAAGGTGCCGCGGGCCTTGCCCCGGCGCGATCAGAGCTAAGGCGAAACCTTGAAGAAGCCTTAACCACGCCGCGCGCTGCCCCTGCGACCGTTGCGGCGGTTCCACCGCGCGGCGCCCCTTGCTAGGCTTGCCCGACGGAGGGGCAACCATGGGCTATTGCTTTGACCTGAACGACGACACGATCACAAACGCCGTTCGCCGGATCGCGCTGGAAGAGATCGACACGGCACTGACCTGCGCCCGCGCCCGCGCCGCCGATGCCGCGGGCCAGACCCACGCGCTGCGCAAAAATGTCAAGAAACTGCGTGGGCTGATCCGGCTTTTGCGCCCCCGCCTGCACGGTTATGGGCTGGAAAATGCCGCCCTGCGCGATGCCGGGCGGATGCTGTCAGGCCAGCGCGACGCCGAGGTGATGCAGGCCACGCTGGCCGATCTGGCGCGCGACGATGACAGCCCCGCAGCCGAGGCCGCCCGCGCGCTGGCCGCCGAACTGGCCGCCCGCCCGCCCGAGGCCGACCGCACCAACGCCATGGCCTCTTTTCTTGCCGCGATGGAGGCCCTGCGCGACCGCGCCAGTCGTTGGTCCCCGAAGGGCAAGGGTTTTTCCACACTGGAACCGGGGCTGTTGCGCACCTTGGCCGCCGCGCAGGGCGCCGCCCGCGCCGCCGATGACCACCCCGATGCCGAGGCGATCCACCAATGGCGCAAGCGCGTCAAGGACCACTGGTATCACGCCCGCCTGTTGCGCCCGATCTGGCCCGAGGCAATGGCCCCCCATATCGAAGCCGCCGATGCCTTGGGCGAATTGCTGGGCCTGCATCACGATCTGGCCGTGCTGCGCGCGCATCTGGCCGACAGTCGGCTGCCACCCGACGCGCAGGCGGCGCTTGATGCGCTGGCCGCCCGCCGGCAGTCCGGGCTTGAACACGACGCGCGCCGTCTTGCCGCCCGGCTGTTCGCTGACACCCCCGAGGCACTGGTTGCCCGCTGGCGGCAGTGGTGGCAGGTCTGGCAAGCGGGCTAAGACCTCAGACCAGCCCGCCCGCCAGCGCCTTTTCGATCAGCGCCACGGTTTCATCCACCCCGTAAAGCGCGATGAACCCGCCAAACCGCGGCCCCTGGCTTGCCCCCAGCAGCACCTCGTAAAGCGCGGTAAACCAGTCGCGCAGCGGCTCGAACCCGTGATCGCGGCCGACGGCGAACACAAGGCTCTGCAACTCCTCGGCATCAAGCCCCCCCTGCCAGCCCTTCAGCCGCACCACCAGATCCTCAAGCGCCGCGCGCTCGGTCTCGGTCGGCAGGCGGAACACTCGCCCCGGCGCCACAAAGTCGCGGAAGTAGCGCACCGCAAATTCGGCGGCCTGATCCAGATCGGGGTGCGTCTCGGGGCTGGCCTCGGGTGCATAGCGTTTGATGAAACCCCATAGCCCGGTCTTGTCGCTCGCCCCCGCCACCGAGGCAAGGTTCAGCAACATCGCAAAGCTGACCACCATCTTCGATTCCGGCGGGTTACCGCCGTGGATGTGCCAGACCGGGTTGTTCACCTGCTCGGCCATGCTCTGGGTCGGATAGGCCTTCAGCTGCTGGTGGTATTCGTCCACCGCCTTCGGAATCACGTCGAAATACATCCGCTTGGCGGTTTTCGGCTTGAGATACATGAAATAGCTCAGGCTCTCGGTCGCCGCATAGGTCAGCCATTCGTCGATCGACAGGCCGTTGCCCTTCGATTTCGAAATCTTCTCGCCGTTCTGGTCAAGGAACAACTCATAGGTGAAATGTTCCGGCGCACGGCCCCCCAGCACGTTGCAGATCCCGTCATAGATCGGGGTGTTCGTGCTGTGATCCTTGCCATACATCTCGAAATCGACATCCAGCGCCGCCCAGCGCGCGCCGAAGTCGGGCTTCCACTGCAACTTCACATTGCCGCCGGTGACCGCAACCGTCACCTCTTCGCCGTCCTCGTCGGTATAGGTGATGGTGCCCGCCTTCGCATCGACATGGCTGACCGGCACATACAGAACCTTGCCCGTCTTGGGGCTGATCGGCAAAAAGCACGAATAGGTCTGCTGCCGCTCTTCGCGCAGCGACGCCAGCATGATCTTCATGATGTCGTCGTATTTCTCGGCCGCCTTCAGCAAGATCGCATCCAGCTTGCCCGCCTTGTAATATTCGGTCGCACTGGCGAATTCGTATTCAAAGCCGAAAGTATCCAGAAACCGCCGCAGCATGGCGTTGTTGTGATGCCCAAAGCTTTCGTATTGCTCGAACGGGTCGGGCACCGCGGTCAGCGGCTTTTGCATGTGCTGGCGCAACATGTCCTGATTGGGCACGTTTTCGGGCACCTTGCGCATCCCGTCCATGTCGTCGGAAAAGCACAGCAGTTTCGTGGGAATATCGCTGATGATCTCAAAGGCGCGGCGCACCATCGTGGTGCGCGCCACCTCGCCGAACGTGCCGATATGCGGCAACCCCGACGGCCCATAGCCGGTCTCGAAGAGCACATAGCCCTTCTTTGGCGGCGCCTTTTCATAACGCTTCAGCACGCGGCGCGCTTCCTCGAAAGGCCAGGCTTTGGAGTTCATCGCACCGTCGCGCAAAGTCGTCATGTCATACCTCATGCGGGGCACCCCATGCGCCCATCGCGTTCCCCCTATTGTGCGGGGGGCCGAAGGTCAATAATTTGCACCTGGAATGCCCTTTTCAGGATGGATACCGTGACCGAAGCCCTGCCCTCGCTTTCCCCGCAAGATGCGCTTGTCGCCGTCATGGTCGCGGTCTCCGTTTCGGATGAAAATATCCGTACCGCGGAACTTGTCGCGATCGAACGCATGGTCAACCACATGCCGATCTTCGCCAGCTACGACATCGACCGCATTCCGGTGGTGGCGCAAACCGTCTACGCCCTGCTCGAAGAGGAAGAGGGGCTTGATGCCCTGTTCGGCCTTGTGCGCGACGCGCTGCCCGAAAAGCTCTTTGAAACCGCCTATGCGCTGGCCTGCGATGTGGCCGCAGCCGATGGCAAGCTGGGCGAGATCGAGTTGCGGATGCTGGAAGAAGTCCGCCACGAACTGGAGGTGGACCGCCTGAACGCCGCCGCGATCGAACGCGGCGCACGCGCGCGCCACATGACGCTGTAACGCCTCAGCGCCCGTAAACCGCCGCCCAGCGCTCGATCAGTTGCTGCTGCAACCGCTTGGATCGTTTTACCCAGGCATCAGCCCCCTCGGGCGCCTCGCTCGGCCCCACCGCTGCGCGCCGGGCCACATCGCCGGTAAAGATTGTAAAGACCAGATCGGTTCCGTCGGGCGTGGTCATATAGCCCGCCAGCGTCGAAACAAAATTCAGTGTGCCGGTCTTGGCCTCCACCCGGATCGGATGGCCCTTGATCTCGCGGCCTTTTGTATCGCGCAACGGGATGTCGCGCAGGATCGGTCGCAGGTTCAGCGCGGGCCCCAGCCGCACGAATGCCGCCACCATCTCGGCTGCCGAAATCCGCGTCTCTACCCCCAAGCCGGAATGATCCACGAACCGCGCCCCCCCGGCGCCCGCGCGGACACGCAGCCACTCGGTCATCGCCCGCCCCGAGGCCGCAATTCCTCCCCCCCCGCCGCGCGCCTGGGTCGTGGCCATGCCCACGGCCTCGGCGGTCACATTCGTCGAATACCGCAGCATGTCGCGCAGCACCTCGCGCAGATCGGCGCTGTCATGACTGACAACCGCCGTGCCACCCGGCAACCGATCCACCGGGGTCGGGTTAGGCAAGGGCACGCCCTGCGCGCGCGCCAGCGTCTGGAACACATCGCCCGCATACAGATCAGGGCGGCGCACCGGCAGCCAGCGGCTGCCGCCCTTGCCCAGCGCGGTGCGCGCCACCGTCCATTCCTCGCGCCCGCCGCTCTCGGCATAGGTGAACAGCGGCACACTGCGGTCGGCCAGCGCCACGCGGGCCGAATAGACCTTGGGCACAACGCGTTCAGACCGGGCATCCATGCTCAGCGCATAGCCACCCTGCCCGCGGCGCCATTCAAAATGCACCCGGTTGAAATTCAGGTTCAGCCCGCTGACCGCCGGGTTATACCCCACATGCACCGGCTGCCCCTCGGCAATGTCGCGCTGAAACGGCAGCGCACCCGCCCAGACCAGAAATCGCCCCGTGACGCCGCGCACGCCCCGCGCCGCCAGCGCTGCCGCCATCTGCGCCAGATCGTCGGTGGACAACGTCGGATCGCCGCCCCCCGCCAGCACCAGATCGCCCTGCACTATCCCCCCCGCCACCGGCCCGGTCGCAATCAGCCGCGTCACGAACCGGAACGTCGGGCCCAGATGCTCCAGCGCATAAAGTGCCGTGACCGCCTTGGCGGTCGAGGCGGGCGGCATCGCGCGATCTGCGCCACGGGTTTCCAGAATCAGACCAGTCCGGGCATCGGCCACGGCAAAGGTCACATCGCCCCCCAGCCGTGCCGCTGCGATCAGATCCTCGACCGCCACCGCCGCCACCCGTGCCGACGCCGGGGCTGCCGCAGCGCCAGATGTCACCGCAGGGCGCGGGGCGGGGCGGGGCGAAACGGCTGGCGCCTGGGCCAGCCCGGTCTCGGCCAACCCCGCCAGAAGACCGCCCAGCAGAACGCGGCGCGACAGTTGCATGGTTGACCCCCGTTTTCCCACCACACTAAAGCGCAGGTCACCCCGCGCGATCAAGCCTTGCTGCGCAAAGGCCCCCGCCGCTGCACCCGTGCCCGGATCGCCGAGGACGACAGATTGACCATCGGCACATCGACAAAACACCATGCGGGCGGCGTCATGCCCGGCAGCAGTTGCGCCGCCTCGCCCGGAAGGCGGGCACCGGCATAGGTCTGCGCCACCTTCGAACGCCGCGCCGGCATCCGCGCGCCCGGCCGCGCCAGCACCCCCACCGGCACCATCGCCAGAATCTGGCGCCAGTTATCCCAGCGGTGGAACTGCACCAGATTGTCGGCCCCCATCAGCCAGACAAAGCGCACACCGGGGTAGAGTGCCTTCAGCCGCGCCAGTGTTTGCGCGGTATAGCGTGTGCCCAGCCGCGCCTCGATCGCCGTCACCACGACCTTCGGATGCTGCATGATCGCGCGCGCCGCAGCCACACGCCGAGCAATCGGCGCGGGCGAATTGGGCTTCAACGGGTTGCCGGGGCTGACCAGCCACCACACCCGGTCCAGCCCGAACCGGCGCAAGGCCTCTTCAGTGATATGCACATGGCCCGAATGGGCCGGGTCGAACGACCCGCCCAGAAGGCCGATGGCCATACCCGGCGCTGCAATGGGAAACCCCTGTCTCATGGCCCCTGCCTAGCGCAACGCCCCGGCCTAGTCGAGCCAGTCTGCCCCGTCGTCAGGTGGACCCGTCGGCGGTGGCGGCGCAACCGTGCAACACCCCCTGCCCCGGCGCTTCGAGGCATAAAGCGCCACATCCGCAGCGGCCAGCATCTGGGCCGGGTCGGCGCCTGGGTGGCTTGCGGACAGGACAATCCCGATACTCGCCGATATCCGGCAGGGCCGCCCCTCATGCAGGCACGGCTCTTCGATCCGCGCGATGATCCGCGCGCCCAGCGCCATCAACCCTGCGGGGTCATGGGCGCCGCGCAGCAGCAGCACGAATTCATCGCCCCCGACCCGCGCCACCAGATCGGCCCGCCGCGTTTCCTCGCGCAGGATCGCGGCGACCCGGCCCAGCATGAAATCGCCTGCCGGGTGGCCCAGCAAATCGTTCACTGCCTTGAAGTGGTCCAGATCCAGATGCGCCAGCGCAAACGGCGCCCCCCCGCGCGCCGCCACCGCTGCCGCGCGCGCAAGATCCTGATCCAACGCGCGGCGATTGGCGAGCCCGGTCAACGGGTCGCTCATCGCCTGTGCCTCGGCGGTGCGGCGGGCGTCTTGCAGCCGGGCGTTGAGCGCGTGCAATTCGCCCATCACAAGAGCCTTGGCCTCTTGCAGATACAAAAACTCCATCGCCAGATCGGTCACGGCGAAATCGGAGGTCGTCAGACCATGGTCGCGCACAGCATCAGCAAGCCCGATCCCGAAGGTCAGGTTCAGTATCAGCCCGTCCGCGCCCGCAACCCGCGCAGGAACCGCCACCCCCCGCAGCGTCGTGGCGGGCGCACGCCGCAGCCGCAGATAGACCCGCGCCCCGAGCAGCCCCGCCAGATCGACCTCGGCCCCGGCGTTGCGACCGGCCACGGCCTTGGCCCGGTCATCTGCGGGCCTCGCCTCGGACGCTGACGTGGCCTCTGGCAGACGCGGGCGCAAGACCTCGAACTGCGCGCCCAGCCTCTGCCCCGGCAGGCTGTCGGCACACAGCTTTTCCAGCGCCGGCCCCGCGCCACGGATGATCCCGGTGCGGTCCAGCCACAGCGCCATCGGCATCAACCGCCCCAACGCCTCGGCATCAACCGCCAGAACACTGCCCTCCCATACCCCTGCGCAGCACATCATGCGCCTGTCGTCATCGCTGCCAGATCAAATCTCCGCCCACTGGCAAAGCGCGCTTCCAGCAACTCGACCGTCACCCATTCCTGCGCCGCCGCCTGCGGGCCCAGCCGCACCGGCGCGGGCTGCCCCGGTCCGGTCTGGCCCGCTCCCGTCGTCTCATGATCGACCGGGGGGGCAACATGCTCGATCAGCGCCAGCGCGCCATAATCATCGGCCATCGCCCGCAGCATCCCGGCAAAGACCGCGCCCCAACCGGGCTGTGCAGCAGTCACCGTCAGGGTAAATCGCCCCGCCGCCCCGCTTTCAAGCCCAAGCTCCGGCAGGTCCAGATCCGGCAGCGCCATCAGGCCACGGCCCTGCAAATCCTCCAGCGACAGCAGGAATTCCGTATAATCCACCCCGCCAAAGCGCATCAGCCGACGCAGCGGCTCCCGCGTGACCAGATAGGCGCCCAGATCCTCCAGCAGCGCGGCGCGGGGTTTGCCCAGCCGCAGGGTCGCCGCCTGTATCAGGTCGCAGGTCAGCGCATCGTCATAGCGCAACATTGCCTCGAACCCCTCGACAGGCGCCCCGGCCTTGGCCGCCACGGCAGCCCACAGATCGGCGCCGTAGGTGTCGCCGAGGAAACACTGGATCGACCGGTTCACAAGACCATGCATGGGGCACACCTCCCTTCCCGAAGGAAGGCTAGAGCCGCCAGGTTAACAAAGCCCCAATCCCTCTCAGGGATACAGAAAAATCCGCCGATCACCAAACTGCAGCGCCGAAAGGCCCAACGGCACCAGCGCCACCCCCTCCTGCCGGATCAGGTCAATGGCGCGGCCCGCTTCGGGGCCTTCGCCATCGCTGCGCGAATCAGGGGTGGTCCAGCCCGCCCCCTCGCGCGCAAATACCAGCGTCACCACCCCGCGCGTACGGCCACCGGAGGACAGCACAATCACCGCCTCGTCGCCGTCGCGCTGCGGCACCAGATCGGCCAGCAGCAGAAGGCAGCCGGGGTTGCCCGCAGGCGTGGTCCGGGCGCAAGCCTCCAGCACCATCTGGCCCTCCGGCGCGCTCAGGCTTTCCAACAGACCCTCGGGGGCGCTGCGCCCCTCGGGCCAGACCGGCAGGGCAGCGGCCAGCCCAACGGCCCGTGCCGCCCCGATCGGAGTGCGGCCCGGATCATCGAATTCCCAGCGTTGCGGGGCCCGGTCCATCGCCGCAAAACGCCGCGCCAGCGCCTCTTGCCCCGGCAGGGCAGCGACATCGCGCAGCTCCGCCAGCACGGCAAGGCCGGGGCGGCCCCAATCATGGGCCAGTTCCCACAAAGGCATCTGTTCGGGCATCGCGCGATCCTCGGCATAACGCGCCTGCTGGCTTTGCGCCGCAATCGCCTGCGCGTTCAGCAGCGGCGTCTGCCACAGCGCGGCCAGCACGATCAGCCCCAGAGCCAACCCGATATTCGCACGGCGGATATGCCCCATCCAGCGCGCCCCGCGCAGCACCGCCAGCGCATAGGCCAGACCATAACCAAGGCTCACCCCTGCACCACAGGCCGCCGCCACCCGCCCCGGCGTCCAGCCATACTGAACCACCCGCAGCGCCACCGCCCAGACGGCGAGCCCCGCCAGCACCGGCACCGTCAGCGCCAGCGCCCGCACCATGGTCTGCATCAGGCGTCCCTGCACCGCCTCGGCCTCGCTCTGATCGACCGCAATCGCGATCAACCCGACCGCGACCGCCGCCATCGCCATGAACATTGCGCCCGGCGACAGGTTGCCAAACAGCCCCGAGAGGCCGCGCAAAGGCAGCGCCGCCAGAAACACCAGCACCACAACCAGAACAACCGGCAATAAAAGCCGCAACAGCCGCAGCATCAGATAGGGCGATACCAGATCGCTCAACTCGCCCACCACCGCCAGCCCCAGCCCCAGCGCGGCGCCGCTGATCAACCAGATGGCCAGCGGCTCTTCCAGCAGGTTGGCCAGCGCCTCGATGCCGACAAGGCGCAACAACGCGCCCGACAGTATCAGCACCGCCCAGACCACCCCCACAAACAACGCGGCAGCGGCATAGCGCACGACAATGTTCCACGAATGCAGAAACAGCGCCGGGTAATCGGCCCAGGCACCGCGCCCGCCGCGCGCCACCGCCATCAGGAAAGGCACGGGCAGCGAGGCCAGCACCAGCCCGGCCAGCACGCCATGCCCAGCCGCCACAAAATCCTGCGGGTCATCAAACCGAAGTGATCCCAGCACCACCAGCGCCGCGGTCACACCCGCCACCCCGGCACCGGCGGCAATCGCCCGGCGCGGCGCTACATCGGTCAGCATCGCCAGCACCACGCCAAAGAATGCAGCCCCCAGCGTCGCGAGCCCCAGAACGGTCCGCGCCGCGGCGATCTCGGCCAGTATTTCGGCCAAAACCCAGCCCGCAAGCCCAGCCAGCGCGCCCAGCGCCACATGCAAAGCCCGGTTCCGTAGCATCGCCGCCTCCTGCGTCTGCACCGCAGGGTCAGGCTATCCAGAGCCGGGCAAAAACACCAGCCATCGCGCGGCTCAGGCCGTCTGGGCCGCCAGCCAGCGGGGCAGCGCACCAATGTCGGGCAGCACCGCCTCGGCATGGGGGGCAAGGTCATCAGCCCCGGCAAGGCCGGTCAATACCCCCAAACAGCGCATCCCGGCGGCGCGCCCGGCCTCCAGATCGTGGCGGCTGTCGCCCACCATCACCACCGTTTCGGGCACAAGCCCGGTGGCCTCGGCAAAGGCCAACAATTGCCCCGGTGCAGGCTTGGCGCCAAATCCGCTGTCAAATCCGGCTATGAAATCAAATAGATCCTCGACCTCCGAGGCGGTCAGATGCACCCGCGCCGGGGCCTCGGAATCATTGGTGGCCACGCCAAGTTTCAATCCATCCGCCCGCAGCCCGGCCAGCAGCGGGCGCAGCGGCACCGCCTCGGTCTGCGGCGCCAGCGCGGCGCGCACATTCATCCGATCGACCAGCGCGGCCATATCCCAGGCCGGCAGATGCGGCAGCAACCGCCCCGCGATGATCTCGACAGTGCCTGCAATCACCGGGCTTTCGGGGGCAAACCGCCCCCCCGCCCCGGCCTCGCCCAGCTCATAGCCGATCGCGGCGCCCAGAGCGCGGGCATGACGCTCGTCCTGCTCGGCCAGCTCCATCAACAGGCCACGCGACCAGGCGCACCAGGTGGCCTGAAAATCATACAACGTCCCGTCCTTGTCAAAGATCAGCCCCGCCACCGCTGCCATGTCGCACTCCTGCTACTGTGCCCTACAGATCGTTCTACGGGGCGGATTTGCAAGGGCTCAGCCCCAGGGCGTGCCCTCGGCCCCACCCAGCGCCATCCGCGCCGCCAGCGGTTGATCGGGCGCACAGCCCACAGCCTCGGCAAAGGCCAGCACCCAGTCATCGCGCATCAGAAGATGATCCAGAACGGCCACCTGAAAGGCCCGGTCAGTCGCCCGCGCGCGCAGATCACCAACCCCGGCGCCGGTCGCCCCAAGAAACCCACCCATAATCTCGGGGTCTTCGGCCATCCAGCCCAAAACCCGCAAAGCCAGCAGTTCTGCCCCATCGCGTGAGATCGCCATCGTTCACCTTTTCGAAACAATTGCCGCCAGAAAGACTTTGTTAACCATTATCCACAAATGATTACTTCAGCGAGCACAGGGTATCAGTAAAGGGAGCGTTCCAACCATGCCAGGCAAAATCCTGATCGTGGACGGCGTCGCAACCAACCGCATCGTGCTGAAGGTCAAGCTGGCCGCCGCGCGCTATGATACCTGTCAAGCCGCCACCGGCGCTGCCGCGCTGACACTGGCCCAGACCGACCGCCCCGACCTGATCCTGCTGGACCTCGACCTGCCCGATGGTAACGGCCCTGATCTGTGCCGCCACCTCAAGGCCGATCCGGCCACCCGGGCCATCCCGCTGGTGGCCGTCGCGCAGACGCCCGCCGAACGGATTGCGGCCCTGCGCGCAGGGGCCGAGGAGGTGATGGCCAAACCGCTGGATGAAATGCTGCTTTTGGCGCGCCTGCGCAGCCTGCTGCGCGCCCGCGAAACCGAAGAGGAACTGCGCCTGCGCGAGGCGACCTGCCGCGATCTGGGCTTTGCCGAACCCGCCGCCGCGTTCCGTGTGCCCGTGCGGGTAACACTGGTCAGCCCCACGCGCGAGGCTTCGCTGGGCTGGAAACAGGCCTTGACACCGCATCTGCCGGGGGTCGAGCTGACATTGGCCAGCCGCGACGAGGCCTTGACCCAGTCGGAGGAAAGGGCACCGCCCGATGCCATCCTGATCGCAGTCGATCCCCACCACCCCGGTGATGGGCTGCGGCTTTTGTCTGAACTGCGCTCGCGCCCAGCCACACGCCATGCAGTGATCTGCATGGCGCTGCCCGATGCGCCGCGCGAAACGGCGGCCATCGCGCTGGATCTGGGCGCCAACGACCTGCTGCCCGCCGCCCTGGCCAAGCCCGAAGCCGCCGAAGAGGCCGCGCTGCGCCTGCGCCAGCATCTGGCGCGCAAACGGATCGCCGACCGCCAAAGATCCAGCGTGGCCGATGGGCTGCGCCTTGCCGTCACCGATCCGCTGACCGGGCTGTTCAACCGGCGCTACGCGCTGCCTCATCTGGCCCGCGTCACCGCCCATGCGGGCCAGACCGGGCGGCCCTTTGCGGTTCTGGCGCTGGATCTGGACCGTTTCAAGGCGGTCAATGACAGTTGGGGCCATGCCGCAGGCGATGCCGTGCTGACCGAAACCGCCCGCCGCCTGCGCACCCACCTGCGCGAGACCGATCTGGCCGCCCGCATTGGCGGCGAAGAATTTCTGATCGTTCTGCCCGACACCACACCCGAAGCCGCACGCGCGCTTGCCAACCGTCTTTGCGCCGCGATCAGGCAACAGCCGGTCACGCTGCCCGATGGCGCGGGTGAAATCCGGGTGACCATGTCGATCGGCGTGGCAATCGGACTGGGTCTGCCCGATCAAAGCGCCGAGGCGCTGCTGGATCAGGCAGACCGCGCGCTGCTGGCCTCCAAGGCCGGGGGACGCAATCAGGTCAGGCTTGCCGCAAGGGCCAGCGCCGCCTGACCCGCCACGGCCCGGTCAGCGTTCAGGCGCGGTGTCACGACGATGCGCGCGGTCTCGGTCGCCGCGGCGCAGGCCCTGTTCCAGCCGGGCGGCAAAGGCGCGCCGCTCGTCGGGGGTCATCGCTGCAACACGTTCCAGGATCATGCGCTGGCCCCACTCCATCCGTTCCAGCGTGCGGGTGCGGTTGGCAGCCATCACCGCCTCCAGATCGGCGCGGTCCCACGGCTCGGCGCGCAACGCCGCGATCATACGGGCATGATCAGCGCGCGCGGCCCGCCGCATCTCCCGAAACTCGGGAACCTGCGCCATTGCGGCCCGGCGCATCGTGGCGCGGTCAGCCTCGGACAGCGCCTCGGTGAAAACGCCAAGGCTGATATCGCCCCCACCCGGCCGCGGCAACCGCCCACCATGCGCGACCAGCCCGCCCACGACAACGCCCAGAACCAGCAGATTGAGCGTCAGCGACATGATCAGCAGCCACCGGCCAGACCCTTTGGCAGCCTTCGGAGCTGGCGTCTGCGGGGTTTCGGTCATGCTCATTCCTCCATATCCATCGCCAATGCCAGCACATCGTCTTCGGGCAGCAGGCTGATGCTGGCAAGCGTGTCCGAGGCGCCCTGCGCAAAAAGCCCCCCCGCCGCATCGGCCAGCGGCTCGGCCCCGGAAAAGCCGATCCAGACCCCGGTCACCGCCGCGGTCGCCAGCCCGCCCATCGCGCGCCATCCGCCCACGGCAGACATGATCCCCGCCCATATCCCCGCCCCAACCGGGGCTGCGGGCAGCGGCGGCGCAGCCCGTTGCGCCATCTGCGCCTCGGCATCGGCCAGAACCCGCGCCAGAAGATCCGCCGAAGGCTCGGGTGCGGCCTGCCGGGCTGCGGCAAGAAAGCCGTCAAGAAAGTCGTCGCTGCTGTGCCGCTCAGCCATGGCCATACCCCAACTCCTCACGCCGCCCTGCCAGCATGGCCGTCAGCGCCCGTTTGCCACGCGCCGTCAGGCTTTCCACCGCCTCGACGCCAATCTCCATCACCTGTGCAATCTCAGGGTTCGTCAGCCCCTCCAGATGGCGCAGAATAACCGCCTGCCGTTGCCGCTCGGGCAGCGCGTCCAGTGCCGCCTGCAAGGCCGTAGCCCGGTCAGCCGCAATCATCCCCTCAACAGCCGAGGGTCGCCCGTCCTCCGGCTCGGCCACCTCATCAAGGGCAAGCCCACGGCGGCGCCGCAGCCGGTCGGTACAAAGATTGGCCGCAACCCGGTACAACCAGGTCGAAACCTGCGCCTCGCCCTGCCGCCACTCGGGCGCCACGCGCCACAGCCGCAGCATCGCCTCTTGCGCAACATCCTCTGCCTCGGCTGCGTCGCCCAACATACGCGCAGCCACCCGCAAGACCCGCGGCACCAGCCGCAACGTCAAGAAACGCGCCGCGTCCCGGTCTCCATTTGCATAGAGAACCAAGAGCGCCTCGTCCGAGACTTCGCCTGTTGCGTCAAATGCCATGTCCATACTGCTCTTGGCCTAACGCGAATCCCGTTCTGGGGCAAACCCGGACCGGGGCGCACCCCGGTCCGGTCCTGTCTCGGCTCAGTTGGCCGGCGGCTGCATCATGCCGCGGCGCGGGGCATCGCCAAAGCCGCCCCAACCGTCGTCATCGCAATCGCCCCAGCCGTCACCGCGCCGGTCATCGCGGCGACCATCGCGCCCCTCGCCCCGGCCATCACGCATCTTGCCGCGCATCTGGGCCAGTTCGTCCTTGTCCACGGCGCCGTCATTGTTGGCGTCCAGCCGGTCGAACATCTTCAACTGCATCGGCCGGGCCGCCAGTTCGGCCGCCGACAGCATCCCGTCGCCATCGGTATCCAGACGCTCGATCCGATTCTTGGCGCGCATCTCGGCACGGGCCTGCGCATTCTGCATGTCTTGCGCGACCAGTTCGGCGGCGCTGATCTTGCCGTCCTTGTCAGCGTCCAGCGCCGTGGTTTCGGCGGCACGGGCGGCCTTGATCTCGTCTTGCGTAATCTTGCCGTCCTTGTTGGCATCGAACTGGTCAAAGGCCTGCATCATCGGCATATTGCCGGGTGCCGGGGCCTGTTGCGCCAGCACGGGCAAGGCAAAGGCAGCGGTGGTAGCGGCCAGAATTGCCGCGGTGATCATCCTCGTGGCTTTCATCATCGTCTCCTTGATGCTCCCGACGGCTTTCCCGTCGTCCATGCATATCAAACGCAGAGGGCGGCGGTTTCCGTCGCCGTCAGGGCACCCTCACGCAAGCGTGACGATCGGGTCTTTCCGCCGCATGCATCACCGCGATAAGCTTGCGCAGCCCAGCCCGGAGCCCGCCATGACCGACACCCCCGACAAGACCGCCATCCGCGATGCTGCCACCGTTCTGCTGGTCCGCCGCGATGCGCCGGGGGGCGCAGTTCTGATGGGGCAACGCGGGGCGGGGGCGGCGTTCATGCCCTCGAAATACGTCTTTCCCGGCGGCGCGGTCGATCCGGGCGATGCTGCGGTGCCGCTGGCCACGCCGCCCGGCCCGCGATGCGCCGCCCGGCTGGCCCAAGACCTGCGCGACGGCGCGCCTGCCGCGCTGCCACATGCGCTTGCAGCCGCCGCCCTGCGCGAGTTGTGGGAGGAAACCGGCCTGTTTCTGGGCGCCCCCGGCCACTGGCCCGGCGCGGTGCCCGCCGACTGGCAGAGCTTTTCCGATACCGGGCACCTGCCTTCGGCCGCGGGGCTGACCTTTGTGTTCCGCGCCATCACCCCGCCGGGCCGCCCACGCCGATTCGATGCGCGCTTCTTTCTGGCCGATGCCGCCGATCTGGCCTGTGACCCCGACGATTTCTCGCGCGCCTGCGACGAGCTTTCGCATCTGCACTGGGTGCCGCTGACCGAGGCGCGGCGGCTGAACCTGCCCTTCATCACCGAGGTGGTTCTGGCCGAGGTGGCGGCACTTCTGGCCGATGCGGGCACCCGGATCGCGCCGCCCGAGGCGGTGCCCTTCTTCGACAACTCTGGCCCCCGTGCGCAGTTCCGCCGCCTGATCTAGCCGCCAACCAGCACGATCAGGATCAGGCTTGCCACCACCAGTGCGATGCCAACCCCCTCGCGCGCCGTCAGCCGTTCCTTGAACACCAGCGCCGAAACGATCAGTGTGAAGACAATTTCCACCTGCCCGACCGCACGCACATAGGCCGCGTTCTGCAAGGCAAAGGCCGTGAACCAGCCGGCCGAGCCCAGAACCCCCGTTACCCCCACCCAGACGGTGCGCCGCCAGGCGACCAACACGCGGCCCAACTCGCCCGGCTCACGCAGCCGCAGCCACAGCGCCATGCCAACCGTCTGCGCCGCGGAAACGATCGCCAGCGTCACGATTGCGCGGGACAGGGCATCCAGCGGCAACAGTTCCAGCGTGGCACCGCGGTAGCCGATGGCCGACAACCCGAACAGCCCGCCCGCCAGCACCCCGTAAACCGACGCGCGGCCAAACATGCCCGCCCCCCCCGGCCCGCGCGACAGCAGCACCACGCCCACAAAGCCCGTGGCAATCGCAATCCAGCCGGCCATGCTGACCACCTCGCCCAGCAGCAGGGCCGAAAACACCGCGACCTGAACCGTTTCAGTCTTGGTGAAAGCCACCCCCACAGCAAAATTTCGCAATGAAAATAGCGCCACCGTCAGAAAGGTCGCGGCCACCTGCCCGGCCCCACCCAACAGGGCAAAGACCCAGAACCGTGGTGTCAACACCGGCACCTCGATGCCGGTGGTCCGCAGCAGGGCCGCCGCGGCCACCGCGGCCAAAGGGGCCGCAAACAGAAATCGGGAAAAGGTCGCCCCGCCGGTCGACAGACCCACGCCCTTCAGCCGCTTTTGCAGCATGAAGCGCAGCGTCTGCATGGCCGCGGCGGCCAGCGTGACCAGAACCCAGAGGCTCATGCCTGCCCCCTACGGCGCCAGTTGCGCCAGATCATAGCCGTTGAACGCCAGCACCTCGCGCGCCGCGGCGATCAGATCGGCACGCGCCGCACCCTCGCGCACAAGGATCATCGCCCATGTCCCCGAGGGCGTGCCCAGCGCGGCGATGCGATAGCCCTCATCCACCCACAGCACCCAGACCGGATCGCGGCCAAAGCCCGCCTCGGGCGTGATCCGCCCGCCCGGCCCGGTCACAATGGCCCGCCCGCCCAGCGCCGCAGGCGCGGGGCCGGTGCAGTCGATGCCCGACAGGGCATAGCCGCCCCCCGCCACCGCGGCCCAATCCTGCACCGCCCCGGTGCAGCCTGGCGTGTGGCTGGCCGCAACCCGCCAGCGCCCGGCAAACCGCGCCGGGTCAAACAGCACCGCCGAAGAAATGCGTGTGTCGGCATCGCGGCGCGGGGTCGCGTCCGGCGCCGGGGCACAAGCGGCCAGCACGGCGACAAGTGCCCAGATCGGGGCACGGCTTATTGCACGCATTCGGTCACCCGCAGCCCGGCATTCGTCAGCACCTCATTGCAGCCCGACAGCGGCGCGATGGGCGAACAGCTGCCTGATCGTGCCAGACAGGCGCCTTCGCAATCTGACTCGCGCGTGCAGGCCTTGCCGCCGTCGCGGGTCTGGCGCTGGCAGAATTGCAGCGCTCCGCCCGACATGCTGCGCCAGGTGCCGCCCCGCGCCTCGCAGGCGGTGCGCTCGGCGGCAATGCGGGCCTCGCCCACGGGTTCCAACCTTTCTGCCCCACCCTCGCGGCACCCCGCCAGCGCGACCAGAACGATGATGACAGCGGCTGCGCGCATCCTCACCTCCTAGAACGGCAGCGCATGGGCGCGCCAGGCGGCGGCAATTTCGCGCTGCACCGGCTCGGGCAGGGTCAGGCCCGCCGCATCCAGCGCGCGGTCAAGCTGCGCCACGCTGGTCGCCCCCACGATCGGCACCACCGGGAACGGGCGCCCCAGCACAAAGGCAATCGCCATCGTCACCGGGTCCAGCCCTGCCGTCGCCGCGATCTGCCGATAAGCCGCGACAGCGGGCCAGACCCGCGGCGTGATCCGCCCGCCCAGATCGGGGTTGATCGACCGGCGCGAGCCTTGGGGTGTCACCTCGGGCGTGTATTTTCCCGACAACAGCCCCGCCGCCAGCGGCGAATAGGCCAGCAGCGTGACATCCTCCATCACGCCCAGTTCGGCCAGATCGGTGTCATACATCCGGCACAGCAACGAATATTCGTTCTGCACCGAAATCGCCCGCGGCCCCAGCCCGGCCTCGGCCAGCCGCAGCCATTCGGCCATGCCCCAGGCGGTTTCATTCGACAGGGCGAAATGGCCGATCTTGCCCTCCGCCACCAGCGCGGCGATGGCTTCAAGGCAGGCACCCATGTCGGCGCGCACCGCCGCCCGATCCCGCCCGCCGGCGTCATAGCGCCAGTGCTGACGAAAGTGATAGCTGCCCCGGTTGGGCCAGTGCAGTTGATAGATGTCGATATGGTCTGTGCGCAACCGCCGGAGCGAGCCTTCGACCGCTGCGCGGATCGCCGCGGGCGTGATCGGCGCCCCGTCGCGCGCAGCCTTGCTGCCGACCCCGGTGATCTTGGTGGCGATCACCACATCGCCCCGCCGCCCGCTGCGCGCCAACCACGACCCGATGATTTCCTCGGTGCGGCCCGCGGTTTCGGCAGCCACCGGGTTGACCGGATACATCTCGGCGGTGTCGATGAAGGTCACGCCCCGATCCAGCGCCCGGTCGATCTGGGCATGGCCCTCGGCCTCGGTGTTCTGGGTGCCCCAAGTCATCGACCCCAGACAGATTTCGCTGACCTCGGGGCCGTTCCGCCCCAGCCTGACCTTGCGCATTCCCGCCTCCGTTTTGCGGCGCAAGGTGCCACAGCGCGCGGCGAGGGGAAAGGCCGCTTAGCGCCCGGCAAAGACGGCGGCACGCTTTTCCAGAAAGGATGCAACGCCTTCGCGGAAATCGTCGCTGGCGCCGCAGCCCCCCTGAAGCTGCGCCTCAAGCGTCAGTTGCGCGGGCAGGTCATTGGCCCAGGTGGCCCGCAGCGCAGCCTTGATCGCGCCATAGGCCCGCGTCGGCCCATCCGCCAGATGCGCCGCCCGCGCGCGCCAATGCGCCTCGAATGCCTCATCGGGCACGGCTTCCCAGATCATGCCCCATTGGGCGGCCTGTCGCGCGGGGATGCGGTCGGCAAACAGCATCGCTCCCATCGCCCGCGCTGCCCCCACCTGCCGCGGCAACCAGAAGGTGCCGCCCGCATCGGGCATCAGCCCGATCCGGGTGAAGGCCTGAATGAAGGCCGCGCCGTCGGCCCCGATCACCACATCAGCCGCCAGTGCAAGGTTCGCCCCCGCACCCGCCGCCACGCCATTCACCGCCGCAATCGTCGGCACCGGGCAGTTTGTGATCGCTTCCAGCATCGGCTCGTATTCATCACGCAGCACGCGTTCCAGATCGAGCGTCGCTGCGGTGACACCATCGCCCAGATCCTGCCCCGAACAAAACGCCCGACCCGCGCCGGTCAGCACCACCACCCGCGCCTCGGCGCTCGCCCGACGTAGCGCCGTGGTGATTTCGACGCGCATCGCGGTGTTCAGCGCGTTCATCACCTCGGGCCGGTTCAGCGTGATCACCGCCACGCCCCCGGCCAGTTCATAGCGGATCGTTTCAAATTCCATCGGCGCCTCCCTGCCCATCAACCCCAGACTAGCGGCTGACGCGGGCCGGAAAACCGGAACGGCGCGTCACTCGCGCAGGATTTCGGCCAGGCGGGCACGTTCATCATCGCTCAGCGCAGGCTCGGTTGGGCCATCGGTCGGCCTGCGTGACCGGATGAACACCGCCGCCCCGCCCAAAG
Source organism: Phaeovulum veldkampii DSM 11550 (assembly GCF_003034995.1). Classification (GTDB taxonomy): domain Bacteria; phylum Pseudomonadota; class Alphaproteobacteria; order Rhodobacterales; family Rhodobacteraceae; genus Phaeovulum; species Phaeovulum veldkampii. Next base: position 50,256 of record NZ_PZKF01000002.1, on the reverse strand, counting down.
CCACCAGCAAAACCCCCGGCCCCACCAGCCACAGGATCAGGTTTGCCCCCGACCTGTCCGGCTCGAACAGCACATATTCGCCATAGCGGCCCACGACATAATCCAGCACCTCGCCGTCACTGTCGCCCGCCAGCAACCGGTCGCGCACCAAAAGCCGCAGATCGCGAGAAATCGAGGCGTTCGATTCATCAATATTCTCGCCCTGACAGACCGGGCAGCGCAGCACCTTGGCCAGTTCCCGCGCCCGCGATTCCAACACCGGATCGGGCAGCACCTCATCGGGCTGAACCGCCAGCACAGGCGAGGCCAGAAGCACCACAGCCAGGATCAGACGTTTCAGCATCGCATCTACTCCGCCGGGGTTGCGGCAAGGGGGGCGGCGCTGCGGCGCGCGCCCGCGGCAACCCGGTAGCGCCGGTCGGACAAGCTCAACAGCCCGCCCAGAGCCATCATCATGCACCCCGCCCAGATCCAGTTGGCGAAGGGCTTGATATAGGTGCGCACCGCCCAGCCGCCGCCATCCTGCGCGTCGCCGATCACCAGATAGACATCGCGGGTAAAGCGGTAGTCGATCGCGGCCTCGGTGGTGGGCATCGCCTGCACCGGATAGACTCGCTTTTCAGGGTGCAGCACCGCAGTAACCACGCCGCCTTCACGAAGGGTCATGGTGGCCGTGGTTGAAAGGTAGTTCGGGCCCTCGATCTGCTCGACCTTGTCGAGCGTGATTTCATAGCCGCGCACGGTGAAAGGCTCGCCCACCTGCGCCACGCGTATATCTTCCATATCCCAGGCTGTCAGCAGGGCGATGCCGATGAACGTGACCCCCAGCCCGGCATGAGCGGTCGCCTTGCCCCAGTCGGCCCGCGGCAGGCGCAACAGACGCGCGGGCCGGTGGGCGGCGCGCAGCCACAGTTCCGCCAGCGCCCCGAAGACCAGCCAACTGCCCAGCCCCGCCCCCACCAGCGCCACCGCCGACCGGTCCGTGCCGACCGCCCAGACCAGCGCCACAACCGCCAGCGCCAGAACCAGCGCGCCCCACAGCGGCTGCGATGCCTTGATGATCGAGCCGCGCTTCCACGGCATCACCGCCCCGATCGGCAGGATGATCGCCAGCGCGATCATGAAGGGCGTAAAGGCCTTTTCAAAGAACGGCGCCCCGACCGACAACTTGCGATCCCAGAACATCTCGGCCACCAGCGGCCAGATGGTGCCGACAAACACCACAAGCGCCGCGACAGCCAGCAGCACGTTGTTCATCACCAGCGCGCTTTCACGGCTGACCATCGAGAACACGCCTTTTGCCTGCATGGCGCCGGCGCGCGCGGCATAAAGCGTCAGCGCGCCGCCCACAAACACGCCCAGAATGGCAAGGATATACACCCCCCGCTCCGGGTCCGAGGCAAAGGAGTGGACCGAGGTAATGACCCCCGACCGCACGATGAACGTGCCGATCAACGAAAACCCGAACGCCATGATCGCCAGCAAGATCGTCCAGCTTTTCAGCGCCTCGCGCTTTTCGACCACAATGGCCGAATGCAGCAGCGCCGCAGCCAGCAGCCAAGGCATGAAGCTGGCGTTTTCGACCGGGTCCCAGAACCAGAAGCCGCCCCAGCCCAGTTCGTAATAGGCCCACCACGACCCCAGCGCGATGCCGATGGTCAGGAAAACCCAGGCTGCCAGCGTCCAGGGCCGCACCCAGCGCGCCCAGGCGGCATCGACCCGACCCTCGATCAGCGCCGCCACGGCAAAGGAAAAGGCCATCGAAAGGCCCACATAGCCCAGATAAAGAAACGGCGGATGAAAGGCCAGACCGGGGTCTTGCAGCAGCGGATTCAGATCCTGACCGTTGAAAGGCGGCTGCGCCAGTCGGGTGAACGGGTTCGAGGTGAACAGGATAAAGCCCAGAAACGACGCCCCGATCATCGCCTGAACCGACAGTACACGCGCCCGCAGGCTGGGTGGCAGCGCCCCCCCGAACCAGGCCGCCGCCGCGCCGAACAGCGCCAGGATCAGTACCCACAACAGCATCGAGCCCTCGTGGTTGCCCCAGACGCCCGAAATCTTGTAAAGCAGCGGCTTGTCGGTGTGCGAATTGGCCCAAACCAGTTGCAACGAGAAATCCGACGTTACAAAGGCATAGGTCAGCGCCCCGAACGAGGCCGCGATCAGCAGGAATTGCGCCGAGGCCGCAGGCTCGCCCACCGCCATCCAGCCCGCCCATCCGCGCGCCGCCCCGATCAGCGGCACAAGGGCCTGAATCAGCGCCACCCCAAAGGCCAGGATCAGGGCGAAATGGCCAAGTTCTGCGATCATCGTCTTCCTCCGCTTGCGCAGTGGATCATAGGGGCACGGACCGGCGGCGCCAATGGCTGATCCGCGCCGGTCGCGGGCTTGTCATCAGGTCGGAAAAGGGGCGATCCCCCCCTTCAGCCGCCTCTCACGCTCCCCTGCCCGGCGCGCCATTCGCTCAGCGCCGCGTTTTCCTCGACCGGCGCGGCAGGGCCTGCGACCGGGCCGGCCGGCTGCGCCAGAACGGGGCGGGTGCGAAAGTAATGTGCCTCGCGCGCGCCGAAATAAAAACTGACAACCGCCCCCAGCAGCCACCAAAGCGGCTCTGGCACATAGCCCAGGCCCACCATCCGTTCGGCAAAGCTGACCGGATCGACCATCGCATGGGCAAACAGTCCCAGCGTCCCCAGCGCCAACATCGGCCGCGGCAGCCGGTTCAGCCCGTTCACCAACCGGTCGAACCAGCCGGGGGCGGCATATTGAAACTCGGCCCCGTGTTCATCCAGCGCCGCGCGGTAGGCGTCATGCGCGGCCTCCATCTTCTTGGTGGCATTGGGCACGAACACCTCGGCCACATTCACCGCCGCACTGCCGATTGCCGAGGTTGCGGCAGAATTGCCCAGCACGCGTGAAATCAGGCCCATGTCGCCACCCGTGCGTGGTGCGCGTCCTCGCTCAGGTGAAAGCGCGGGGCGATGAATTCCTCGGCTCGGGTGATCCAGCCGCCCTTGCCTCCATCGCGGCGGCGGGCGTATTTGCGGCTGGCGGGGCGGGCATCGGCAAGCGCGTAATAGTAATTGCGCCGCGCGATGCCGTAGGCATCGGCCAGATGATCGGGCGCCGCCGCCTGCGCGGCATGCGCGGCCCGGATCGTAAGCGGCCCCAGCACCCCGTCCACGGTCAGATCGTGGCCCATCTCGATCAGAAGGCGTTGCAGCACTCGCACCGCATTGGCACCAGAATTGACATACATGTCAAAGACCGACGCCTGAACCGACGCGGGCAATTCCGCGATCCGCGGGGTTTCGTAATAGTTGCGGATAAAGATTTCGGTGACCTTGTCGCGGGTCAGCGCGCGCACATCGGCCTCGGTCACACGACCATCGCCGGTCAGATCAATTCCCAGCCGGCGCATCGTGCCGATGGTCACACCATACTTCGTAGCCCCGCCCGGATCGTCGGGGTCGTTCACAAAGCCCCCCTCGCGGGCGACGATCTCCCGGGCAATTTCCTGAACGCTTTTCATGGCGGCCTCCCCTTCGCTGAAAGGGGAAAGTCCGCCAGATCAGGTTAATTCGCGGCCAAGCGGGCGAACGGTCAGGTATTAGGGTCTTGATAGAGCCCCTGCTCCTTGAGCGAATCAATCACCTCCTTGGGCATGTAGCTTTCGTCGTGTTTGGCCAGAATCTCGCTGGCGACGAACACCCCGGCCTGCATCTGGCCGGTGCCGATCATGCCCTGATTTTCACCGAACAGATCGGGCAGAACGCCAGAAAACTTGACCGGGATCGTGGCACCGCCATCGGTTACGTTGAAGGTGATAACCTCGCTTTGCCCGCGCACCAGGCTGCCCGCCTCGACCAGCCCGCCGATGCGGAAGGTTTCGCCCTCGGCCGGCGGCTCGGCCACGATCTGGCTGGGCGCGCGGAAGAAGTTGATCCCGTCACGCATCGCATAGCCGATCATCGCGGTTGACAGCCCCAAGGCTACCGCCGCGACCAACAGCACCTGAATGCGGCGCTTTTTCTTTAGACTTTTCATATTCCCTCCTTACGGGAACACCGGGGCCAGCATCAGTCCCGCAGTTTCGTCATTGCCCAGCATAAGGTTGGCATTCTGGATCGCCTGCCCCGAAGACCCCTTGGCAAGGTTGTCCATCGCCACCATCACCACCGCCCGGCCCGGCAGACGGTCACCGATTACGCCCACATGCACGTAATTGGACCCTGCTATCGAACGTGTCGAGGGCAGCGCGCCAAAAGGCAGCACCTCAAGGAACGGCTCGGGCGCATAGGCGGCGGCCAGCGTGGCATGAATTTCCGCCGCATCGCCACGGACATAAACAGTCACAAGGATGCCGCGGTTGAAGGGCATCAGGTGGGGTGTAAACTGCACACGCACTGAACGACCAGCCAAAAGACTGAATTCCTGATCGAATTCGCCAAGGTGACGATGCGTGCCCCCGGCCGAATAAGGATGTGTGCCGCCCGACAGTTCGGCGTGCAGCAGGTTTTCCTTCAGGCTGCGGCCCGCGCCCGAAACGCCTGCCTTGAGGTCGATCACGATCTCGTCAAGGTCGATCACCCCGGCCGAAATCAGCGGTCGCAGCGCATATTGCCCGGCTGCCGCGTTGCAGCCCGTGCCCGCCACCAGACGGGCTGCGCGAATCTGCTCGCGGTAAAACTCGGTCAGGCCATAGACCGCCTCTTTCTGCAAGTCGGGCGCCGAATGCGGCTTGCCATACCATTTCTGGTAATCGGCCGGATCACGCAGCCGGAAATCGGCCGACAGGTCCACAACCTTCAGATCGCGCGGCAGATCGGCGATCACCGCCTGACTGGTGGCGTGGGGCAGCGCACAGAACGCCAGATCGACGCCCGCAAAGTCGATATCCTCGATCCTGACCAGATCGGGCAGGCCCAGATGGCGCAAATGCGGAAACACATCGCCCATGCTCATCCCCGCCTTGCGGTCGCCCGACAGCGCCACGGCGCGCAGGCTGGGATGGGTGGCGATCAGCCGGACAAGTTCCGCCCCGGTATAGCCGGAGGCCCCGAGAATGGCGATGGTCTGGGTCATGGCAGGCTCCCTCCTGGGTTGCGGATGGGATGCCGGAGGACAGGGCGCGGCGCAAGAGCTTTGTGGCAGGCGCGGCCAGGGTTCGCGCAGCCCTGCGCATGGCGCGGCGCGGCAATGACCAATGCGCATCTGGCGCCCTGCGCCGAAGCGGTTATGCTGCATAGCAGCAATCGGGAGAATCGTCTTGGCGACACGGATCGTTATTCTGGGCGGCGGCTTTGGCGGCATGTATGCGGCGCGCGCGCTTCAGCGCCGGCTGGGCACCGTGGCCCGGATCGAGTTGATCAACGCCGAAAACTACTTTGTCTTCCAGCCGCTGCTGCCCGAGGTCGGCGCAGGCTCGATCACGCCGGCCAATGCCGTCTCGCCCTTGCGCTTTCTGCTGCGCGATGTGTTCGTGCGAAAGGCGGTGGTGGACAGCGTCGATTTCGACAAGCGCATTGTCACCGTCTTTCAGGGTGTCCAGCGCCGCCCGACCGAGGTGCCCTATGACCATCTGGTCATAGGGCTTGGCCAGACCGTCGATCTGTCGCGGATGCCGGGTCTGGAAGATCACGCGTTGAAGATGAAGACGCTGGAGGATGCCCGGCGTCTGCGCGCCCATGTGATCGAACAACTGGAACATGCCCAGATCACCCAACTGCCCGAGGTCAAGCGCAGCGCGCTGACCTTCTGCGTGGTTGGGGGCGGCTTTTCCGGCATTGAAACCGTGGGCGAGATGAAGGAACTGATCGACCGCTCGCTGAAATTCTACCCCGACATCGACCCCGCCGAGGTGCGTGTCATGGTGGTGGAATATGCCAACCGCATTCTTGCCGAAATGCCCGAGCGGCTGGCCCGTTATGCCACCGACACACTGGCCCGCCACGGGATCGCGCTGAAACTGGGCACCGGCGTCGCCAGTGCGACGGGCACCCATCTGGTCACCACCACGGGCGAGGTGATCGACACCCGCACCATCGTGGCCACGATCGGCAACGCCCCCTCGCCGGTGGTGCAGCGGATGGCGCTACCCTTTGATCGCGGCCGCATCGCGGTGGACCGGACGCTGGGCGTCAAGAACCGACCCGGCGTTTGGGCTCTGGGGGATTGCGCGCTGATCCCGATCAAGGACGGCGCAACCGGGCCACGCGACTTTGCCCCCCCTACCGCGCAATTCGCGGTGCGCGAGGCCAAGCTGCTCGCCGAAAACATCGCGGCCGCCATCGAAGGCAAGACACCGCGCCCGTTCAGCTACAAATCCCGCGGCGCGCTGGCCTCGCTGGGTGCGCGGCGCGGCGTGGCCGAGGTCATGGGGCTGCAACTGACCGGGTTTCCGGCGTGGCTGCTGTGGCGGTTCTACTATCTCGCCTTCCTGCCCGGTATCACGACGCGGATTCAGGTTCTGCTCAACTGGTTCATGGACGGGCTTTCCCCGCGCAGCGTGGTGCAGTTGCGCGCCCATTCGCCCTCAGCCGCGCGCTATGTCCACTACCGCGCGGGCGATCAGATTTATGAACTCGGCAACCGTTCGGACGGGTTCTACACCGTGATCAGCGGCGCGGTCGAGATGACCACGACCGATCCCGCCACCGGCGCGCTGCGGCTGCGCCGCATCGGCCCCGGCGACCATTTCGGCGAACGGCTGATACTGGGCGCGACCCGGCGTCAGACCAGCGTGCGCGCAATCGAAGATACAAAGGTCTTGGTGATGGACCGCGACGAATTCATGAAACTGGCCGAGGGCTTTTCGGCCTTCCGTGACTATTTCGGGCCCTACATGGCGCGCCACGGCATGAAATGGCCGCCCGACAGCACCACCGAAACACGGCCAGAGCAATAATCGGCCGGGCGCCGCTCAGGCCGCTTCGAACCGGATTCCGTGGCGCAGGAATTGCGTGGCCTTGGCCGACACCGAGGCCGGGTTGCCCGTGGTCAGAAACCGCGACACCGTTCCTTTGCCCAGCATCTCGGGGCGCCGGGCCAGATAGTCGGCCAGGCTTTCGGCCACGATGTTGGGCTGGGAATAGACCTTGACGCCCGCGCCAAGCGCCTCCTGAAAGGCGGCTTCCATCAGAGGGTAATGGGTGCATCCCAGAACCGCCGCCTCGGGGTGGGGCATCCGGCGTTTCAGCGCCTCGACATGGCTTTTCACCAGCGCCTCGGCCAAAATCTCGTCGCCCTGCTCGATCGCATCGACGACCCCGCCGCAGGGCTGCGCCTCCACATCCACGCCGATGGCGCGGAACGCCAGTTCCCGCTGAAAGGCGCGGCTGGCCACGGTGGCTGGGGTGGCAAACAGCGCCACATGCTTGACCTCGACCTCGCGCGGGGGGGAATTGTCGCCCCATTCGCGTTCTGTCAGCGCCTCGATCAGCGGAACGAACACGCCCAGAACGCGCTTGTCCTTCGGAACCCAGTGTTCCTGCATCCGCTTCAGCGCGGCGGCGCTGGCGGTGTTGCAGGCCAGAATCACCAGATCGCAGCCCTCGGCCCACAGCCGTTCGACCCCGGCACAGGTCAGCCGATAGATATCTTCGGCGTCGCGCACACCGTAGGGGGCATGGGCATTGTCGCCCAGATAGACAAAGGCCACATCGGGCATCTTTCGGGCCAGCGCCTCGTAAACCGTCAGCCCGCCCAAGCCGCTATCGAAAACCCCAACCGCCATGCCCGCCTCCTGCCCGCGAGGTGTGCCCCCCGCGCAAGGCGGGGCGCTTTGCCCTGACATACGCCCTGCGCGCAGGAAAATCCACCGCGCGGTTGCGCTTATTCCGCGGCCATCGCTTGCGGGTTGCCACCCGCGCGGAACGCAGCCAAAAGCGCCTCGCGCCTTTTGGCGGCGGCGACCACGCCCGCCTCTTTCACCGGGCCGAAACCGCGGATGGTCAGCGGCAGTTCGGCCAGTTCGCGCGCAATCTCCAGCGTGGCGGGGGTGATCGCGGGCAACACCTCGGCCATGTCGGCCTCATACTGCGCGATCAGGCGGCGTTCGGTGACGCGTTCGGGCAGCCAGCCGAACAGATCATAGGGTTTGCCGCGCAGGGTCTTCATCCGCGCCAGCAGTCGGAAGACCGGCAAGACCCATTCGCCGAAGGCCCGCTTTTTCGGGCGCCCGTCGGGGTCAGAACCGCCCATCACCGGCGGCGCAAGGTGAAAGGTCAGCCGGAAGGCGCCGTCAAATTCAGCCCGCGCCTTTTCGGCGGTTTCCAGATGCAGCCGGGCAACCTCGTATTCATCCTTGTAGGCCAGCAGCTTGTGATAACCCTTCGCCACCGATGCGCGCAGCGGGCCGGGCGCACGCGCCACCAGATCGCAAAAGCGCGCGGCAAGCGCCGCGTCCTGATAGGCGGTCAGATGCGCGGCGCGCAGCTCAACCGGGTCGGGCGCCGGGCTTGCGGCCTCGGGCGCGATCAGTCGGGCCGCATCGGTCGGGCAGGCCACCGCCCAGCGGCCCAGTTCAAACGCGCGCTGGTTGGCCTCGACCGCCGCCCCGTTCAACTCCACCGCCTGCAGGATCGCCGCGCGGCTGAGGGGCACAAGGCCCCGCTGCCAGACCGCACCCAGCACGATCATGTTGGAATAGATCGAATCACCCAAGGCCCGCCGCGCCAGTTCTGATGCGTCGAAAAACACCACCCCGTCGCCCAGCCGCGCCTGAAGCGACAGGCGCAACTGGTCGGCTGGCAGGCGGAAATCGCGGTTTCGGGTGAAATCGCCGGTCACGATTTCATGCGCGTTGACCACGGCGCCGGTGCGGCCTGTGCGCATCAGGCCCAGCGTCCTGGCCCCCGCCGTCACCACCAGATCGCCGCCGATCACGCAATCGGCCTCGCCCACCGCGACGCGGATCGCCGAGATATCTTCGGGCCGGTTTGCCAATCGCAGATGGATGTGAACTGCGCCGCCCTTCTGCGCCAGCCCTGCCATCTCCATCATGCCCGCGCCCTTGCCATCCAGATGCGCGGCCATCGCCAGAACCGCGCCCACGGTCACAACGCCGGTGCCGCCCACCCCGGTGATGACGACGTTATGCGTGCCCGCAATGGCGGGCAGCGCAGGCTCGGCCATGTCGGGCAGGGCAACCTGGGCCGTGGCGGCCTTTTTCACCCGCGCGCCTTCCAGCGTCACGAATGACGGGCAAAAGCCTTTGAGGCAGGAAAAATCCTTGTTGCACGACGATTGATCAATGGCGCGCTTGGTGCCCAAGGCGGTTTCAGCGGGCACGATCGACACGCAGTTCGACTGCACCCCGCAGTCGCCGCAGCCTTCGCAGACATCGGTGTTGATGAACACGCGCCGGTCCGGGTCAGGGAAGGTGCTACGTTTGCGGCGGCGGCGCTTTTCGGCGGCACAGGTCTGCACATAAACGATGGCCGACACGCCGGGCGTTTCGGCCAGCCGCTGCTGCACCGGCATCAGCCCCGCGCGTTCGACCGTTTCCACCCCGCGCGGAAACTGCGCCAGGTCGAGCCCCTCCTTGGCGTCATAGACCACGACGATGGGCCTGACCCCCATCGCCTGAATTTCCCGCACGATCTGCGGCGCGGTCAGCCCGCCTTCGTTGGGCTGGCCGCCGGTCATGGCCACCGCATCGTTGAACAGGATTTTATAGGTGATGTTGGTGCCCGCCGCCAAAGCCGACCGGATCGCCAGCACCCCCGAATGGTTATAGGTGCCGTCGCCAAGGTTCTGGAACACATGCTTGCGGGTGGAAAACGGCGCCTCGCCCACCCAATTGGCGCCCTCGCCCCCCATCTGGGTAAAGCCCTGCGTCTCGCGCCCCATCCATTGCACCATGTAGTGACAGCCGATCCCGGCATAGGCGCGGCTGCCCTCGGGCACCTTGGTCGAGGTGTTATGCGGGCAGCCCGAACAGAACCACGGGGTGCGGGTGGCAATTTCGGGCGCGTTGTCGGCGCGGCGCGCCTCGGCCATTGTCGTAAGGCCCGCGCGCAACGCGTCGGTTCCGCGCCCCTCCTCGATCAGGATCTGGCCGATCTTTTCGGCAATCATCACCGGATCAAGCGCAAAGCGCGTGGGGAACAGTTCCGCGCCGGTGCGGTCATGGTGCCAGCCCAGCACGCGCCGACCCCGGCGGTTATCAAAGATCGCCTCCTTGACCTGCACCTCGATCAGCTTGCGCTTTTCCTCGACGACGACGATCACCTCCAGCGCCTCGGCCCAGTCGTTGAACGATTTCATGTCCATCGGGAATGTCTGGCCGATCTTGTAGGTGGTCAGACCCAGCCGCTCGCATTCCGCCCCGTCGATGCCCAGCAGTTGCAGCGCATGCACCAGATCAAGCCAGTTTTTGCCCGCCGCGACAAAGCCGATCCTGGCGCCCGCAGCGCCATGCACCCGCCGGTCGATCCGGTTGGCGCGGGCAAACGCCTCGGCAGCGAACCGCTTGTGGTCGATCATCCGCGCTTCCTGCGCCACGGGCGTATCGCCCAGCCGGATGTTCAGCCCCCCCGGCGGCATCGCGAATTCGGGCGCCACAAAGGCCATGCGGAACGGGTCGCCATCGACAACCGCCGTGGCCTCGACCGTGTCCTTCATTGTCTTGAGGCCCACCCAGACCCCGGCAAACCGGCTCAGCGCATAGCCATAAAGGCCATAATCCAGAATTTCCTGCACACCTGCGGGGGAAAGGACCGGCATATAGGCATCGACCAGCGCCCAGTCCGACTGATGCAACACGGTCGAGCTTTCGCCGGTGTGATCGTCGCCCATCGCCATCAGCACTCCACCGCGCGGCGATGTGCCGGCCATGTTGGCGTGGCGCATCACGTCGCCCGACCGGTCCACGCCGGGGCCCTTGCCATACCACAGGGCAAAAACTCCCTCGAACCGCCCCTCGCCGCGCAGTTCGGCCTGTTGCGTACCCCAGATCGCGGTGGCGGCCAGATCTTCGTTCAGGCCGGGCTGAAACCGCACCTGCGCGGCCTCCAGCTCGCGCCGGGCGCGGGCCATCTGCATATCGACCGCGCCCAAAGGGCTGCCGCGATAGCCGGTCACATAACCCGCCGTATTCCACCCCGCCGCCTTGTCGCGCGCGGCCTGCATCAACATCAGCCGCACCAACGCCTGCGTGCCGTTCAACAGCACCGGGCTTTTCGTCAGGTCGAACCGATCCGACAAGGAAATTTCCTGCCTGCTCATCTGGCACCTCCGCTTGCTGAACGAGCACTCGCGCATATTAGGTCAAAATTGCTGACCTACAAGATGGAATTTAACCTGAAACCTGTTTGTTAAGTTTAGCATGGATAGGTAAGATTCCGTGCGCCACACAGCAGATGTGATCAGAAAGTGATGCCGATGGACTGGGACAAGCTCAGAATATTCCACGCCGTGGCCGATGCGGGCAGCCTGACCCATGCGGGTGATGTGCTGCACCTGTCGCAATCGGCAGTCAGCCGCCAGATCCGCGCGCTTGAGGAAAGTCTGGGCACCACGCTGTTTCACCGCCACGCGCGGGGGCTGATTCTGACCGAACAGGGCGAGTTGCTGTTTGACGCCACCTCGACCATGGCGAAAAAGCTGGAAACCGCCTCGGCGCGCATCCGCGACAGTGAAGAAGAGGTGTTCGGCGAACTGAAGGTGACCACCACCACCGGCTTTGGCACACTGTGGCTGGCGCCGCGTCTGGTCAAACTTTATGATCGCTACCCCGACCTCAAGATCGACCTGCTGCTGGAGGAGCGGGTGCTTGACCTGCCCATGCGCGAGGCCGACGTGGCGATCCGCATGAAGGAACCGGCGCAGGCCGACCTGATCCGCAAGCGGCTTTTGAATATCCGGATGCGACTTTATGCAACGCCCGAATATCTGGCCCGCGCAGGCACGCCGCAGGCGATCGAGGATATCGCCGCGCACCGCCTGATCTGCCAGAACCCCGCCACCCCGCAGGTGCAGGCGGGCGCGCAGTTATCGCAACGGTTGCTGGCCTTCAACATTCCATCCACGCTGACGGTGAACAACTATTTCGGGGTGCTTCAGGGTGTGCTGAACCACATCGGCATCGGCGTGCTGCCCGATTACCTGACCAGCGACTTTCCCGATCTGGTGCGGGTGCTGCCCGATGTGGCCTCGGTCGAGGTGCCGGTGTTTCTGGCCTACCCCGAAGAATTGCGCCAATCGCGCCGCGTCACCGCCTTCCGCGATTTCGTGCAGGAAGAAATTACCCTGTACCGCCGCGCGCAGGCCGAAGGCGGCACAACCGCCGATTGACATGAGGCATAACCGCAACGCATGGCAGACATGTTGCAACCGCAGCATCATTTCCCTTGAATGGTTCTCAGACTGCCCATAAATCGGGCGGTGAAGGCGATGACATGAGGAAACTCTCATCACCTTCTACCTCCCTGTTGGACTATGGCCGAGCTTTGTCTCGGCCTTTTTTTTGCTCGGCAGACAGATTCGCGGCCCCGCAGGGCAAATCGGGCCTTCCCCGGATGGCCCCCCTGTTCTAAGAGGCGGCATCTGGACAGGAGGCCCCGATGGACGAGCCCAAGATCACCCCCGAACTGATTGCCGCGCATGGGCTGAAGCCCGATGAATACGAGCGCATTCTGGGCCTGATCGGGCGCGAGCCGACCTTCACCGAACTGGGCATCTTTTCGGCGATGTGGAACGAGCATTGTTCCTACAAATCGTCAAAGAAATGGCTGCGCACCCTGCCCACCACCGGGCCGCAGGTGATTTGCGGGCCGGGCGAAAACGCGGGCGTGGTGGATATCGGAGACGGCCAGGCCGTCATCTTCAAGATGGAAAGCCACAACCACCCCAGCTACATCGAACCGCATCAGGGCGCGGCCACCGGGGTTGGCGGCATCCTGCGCGACGTGTTCACCATGGGCGCCCGCCCCATCGCAGCAATGGACGCGCTGTCATTCGGCCTGCCCAGCCATCCGAAAACCGCACATCTGGTCAAGGGCGTGGTCGAGGGCGTGGGCGGCTATGGCAACGCCTTCGGTGTGCCCAACCTGGGCGGCGAGGTGCGCTTTCACGCCGCCTACAACGGCAACTGCCTGGTAAACGCCTTTGCAGCGGGCCTCGCCGATACTGACAAGATCTTTTATTCCGCCGCCTCGGGCGTGGGGATGCCGGTTGTCTACCTCGGCGCCAAGACGGGGCGTGATGGCGTCGGCGGCGCCACCATGGCCAGTGCCGAGTTTGACGACACGATCGAGGAAAAACGCCCCACCGTTCAGGTCGGCGACCCGTTCACCGAAAAATGTCTGCTTGAGGCATGTCTTGAGCTGATGGCCTCGGATTCGGTGATCTCGATTCAGGATATGGGCGCCGCAGGGCTGACCTGTTCGGCGGTGGAAATGGGCGACAAGGGCGATCTGGGCATCCGGCTCGATCTTGACCGCGTTCCTACGCGCGAGCGGAACATGACCGCCTATGAAATGATGCTGTCGGAATCTCAGGAACGGATGCTGATGGTGCTGAAGCCTGAAAAAGAGGCCGAGGCACGGGCGATCTTTGAAAAATGGGATCTCGACTTTGCCATCGTCGGCGAAACCATCGCCGAGGACCGTTTTCTGATCATGCATGGCAATCAGGTCAAAGCCGACCTGCCGCTGAAGGCGCTGTCGGGCACCGCCCCGGAATATGACCGGCCCTGGGTTGAAACACCCCCCGCCGCGCCCCTGGGGCTTGTGCCCACCATCGGCGCCATCGACGCGCTTCGGGCGCTGATCGGTTCGCCCAACTACGCACACAAGGCATGGGTATGGGAACAGTATGACACGCAGGTGGGCGCCGACACCGTGCGCCGGCCCGGCATGGGCGCGGGCGTGGTGCGGGTGCACGGCACCGGCAAGGCGCTGGCCTTCACGTCTGATGTAACGCCGCGCTACGTCAAGGCCAACCCGTTCGAGGGCGGCAAGCAGGCCGTGGCAGAAGCCTATCGCAACCTGACCGCCGTGGGCGCCCTGCCCTTGGCCGCGACTGACAACCTCAACTTCGGCAATCCCGAAAAGCCCGAGATCATGGGCCAGTTGGTCGGCGCGATCAAAGGCATCGGCGCGGCGTGCCATGCGCTCGATTTCCCCATCGTGTCGGGCAACGTGTCGCTTTATAATGAAACCGACGGCACCGGCATCCTGCCCACGCCCACGATCGGCGCCGTTGGCCTGCTGAAATCGCTCGATGAGCTGATCGCGGGCCAGCCCGTGGCGGGCGATCTGGCGTTGGTCATCGGCCAGACCCAGGGCCATCTGGGCCAGTCGGCGCTGCTGGCCGAAGCCTTTGGCATCGAGGCGGGCGATGCGCCGACCGTCGATCTGGCGGCCGAGCGGCTCCACGGCGAGTTTCTGCGCGCCAACCGAGTCCATGTAAAAGCGGCAACCGATCTGTCGGATGGCGGTCTGGCGCTGGCGGCCTTTGAAATGGCCGAAGCCGCGGGGCTGGGCCTGACGCTGACCGCAAGCGATATAGCCACGCTCTTTGGCGAGGATCAGGCGCGCTACCTTGTGGCCTGCGATGCCGACGGGGCCGCGGCACTTGAGGCTGCCGGACAAGCGGCAGGCGTGTCGGTCGCGCGTGTTGGCCACTTTGGCGGCGATGCAGTGACGCTGGGGGCCGAGGCCGCGCCCCTTGCCGACCTGTCAACGCTCTACCGCACCGCCTTTGCAGCAGCCGTCGCCTGAACATCCCATCTCGGTACGGGCCTTGAAGCGGCCCGGTCCTGGCTCTAGGTTGCGACAAAGAGACCCGAAGGAGCCTGCCGCATGGCGATGGAAGCCCACGACATCGAAGCCCTGATCCGGGCCGCTTTCCCGAACGCAAAGATCACCATCACCGACACGGTCGGTGACGGCAATCACTGGGCCGCCGAGGTGATCGACGAAAGCTTGCGCGGGCTGAACCGTGTGCAACAGCACCGCGCGGTGAACGCAGCCCTCAAAAGCAAGCTCGACAGTGGCGAGTTGCACGCGCTTGCGCTGACCACCAAGGCCCCCGAGTGACCCTGAAATCGCCAGCCCCGAAGGAAACCCGATGACCGCCGTTGACCAGATCCGCGATACCGTCGCCCAGAATGATGTTGTGCTTTACATGAAAGGCACGAAAACCGCGCCGAAATGCGGCTTTTCCAGCCGTGTTGCGGGCGTGCTGAACTACATGGAGGTCAACTACGTCGCCGTCGATGTGCTGGCCGACGAAGATGTGCGCCAAGGCGTCAAGGAGTTTTCCGACTGGCCAACGATCCCTCAGCTTTACGTCAAGGGCGAATTTGTCGGCGGCTGCGACATCGTCACTGAAATGACGCTGTCGGGCGAGCTGGACGCGCTGTTTGAGGCCAAGGGCATCGACTACAGCAAAGACGCCGCCGACAAGATCCGCGAAGCCAACGCCTGATCCGGCAGCACCGAAACCGCCGCGCCCCGCCCTTTCGGGCGGGGCTTTTTCATGGCGCGACCCGGCGCATCGCCAGCCAGCTTGCCGCCGCCATCGCCCCCGCCGTGGCCAAGCACAGCGACAGCCCCCCCGCCTGATAGCTGATCCCCGACAGCGCCGTGCCCAACAGCCGACCGGCCGCATTGGCCATGTAATAAAAGCCCACATCCATCGTCACCCGCTCGGCACTGGTGAAGGCCAGAATCAGGTAGGAATGCAGCGAAGAATTGACAGCAAAGACAAACCCGAAGGTCAGCAGCCCGGCAACCAGCGCCCCGGTCAACCAGGGCGAGGGGCCGCCCGCGGCCAGCGCCAGCCCTGCCAGCGCAAAGGGAATGACCGTCAGCACCGCCACCCAGGACGCCGCCGACGCGGGCGTCGCCCGCCCGGCCAGCAGCCGTGGGGCCACCGCCTGAACCGCGCCATAGGCGATGATCCACAGAGCCATGAAACCGCCGATCAGAAAGAACGCCTCGCGCCGGCCTTCGGCGGTACCATCCGACAGCACCATCTGGAAATAGACCGGGATGCCCACCACAAACCAGACATCGCGCGCGCCGAACAGAAACATCCGCGCCAGCGACAATCGGTTGATCCGCGGATCGGAGGAGAAAACCTGCCGGAACTTGACCCCTTTCTTCCCCACCGGCAGCCCCGGCGGCAGAAAGGCTGCAACCGCGATCAGGATCACCGTCAAAACCCCAGCCATCGCCCAGACCGAGACCTGAAACCCCGTCCAGGCCAGCAGCGCGGCCCCCAGGAAAAAGCCCAGCCCCTTCACCGCGTTCTTGGAACCCGTCAGCAGCGCCACCCAGCGAAACAGCCCGCCCTCGCCTTCCGGCGCCAGCAGCTTGACCGCCGATTTGGACGACATCTTTGCCAGATCCTTGGCCACGCCTGATGCGCCCTGCACCGCCATCACGAAAATGACCGAGGCCCCCACCGACCAGCCAGGGTCAAGCTGCGCCAACACCGCCAGGGCAGCAATCTGCAAGCCAAGCCCCGCATAGAGCGTAAAGGCCAGCCCGAACCGCGCGGCAATCCAGCCCGCCGACAGGTTGGTGACGATACCCGCCAGTTCATACAGCAGGAACAGCCACGCCAGTTGAATCGGCGAAAAGCCAAGGCTGTTGAAATGCAGCAGCACCAACATCCGCAAGGCGCCGTCCGACAGCATGAAGGCCCAGTAGGCCGCGGTCACGGCAGCATAGGCGCGGCGCCCGTTCACATCCGCCCCGCAACCATCAGCGCCACATCCGCAAGGCGGCAGGCATAGCCCCATTCGTTGTCATACCAGGCATAGACCTTCAACTGCGTGCCATTGACGACCATGGTCGAAGGCCCGTCCACGATGGCCGAACGTGCATCGTTCACGAAATCGCATGATACCAGCGGGCGGTCCTCATAGCCCAGAATCCCCGCCAGCGGCCCTTCGGCGGCGGCCCTGAACAGCGCGTTCACCTCGGCCGCTGTCGTGGCGCGCTCAAGTTCAAACACGCAATCGGTCAGCGAGGCGTTCAGCAACGGCACCCGCACCGCATGGCCGTTCAGCCGCCCCTGAAGTTCGGGAAAGATCAGCCCGATCGCGGTGGCCGAGCCGGTGCTTGTCGGGATCAGGTTCATCAGGGCCGAGCGCGCACGGCGCATATCCTTGGCGGGGGCATCGACCAGCGTCTGGGTGTTGGTCACATCATGCAGCGTGGTGATCATCCCGTGCCGGATGCCCAGCGTCTGATGCACGACCTTGACCACCGGGGCGAGGCAGTTCGTCGTGCAGCTTGCCGCTGTCACCAGATCGTGCCGCGCCGGGTCATAGGCCTGATGGTTCACGCCATAAACCAGGTTCAGCGCGCTGTCCTTGATCGGGGCCGACACGACAACCTTGCGCACCCCTGAATCGAAATAGGGGGCAACCTTTTCGACCGTCTTGAAGACGCCGGTGCAGTCGATCACCAGATCGACACCCGATTTCGCCAACGGCAGATCTTCGATCCGTTTGTGATGGGTCAGCGCCATGCGGTGCCCGTTCACATGCAGCGCACCCTCCGCGTGCCCGATGGCGGCGGGCCAGCGGCCATGCACGCTGTCAAACTCCAGCAGCAGCGCGTGCTGGGCCGGATCGCCCTGCACATCGTTCAAGGCCACGATCTGCCCGCCGTGGCCTGCATCGAACAGCCGCCGCAGCACCAGCTTGCCCATCCGTCCCAGGCCGTTGATTGCAATCTTTGCCATGGCCTACCCCTCCTGCCCGATCTGATCGACGCGCCGTTGCAGCGCGACCTTGTCCAGTTCGGCAAAGGGCAGCACCGCAAAGGCCGCGATCCGGCGGCGCAGTTCGGCATAGGCACGGGCGAAGGCCAGCGCCTTTTCGGCATCGGTTCCGGTGGCCTTGACCGGGTCGGCCACGCCCCAATGCCCGGTGATGGGCTGGCCGGGCCAAGGCGGGCATTCTTCATTTGCGGCCTGATCGCAGACGGTAAAGACGAAATCCATCAGCGGCGCACCGGGGGTCTGGAACTCGGCGATATGTTTGGCGCGCAGGCCAGAGGTGTCGTGCCCCGCCCGCGCCAGAACCTCCAGCGCGGTGGGGTTCAGCGCGCTTTCCGGCCGCGTGCCCGCTGAATGGACGACAAAGCGCCCCGCCCCCAGATCGCGCAACAGACATTCGGCAAAGATCGACCGGGCCGAGTTGCCCGAACAGATGAACAATACACGATAGGGGCGGTTTTCCATCGGGAAGACTCCAGCAAGGGGGGCGGGCGCCAGATCGGGGCGACCGCGGGCAAAGTCGGCAAAAAGGTAGTCAAGCAGCGCGGCCAACCGGCCGGTTTCGGCGCGGTAGGTTATGGCGCGGCCCCGCCGTTCGGCGCGCACCAACCCGGCGGTTTCCAGCGCGGCCAAATAGGTGGACAGCGTGTTGGCCTTCATCCCCAGCGCCTCCGCCATTTCGGTCGGGCGCGCGCCCTGCGGGGCGCGACGCATCAGCAGGCGCAAAACGCGCAACCGGCCATCATGGCCGAGGGTCGAGAAAAGGTTGGCGGCGATCTCATGTTCCATACTTCACGAAATACCGAAGTATTGTGCCGGCGTCGAATGAAGTTTTGATGACAGCCCGCTGACAGATCACGCCCCGAAGGGTAGCCAGATCGTTTTCAGTCGCACGGCATGGTCAAGAAACGCCTGCCCCTGCCCAGACGCGCCCTGCCAGTCGCGGTTTGTCATCACCCAGACAGGTTTCAGGTTGCCCGCGCTGTCGGCCTGCGCCCGCGCGGCACCTGCCTTGGTGCCACAGACCCACAGCGCGTTGACATCATCATGACAGGCCATCACCGCCACCAGATCGTCGCGCGGGCCGGTAACAAGGTTCACCACCCCGCCCGGCAGGTCGGAACAGTCAAACACCTGCGCCAGATCGGTGGCGGCAAAGGGCATGTCCTGCGCGGGGATCGCCACCACGCGGTTACCCATGGCGATGGCGGGCAGGATCAGGCTCGCCAACCCCAAAAGCGGCGCGGCATTCGGGCAGGCGATACCGATCACGCCATGTGGTTCGGGCTGCACAAGCGTCAGATGCCGCGCGCGTGTGGCGGGGATGCGGCCATCGTGCTTGTCGGCCAGCGCGGCATAGTAGAACGCGCGACGGATCGTGGCCTGCACTTCGGCCTGGGCATCGGGCTGGCCTGCCTCGGCCAGGCGTGCGGCAAATTCGGCGGCGCGGGCCGACAGGTTTTCCGCGATGAAATACAGAACCTGCGCACGGGCGTGGCCCGCCATCGCGGCCCAGCCGCTGGCCTTCTGCGCCGCCTCGACCGCATTGCGAATATCCTTGCGGCTGCCCCATGGCGCCAGCCCCAGCAGCCTGTCGCCCGCTCGAACGGCGTAGGATTGCCCCGAATCGGGGCGCTTTTGCGCGCCTCCGATATACAGCTTGGCCGTCCGGTCGATGCCCCCTGCGGCGCCCGGATGGGTCGGGTCGGGCGCGGCCACCAAGGCCGCCGGCTCCGGTTCGGCAACCGCCGCAGGCGCGGGCCATGCCAGATATTCCAGCATCCCGGCCCGCCCACCCTCGCGCCCAAAACCGCTGTCGCGCATCCCGCCGAACGGCGCGCCCGCGTCAAAGACGTTGACCGAATTGACCCAGACCACCCCGGCCTTGACCCGCGCCGCGATATCCAGCGCCAGCGCCAGGTTTTCCGACCAGATCGAGGCCGCCAACCCGTAACAACTGGCATTGGCAAGCTGCACCGCCTCGTCGGGCGTGCGAAAGGTGGTCAGCGTGGCGATAGGGCCAAAGATTTCGCGCTGCGACACCGGGTTTGCCGGGGCAGCCCCGGTAAAGAAACCCGGCGCGCAATAGCAGCCCCGCGCGGGCAGTTGCGCGGGCGCCTGCACCAGTTCAGCGCCCGCCGCCTGACCTTCGGCCACCAGCGCGCCGATCCGCGCCAGATGGTCGGGGTGGATGATCGCACCGATGTCGGTGCCCTTGTCCAGCGGGTCACCTACCCTGAGCCGCGCCATCCGTGCGCGCAGCCGTTCGGTGAACGCATCCGCCACCGCCTCGGCCACCAGCAGGCGCGACCCGGCACAACAGACCTGCCCCTGATTGAACCAGATGCCATCAACCACACCCTCGATCGCCGCCTCCAGATCGGCATCGGCAAAGACGATGAAAGGCGACTTGCCGCCCAGTTCCAGCGTCAGCCGCTTGGCGGTGCCCGCGGTGGCGCGGCGGATTTCGCGCCCCACCTCGCTCGATCCGGTGAAGGCGATCTTGTCCACTTCGGCGGCCACCAGCGCCGCCCCCGTCGCACCGTCACCGGTGACGATATTCACCACGCCCGCAGGCAACCTGATCTCCGCGCAAATCTCGGCAAAGGCCAGCGCCGTCAGGGGCGTCCATTCCGCGGGCTTCAGCACCACGGTATTTCCGGCCGCCAGCGCAGGCGCCAGCTTCCACGCCAGCATCAGCAGCGGAAAGTTCCAGGGAATGATCTGGCCGCACACACCCAAGGGCGCCGCACCGGGAAATTGGTCGGCCAGAACCTCAGCCCAGCCCGCATGGTGGTAGAAATGGCGCACCACCAGCGGCAGGTCGATATCGCGCGCCTCGCGGATCGGCTTGCCGGTATCCAGCACCTCCAGCACCGCCAAAAACCGCTCGCGCTTTTGCACCTGCCGGGCCAGCGCATACAGCCACTCCGCCCGTTCATGCCCCGGCAGCGCCGCCCATCCGGGCTGCGCGACCCGCGCGGCAGCAACGGCGGCGGCCACGTCGGCGGGCGTACCTTGCGTCACCTGCGCCAGCACCTCGCCGGTGGCGGGGTTCAGCGTGTCAAACAGCCCCACCGGCGCGGTGAAGGCGCCGCCGATAAAATGGCCAAACCGCCCGCGCGCGGCCAGCCAGCCGCGCACCTCGACGGTGCCTTCGGGAGCGGGGCCGTAGTCAAGGCTGTCCAGAATGTCACTCACGGTCGGCATCATTCCCCCTCAGGCCAGCGCCTGGCGCGCGGCCGAGGCATAGCGGCCGGTGACATGGTGTTCCAACTGCCGCTCGATATCCGACAGAAGCGACGAGGCGCCGATACGGAACAGATCGGGCCGCAACCAGTCTGGCCCCATTTCCTCGTGCATCAGCACCTGCCAGTTCAGCGCGTCCCTGGCGGTGCGCAGCCCTCCGGCAGGCTTGAACCCGATCCGAGCCCCGGTCCGGGCGCCATAGTCGCGCAGCGCGCGCAGCATCACCAGCGACACCGGCAGCGTGGCGTTGACGGGTTCCTTGCCGGTCGATGTCTTGATGAAATCGGCCCCCGCCTGCATCGCCACCATGCTGGCGCGATAGACATTGGTCAGTGTCTGCAACTCGCCCGTCGCCAGGATCGCCTTCATATGCGCAGGCCCGCAGGCCTCACGCATCGCGCAGAGTTCGTCATAAAGCCCCGCCCACTCGCCCCGGAGCGCCAGCGCGCGCGAAATCACGATGTCGATTTCGGCTGCCCCCTGATCCACCGCATAGCGGATTTCGGCCAGCCGCAGCGGCAGCGGCATCAGCCCCGCGGGAAAGCCCGTGGCGACCGAGGCCACGGGGATGCCCGACCTGTCCAGCGCGCGCACGGCAGGCGCCACCATCGTAGGGTAAACGCAAACCGCGCCGGTCGTTACCCCCGTCAGCCCCAGCCCCGCCAGAATGTGCGGCGCTAAGGGCGCGCGCGCCTTGGCGCACAGCCGCGCGACCCGGTCGGGGGTATCGTCGCCCGCAAGCGTGGTCAGATCCATGCAGCGGAGCGCATTCACCAGCCACGCGGCCTGCCATGGCCCTTTCAGGCTGCGCCGGGCCACCAGCGTATCAGCCCGCCGTTCGGCAGCGGGCGTATTGACCGTGATCCGCGCAAACCAGTCGGGGGCGAAGGGCACACCGGCGTTGCGCGCATGGGCGGGGTCTGGCATCGGGGCATCCTGTTGGGGCCGCCCCATGCGGCCCGGAACAGCAGGCTAGCGAAAGCCCGCCCGCCGTTCAACGCCCCTTGACCTCAGCCCTTGCGCCCGAACAGTCGCGCGACCAGCCCACGCGCCTTGCGCGCTGCCTGCTGGCCCTCAAGGCTGACTTCGTCGAACTTGTCCTCGACCTCGTCGATCAGCGGGTCGATGGTGCGTTCGCGGAATTGCAGCCACATCCGGCGCACCATCAGCAGCGCCAGTGCCAGGAACGACAGGAACACGATATTGAACCACGGGATGATCCGCACATCAGGCCCCTCGATCGCGGTTGCGCTGACCGCATTGGGGTAGATCGAAATCAGCGGAATCCGCCAGCCGTAATGCGTGACCTTCACCCATTGCGGGGTGGCCTTGTCCGATTTCAGGTTTGACGCCTCGGCCTGAAGGTTCGAGCTGTCGTATTTGAAATAGGGCGGCCAGACCCAGCCGGTATCCTCGTTGCGATACACAATCACCTTGTCGTTCGGGCGCACCGCCTCGATGAAGCGGATATCGCGCACCTCGGTTTCGGCGCTGCCGGAATCAGAGCTGGCGTAGAACATCCAGTTCGAGCCGATGGTGGTCTGCCTGTTGAAGGTGTTGGTGATCCGCACGATATCGGTTTGCGGCAGCGTGTAATGCAGGAAGGCGCCGAACGTCGCCACGATCAGGGCAATCAGCGTCCATTTTACATAGCCCCACATGGGAAGGCTCCTTTCAATTCCATTGATGATTGACGGCAAAAGCCGTCAGCGCAGCAAGGCCAAGCGGAATGACATAGACAAGCCAGACCAGCCTGCGCGCCAGGCTGCGTTCATAGGTTGCCATGCCACGGTCGATGTAGTCAGCGCGCGCTTCGGGGTTCTCGTCGGCAAGATAGGCCGCGTCCCATTCTTTTTCCAGCGCCTCGCGCCGCACCGAGCGGGCATAGATTCGTACCACGACAAAGATGATCGTCAGCACGATCAGGGCAAGCGCCGCCCCGCGGACCATCGCAAACATGCAGGCCTCCCCGGTGTTGCAGAACACAGGACATGGGCATAGTGGCCCTTGCGCACAAGCCCGGCGCGCAAGCCATATACCACGCCATCATCGGCTGCGGGTGCCGCCGCGACAAGGTGTCCCGCCGCCGCAGGGGGGCCAATTCCCGGCCCGCGCCGGGCGGGGCAGATCAGACCGCAATATTGTCGATCAGGCGCACATCGCCCAGCCATGCCGCTGCCAGCAACCGCGCAGGGCGGTCCAGCAGGATGACAGGCTCCAGCCCCTCGGCGCTGCGCAGGTCCAGATATTCGACACGCGCAAAACCCGCGGCCAGCACCGCCGCCTCGGCCCCGACCAGCGCGGCTGCCACAGGCGTGCCCGCCCGGATCGCGCGCGCGGCATCCTGCATCGCGGCATGGAGCGCGGGGGCAATCGCCCGATCCTGCGCCGACAGCCGCGCGTTGCGCGACGACAGCGCCAGCCCGTCAGGCTCGCGCAGCGTGGGGCAGGCGTTGATCGTCACGGGAATGTTCAGATCGGCGACAAGGCGGCGCACCACCTGCACCTGCTGCCAATCCTTTTCACCAAAAAACGCCTGATCGGCCTGGGTCATCCCGAACAGCTTGGCCACCACCGTGGCCACCCCGTCAAAATGCCCCGGCCGATGCGCACCACACAGCCCCGCGCTGACGCCCGCAACCGACACCGTGGTGGCAAAGCCCTGCGGGTAAACCTCGGCTGGCGCCGGGGCAAAGATCGCATCCACCGCCAAGGGCGCCAGCAGTGCCGCGTCAGTTTCCTCGGTGCGTGGATATTTCGCCAGATCCTCGGGGTTGTCGAACTGACGGGGGTTGACGAAGATCGTCACGATCACCCGGTCGCAGGCGGCGCGGGCGGCGGCCACAAGGCTCAGGTGGCCCTGATGCAGCGCGCCCATCGTGGGCACCACGCCCACACTGTCGCCCGCGCGCCGCCATCCGGCCACCGCCGCGCGCAGATCGGCGACATGGCGCACGATCCCGGTCATGCCTTGGCCCCGGCGGCGTCATCGGCGAATTCATGCTCTGGCCCCGGAAAGGCGCGGGCGCGCACATCCGCGGCATAGGCGGCAACCGCGGCCTCGGCGGCGGCGCCCAACTCGCCATAGCGGCGCACGAATTTGGGGCGGAAATCGGTGAACAGCCCCAGCATGTCATCGACGACCAGCACCTGCCCATCGCAGCGCGCCGACGCGCCGATGCCGATGGTCGGGATCGGCACCGCCGCGGTGATTTCGTCGGCCAGACGCGCGGGCAGCTTTTCCAGCACCACGGCGAATGCCCCGGCCTCGGCCACCGCCTGCGCATCGGCGCGCAGCCGCGCGGCATCGGCGCCCCGGCCCTGCACCTTATAGCCCCCCAGCGTGTTCACCGCCTGCGGTGTCAGCCCGACATGTGCCATCACGGGCACGCCGCGGGCAACCAGAAAGGCGATCGTTTCGGCCATATGCCGCCCGCCTTCCAGCTTGACCGCCGCGGCCCCGGTTTCCGCCATCAGCCGGGCGGCATTGCGAAACGCCTGCGCCGGGCCTTCCTCATAGCTGCCAAAGGGCATGTCGATGACCATCAGCGCGCGTTTCAGCCCGCGCGCCACGGCCTGGCCATGCAGAATCATCATTTCCAGCGTGACCCCCAGCGTCGAGGGCAGACCATGCAGCACCATTCCCACCGAATCACCCACCAGCGCCACATCGCATTGCGCATCCACCAAACGCGCCATCGGCGTCGTATAGGCGGTCAGGCAGACGATGGGCTGGCCGCCCTTGCGCGCGGTGATATCGGCGGGCGTCAGCGCCCGGATCTGGCTGGTGGCACTCATCGGCTCCCCTCCCCCAAGGTTGGCGCGTCTTTTAGCGGGTCTGCGGCCTTGAGGGAAGCCATCTCATGCCGCAGCGCAGCAATGCCGGTGGCTTGATTGGCTTGGGCAACGGGGCGATCATGCCGGGGCAATCGGAAAGGATGGCAGATGTTCAGGCAGATGACAGTTTCGGCCACCGCACTGGCGCTGGCTGCGGGAATGGCGACCGCCGCCCCCGACACGATCACCCTGGGCATGGTGCTGGAACCGCCAAACCTTGACCCGACCGCAGGCGCCGCGGCCGCCATCGACGAGGTGGTCTATGCCAATGTGTTCGAGGGCCTCACCCGCTTTGCCCCCGACGGCAGCATCCGCCCAGCGCTGGCGGCAAGCTGGGCCGTGTCACCCGATGGCCGCGTCTACACATTCGCGTTGCGCCAGGGCGTGCAGTTCCACGATGGAACCGCCTTTGACGCGGAAGACGCCAAATTCACGCTTGAGCGTGCCCGCGCCGACACCAGCGGCAATGCGCAAAAGGCGCTTTTCGCCGGGATCGAGACAGTCGAGGCGCCAGACCCCGCAACGCTGCGTGTCACGCTGACGGCGCCCGACGGCGCCTTTGCCGAAAAGATGGCCTGGGGCGATGCGGTGATCGTGGCCCCCGAAAGCGCCGCGACACTGGCCACCCGCCCCATTGGCACCGGCCCCTTCGCCTTTGCCCAATGGGTGCAGGGCGATCATGTCAGCCTGACCGCCTTCCCCGGCTATTGGGGCGAAAAGCCTGAACTGGCCCGTGCCACCTTCCGCTTCATCGCCGACCCGACGGCGGCCTTTGCCGCGATGATGGCGGGCGATGTCGATGCCTTCCCGAACTATCCCGCCCCGGAGACACTGGCGATTCTGGGCGCCGACCCGCGGTTTCGGGTGATCGTCGGCACCACCGAGGGCGAGACGATTCTGGCCCTGAACAACGCCCGCCCACCGCTGAATGACATCCGCGTCCGCGCCGCCATTGCCCATGCCCTGAACCGCGCCGAGATCATCGAGGGGGCGATGTTCGGCCATGGTACCCCGATCGGCACCCATTTTCCGCCGCACAACCCCGATTACCTCGACCTGACCGCCCTTTCGGCCCACGACCCCGAACGGGCAAGGGCGCTGCTGGCCGAGGCCGGGGTCAGCGGGCTGAAACTGCGCCTCGCGCTGCCGCCGCCCACTTATGCCCGCCGCGGCGGCGAGATCGTGGCGGCGCAGTTGCGCGCCGTGGGGATCGAGACGCAGATCACCAATCTGGAATGGGCGCAATGGTTGGAAACCGTCTTCAAGGGGCGCGATTTCGACCTGACCATTGTCAGCCATACCGAACCCGCCGACCTCAACATCTACGCCCGGCCCGACTATTACTTTCAATATGCCCGGCCCGAATTTGTGGCCCTGATCGCGCAGCTTGAGGCCACCGTAGACCCCGCCGCGCGCCGCGCGATCCTGCATCAGGCGCAAGAGATGATCGCGCGCGATCACGTCAACGGCTTCCTGTTTCAACTGGCCAAGACCGGGGTTGCCGACGCGCGCCTGCAAGGGCTGTGGGAAAATGCCCCCACCCCGGCCAATGACCTGACGGCGGTGCGATGGACCGACTGATCCTGCCCCTTACCCCCGCCGCTGCGGCACCCGAAACCGACCGCCCCGCACCCGAAAAGGTGCTGGAGGGCGATCCGGTCTTTACCACATGGAACGTGGAAGAACGCGACGGGCTGTGGTGCGGCATATGGCAAAGCACGCCCGGCACATGGCGTATCAGCTATGACGAATGGGAATATTGCCGCATCCTTTCGGGCCGCTCGGTGATTGCGGGCGAGGATGGATCGCGGCTTGAGGTTGGCCCCGGCGACAGCTTTGTGCTGCGTCCCGGTTTTCGCGGCACATGGCAAGTTCTGGAAACGACCCGCAAGGATTATGTGATCGTGCTCAGCCAGGCCGCGGGCCGCGTGGCGGCACCCGGTCTTGGCTGAACCGGCCTGCGCTTAACCGGCCTGCCCTGTCAGTTCGGCCTCGCGCTGCGCGCGCGCCGAAGCCGAAGCCGAAGCCGCCTCTGCCGCGGCTTTTGCCGCCTCGTTGGCGGTGCGGTCGGCCTCGATCAGATCGGTCGCGGTTGCGGGCACCAGATAGCCCGATGTCAGTTCGACCATCGCCCCCTCAAGTGCAAGGCTTTCAGCGCGGGTGCGGACCCGCACAGGGGTGCCCAGTTCGGCCTCGTCGAACATGTCGATGATGTCCTGGTTGAACAGCCGGATACACCCCGCCGAGGTCGCCTTGCCGATCGAGGCCGGGTCCATCGTGCCGTGGATGCGATACATCGTATCGCGACCGCCGCGATACAGATACAGCGCGCGCGCGCCCAGCGGGTTGTCCAGTCCGCCGGGCAGGCCCCCGGCGAGCGCGGCATAAACCTCGGGGTCCTGGCGGATCATGTTTTTCGTCGGCGCCCAGTAGGGATACTGCTCCTTGCGCCGTACCGTGGCCGAGCCGTGAAACCCGCGCCCCTCGCGGCCCACCGCGATGCCAAAGCGCATCGCGCGCCCGCCCTCCTGCACATGATACAGCAGCCGCGCATAAGGATCGACGACGATCGTGCCCGGCGCCTCGGGGCCGGCATAATCGACCCAGCGGCGCCGGTTGCGTTCATTCAGATATTTCGGATTGACCGCAGGTATCATACGCTCGCCATCGGCGCGGGCGGCGTATTCGGGCGGCACAGTGCGGCTGACTGTTCCCGGCGTACCGGAACAGGCCGCCAGAACCAGGCCAAGCGTCAGAAGAACGGGCGCGCGCAGGGCGCGAAGGCTGGACAAATTCACGGCGTAAAAGCCCCGGCTAATAGGTATGTCATCTGCGCCCCGCAACAGCCGACGCCACCCCCTATCAGCGCCAGCGCAACCGCAGGCGTCAAGCCCCACAATGCGGTCGCCCTGTTTTTACGAGCAAAATATCCCCAAGGGCACAGGTCGCCGCCCTCTGGACCTGCGCCCCCCGCCCGACTAGCCTGCGCGCGGAGGCCCGATGATCCGATACCTGACCCGCCGTCTTGTCGCGCTTGTCGCAAGCCTTGGGGCTGCAAGCCTTGTGGTCTTTGCGGTGATCGAGGTGATCCCAGGCGATCCGGCGGCCTATATGCTGGGGCTGAACGCGGCACCCGACACGCTGGCGGCGCTGCGCGACAGCATGGGGCTGAACCAGCCGCTGCCGCTGCGTTATCTGGGCTGGGTCGGCGGCATGGCCACGGGCGATTTCGGCGACAGCTGGACCTATAAGGTGCCGGTGTCCGATCTGGTGGCCGACCGGCTGACGGTATCGCTGCCGCTGGCTGGGCTGGCGCTGGCGCTGTCCACCGCGATTGCGTTGCCGGTGGGGCTGATCGCAGCGGCGCGGCGGGGCCGGGCAACGGACGGGGCCATCATGGCGGCCACACAACTGGGCATCGCGGTGCCGAATTTCTGGTTCGCCATGCTGCTGGTATCGGCCTTTGCGCTGCACTGGCGGCTGTTTCCCGCAGGCGGTTTTCCCGGTTGGGCCGACCCGGTCGCGGGCTTGCGCGCGCTGATCCTGCCTGCGGTGGCGCTGGCCCTGCCGCAGGCGGCCATTCTGGCCCGCGTGCTGAGGACCGCTCTGATCGAGACG
This sequence comes from Phaeovulum veldkampii DSM 11550, assembly GCF_003034995.1. Classification (GTDB taxonomy): domain Bacteria; phylum Pseudomonadota; class Alphaproteobacteria; order Rhodobacterales; family Rhodobacteraceae; genus Phaeovulum; species Phaeovulum veldkampii. Next base: position 21,807 of record NZ_PZKF01000002.1, on the reverse strand, counting down.
ATGGCGCAAGATTACATTCGCACCGCCCGCGCCAAGGGCCTGAGCCACACGCAGGCGCTGACCCGGCACGGGCTGCGCAACGCGCTGATCCCGGTGCTGACCATTCTGGGGATGCAGTTTTCCTTTCTGCTGGCGGGCACGATCATCATTGAAAACGTGTTTTCCCTGCCCGGCCTTGGTCGGCTGATCTTTCAGGCTATCACCCAGCGCGACCTGATCGTGGTGGAATCGGTGGTGATGATCCTTGTCTGTGCGGTGATCCTCGTCACCTTTCTGACCGATCTGGCCTATGCCACCGCCGACCCCCGGCTCAGGCGCCGCGGATGAGGGCCGCACTGGCCCTTGGCGCGGCACTTACCGGCGTGGCACTGACCGCGGCGCTGGTCTCGCTGGTCTGGGTGCCGCATGATGTAACGCGCATGGCCATTGCCGACCGGCTGCAGGGGCCTTCGGCTGCGCATTGGCTCGGCACCGACCATTTCGGTCGTGACATTGCCGCGATGCTGATGACCGGGGCGCAGACCTCGCTTGCCGTGGCGCTGGTGGCGGTGGGCATCGGCATGAGCGCGGGCGTGCCGATGGGGTTGGCGGCCGCCGCGCGCGGCGGCTGGCTGGATGAGGTCATCATGCGCGGCAACGATCTGATCTTTGCCTTTCCCGCGCTGGTCATCGCGATCCTGATCACTGCGGTTTTCGGCCCGTCGGCACTGAATGCGATCCTTGCCATCGGCATCTTCAACATCCCCGTCTTTGCCCGGCTGACCCGCGGCGCCGCGCTGGCGCTGTGGACACTGGATTATGTCCGCACGGCGGAACTGGCGGGCAAGGGTCGGGCGCGTATTTCGGTCGAACATATCCTGCCCAATCTGGCGGGGCTTTTGGTCGTGCAAGGCACGATCCAGTTCAGCCTTGGCATTCTGGCCGAGGCGGGGCTGAGTTATGTGGGGCTTGGCGCGCAGCCGCCCACGCCCAGTTGGGGCCGGATGCTCGCCGAGGCGCAGACGATGGTGGCGCTGGCGCCGCATGTCGCGCTGATGCCGGGGCTGGCGATCGTGGCCACGGTGCTGGGGCTGAACCTGCTGGGCGACGGCCTGCGCGATGCGCTGGACCCGCGCCGGAGCCCGGACGCATGAGCCTGCTTGCCGTCGAGAACCTGTCGGTCCGGCTGGGGGGGCGGGTGCTGCTGGATGGGGTCAGCCTGCATCTGGGCCGGGGTGAGGTATTCGGGCTGGTGGGTGAAAGCGGCTCGGGCAAGTCGATGACGGCGCTGGCGGTGCTGGGGCTGCTGCCCGAGGGCACCAACGCAACGGGCCGGGTGATGCTGGCGGGCACCGACCTGCTGGGGCTGCCCGAAGCGGCGCTTTGCGCGCAGCGCGGCAATCGGGTCGGGATGATCTTTCAGGAACCGATGACTGCGCTGAACCCGCTGATGACCATCGGCGATCAGGTGGCCGAGACGCTGCGCCTGCACCGCGGCCTTGGCCGCCGTGCCGCGCAGACCGCCGCGCGCGACAGGCTGGACCGGGTCGGCCTGCCCAGCCCCCGTTTCGCGCTGGGGTTATACTCGCATGAGTTGTCGGGTGGCCAGCGTCAGCGGGTGGCCATTGCCATGGCCATCGCCGCCCGGCCCGCGCTGCTGATCGCCGATGAGCCCACCACCGCACTGGACGTGACCACGCAGGCACAGATCCTGACCCTGTTGCGCGATCTGGTCCGCGACGAGGGCATGGGCCTGCTGCTGATCAGCCATGATCTGGCGGTGGTCGCGGGCATGGCGCAGCGGGTGGCGGTGATGCAGGCCGGGCGCATCGTCGAAGACGGGCCGCCCTCGGCGGTCTTTGGTCAGCCCGCGCATCCCTATACCGCCGCACTGATGGCCGCCGCCCGCCACCGGCCCAGCCCTGCAGCACAGCGCCCCGGCCCGCCCCTGTTGCAGGTCGCGGGCGTCTCGCGCCGCTACCTGCTGCCGCGGTCCGCGCTGTTTGGCCCGCAGCCGGCAGTGCAGGCACTGAACGCCGTCAGCCTGACCCTGCACGAGGGCGAAAGCCTGGGCCTTGTGGGGGAATCGGGCTGCGGCAAATCCACGCTGGCGCGGGCCATTCTGGGGCTGGAGCGGGTGCAGACCGGCACCATCCGGCTGGCCGGGGCACAGGTGCAGGCGGGCGCCGTGCCCGCCACCCTGCGCGCGCAGATCCAGGCGGTGTTCCAGGACCCCTACGGCAGTTTCAACCCCCGCCACCGAGTGGCCCGGCTGCTGGCCGAGCCGTTCCACCTGACCGGGCGCCCCGCCGACTGGCGCGACCGCGTGGCGGAGGCACTGCGCGAGGTGGGCCTTAGCCCCGACGACGCCACGCGCCATATCCACGAATTTTCCGGCGGCCAGCGGCAGCGGCTGGCCATCGCCCGCGCCCTGATCATCCGCCCCCGGCTGATCGTGCTGGACGAGGCGGTTTCGGCGCTGGATCTGCGGGTGCGGGCGCAGGTGCTTGATCTGCTAGCCCGGCTGCGCAACAGCCACCGGCTGGCATATCTGTTCATCAGCCACGATCTGGGCGTGATCCGCGGGCTGGTGGACCGGGTGGCGGTGATGCGGGCGGGCCAGATCGTCGAACTGGCGCCAACCGAACAGATCTTCACCGCCCCGGCCCACCCCTACACCCGCAGCCTGCTGGCCGCGACGCCCCCCCTGCCCGCCGAGCGGGCCGTGGACAAAGCCCCCCGCGCCGGTGTCTAGTCAGCCCAAACAATGCAAGGAGCCGCCATGCCGTCGTTTCTGATCCTGAACGGCCCGAACCTGAACCTGCTGGGCACCCGCCAGCCCGAGGTTTACGGCGCCACCACGCTGGCCGATATCGAGGCGATGTGCCGCGCACGCGGCGCCGATCTGGGCATCGGGATCGACTTTCACCAGTCGAACCACGAAGGCCAGTTGATCGACTGGGTCCACGCCGCCCGTGGCCGCCATTCGGGCATCGTGCTGAATGCGGGCGCCTATACCCACACCTCGGTCGCGCTGATGGACGCGCTGTCCAGCGTCGAGGTGCCGGTGGCCGAGGTGCATCTGTCGAACATCCACCGACGCGAGCCGTTCCGCCACCACTCCTACATCTCGAAGGTGGCAGTGGGCATGATCTGCGGCTTTGGCGCCTACGGCTATGTGTTGGCGATCGAGGCGCTGCGCGACAACCTGAACTTGCCCGACTGAGGCCGAAAGGGGGGGGGCGGGCCTGCGCCCGCCCGCCGTCAACCGCGCAGCGCGCCGCCGGTGGCTTTTGTCACCTTGTCGATGATCTTGGCGCAAACCGCCTCGATCTCGGGTTCGGTCAGGGTGCGTTCGCGCGGTTGCAGCCGCACCGTCAGCGCGATCGACTTCTTGCCAGGCCCCATCTGGACCTCGGCCTTGTCGCCGGTGAACTGGTCGAACACGCGCACGCTTTCAATCAGCGCCTTGTCGGCGCCTGCCGCGGCATTGACCGCCACCAGCGCCTCAACCCCCGCATCGACCACAAAGGCAAAGTCGCGGTCCACCGCCTGCAGGTCCGACAGGTGCAACGCGGGGCGCGTGGGAACCTTCGTCTTGGGGAAGGGCACGTTTTCGGGCCAGATCGTAAAGGCGACCGCCGGCCCCTTCACGCCCATCTCGCGCAGCACCCTGGGGTGCACCTCGCCGAACACGCACAGCGCCTTGGGCCCCAGCGCCATCACGCCCGACCGGCCCGGATGCCACCAGCCCGCAACCTTGCGGCTGATTTGCACCTTGGCCGGCGCGCCGATGGCCGACAGCACCGCCTCGGCATCGGCCTTGGCGTCGTAGATGTCCACCGGGCGGCGGCTGGCGTAGGGGTCGCGCGGCGCGGTCGCCCCGACCAGCAAGCCCGCGGCCTGAAGGTGCTGCTCGCCCGGCTCCCCGCCGTGGAAGGCGGGGCCGACCTCGAACAGCGCCAGATCGGCATGGCCCCGCGCCTGATTGCGCGCCGCGGCCTGCAACAGGCCCGGCAGCAGATCGGGGCGCAGATGGGTCATTTCCGACGAAATCGGGTTGTCGATCCGCGTAACCTCGGCCCCGCCGCCGAACATCGCCGCGTTGGCCGCGTCGATAAAGCTGTAGGTCACGCATTCGTTGTAGCCCAGGGCCGCCAGCGTGCGGCGCGCGGCCTTCTCGCGCATCTGCATCGGAGTCAGGATCGGGCCGGGCACGCCCATCGTCTCACGCGCCAGCGGCTTGCCCTTGAGCTGCGTCAGCGACGCGATCCGCGCCACCTCTTCGACCAGATCAGCCTCGCCCAGCACATCGGGGCGCCAGCTTGGCGGGGTCGCCATGTCGCCCGCCAGCGCAAAGCCCAGCGCCTCCAGCGTCGCGCGCTGGGTGGCCTCGGGGATATCCATCCCCACCAGACTGATCACGCGGGCCGGGTCCAGCCGGTAGGCACGGGTGGTGTCGGGCACGGCGCCGTCGATCACCACATCCGACGCCTCGCCGCCGCACATGTCCAGCACCATCTGCGTGGCCAGTTCCAGCCCGTCCAGCGTAAACGCCGGGTCCACCCCGCGCTCAAACCGATAGCGCGCGTCCGAGTTGATCTTGAGCGCGCGGCCCGTGGCGGCAATCGTGATCGGGTCCCAATAGGCGCTTTCCAGGAACACATCCACCGTGGCCGCGGAACAACCCGACGCCTCGCCGCCCATGATGCCCGCCAGGCTTTCAGGGCCGGTGTCGTCGGCAATCACCATCTGGCCCGCGCGCAGGGAATAGGTCTTGCCGTCCAGCGCCAGCAGGCTTTCGCCGTCGCACGCGGGGCGAATGGTCAGGCTACCCTTGACCTTGGCGGCGTCAAACACATGCAGCGGGCGGTTCAGGTCGAAGGTGAAGAAGTTGGTGATATCGACCAGCGCCGAAATCGGCCGCAGCCCGATCGTCGTCAGCCGCTGTTGCAGCCAGTCGGGGCTGGGGCCGTTCACCACGCCGCGGATCAGCCGGCCCGCGAACAGCGGGCAGCCCTTGTCCTTCAGCGCCGGATCAATCGTCACCGACACCGGGCAGGGGAAGCCGCCGGGCACCGGCTCCACCGCCAGCGGTTTCAGTCGGCCAAGGCCGCGCGCGGCCAGATCGCGCGCCACGCCGCGCACGCCCAGCGCATCGGGGCGGTTGGGGGTGATCTTGATGTAGATCATCGGGTCCACCGCATCGGGGCGGTTTTCGGCCAGCCAATCGACAAACAACTGCCCCACCTCGCCCGAGGGCAGCTCGATGATGCCGTTGTGTTCGTCCGACAGTTCCAGCTCGCGTTCCGAGGCCATCATGCCGTGGCTTTCCACGCCGCGGATCTTGCCAACGCCCAGCGTCACGTCGATGCCCGGCACATAATCGCCCGGCTTGCACAGCACGACCGTGATGCCCGCCCGCGCATTGGGCGCGCCGCAAACGATCTGCTTTTCGCCCTCGTCGGTCTGCACGCGGCACACGCGCAGCTTGTCGGCGTCGGGGTGCTGTTCGGCATGCAGCACCTTGGCGATGGTAAAGGGCGCCAGCTTGGCCGCGGGGTTTACGACCTCTTCGACCTCAAGGCCCAGATCGGTCAGCGCCTCGGCGATCTCGTCGAGGCTGGCCTCGGTATCGAGATGGTCTTTCAGCCAGGAGAGGGTGAATTTCATTTGGTGTCCTCGGGGTTCGTAGGGTGGGCGATCTTGCCCACCATGGCCCATTCCAGCCAGTCTATCATGGCCACTGGCGCATCACTCACCTGCTCAACCCCCCATGCACCGTCGGCATGTCGAGGCTGGCAAAGCCGTAGTGGCGCAGCCAGCGCAGGTCGCTCTCAAAGAACGCGCGCAAATCGGGGATGCCGTATTTCAGCATCGCCAGCCGGTCGATGCCCATGCCAAAGGCAAAGCCCTGCCATTCGGCCGGGTCCACCCCCGCCGCGGCCAGCACCTTGGGGTGGACCATGCCGCTGCCCAGAATTTCCATCCAACTGTCGCCCTGCCCGATCTTCAACTGCCCGCCATCCCACGAGCAGCGGATATCGACCTCGGCCGACGGCTCGGTAAAGGGGAAATGGCTGGCGCGAAAGCGCAGTTCCACGTCGGTCACCTCGAAAAAGGTGCGGCAAAACTCCTCCAGCACCCACTTCAGGTTGGCCATCGAAATGTCGCGGCCAATCGCCAGCCCCTCGACCTGGTGGAACATGGGGGTGTGGGTCTGGTCCATGTCCATGCGGTAAACCCGGCCCGGCGCGATCACCCGGATCGGCGCGCCCAGATCGGCCATGGCGCGAATTTGCACCGGGCTGGTATGGGTGCGCAGCACATGCGGCGGGCGGGCGTCGCCCTCGGCGCGGGCCATGAAGAAGGTGTCATGTTCCTGCCGTGCGGGGTGTTCGGGCGGGATGTTCAGCGCATCAAAGTTGAACCAGTCGGATTCGACCTGCGGCCCCTCGGCCACGGCAAAACCCATGTCGGCAAAGATCGCCGAGACTTCCTCCATCACCTGGCTGACGGGGTGGATGGTGCCCACGCGGCGCGGGCGGGCGGGCAGCGTCACATCCAGCCATTCGGCGGCCAGCCGCGCCTCCAGCGCCGCATCGGCCAGGGCGGCCTTGCGCGCGCGCAGGGCGGCGTCGATTTCATCCTTCAGCACGTTCAGCCGGGCGCCCGCCGCCTGCCGCGCCGCCGGTTCCATCTGGCCCAGTTCGCGCATCTTCAGGCTGATCTCGCCCTTCTTGCCCAGCGCGGCAAGGCGGATCTCCTCCAGCCCGGCCTCGTCGGTCGCGGATTGGATGGCGTAGATGTATTTGCCGCGCAGCGCGTCCAGATCGGCCATGGTTCCCTCCTGAAATCGTCTCCGTGCTAGCCATTGGGGGGCGCGATTGCAAGCCGCAGGCACAAAAGAAAACCCCGCGCGGGCCGGGGCCAGCGCGGGGTTTCATGATCGCTTGATCGAGATCAGGCAGCCAGCGCGGCCTTGGCCTTTTCGACGATCGCACCAAAGGCTTCGGGCTCGTGCACCGCCAGATCGGCCAGCACCTTGCGGTCCACCTCGATACCGGCCACTGCCAGCGCGTTGATGAAGCGCGAATAGGTCATTTCGGCGTCGAAGGCGCGCACGGCGGCGTTGATCCGCTGAATCCACAACGCGCGGAAGTTGCGCTTGCGCGCCTTCCGGTCGCGGGTGGCGTATTGCATCGCCTTGTCAACCGCCTGGGTCGCCGTGCGGAAGTTACGCGAACGCGCGCTGTAATAGCCCGAGGCCTTCTTGATGACCTTGCGGTGGCGCGCGTGGGTGACTTTGCCAGATTTAACGCGAGACATGGTTCATCCTCCTCAGCGATCGTAGGGCATGTATTTCTTGACGATCTTGGCGTCGCAATCGGCCAGGATCATCGTGCCCGCGCTGTCGCGGATGAACTTGGTGGTGCGCTTGATCATACCATGGCGCTTGCCGGCGGGGCCGGATTTGACCTTCCCGCTGGCGGTGAAGGAAAACCGCTTTTTCGCAGCGGATTTGGTCTTCATCTTGGGCATTTCCATCTCCTCTTTCGAGTGGTGAACGCACGACTCGGCATGCCACTTTGGCCGGACGCGCGGGTGTCAGAGCGCGCCGTATAGGCGGCACGCCCCGAATTGGCAAGCCAAAAGGGTCATTCCGGATCGGTGCGGAAAATCAGGCGCTCATCACACGGCGCCACCCGCAGGATATTGGTCGTGCCCTGCACGTTGAAAGGCACCCCCGCCATCACCACGATCTGGTTCGTCTCGTCGGCAAAGCCGAAATCGCGCGCGGCGCGGGCGGCGTTGACCACGGCCATCTTGAACCGCTCCACCTCTTCGCAGCGCACGGTATGCACCCCCCAGCGCAGGCACAGGCGCCGCAGCGTGGCGGTCACGGGCGACAGCGCGATGATCGGCACCCGCGGGCGTTCGCGCGCAGCAAGCGCCACGGTGGTGCCGGTCTGGGTATAGCAGCAGATCGCGGAAATATCGGTCGTCTCGGCAATCTCGCGCGCGGCCGACACGATCGCATCGGCGATGGTCTGGCGTTTGGCGCTGCGGCTGGCCTCGATCACCTCGCGGTAGGTAGGATCGCTTTCAACAGATTCTGCCACCGCGTTCATCGTCGCCACCGCCTCGACCGGATAGCGCCCCGCGGCGCTTTCGGCAGACAGCATCACCGCATCGGCGCCCTCATAGATCGCGGTCGCCACATCCGACACCTCGGCACGGGTGGGCATCGGGCTTTCGATCATGCTTTCCAGCATCTGGGTGGCCACGATCACCGGCTTGGCGGCAGCGCGGGCGCCGCGCACAAGGCGCTTTTGAATCGGTGGCACCGAATGCACCGGCAATTCCACCCCCAGATCGCCACGGGCCACCATGATGCCATCCGACACCGCCAAAATCTCGGCATAAGCCTTGACCGCTGCTGGCTTCTCGATCTTTGACAGCACGGCGGCGCGGCCGCGGGCCAGATCGCGCGCCTCGATCACATCCTCGGGGCGCTGCACGAACGACAGCGCCAGCCAGTCCACACCCGCCGAACAGGCAAATTCCAGATCGGCGCGGTCCTTGTCCGACAGCGCCGCCACCGGCAGCACCACATCAGGCACGTTCACGCCCTTGCGGTTCGAGATCGTGCCCCCCGTGGTCACGGTGCAATTGGCAAAATCGGGGCCGCATTCATTCACCTTCAGGCGGATCTTGCCATCGTTCACCAACAGCGTGGTGCCCGGCTCCAGCGCGGCGAAAATTTCGGGGTGGGGCAGGCAGACGCGGTGGCCATCGCCCTCGGCCCGGTCCAGATCAAAGCGGAACGGCGCGCCTTCTTCCAGTTCGGCAGCGCCGACGGCAAAGGTGCCCACGCGCAGCTTCGGCCCCTGAAGGTCGGCCAGCACGGCAATCGGGCGGCCGGTATCGGCCTCAATCCGGCGGATGATATCCAACCGTTCGCGGTGGTCGGCATGGCTGCCGTGGCTCATGTTCAGGCGGAACACGTCGGCGCCAGCCTCGAACAGGGCGCGGATGGTGTCATAATCACTTGATGCGGGGCCCAGCGTGGCCACGATCTTCACGTTGCGAAGGCGTCTCATCCTGCCTCGGTTCTCCGGTTCATGGTTCATCGTGCTGGGGCCGGTGCCCTCTATGGCGGAATTTCAACCGCAGGGCAACTGGCGCTTGGGCGCGGGCTGTCGTAAACCGTTCTGCGGGAAATGCACGAAAGAATGATGACTTCCGACCCCGAAACCCCGTTCCAGATCATCGGCGAGCCGCGCCCCGCGCGCTGGCTGGTCACCTGCGACCATGCCACCAACCGGGTGCCGGGCTGGGTGGCGGGCGGCAGCCTTGGCATTGCGGCCGCCGACATGGGGCGCCACATCGCCTATGATGTGGGCGCCGCCGGGCTGACCCGTGCGCTGGCCGAGCAGTTGGATGCCCCTGCGATCCTGTCGGATTTCTCGCGCCTTGTGATCGACCCCAACCGCGGCGAAGACGACCCGACACTGGTGATGAAACTTTATGATGGCACGATCATCCCCGCCAACCGCCATGTGACGGCCGCCGATATCGCACAGCGGCTGGGTCGGCTGTATCGCCCCTATCACGACGCTTATGCGCGGCTCGCCGCGCGGCGCCCCGACACGGTCATTTGCGCGGTCCATTCGTTCACGCCGCAACTCAAGGGCCGCCCGCCACGGCCTTGGCAGGTTGGCATTCTCTATTCCCACCGTGACGAACGCCTTGCACTGCCGCTGATTGCGGCGCTGGCTGACCAAGGGCTGTGCGTGGGCGACAATGAACCCTACGCCGGCCATCTGGAGGGCGACGCAATCGACCGGCACGCGCTGGCACCGGGGCGGCCCAATGTGCTGATCGAGGTCCGAAACGATCTGATCGCCACCCCAGCCGCGCAGGCCGACTGGGCCGCGCGGCTGGCGCCGGTGCTGGGCCGGGTTCTGGCCGACAGCGGCCTTTGAATGCAAAAGGGCGGCCTGCTGGCCGCCCCCGATGCCATGATTGGCGCCTCAGACCGCGGTCTTGCGGCTTTCGTCCAGATAGATCTCGCGCAGCCGCTTGGCCACCGGGCCGGGCGCGCCCGCGCCGATCTTTTGCCCGTCCAGTTCGACCACCGGCATCACAAAGGCCGAGGCCGAGGTGATGAAGGCTTCGTCGGCCGCATGGGCCTCGGCCAGGGTGAAGGGGCGCTCCTCAACCTCCATCTGCGCCTCTGCGGCAAAACGCAGCACCGCTGCGCGGGTGATGCCGTGCAGGATGTCGCTGCCCAGATTGCGGGTGATGATCTTGCCGCCCGAAACGATATAGGCGTTGTTCGAGGTGCCCTCGGTCACGAACCCGTCCTCGACAAACCAGGCATCATCAACGCCGGCCTTCTTGGCCATCATCTTGCCCATCGACGGATACAGCAGTTGCACCGTCTTGATGTCGCGCCGCCCCCAACGGATATCCTCGATCGAGATCACGCGCAGGCCGGTTTTCGCCTGCGGGTTGTCCGCAAGGCCGGGCTTGGACTGGGTGAACAGCACCACCGTCAGCGGCGTGCCGGCAGGCGGAAAGGCAAAGTCGCGGTCGCCGGGGTTGCCGCGGGTGATCTGCAGGTAAACCATGCCATCGACAACATCGTTGCGCGCCACCAGCTCACGGTGGATCGCCAGCAAGTCGGCCTCGCTCATCGGCATTTCCATGCCCAACTCGCGCAGCGACCGGTCAAGCCGCCGGGCATGACCGGCGAAGTCGAGCAACTTGCCGCCCAGAACACTTGTTACCTCGTAAACGCCATCGGCCATCAGAAAGCCGCGGTCAAAGACCGAAACCTTCGCCTCTTCCTCGGGCACATAGGCGCCATTCACATAGACAATCCGGCTCATGCGATCCTTACCCCCAAAGCGCCCGGTCGGGCGGGAAAACCTGCCCGCCCTCATAGCGCAGCGGGTTTTCGCGGTCTTCTGCCAACAGAAGCGGCCCGTCAAGGTCCGTGTAGGCCGCGCCCTGGGCCACCAGAACCGCGGGCGCCATCGCAAGGCTTGATCCGACCATGCAGCCGACCATGACGCCATAGCCCTCGGCGCGGGCCAGATCGCGCAGCGCCAGCGCCTCGGTCAGGCCGCCGGTCTTGTCCAGCTTGATATTCACCATGTCATACTTGCCCGCAAGATGCGGCAGGCTGGCGCGGTCGTGGCAGCTTTCGTCGGCGCAGACGGGCAGCGGGCGGGCAATGTCGGCCAGCGCCTCATCGGCGGCGGCGGGTAGCGGCTGTTCCACCAGCGCAACCCCCAGCCGCACCAGATGCGGGGCCAGATCGGCATAGACCTCGGCGGTCCAGCCTTCGTTGGCATCGACGATGATCCCTGGATTCGGCGCCCCCGCCCGCACCGCCTCCAGCCGCGGCATGTCGTCGGGGGTGCCCAGCTTGATCTTGAGAATGGGCCGGTGCGCGTTTTGCGTCGCCGCCGCCCGCATCGCCTCGGGCGTATCAAGCGACAGCGTGTAGGCGGTGATCTGCGGCCCCGGCGCAGGCAGGCCCGCCAGTTCCCAGACCCGACAGCCCGCAGCCTTCGCCTCCAGATCCCACAGCGCGCAATCGACCGCGTTGCGGGCGGCACCGGCGGGCAGCGCCTGCTGCAACTCGGTCCGGCTGATGCCGGCGGGCAGGCTTTCGATCTGGGCCGTCACGCTGTCCAGGCTTTCGCCGTAGCGGGCATAGGGCACACATTCGCCCCAGCCGGTCAGACCGCCGCGGGTAACACGCACGGTCAGCACCCGCGCCTCGGTGCGCGAACCGCGCGAGATGGTGAACACCTGCGCAAGGCGGAAAGTATCGGGGGTGACGGTGATCATGAGGCTTCCTCCGTTGCGACGCCGCGGCCCGGTTTACAGCGCCGCCAACGCATCGACCAGCTTGGCCGCGCCAAAGCGGAACGGGTCTGTAGCGGGCAGGCCAAGCCGCGCCTCGACCTCGGCCACATAGGCGCGGGCCTCGGCCTCGGGCAGAGCCTGAGTGTTGATCGCATAGCCCACCACGACGCAGCCGGGGTTGGCCACCCGCGCCATCGCCAGCGCCGCGTCGCGCACCTGTTCAAGGCTCGGCAGGGCATACTCGGGCAGCCCGCGCATGTGGGCCCGCATCGGTTCGTGGCAGACGACCAGCGCGTCAGGCTGGCCGCCATGAATCAGCGCCAGCGTGACCCCGGAATAGGAAATGTGGAACAGGCTGCCCTGCCCCTCGATCAGATCCCAGTGGTCGGGGTCGTTGTCGGGCGTCAGATATTCCACCGCGCCGGACATGAAATCGGCCACCACGGCATCCAGCGGAACCCCGTCGCCGGTGATCAGAATGCCGGTCTGGCCGGTGGCGCGGAAACTGGCATTCATGCCGCGGGCGCGCATCTCGCGCTCCATGCACAGCGCGGTATACATCTTGCCCACCGAACAATCGGTGCCCACCGCCAGCATCCGCCTGCCCTGGCGCTTGCGGCCATTTGCGATGGGATAATCCACCTCGGGCACCCGCACGTCATGCAGCGCGCGGCCCGTAGCGCGGGCCACGGCGGCAAGGTCTTCTTCGTCGCGCAAGAGATTGTGCAGCCCCGAGGCCAGATCAAAGCCCTCCTCCAAAGCCGCGACCAGCACCTTCTTCCATGCAGGCGAGATCACCCCGCCGCGGTTCGCCACGCCCACGACCATGGTCTTGCAACCCGCCGCCTTCGCCTCGGCCAGCGTCATGTCGGGCAGGCCCATGTCGGCCTTGCAGCCCTCCATCCGGAATTGGGCAACGGCATAGTCGGGGCGCCAGTCCTTGATGCCCTGCGCCACCTTTGCAGCCAATTGGTCGGGCGCATCGCCCAGAAACAGAAGATAGGGGGTTTCGATCAGGGCCATGGGCAAACTCCTTCATTCGCGATCAGGATATCGCGCCGCAGAGGAATTTCATGGGGAATATGGCGTGCATCGCTTCGATTTATCGAAGATTCCGTGACAAAATCGTTACTTCGAACAAGAATTAGGCGCGCCGCCCGCCGCGACGGCGCAAAGGTTGCCCCACATGTGGTTTCTGCACCTGCAAAAGCCCGCTTGAAAACGCATGCGCAACAATATATCCCCCGCGCAACACATCACGAAACATCCTTGCGAAAGGCCCCGCCATGAGCTTCCGCACCCAGCCGCCCAGCCCTGCCCGCCCGAACCGCTGCCAGTTGTTCGGCCCCGGCTCGCGCCCGGCGATCTTTGAAAAGATGGCCAGTTCCGCCGCCGATGTGATCAATCTCGATCTGGAGGATTCGGTCGCCCCCGACGACAAGGCGCAGGCCCGCGCCAATATCATCGCTGCCAGCCACGAGGTGGACTGGAACAGCAAATACCTGTCGGTGCGGATCAACGGGCTGGACACGCCGTGGTGGTATCGCGATGTCGTGGACCTGCTGGAACAGGGCAGCGAGCGTATCGACCAGATCATGATCCCCAAGGTGGGCTGCGCCGCCGACGTTTACGCGGTCGATGCGCTGGTGACGGCGATCGAGGCCGCAAAGGGCCGCAAAAAGCGCATCAGCCTTGAGGTGATCATCGAATCCGCCGCAGGCATCGCCCATGTCGAGGAAATCGCCGCCGCCAGCCCCCGCCTGCAAGCCATGAGCCTTGGTGCCGCCGACTTTGCCGCCAGCATGGGCATGGCCACCACCGGCATCGGCGGCACGCAGGAAAATTATTACATGCTGCGCGAGGGCGCCAAGTACTGGTCGGACCCGTGGCACTGGGCGCAAGCCGCCATCGTCGCGGCCTGCCGCACCCATGGCCTGCTGCCGGTCGATGGCCCGTTTGGCGACTTTTCCGATGACGAGGGCTTCCGCGCGCAGGCGCTGCGCTCGGCCACGCTGGGCATGGTCGGCAAATGGGCGATCCACCCCAAGCAGGTGACGCTGGCCAACGAGGTCTTTACCCCGTCCGAGGCCGCGGTGGCCGAGGCGCGCGAAATCCTGGCCGCGATGGAGGCCGCCAAGGCCCGCGGCGAAGGCGCCACCGTCTACAAGGGCCGGCTGGTCGATATCGCCTCGATCAAGCAGGCCGAGGTGATCGTGCGGCAATCCGAGATGATCGCGGGCTGAGGCCCGGCAAACACCCGCGGGCCGAGGTCCGCGACCCGTGGCGCAGCGACACGAGGAGGTGACGCCGCCGCGGGACATGACAGCGCCCCGAAGGCCCCTTCGGGGCGCTGTGCTTTTGTCTGTGTTGCCGATCCGGGCAGGCGATGTTATTTTTACCCCATGTTTGTGTAAAGGCTTGCGATGAAACGATACCTCCTCTCCGGCATTCTTGCCGCTTTTCTTCCCTTTGCCGCGCTGGCGCAGCAGGCAGCCCCGGTTCCCACCGGCCTTTCGACCCCGGTGATTGCCCTGACCGGCGTCTTGGCGAAGAACGCTGACGCGCTGGGGTTGACCGACAGCCAGCGCGCCGCCCTCAAGGACTGGGTCGGCACGATGCCCGCGCGGCGCGAGGCACTGGAGGCCGAAACCGTGGCCTTGCGCGCGGACATGCAGGCGGCGATCGCGACTGGCTCGCCGGTCGCCGAGCGTCAGGAACTGGCAGACAAGATCGGGGCGAATGAAACCGCGCTGATCATGATGCGCTCGGATTGCGTCGATCACTGGCGCGCGATCCTGTCGCCAGAGCAATTTGCAAAGCTGTTGCAGCTTGCGGATGTGAACTGACGCCAGGCGCGCGCCAGTTGCGGCATCGCGCAACCCGTTGCGGGGCATACGCTCGGTTGCAATTGGCGCGGCGCCCCGGCATATAGTCGGGGTTCCGCAACCGGGGTGCAGTGATGACCTATCTCGAATTCGAAAAGCCGCTGGCCGAAATCGAAGGCAAGGCCGAGGAGCTGCGCGCCCTTGCCCGCAAGAACGCCGGTATGGATGTGGAAAAAGAGGCCGCCGCGCTGGACAAGAAGGCAGCCGACCTGCTGCGCGATCTTTACAAGGATCTGTCACCCTGGCGCAAATGCCAGGTCGCACGCCACCCCGACCGGCCGCACTGCAAGGATTACATCGAGGCGCTGTTCACCGACTATACCCCCTTGGCGGGGGACCGGAACTTTGCCGATGACCACGCGATCATGGGCGGTCTGGCGCGGCTGAACGACGCCCCCGTGGTGGTGATCGGCCATGAAAAGGGCAACGACACCAAAACCCGGATCGAGCGCAACTTTGGCATGGCCCGCCCCGAGGGCTATCGCAAGGCGATCCGCCTGATGGACATGGCCGACCGTTTTGGCCTGCCGGTGATCACCCTTGTGGACACACCCGGCGCCTACCCCGGCAAGGGCGCCGAAGAACGCGGGCAGGCCGAGGCGATCGCGCGCAGCACCCAGAAATGCCTTGAAATCGGCGTGCCGCTGATTTCGGTGATCATCGGCGAGGGCGGATCGGGCGGAGCGGTGGCCTTTGCCACGGCCAACCGCGTGGCGATGCTGGAACATTCGGTCTATTCGGTGATCTCGCCCGAGGGCTGCGCCTCGATCCTGTGGAAGGATGCCGAAAAGATGCGCGAGGCCGCCGAGGCGTTGCGCCTGACCGCGCAAGACCTGCTGAAACTGGGCGTGATCGACCGCATCATCCCCGAGCCGACGGGCGGCGCGCAGAGGGGCGCCGATACGGCGATCGCGGCCGTGGGTGCCGAAATCGCCACGCTGTTGAAACAACTGTCTGGCAAACAGCCCGCCGACCTGATCCGCGACCGGCGGCAGAAGTATTTGAAAATGGGCGCGAAGGGGCTGGCCGCTTAGGCATTGCCCTTGGGCAGACGCGGGTTTCGCACGTCAAAGCCCGCGTCGATCATCAGCCGGTCCGAGGCGACCTCGATATCCTCTTCCAGCCGCTCCATGAAGCTGCGTGTGTCGATCCCGGCCGGGATGGTGGGCAGGAATTCCACCACCGCCACCCCCGGTTTGCGCAACATTCCGCGGCGAGGCCAGAACACGCCGACATTCACCGCCACAGGAACGCAATCCACCTGCATCTCGTTATAAAGGACGCCGGCACCGACCTTGTAGGGCGCGTGAACCCCTGGCGCCACGCGCGTGCCTTGCGCAAAGATGATCAGTTGCCCGCCGGCCTTGTCGGCCATAACCGCCTGCAACATCGCGCGAATCGCGGCACCTTTCTTGCCGCGGTCCACCGGAATGCAGCCCGAGAGGTAGGCATACCAGCCGATGAATGGTGTGTATTTCAACTCTTTCTTCATGATGTAGCGACCGCGTGGCACGGCGGCAAAGATCATCAGAATATCAAGGAAAGACTGATGCTTGGCAGCCACCAGCACGTCGCCGGTGGGCGGGGTGCCGCGTGTCTCGCAGCGCAGGCCGACCATCCAGCCCGCCGTCCACATCACCCAGCGGCAATAGCCGTGCATCACCGCCAGCGTGCCCCGGCGCCCGCCCAGCAGTGCAATCGGCAGCCCCAGCGTGGCAAACAGCGCCAGCGCCAGATACATCTGCCCGATGAACACCACCGACCGGGCATATTGCAGCGCGAGTTTCATCTGATCCCTTTCAACATGCGCAACGCAGCCGCCCGCGTCGCCCCGAACGCCACCCCCGCCGCCAGCGGCGGGATCGCCAGCGGCCACAGCCAGCCCCAGCCCTGAAAGCCGAGCCCGGTCAGAAACCCGCCCGCCGCATCGGTATCGGGCAGGGCCGCCACCGCCGCCACACCCAGAACAGTGCCCAGAACCGCCCCGGAAAAACCGCGCAGCGTAAAGCGGCGCACAAAGGCCCGCGCGATGAACACGTCGCGCGCACCCACCAGTCGCAGCACACGGATCACCTGCCCATTCGCCGCCAGCGCCGCCTGCGCGGCCAGCGTGATCATGGCCGCCGTGGCGCCCCCGATCAGCACCAGCGACAAGATGCCCAACAGCCGCAGCCGTTCCGCCGCGGCCACCAGCGGGCGGCGCCAGCGGGTATGGTCGTCAAACAGCGCACCCGGCGCCTCGGCTGCCAGCCGAAGGCGCAGACCCTCTGCATCCAGTCCCCCGGCGGTTTCCACGACCTCGACCAGTTGCGGCAAAGGCAGCGTATCGACCGGCAGATCGGGGCCGAACCACGGCGACAGCAGGTTGCGCATCTCGGCCTCGTCCAGCGCCCGCGCGCTGGCAACACCGGGGGTGACGGCCAGAATATCCAGCACCGCGCGGGTCTGCGCAGCCATCTGTTCCGCCGGGGCAGAAATGCGGATCGTGGCCGAGCGCGCCAGCGCCTCGGCCCAACGGTCGGCCAGCCGCCCCGACGCCAGCGACAGCGCCAGCGCGAACACCGCCAGAAACGCCATCGCCGCCGCCGTCAGCAGCGTCAGCCGCGCGGTAAAGCCGGTGGGCGGCACAACCCGGTCGGCGCCGCGCGGCTCTGCCTGCGGCAAAAGGCCCAGCAAGCGCCTCACAGGTCGGCCCCCGCAAGATGCAGCCGCCGGTTCTGGATGCGCAGCACACGGGCGGGCACCTGCGCCTTGGCGGCGCGGATCAGGTTCAGGTCATGCGTTGCAATCACCACCGTCTTGCCCATCCGGTTCAACTCCACCAGCAGCGTCAGAAGGCGCAACGACATCTCCCAATCGAGGTTGCCGGTCGGCTCGTCGGCCAAAAGAATATCCGGCGACAGGATCACGGCACGCGCCAGCGCGGCGCGCTGCCGTTCGCCGCCCGACAGTTGCGGCGGCAAGGCACGGGCCTGCCCCGCCAACCCGACCCAGCCCAGCAAATCCTTCAATTCCTGCGGGTCAACCGCCCGGCCGGCCACAGAAAGCGGCAACGCCACGTTTTCCAGCAGCGGCAGATGGTCCAGAAACTGACAATCCTGATGCACCACGCCGACCCTTCGGCGCAGCATCGCGATATCGTCGCGGCCCAGATCGCGCACATCCTGCCCGAACAGGTTCAACTGCCCGCCCGAGGGCATCAGTTCGGCGTAGCACAGTTTCAGAAACGTCGTCTTGCCCGCACCCGACGGGCCGGTCAGGAAATGAAACGACCCCGCCATCAGCTTTAGCGTCATGTCCGACAGAAGTTCGGTTCCGCCATAGCTCATGGCCACCGATCTCAGCTCGATCACCGCGCGCCTCCCTCTGCGATCCGCGTTCCGCCGCATGGCATGCCAATGCCTGCAAAGGCTTGGACAATGGTCGCGCGCTTGCTACAACATGCGCAGAGCAAATGCCAGATCGGCATGACGGCATGGCAAGTGTGAGGTGGGATGCGTCTGATTTGCCCGAATTGCGCTGCGCAATACGAAGTGGATGACAGCGTCATCCCCGAAAACGGTCGCGACGTTCAATGTTCCGGCTGCGGCCATTCGTGGTTCCAGCCCGGTGCGGCGGCCTTGGCCGCCCATGCCGCAGCACCGGCCGCCGACACACCGCCAGAGGCCGCGGATACGGCGCGCAGGACCCTCGATGCATCCCCCGAGGCAGCGGTCTTGGATAAGGCGATAGGGCTGCAAGACCGGGCAGATGCCCCCACACTCGACCAACCCGCCCAGCGTGATCTGGCCCCTGAAGCGCCTTTGCCAACCGCGGCAGAGGACGAACCCGTCACCCCGCCGCCCCCCGCGCCGGAGCGGGTGCGCCGAAACCTTGATGAAAACGTGATGGCAGTGCTGCGCGAAGAGGCCGAGCGCGAGGCCAGCGCCCGACGCGCCGAGGCGGCGGTTTTGGAAACCCAAACCGACCTGGGGCTGGCCGCTGCGCAGCCTGTGGCCACCCCGCCCCATCAACCCGTTGCAGCACAAACCGAAGCAGCGGCGCCAGAGCCGCCGTCGCAACCGACACCCGCGCAAAGCGGCTGGGCCGACCTGTCTGCCCCGGAACCGGAGCCGGAAGCCGCAACAGGGCGCCGCGGTCTTCTGCCTGATGTGGAGCAGATCAATTCGACCCTGCGGGCCAGTTCCGAACGGTCGGATGAACCGGCAGCGCGCGATGCGCCCGAAGCCCTGGCCCGACGGCGCGCCGGGTTCCGGCTGGGCTTTGGGATCACGCTATTGCTGGCTGCGGCGGCGATGTGGCTCTACATCTCGGCCCAACAGATCGGCACCGCCGTGCCCACCGCAGCCCCCGCGCTTGCGGCCTATGTCGGCGCGGTGGATCAGGGCCGCGGCTGGCTGGATGACCAGTTACGCGGGCTGACCGCCCTGATCGAGGCGAAAACCCAGGACTGACACTTGGCAGGGCGGTGCGCCCCACACGCCCCACGCCGCACCGTCAGAACCGCTCCAGCAGGCGGCGCAGATAGTCCAGTTCATCCTCGGGGCGCAACCGCTCGCCCGAACGACGGCGGATCTCGTCCAGCAGATCGCGCGCGCGGCGATAGACATCTTCGCCCTGCAAAAGGGTCTCATCGGTACCGATCCGGCCGCCCTCGCCCGCGGTGCGGCCCAAGGGGTCGCGCGGCATTTCACGCCCGGCCTGCCCCTCGCCCTGCCCCGGACGAGCCGCACCCTGCCCGGCGGCACCGCCCTGCTGTTCGGCCAGCGCCTCGCCCAGAGACCGCATCCCCTCGCGCAGGGCCTCGATTGCATCGGCCTGCTGGTCCAGCGCAGTGCCGTTGTCGCCTTGGCGCAGCGCCTCCTCGGCCCGCTCCATCGCCCGCCCTGCCTCGTCCAGCCGCTGACGGGCCTGATCACCCGCCTCGCTGCCGGTGCCGGGCATCAGGCCCTGTTGGCGCCCCAGGTCTTCGCGCAGGTCACGCTGGCGCTGCGCCAGATTGCCTTGGTCTCCCTGCCCCTGGCCCGATTGACCTTGGCCCGATTGACCTTGGCCAGACGGGCCCTGCCCGTTCTGTCCCTGTCCCGGCGCGGGTTCGCCGGGCTGACCCTGCCCCTGACCCGTCCCCTCCTGCAACTGTCGGAACGCCTCGTCTGACAGGCCCTGTTGACGCCGCAGCGTGTCGGCCAGATCGCGCATGGCCTGACCGCCGGGGCCCTGCATCCCCTCGCCATCCTGCCCCTGCGTGACCCGCAGGTTTTCCATCATTCGCGCCAATTGATCGAGCAGCTCCTGCGCCTCGGCCATCCGGCCTTCCTGCATAAGCCGCTCGATCTCATCCATCATCTGCTGGATCTGGTCGCCGGTAATCTGCTGGCCCTGCTGGTTTTCGATGAACCGCTCGGCGGGGTCGGCCTGTTCGCCGCGTTCGGCCAACTGGCGGATGTAGTTGTCGGTCGCAGCCTTCAAATCCTCCATCAGCTTGGCGATCTCATCGGGCGAGGCGCCGTTGCGGATGGCCTCGGACAGGCGTTCTTGCGCCTGCCGCATTGCTGCCAGCGCATCCGACAGCCCGCCATCTTCCAGCAGTTCGGCCATTTCCCACAGCGCCTCGGCCAGTTCGTCGCGCAGCGCAGGGTCCAGCGGCCCGGTGGCCAGCGCCGCATCCAACCGCCGGATCGCCACGCGCAACATCAGATAGACGCGCTCGGCCCGCACAAAGCCCTCGGGGCGGTGGCTGACAGCTTTCAACAGTTCGGCCACGCGCGGCGCATTTTCGCGCGACCACAGCAGATCGCGCCGCATCTCGATCAGCGCGGCAGCGAGCGGGTCAAAAAACCGCCGCCCCGGCAACTCCATCGTCACAGGCGCGCTGACCCCGATCTGGCCACGGCCATCTTCGACGCTCAGGTTCAGTCGCACCGGCAGGTTGGCCCAGGGGTGGCGCGCAGCATCCTCGGCCAGCACCTCGGTAAAATCGGCGCGACTGCCAGTGATCGGCAAGGGCAGGTCGAACACCAGCGCCTCGCGCGCTTCGGGCGGCGGGCCAAGGCCAAAGCGCCGGTCAACCGCCCCCAGATCGAGTGTGATCGTGGCACGGCCCGCGGTCACCGCGTAATCATCGCGCGCGCGAAAGGGCTGTGACAGGCGGCCATCGGCGCGCCGTTCGGCGCTGCCCAGAACCTCGACCGCAGGGGTGGCGTCCGGCAGGATCGTCAGCTCAAAGCTGCGCCCGCCGGGGCCGGTGATTGCCACAGTGCCCGACCGCACCGCCTCCAGATCAAGGCTTTGCACCTCGCCCTCGGGCGGTGGCGCGGGCAGCGGGGCCGCACCTGCCGAAACGCTTTCCTGAACGTCCAGAACTCCCGGCGCACCATACAGGCGAAACGAAAGCCGGGTGCCCGCGGGCAACGTCAGCGCATCGCTGCCCAGCGTGTTGAGGTAGAGCCCAGGCCGCCCGGTGTAGCGCGGGGGTTCGGCCCAGCCCTCCCATGTCGGGCCAGCGGCGGCAGCGGCGGCGGGGCCGGTGCCGGTGCGCAGCGCCTCGACCACACGGGTCGGTGCCCCGAACAGCAGCGCCATCGTCAGCGCTGTCAACGCCACCAGCCGCAGGGCAAACGGGTCGCGCGCGGCAAGCTGCGGATCGGGGGGCACCGGGCGCACGCCTGCCAGCCGCGCCGCCATCCGCACCAGATGCGCCTGCCACAGCCCGCGCGCGGCGGCATCGTTGCCACCAAGCGCAATCCCGTCACCCAGCGCGGTCAGCGGGCGGCCCGGCAGCGTCGCATCCAGCCGCGCCACAGCCTCGGCGCGGTCGGGCCAGCGAAACCGCAGCGCCCCACGCGCCAGCAGGCCCAGAACAATCAGCCCGGCGGCCAGCACCAGCCACAACCGCCCCGCCGCAGGCGCCAGATCCAGCGCGCCAAAGCCGAGCGCCGCAACCAACAGGCCCAGCGCCGTGAAGCCGGGCCAGAAGGCGCGCAACGCCCGCTCGGCCACCATCCCAGCCCGCGTCAAGCCCAGAGGCCAGCGCAGGCGCTGCAGCGCGGCATCAAGC
>NZ_PZKF01000001.1 GCF_003034995.1 Phaeovulum veldkampii DSM 11550 | reverse complement strand
TCAGACCAGCCGGTCCATCTCCTTTGCGGCCTTGATGAAGCCCGCAAACAGCGGGTGCGGCGCAAAGGGTTTCGATTTCAGCTCGGGGTGGAACTGCACGCCGATGAACCACGGATGGCCCTTGTGTTCCACGATCTCGGGCAGGCGGCCATCGGGCGACATGCCCGAAAACACCAGCCCGCAGGCTTCCAGCTTGTCGCGGTAAGCCACATCCACCTCGTAGCGGTGGCGGTGGCGCTCCTCGATCTCGGTGGTGCCATAGACCTCGGCCACGCGCGATCCGGGCGTAAGGGCTGCGGAATAGGCGCCCAGCCGCATCGTGCCGCCCTTGTCATCGCCCAGCTTGCGTTCGACCTTGTGGTTGCCCTGCACCCATTCTTTCAGATGATAGACGACCGGGGTGAAGCGTTTGGCGCCGGCTTCGTGGTCAAATTCCTCGGACCCGGCATTGGTGATGCCCGCCAGATTGCGCGCCGCCTCGATCACCGCCATCTGCATCCCCAGGCAGATGCCCAGATAGGGCACGCCCTTTTCGCGGGCGAATTGAGCGGCGCGGATCTTGCCCTCGGTGCCGCGTTCGCCAAAGCCGCCGGGCACCAGGATCGCGTGAAAGCCTTGCAGCCAAGGCGTCGGGTCTTCGCGCTCAAAGATCTCGGCGTCGATCCATTCGGCCTTGACCTTGACCCGGTTGGCCATGCCGCCATGGGTCAGGGCCTCGGCGATCGATTTGTAGGCGTCTTCCAATTGGACGTATTTGCCGACGATGGCCACCCGCACCTCGCCCTCGGCATGGGTCAGCCGGTCCATGACGTCTTCCCAGCGCGACATGTCGGGGCGCGGGGCGGGGCTGATGCCAAAGGCGTCCAGCACCGCCTGATCCAGGCCTGCGCGGTGATAGGCCAGCGGCGCCTCGTAGATCGTGCTCAGGTCATAGGCCGGGATCACCGCATCGGGGCGCACGTTGCAAAACAGCGCGATCTTGGCGCGTTCCTTTTCCGGAATGGGATGTTCCGACCGGCATACCAGAACGTCGGGCGCAATCCCGATCGATCGCAGTTCCTTGACCGAATGCTGCGTGGGTTTCGTTTTCAATTCACCCGAGGCCGCCAGATAGGGCAACAGCGTCAGATGCATGAAGATGCACTGGCCGCGCGGGCGGTCCTGCGCGAACTGGCGGATCGCCTCGAAGAATGGCAGGCCCTCGATATCGCCCACGGTGCCGCCGATCTCACACAGCATGAAATCGACCTCATCCTCGCCGATGGCGAGGAAGTCCTTGATTTCATTGGTGACGTGCGGGATGACCTGAATGGTCTTGCCCAGATAGGCGCCGCGGCGCTCTTTTTCCAGGACGTTGGAATAGATCCGCCCCGAAGACACGCTGTCGGTCTTGCGCGCCGAAACCCCGGTGAAACGTTCGTAATGGCCAAGGTCCAGATCCGTTTCGGCGCCGTCGTCGGTGACGAAAACCTCGCCATGTTCAAACGGGCTCATCGTGCCGGGATCGACGTTCAGATAGGGGTCGAGCTTGCGCAGTCGCACCGAAAAGCCGCGCGCCTGCAACAGCGCCCCCAGCGCGGCCGAGGCCAGGCCCTTGCCCAGAGAGGACACCACGCCGCCGGTGATGAAAACGTATCGCGCCATGCAGGATGCCCCCGTGATCGGTTCAAAACAAATGCCTCAGGGCCGTCAGACCCTGCATCACGGGAGTCGATGCTTATCAGATTCGGCGGCCCCCCGCAACGGACCGCAAGCAGTTGAGGAAAGTTTCGGGGCGATGCCTAAACTTTGTGGGTCATTCCACTGGCGGCGGCGCCAGCGGCGCATCGGTGGGGGCGGGCGGCAATTCCACCTCGGGAAGCGCAGGCACCAGCGGTGCCAAGGGCGCCTCGGCCCCCGGCAGATCGACGACCGAGCCGGTCGAGGCCTTGCGCGCGGCGACCACGGTCAGCGCCAGCGAGGTGGCGATGAAGGCGATCGCAAAGATCCACGTCAGCCGCGACAGCGCATTGGCCGCAGCCCGGCCCGACACAACGCCGCCACCTCCCATGCCCAGACCGCCGCCTTCCGAGCGTTGCAGCAGCACCACGCCGATCAGCAAAAGCGCAAGGATCAGGTGGACGGTGAGAATGATGTTTTCCATTGGCCTCAAGCCTTGCTGCATTCGGACACGGCTATCTAGGCGTATGGCGCGCCTCGTGCAAGGCCGTTTCGACCCGCCCGGCCCCCGGGGGGCGGTCGTGCCAGGCAGAATTGACCGCCGCGGACGGGCAATGCTGAAAAACCGGTTTCCCCCCGGCGCCAGCCCCGCTATATGGTGCGCGGTTTGCAAGCCGAGGAGAAGCACATGGCCAATGTCGTCGTCGTCGGCGCCCAATGGGGCGACGAGGGGAAGGGCAAGATCGTTGACTGGCTGTCGGAACGCGCCGATGTGATCGCGCGCTTTCAGGGGGGCCATAACGCGGGCCATACGCTGGTCATCGGCGGCAAGGTGTTCAAGCTGTCGCTGCTGCCCTCGGGCATCGTGCGGGCGGGCAAGCTGGCGGTGATCGGCAACGGGGTCGTGCTGGACCCCTGGGCGCTGTTCACGGAAATTGACAAGCTGGCGGCGCAGGGGGTGGCGATTTCGACCGACAACCTGATGATCGCCGAAAATACCCCGCTGATCCTGCCGCTGCATCAGGATCTGGACAAGCTGCGCGAGGACGCGGCGGGCAAGGCGAAGATCGGCACCACCGGTCGCGGCATCGGCCCGGCCTATGAAGACAAGGTGGGCCGCCGCGTGATCCGCGTGGCTGATCTGGCCGACCGCGACACGCTTGAGGCGCGGCTGGACCGGCTTCTGGCCCATCACGACGCGTTGCGTCAGGGGCTGGGGGCCACCCCGATCGACCGCGCCGAACTGACCGAAAAACTGCTGGAAATCGCGCCGAAACTGCTGCCCTATGCCGCCCCGGTCTGGAAAGTGCTGGGCGAGATGCGGCGCGCGGGCAAGCGCATCCTGTTCGAGGGTGCGCAGGGCAGCCTGCTTGATATCGACTTTGGCACCTACCCTTACGTCACCTCGTCCACCACCATGTCGGGGATGGCCGCCACTGGCACCGGGCTTGGCCCTTCGGCCATCGGCTTTGTGCTGGGCATCGTCAAGGCCTACACCACCCGCGTCGGCGAAGGCCCGTTCCCGACCGAACTGCTGGACGAGGACGGCCAGCGCCTGGGCGAACGCGGCCATGAATTTGGCACCGTCACGGGGCGCAAGCGGCGCTGCGGCTGGTTCGATGCGGTTCTGGTGCGCCAGACCTGCGCGATTTCCGGCGTGAACGGCATCGCGCTGACGAAACTCGACGTGCTCGACGGGTTCAAGACGCTGAAAATCTGCGTGGGCTATGAAATCGACGGGGTGCGCTATGACTACCTGCCCACCGCCGCCGCATTGCAGGCACGGGTTGTCCCGATCTACGAGGAAATGGACGGCTGGAGCGAAAGCACCCAGGGCGCGCGCAGCTGGGCCGAACTGCCTGCTGCGGCGATCAAATACGTCCGCCGGATCGAGGAACTGATCCAGTGTCCGGTCGCTATGCTGTCCACCAGCCCGGAACGCGATGACACCATCCTTGTCACTGATCCGTTCGCAGACTGATGGCACTCGGGTATAAAACGCGTCGGCGGCTTGCGCTTCTGATCCTCCTGGTCGGGATGCCGCTTTATGTGGCAGCCGCGGTGACGGCGGTGAACTGGTTTGACCGGACCTGGGGCCGCCTGCCGATCTGGGCCGAGGTGCTGGTTTATCTGGCCCTTGGCGTGATCTGGATATTGCCGTTCAAGGCGGTGTTTCGGGGGGTGGGGCAGCCCGACCCTCAGGCAGAAAAAACCGGCGATCGCACGCGCGACGCCGGTTGATCCGAGGCGGATATGAACGGTGCGCCGCGCCTCAGGCGCGGCGGGCCGTGGTGTAAAACCGCGAGGCCGAGGTGATGGCAAACTGGCCGCGCTTGACCTTGGCGATCTTGCCATGACGCAGCAGCATCCCGAACGAGCGCAGCCCGTCTTCGCGAGAATATCCGTTGTCCTGCGCGACGGCGACCACCTTTTTGATGATCTGCGGGCGCGAGAAATGCGGCCGCCCCTCGACGCTTGAGGTATAGGCCGCCGCCGCTTCCAGCAGGTCGGCCAGTCCCGAGGCGCCCAGGCTTTCGGCAAAATCGGCAAAGTTTTTCGCTTCGGCGGGCGACAGCGGGGTGTCGTCGTCGTCGTCATCCATGGCAACGATGGTGGGGGCGGCGGGGTGGGCCAGCATCGCCGCACTGACCCGGCGCGGCCGGATCAGCGCGGTGGCGGGCGCCAGCGTCTCGCCCGAGCGGTCGATGCGCTGTTCCGACACCAAAACCAGCGGCGCGGGTCGCTGTTCGGGCCGGGCCGGGCGTGGCGTGGCGGCCTTGGTTTCCACCGGGGCCGTGCGCGGGCGCACCGCCTGCGACAGGTCTTTGCGGTAATTGCCCAGATCGGATTCGGGTTCGGATTCGGGCTTGGCACCGCCCAGCCGACGTTCGGCCAGCGTGGCGGCCACAGCCGCCTTCAGATGCGCGATTGCCGAAAACCGGCGTCGGCTTTCGGACCCTTCCAGCTTGGAATTGGTTTCCGACAGCAGCCGCGACAGATCGGCCTCGGCGGGTTCTGCATCCACGGGGCGGCTGGGGCGCAGAACAAGCACCGGCTCGGCATCTGCTGCCTGGTCGGGCACCGCATCTTCGGGCGCCACTTCGGCGATGACCGCCGGCGCGGCTTGCGGTTCGGCGGTGGCCGACTGGGGCATCAGCGCGGCAATGGTCGCGGCGATCTGCGCGGCATCGTCCTGGGCCTCGGCTTCGGGGTCGGCTTGCACCACCTCGGCATCAACTTTCGCCACCTCGGCGTCGCTCTCGGGCATCAGGATCTGAAGCCCCAGATCATCCGCGCCCTGCATCGCAAAGGCATCGTCAGCGGTCAGGGCATCATCGCCGGGCATTTCGGGCAGGTCATCGGCGACGACCGTTTCGGGCGCTTCGGCGGCGATTTCTTCGATCTCGGGCGCGTCGATCCGGGTTTCTTCAAACAGGGCGGCTTTGAACGCGGGCAATTCTGCCTCGGTTGCCGCATCGGTGACGGCGGTCAGGCTCAGGCCGCGGGCCACGCGGGCCGCGCGGCGCTGGGCGCGCTGGCTCAGATCATCGGGCACGGGGGCGCTGGCCGCGGCCAGCAGGGCAGGGTCGGTCTCGGGCTCTGCACCGATCAGTTGTGTCGGCTCCACTTCAACCGGTTCGGGCTGGTCGCTGACCGCGGTCAGCACCGACAGCAAGAGCGACTCGTCCGCTTCGGCCTCAGGCTCGGCGGCAGCTTCCAGCACGGCAGCTTCGATCTCGGGGCTGGTGTCGGGTGACGGTTCCTCGGTGGCATCAGCGGCCAGCGCAACCGTCTGCTCGGAGGCCGGTTCCTCTGAGGTCATCTCGGCCATGGCTTCCGCGGGCGCCAGTTCGGCGACCTCGGCAGCCAGCCGCTGCGATTCGGAAACGGCAGCCCTGATCCGCGCCAGCTTGGCCGCGATGGCATCTTCTTCGACCTGTTCCCGCGCATCGGGCAGAACGGCGGATTCTGCGGCCACTTCGGGCGCGGCAGGCGCGACGACGGCTGCGGCAACAGGCTCTGCCACGGCCACTTCGGGCGCCAGAATTTCCTGTGCGCGCAGCACGATACCGGTTTCGCTGAAGCGTGTTTCGACGCGGCGCTGAATCTCGCGCTCGGCAATGCGGTTCAGCATTTCGGCATCCGGCGTGGGCGGTTCTGCGCCAAAATAGCGGTCTTCGGAGGCCAGATCCCGGAAATACTCCGCAATCGCCTTCATCGTCGAGAACGGGTCATCGAATCCTTCCAGCGTGCAGGAAAAGGTTCCGTAGGAAACGGTAAGAATTTTACTTGCGACGACCATTCAACACCTGCCTTCTCTCGGGAACGACCCGCCCAGACTGTGGTCGAACTGGTGCTTTAGCGTGAACGGAATAAGGCAATAACAAGGAATTTTCCACGATCCGGGTTATAATCGGGCGCGGAAGCTGCCACCAACGGGGATCTATGAGCAGATATATTATCAAATCAAATAAAGGGGTTACACTGCTTGGTGGGGCCAGGGTCGGGGCTTCTGATCTGGCGCAGGCCCTTGCGCTGGCGCCTTGTCTTGTGGCCGCGGATGGTGGCGCCGACCGGGCGCTTGCCCTTGGTCACATGCCCGAGGCGGTGATCGGCGATTTCGATTCGATCAGTCCGGCGGCGCGCGCGGCGATTGCGCCGGAGAGGTTGCATCCCATCGCCGAACAAGACAGCACCGACTTTGGCAAATGTCTGCGCCATGTGGCCGCGCCGTTTTATCTGGCGCTGGGGTTTTCGGGGGGGCGGCTGGATCACACGCTGGCTGCGCTCAGCGAACTGGCGGCGCGACCACACCAGACCGTTGTGCTGATCGGTTCCGAGGATGTGGCCTTTCGCGCGCCTGCCGAACTGGCGCTGGATCTGGCACCGGGCACGCGGCTGTCGCTTTACCCGATGGGCCGGGTGCGGGGCCGCAGCACCGGGCTGCGCTGGCCGATCGAGGGGCTGGCGCTGGCACCTGCGGGGCGGATCGGCACATCGAACGAGGCGACGGGGCCGGTGCAGATCACCGCTTCGGGGCCGCTTCTGGTGCTGCTGCCGCGGCGGTGTCTGGATGTGGCGCTGGCCGGGCTGCGGCTGCCACCACCCGTTCGCGGTGAATGACATATAGCCCCGAGGCCACGATGATGCCGATCCCCACCCAGGTCAGCGGATTGGGAAAATCGCCAAACACCAGATAGCCGAACAACGTGGCGGTGACGATTTCCAGATAATGCAGCGGCGCCAGGGTAGACGAGGGCGCCAAGGCCAGCGCGTAGGTCAGCGCCATGTGGCTGATCGTTGCGGTCAACCCGACACAGAACACCCACAGCCAGAAAATGCCCTGCGGCGCCACCAGTGCCAGCGATGGCGCCCCCAGCGCGTCGCCCGCAATCAGCAGCGGCAGGCAAATCGGTGCTGCGATCAGCGCGGTGTGCAACTGCATCGTGACCGAATGCATGTCGCGCGACAGGCGGCGGGTGATCAGCATGTAGAGCGCAAAGAAAAACGCCGTGCCCAGCGGAAACAGCGCCACCGGCCCGAACACCGCGAACGAGGGCTGGATCACGAACAGCGCCCCCACAAACCCCACCACCGAGGCGCCCAGCCGCCGCAGCCCGACCTGTTCGCCCAAGACCAGCTTGCCGATCAGCAAGATGATGAAGGGTTCCACAAAGGCGATGGCCAGCGCATCGGCGATCGGCATCGCCTGCACCGCCGCCACGAAGGTATAGGTCGAGCCGATCGAACACAGCGCGCGCAGCGTGGTCAGCAACAGCACCCGCGGGCTCATGCGCCAGTCCAGCCGCATCAGCAGCACGATGGGCGCCATCAGCGCCGCCTGCACGATGAACCGGCCCAGCGTGACAATGCCCACCGGCACCGCGGCCGCGGCGAGTTTCGAGGAGACGTCGATCAGCGGTGCGATGATGCAAAAGGCGATCATCAGCGCCACGCCGGGAAGGATGCGGTCGGTCTGGGTCATGGGCCGGGGCTACCCCGGCGCCGCGGGGCCGTCCATCCTGAAAGCGACGTTCCGCAGGCGGCCCGGTTCAGCGCGGCGCAGTCAGGGGCTACTCGGCGACATGGCGCGGGGCAGGGGGGTGCTGCGGCTGTTCCAGTTCAAACACCCGGCCCTCCAGCGCGGCGATGTCGTTCGCCAGCGGGTCGGTGGTGGCGGGTTCAGCCTCGCCCTTGCCAACCAGACGGCCAAAGATCCGTGCCAGTAGCCGCGACAGGTCATCCATGATCAGAAAGAACGACGGCACCACGACAAGGCTGAGAACGGTCGAAACGATGATCCCGCCGATCACCGCAATCGCCATGGGCGCACGGAACGGCCCGCCTTCGCCCACCCCCAGCGCCGAGGGCAGCATCCCCGCCGACATGGCGATCGAGGTCATCACGATCGGGCGCGCGCGCTTGTGGCCGGCATCCAGCACCGCCTCCATCCGGCCAAGGCCCTGCTGCATCCGTTCGATGGCGAAATCGACCAGCAGGATGGCGTTCTTGGTGACGATCCCCATCAGCATCAGAATGCCGATCAGCACCGGCATCGACACCGCATTGCCAGTCAGGATCAGCGCGGCGGCGACCCCGCCGATGGCCAGCGGCAACGAGAACAGGATGGTGAACGGCTGGATCACCGAGCCGAACAGCAAGATCAGCACCGTCAGCACCAGCATCAGCCCCAGAATCATGGCGCGGGCGAAACTGGTCATCAACTCGGCCTGCACCTCGGCATCGCCTGCCTCGGCAAGCCGTACGCTCGCCGGCAGATCGACGCTGGCGGTGATTTCCTTGAAGCGGTCGGTGGCGGTGCCCAGTGCCACGCCCACCGGCAGGTTGGCGCCGATGGTGGCGCGGCGTTCGCGGTTCAGCCGGTCAACCATGCTGGGGCCTTCGGCAATGGCAATATCGGCCACCGCCGACAACGGCACCGTGCCGCCCTGCGCCGTGGCCAGCCGCAAGGCGCCCAGCCGCGCCAGATCATCGCGCGCTGTTTCTGCCAGCCGCACCCGGACCGGCACCAGGCGGTTGTCAATCGCCAGCTTGGCCAGCGCCGCGTCGGTATCGCCGATGGTCGCCACCCGCACCGTCTGCGCAATCTGCGCCGCCGTGATCCCCAGCCGTGCCGCCACATCGGCGCGCGGTGTGATCTGCACCTCGGGGCGGGGCAGCGCCCCTTCGGATGAAACCTCGGCCAGCAGCGGCTCGCCGCGCAGCGCGGTTTCCAGCCGCGCCACGGCAAGGTTCAGGTCGGCCTCGTTCGACGACAGCACCGAAAACGAGATATCGCGCTGGCCGCGGTCGTTCAGCTTGAACGCCCGCACATCGGGAATGGCCCGCAGCCGGGCAAAGACCTCGGCCTCGATCTGGTCTTGCGGGCGCATCCGCCCGGTCGAGGCCACCTCGGGCACCAGCGCGCCCAGAACCGGAATCGACTGGCCGATTTCGGCAACCCGCCGCAGCAGCGAATGATCCAGCTTGTCCAGCAGCACCGTGACCGAGGCACGGCGCACATCGCGCTCGCCCGTGGGCGAGGCGCCGCCCTGGGTAAAGATATTGGCGACGCCCTCGATATCGGCGATGGCGGTCTCGATTGCGCGCGTGGTGCGCGCGGTTTCGTCGAGGCTGGCGCCGGGCGGCAGTTCCACGCTGATCGGGATGCGGCTGACATCTTCCGAGGGCATGAAGCTGCCCGGTATCCGCATCATGTAAAAGAGTGACACCGCCAGAACGCCGATGGCCACGGCCAGCGTGACATAGCGCAGCCGCGTGCTGACCTGCACCAGCCGCAGATAGAACCGCATTACCGGCCCGTCGCGGCCATGCTCTTCCTCGGCGTCGGCATCGCGCATCAGATAGGCGGCCATCATCGGCGTGATCAGCCGCGCCACCAGCAGCGAAAAGATGACCGAAATCGCGACCGTCAGGCCGAATTGGCTGAAATACTGGCCCGGGATCCCCGGCATGAACGACACCGGCACGAACACCGCGACAATCGTCATCGAGGTGGCGATCACCGCCAGCCCGATTTCATCTGCGGCCTCGATCGCGGCCCGGAACGGGGTCTTGCCCATGCGGATATGGCGGGCGATATTCTCGATCTCGACGATGGCGTCATCGACCAGAATCCCGGTGGCCAGCGTGATCGCCAGCAACGACACGAGGTTGAGCGAAAAGCCCAGCAGGTCCATCAGGAAAAAGGTGGGCACCGCCGACAGAGGAAGCGCCACCGCGGCAATCGCCGTTGCGCGCCAGTTCTTCAGGAAAGCCAGCACCACCAGCACCGCCAGAAGCGCCCCCTCCAGCAGGGTGTGCAGGGCGGCCTCATAGTTGCCCAGCGTGTAGAACACGGTCTCGTCAACCAGCGTGATCGCCACCTCGGGGTTGGCCTTGCGCAGCGTGTCCAGCGTGGCGTTCACGGTTTCGGCCACGCTGACCTCGGATGCGCCCTTGGCACGGAACACCGCGAAACTGACCACCTGCTCGCCGTCATAGCGCGAGAACGAGCGCAGTTCCTCATGCGTGTCGGTCACGCGGCCCAGATCCGACAGCCGGACGAACCGCCCCGAGGGCAGCGCGATGGTGGTGGCGGCCAGCCGGTCGGCGGTGGCGGCATCGCCCAGCGTGCGGATCGCCTGCTCGGCAAGGCCCAGTTCGGTGCGCCCGGCGCCCAGATCGGTGTTGGTGGCGCGCAGTTGCGCGTTCACTGCCGCCGCAGTGATGCCGAAGCTGTCCAGCCGCACCGGATCAAGTTCCACCAGAATTTCACGGTCGGCACCGCCGTAGCGGTCCACCCGGCCGATGCCGGGGCGGCCCTGCAAGGCGCGGATGATGGTGTCATCGACAAACCACGACAGTTCGGCAATCGACAGCGCCGGGGCCGAAACGGCAAAGGTCATGATCGCCTGACCCTCGACGTCGATCCGGGTCACGATCGGCGCCTCGATATCGCCGGGCAGGTCGCCGCGGATCTGGTCGATGGCGTCCTTCACATCCTGCACGGCCTTGTCGGTGGGCACTTCCATACGGAATTCCACCGCGGTGGTGGACATGCCGTCCACCACGGACGAGACGATGTTCTTGACCCCGGTGATGCCGGCCACGGCATCCTCGATTTCCTTGGTGATCTGGGTTTCCATCTCGGCCGGGGCGGCGCCCGACTGGGCCACGCTGACCGCCACCAGAGGCACGTCGATATTGGGAAACCGGGTGATCGGCAGCGAGGTGAAGGATTGCCAGCCCAGCACCATCAACATCACAAAGGCAAGGATCGGGGCAATCGGATTGCGGATCGACCAGGCGGAGAAATTCATCGCAGCGCCTCTCAGTTCACCGCTGCGGCGGAGGCCGCAGGCACCGGAGTGATGCGGTCGCCATCGCGCACAAAGGCGGCGGCCTTGGTCACCACCAGATCGCTCTCGAACAGCCCCGACAGAATTTCGACCATGCCGCCGTCGCGCACCCCGGTCACCACCGGCGTGCGGGTGACGATGCCGTCATGCACCCGCATCACGGTGGCGCCTTCGGCACTGGCGCCCACGGCGGTTACCGGCACCGCCAGCGCCATGCGTTCACTGACCAGAATTTCGGCTTGCAGGAACATCCCCGACCGCACCTGCTCCGGCTGATCCACCGCAACCCGCACCCGGCCCAGCCGGGTGGCGCTGTCGATGCCCGGCTCGACCAGCCGGACATGGCCCGGCAGCGCCGCCCGAGTGCCCACCGCAGTCATGCTGGCGGGCTGGCCGGGGGCAAGACGCATCACCTCTTGTTCGGCCACATCGGCCTGCAATTCCAGCGCGCCATCGCGCGCCAGCACGAACATCGGCGCGCCTGCGCCGCTGGCGATGGCACCCCGCGTCGCGTTGCGTTCCAGCACCAGCCCCGCCACCGGCGCCCGCACCTCGGTGCGCGCCAGTTGCAATTCGATATTGGCGACCTGCGCCTCGACCACGGCGGCCTGCGCGCGCGCCACCTCCAGCCCCTGCCTGGCCACGCTGACGCGCGCCGCCGTAGCCTCGGCATTGGCGGCCGCCTGATCGGCCGCAGCCGACGATGTCACGCCCTGATCGCTGAGTGCGGCGCTGCGCAGGCTGACGCGGCGGGCCTCGGCGGCGGCGGCTTCGGCCTCGACCAGTTGCGCCTCGGCCTGCGCGATCGAGGCTGCTGCACTGGCGCGTGAGGCCAGAAGCTGGCCCTTTTGCAAGGTCAGCGCCGCCACCGAAAGCCGGGCCAGAACCTGCCCCGCGGCGACGCTGTCGCCCACCTCGGCAGCCAGCAGCTCAATGGCCTGGCCCTCGACCTCGGGCTGCACCACGACCCGTTCCACCGGCCCCACCAGCCCCGAGGCGATCACCCGGTCGCGCAACGGCAGCCGTTGAACCGCCGAGACGCTGATTGCCGGATGGTCTGCCGGTTGCTGCGCCGGAACTGCCGTTTGCGCGCGCAGCGGGGCCGGGGCCAGAAGCGGCAGCGCGACGGCAAGGGCTGCGGCGACAATCAGCGAGGGGTAGCGCATGGAAGACCCTTACATTCTCATAACTTTATCTAACAACGTGTAGGCGCCCTGTGCGCGCGCGCAAGTCGCGGTTGCATCGTTTTAGCAGAATCTTGCGCGCGCGGGGATCACTTCTTCTCGCTTGCGCAGCACGCGGGATGGCGTGATGTGGCCAGAATGCACGACCGTCTGCCGGGCCTGATGTGGCTGCGGCATTTTGTCTGGCTGAGTGCGGTGCCGGTCCGGCCGGCGCGGGATCAGCGCCGCGTCTGTGCCTCGTGGCAGGCGGCATCCAGAAACCCGACCAGGGTGGCCACATGAGGCGCCAGCGCCGTGCGCAGGTCATGATCGCCCGCCACTTCCAGCAGCGTGGCATGGGGCGCCGCCGCTTGCAGCCGCAATGCATCGTCAAAGGGGGCGGTGGTGTCGTCGCGCCCATGCACCAGCAGCACCGGGCATTGCACCCGCCGGATGCTGGCCAGCGGCGCGATTTCGTCAAAGGTGGCTCCGATCACCCGCTGGACGTGGCGCAGCACATACCAGCCGATGACGGGGTAGGGGATGCGATATTCGGCCATCCAGCGGCGCATCACCTCGCGCGGGTGGGCAAAGGCCGACAGGCTGATCACCGCGCACAGATCGCCCGCGCGCGCCGCATGCAGCAGCACCGCCGCCGCCCCGACCGAATGGCCCAGAGCCGCGATCCGGTCCGGCGCGATGCCGGGCTGGCGGCGCAAAAAGGCAAGGCCCGCCGCGATATCCTCGGCAAAGCGCGGCATCGAGGTAAAGGCCTCGTCATCGCTGCGCCCGTGACAGCGCGCATCCAGCAACAGCACGGCATAGCCCGCTGCCTGCAACGGCGGCACCACCGGCCACATCATCGCGGCATTGGCGCCCCAGCCATGCATCACCAGCACCGCAGGCCGCGGCCCCGGCGCCGCCCCCGCCGGGGCAATCAGCCAGCCAAACAGGGTCTTGTCGCGCGGGCCGGTGATCTGCACCTCGCGCACCAGCGCCGGGTCAAGGCCCAGATCGTCGGGCCCCAGATCATGCGGCAGGCGCGGCGCGCGCAGGCCGCGCAGCAAGGCATGATGCACCAGCGCCCGTGCCGCCAAAAGCGCGGCCACCGCCAAAGCCAGAATCGAGATTTCGGTGCCCATCGTTCCCCCGGTAGCCATGCGCGGCCTGTGTGCGCCCATGCGGCTGCGGAGTAAAGCGATCCGTGCCCGCCTGCGGCCCGCGCTTGCGGCGCTTGATTCAGGTCATGGCATTCCGCCCCGCCGGGGCGCGAGCTAGGGCCAGGCTGTGCCGGTCGCGCCGGTTCCGGTGTGCACGTCGGCATGGTTGCCTTGTGCAGATGCGATCTGCAACCGCCCGGCGGCTCCGTTCCTGCCGGGCTTGTGCGAAGGGAAACGAGGATGAGCGACACCACTTCCGGCCCGCGCTGCGCCGTTCTGGTCGGGCCTTACACCTGCGGCAAGACCACCTTGTTCGAAGACCTGCTGTTTGCGGCGGGCGCGATCGACCGCCGCGGCGTGGTCAAGGAGGGCAGCACTGTGGGCGACAGCGCCCCCGAGGCGCGGGCGCGTGCGATGAGCACCGAGATGTCGGTGGCCAGTTTCGACTATCTGGGCGAGCCGTGGGCGGTGATTGACTGCCCCGGCTCGGTCGAGCTGACCCAAGAGGCGCGCGCGGCCATGATGGTGGCCGATATCGTGGTGGTCGTGTCCGAACCGCTGCCCGACCGCGCCGTCACCCTGTCGCCGATCTTGCGGTTTCTGGACGACCGCGACATTCCGCACCTGCTGTACATCAACAAGATGGACCTGCCCGAGGCGTCGGTGCGCGCCACCTTCGAGGCGTTGCAGGCGGTATCGGGCCGCCCGCTGGTGCTGCGCGAAATCCCGATCCGCAACGAGGCCGGGCAGATCACCGGCATGGTCGATCTGGTCAGCGAGCGGGCGTGGCGCTGGACCCCGCACAAGCCGTCCGATCTGGTCAGCCTGCCCGAACGGCTGCGCGACGCCGAAACGCAGGCACGAGGCCAGATGCTTGAGGCGCTGGCCGATTTCGACGACGCGCTGATGACCGAACTGCTGGATGACGTGGTGCCCTCGACCGACGAAATCTATCGTAACCTGACCAATGACCTGCAACTTGACCTGATCGTTCCGGTGTTTTTTGGCTCGGCCGAAAATGAAAACGGCATCCGTCGGCTGCTCAAGGCGCTGCGGCACGAGGCGCCGGGGGTGGCGGCCACGGCGCGGCGGCTGGGGGTCGCGGCGGGGCCGGGTGCTGCGGGCGGCACCGTGGCGCAGGTGTTCAAGACGCTTTACGCGGGACAGTCGGGCAAGATGTCGATCGCCCGCATCTGGTCGGGTGAGGTGCGCGAGGGCATGGTGCTGGGCCGCGACCGGGTCGGCAGCCTCGCCACGCTGATCGGCCGCAGGGCCAGCCCGAGGGGCGCAGCCGTGGCGGGCGAGGTGGTGGTGCTGGGCCGGATGGCCAATGCCGCCACCGGCGACCTGCTGGCTGAAACCGGCACGACCGCGCCCGACTGGCCCGCGCCCCCGGCGCCGCTTTATGCTTTGGCGATCCGCGCCGAGCGGCAGGCCGACGAGGTGAAGCTGGCCGCGGCGCTGGCACGCCTGGCCGAAGAGGACCCGTCGCTTCACGCCGCCCACCGCGTCGAGACCGGCGAGATGGTGCTGTCAGGTCAGGGCGAGGTGCAATTGCAGATCGTGCTGGCGCGGTTGAAAAGCGATTACGGGCTGGCGGTGGTGCAGGCCCGCCCGACTGTGGCCTTCAGGGAAACAATTACCCGGCCCGCAGCGCAGCATTCGCGGCACAAGAAACAATCAGGCGGGCATGGCGAGTTTGCCGATGTCCATCTGGAAATCTGGCCGCAGCCGCGCGGGGCGGGGTTCAGCTTTGAGGACCGGATCAGCGGCGGCGCGGTGCCGCGGCAATATATCCCGGCGGTGGAAAAGGGCGTGCAGGCGGCGCTGGCCCGTGGCCCGCTGGGGTTTCCGGTCGTCGATGTCGCCGTGGCGCTGACAGATGGCAGCTTTCACAGCGTGGACAGTTCCGACATGGCCTTTCAGAAGGCGGCGGCCAAGGCCATGGCCGAGGCGCTGCCGGGGTGTGGTCCTGTCCTGCTGGAGCCGATCCTGCGCGTCACGATCTCGGCCCCGTCCGAATTCACGCCACGGGTGCAGCGCATCGTCACCGGGCGGCGGGGGCAGTTGCTGGGCTTTGACGCAAAACCCGGATGGCCCGGATGGGACGAGGTGATGGCGCTGATGCCCGAGGCTGAGACGGTCGATCTGATCGTCGATCTGCGCTCGCAAAGTCTGGGCGTGGGCACCTTTGCGACCGCCTTCGACAGCCTGCAGGAGATTTCGGGCAAGGAGGCAGAGCGCATTCTGGCCGAGCGCCGCGCCACCCTTGCCGGGTAGGCCCGCCAGCGTGTCGCGCGCCGGGCGGCGGAGGTGCGCCGCCGCCCAAGGCGCCAAACGACCTGTCAGAACAACAGCTTGTAGCTGTTGCCCAGGGTGTCGGTTGCGGTGCCGGTGCCGCTTTCGGTGCCGGACCCCATGATGAAATTGCCCTGTACCCGTGCGCCGTTGTTGCACACCGCATAGATTTCGCCCGAATTGACGCCGCCCACATCCTCGGTGGAGCGGTTCATCTCGCCGCCGGGGTTGCGCAGTGACAGCGATAGCCCGCGCTCGCGCGAGATGATTTTGGGTGCGACCGAGGTCCATGTGCCCTTGCAGCGGGCCTTTTCGGGCTTGGGCAGGCGGAACTTGATCATGCCCGATGTGTCGGTGTCCTTATCCACCGACACTGCGATCACGCGCGAGGGGTCGGCATCGGCGATAGGCCCCTGCGTCGGATACAGGCGCATGTCGCCACCGCCCCCGCAGGCGGCAACGGGGAACAGAACGGCAAGGGCAAGAAGGGCGCGCAGGGTCACGGCAGTCGCTTTCGGGTTCATGGGGCGCCGGGTGCGAACAGGTCGCCCCGGCGTAGTTTCGCTATCCGGCATCGCAGGGCTTTGCAAGCCGCGACAGTGGCGCGATGGCAGGGTTTGCGCCCCCTTCCGACCAAGCCTTGCAGGCCGCACGGCGGCGCGGGATCATTGCGACGCAAGGTTGCCCGATGCCCGCCGGGCGCCCGCCCGTCTCAGACCAGCGCGCCCTCGGCAGAAAGCCGGGTCTTGCCACCCAGATAGGGGTGCAGCGCCGCAGGCAGCGTGACCGAGCCGTCAGCCTCTTGCCCGTTTTCCAGCACCGCGATCAGGCAGCGCCCCACCGCAAGGCCCGATCCGTTCAGAGTATGCACAAAGTCGGGCTTGCCGCCGCCCGCAGGCCGGTAGCGCGCATTCATCCGCCGGGCCTGAAAATCGCCGCAGTTCGACACCGACGAAATCTCTCGGTAGGTGTTCTGCCCCGGCAACCACACCTCCAGATCATGCGTCTTGACCGCGCCAAAGCCCATGTCGCCGGTGCACAGCACGATCCGCCGATAGGGCAGGTCCAGCCCCTCCAGCACCGCTTCGGCGCATTGGGTCATGCGTTCGTGTTCGGCGACCGAATCTTCGGGGCGGGTGATCGACACCATCTCGACCTTTTCAAACTGGTGCTGGCGCAACATCCCCGCCGTATCGCGCCCGGCGCTGCCCGCCTCGGAGCGGAAGCACTGGGTATGCGCGACCAGACGGCGGGGCAGGGTCGCCTCGTCGACCGTTTCGCCGTTGACGGTATTGGTCAGCGTCACCTCGGCGGTGGGCACCAGCCACCAGCCATCAGTGGTTTGATAACTGTCCTCGCCGAATTTCGGCAACTGGCCGGTGCCGAACATCATTTCGGGGCGCACCAGAACCGGGGTCCAGGTTTCGGTCAGGCCGTGCCGGTCGATGTGCAGATCCAGCATGTATTGCGCCAGGGCGCGCTGCACCCGCGCCACCGCGCCCGACAGCACTACAAAGCGCGCGCCCGACAGTTTTGCAGCGGTGGCGAAATCCATCCCCCCCTGCACGGCGGGCAGCTGGTAATGCTCGCGCGGGGCAAAGGCAAAGGCGCGCGGGGTGCCCCAGCGTTTGAGTTCCACATTGCCGGTCTCGTCCGCGCCATCGGGGGCGTCGGCGCTGGGCAGGTTCGGGATTGTCATCAGCAGATCGCGCAGCGCGGCATCCTCGGCCCCGGCCTCTGCCATCAGCCGTGCGACTTCGGCCTTCTTGTCGGCCACCAGTGCGCGCAGACGCGCAAACTCGGCCTCGTCGCCGCGGGCCTTGGCGGCGCCCACCTCTTTGCTGGCACGGTTCTGGTCGGCCTGCGCGGTTTCGGCGGCGTTGATCTTTGACCGCCGGTCCTCGTCCAGCGCAAGGATCTGCGCCGAGACAGGGGCCACAGCGCGCCGGGCAAGGGCTGCGTCGAAGGCGGCGGGATTTTCGCGGATGGCGCGGATGTCGTGCATGGCGGACCTCGTTTCGTTGCCCCGGGTTTACCCCATTGCCGCGCGCCGCGAAAGACCCGCGCCCCGCCAAGGCTCTGGCCCTGCCGTGCAGCCTTGCGGTAGACTGGGGTTGCGCTATATCACCTCACATTCAATAATCGGAATATAATTCCAGCCCCGCTTTCCCGCCCCGCCCCGCCCGACCCGACGAAAGGACACAGCCGATGAAGCCCCTGATCCTGACCCTTGCGCTGGTGGCGCTGCTGCTGCCGCCCGCCGCCCGCGCCGAGGCGCCGTTTCCCGTTGTGCCGGTGGCCGTAACCGACTGGAAGGCGGTCTATGGCCGGGTCGAGGCAAAGGATCGCATCCCCGCCCGGGCCCGGCTGGGGGGCACGTTGGTTGACCTGACGGTCGCCGAGGGCGAGACGGTGACTGCGGGCCAGCCGCTGGGCCGGATCGTGGATGAAAAGCTGGTGTTCCAACTGGGCGCGATTGATGCGCAGTTGCAGGCGCTGGGCTCGCAACTGGCCAATGCGCAGGCGGAACTGGCGCGCGGCGAGGAATTGCTGGCCCGCGGCGTTTCCACCGCGCAGCGGCTGGATGCGCTGCGCACCCAGGTCGATGTGCTGACAAACCAGATCGCCGCGCAACAGGCCGAACGGCAGGTTGTCGAACAGCAGGCTGCCGAAGGCACGGTGCTGGCCCCGATCGCGGGCCGGGTGCTGGAGGTGCCGGTGGCCAAGGGCGCGGTGGTGATGCCGGGCGAGGTGGTGGCGACGCTGGGCGGCGGCGGGTTCTTCTTGCGCCTCGCGGTGCCCGAACGCCACGCGGCCACCCTGCGCGAGGGGGACGCGATCGGAATCGAAACCGCCGCAGGCCTGACCCAGGGGCGGCTGGTCAAGGTCTATCCGCTGATCGAGAATGGCCGCGTCGTGGCCGATGTCGAGGTCGAGGCGCTGGATGCGGCCTTTGTCGATGCCCGCGTGCTGGTGCGGCTGCCGATGGGGCAGAGGCAGGTGATTGCGGTGCCTGCTGGCGCGCTGCACACCCGCGCGGGGCTGGATTTTGTTGTGGTCGAGGCGGGCGGCGCCCGGCTTGACCGGGCCGTGGTGCCGGGCAGCCACCATCTGATCGAGGGCGCCGACATGGTCGAGATCGTCACCGGCCTTGTCGCTGGCGATGTGGTGATCACCGATGAGCGCTGATCCCAAGGGCACCCCGCGTCTGGGGCTGGCGGGCTGGCTGACGCAGTCGTTCATCGGCTCGGCGCTGACGCCGCTGATTGTGATGGCGGCGCTGGCGGTGGGCCTGATGGCGCTGATCAGCCTGCCGCGTGAGGAAGAGCCGCAGATTTCCGTGCCGATGGTGGATATCCACATTCAGGCGCCGGGTCTTAAGGCCGAGGATGCCGTGAAACTGGTGACCGAACCGATGGAAAGCATCGTCAAGGGCATCAACGGCGTCGATCACGTCTATTCGCAGACCTTCGACGACCACGCGCTGGTGATGGCACGGTTCGAGGTGGGCACGCCCTCGGATGCGGCGATCCTGCGGGTGCACGAAAAGGTCCGCGCCAACCTGGACCGGATCCCGCTGGGCATCCCCGAGCCGCTGGTGGTGGGGCGCGGCATCGACGATGTGGCGATCCTGTCGCTGACGCTGACCGGCCGGGCGGGGCAGGCGGTTTCGGCCAATGACCTGACGCGGATCGCGCGCGAATTGCGCTCCGAGATCACCAAGATCGACGAGGTCGGCCTGACCTATCTGGTCGGCGAGGCGCCCGAGGCGATCCGCATTGCCCCCGACCCCGAGCGGCTGGCGCTTTATGGCATCACGCTGCAACAACTGGCCTACAAGGTGGAACAGGCCAACCGCGCCTTTTCCACCGGGCGGCTGCGCGATGGCGGGCAGGAAATCGACTTTGTGGCGGGCACCACGCTGGTTGCGCCCGCCGAGATCGCGGGGCTGATTCTGACCGCGCGCGATGGCCGCCCGGTGCATGTGGCCGATGTGGCCGATGTCAGCTTTGTCGAGGATACGTCGGATCATCTCGTGGCCAATGTCACCCGCGATGCCAGCGGCGTGCTGACCCGCGCGCCCGCGGTGACGCTGGCCGTGGCCAAGCGCGCGGGCGCCAATGCGGTGGTCGTGGGCGAGGCGATCCATCACCGGGTGGAGGCGCTGAAGGGCGACCTGATCCCCGAGACGGTCACGGTGCTGATCACCCGCGATTACGGCGAAACCGCCAATGAAAAGGCCAATGAACTGCTGTTTCACCTGGGCCTTGCCACGCTGTCGATCATTGCGCTGGTGTTCTTTGCGATCGGCTGGCGCGAAAGCCTTGTGGTGGCCATCGTGATTCCGGTCACGATCCTGCTGACGCTGTTTGCGGCCTGGGTCATGGGCTATACGCTGAACCGGATCAGCCTGTTCGCGCTGATCTTCTCGATCGGGATTCTGGTCGATGATGCCATCGTGGTGATCGAGAACATCGCCCGCCACTGGGGCATGAAGGGCGAGGGCAGCCGTGTGCAAAAGGCCATCGCAGCGGTGGCCGAGGTGGGCAACCCCACCATCGTCGCCACGCTGACGGTGGTGGCGGCGCTGTTGCCGATGCTGTTCGTGTCGGGGCTTATGGGCCCCTACATGTCGCCGATCCCGGCCAATGCCAGTGCGGCGATGATCTTTTCCTTCTTTGTGGCAGTGATCATCACGCCCTGGCTGATGGTCAAGATCGCGGGCCGCGCGCCGCTGCACCATGCCGAGGGCGACCACGGCGGGCGGCTGGGGCGGCTTTATACCCGCGTGGCGCGGCCGATCCTGGCCTCCAAGGGGCGGGCGCTGGCGTTCTTGCTGGTGACGGTGGTGCTGTCTTTCGGTTCGCTGGGGTTGCTCTATACCAAGGATGTCACGGTCAAGCTGCTGCCCTTTGACAACAAATCCGAATTGCAGGTGGTGATCGACCTGCCCGAGGGCGCCAGCACCGAGGCCACCGATGCGGTGGCGCAGGCGGTGGCGGCCGAGGTGACGAAACTGCCCGAGGTGGTGTCGGCCCAGACCCATGCCGGGGCGG
The DNA here is from genome assembly GCF_003034995.1 of Phaeovulum veldkampii DSM 11550. GTDB lineage: Bacteria > Pseudomonadota > Alphaproteobacteria > Rhodobacterales > Rhodobacteraceae > Phaeovulum > Phaeovulum veldkampii. The sequence continues at coordinate 173,855 of NZ_PZKF01000001.1, read as the reverse complement.
CGGCGCCGTTCAACTTCAACGGCCTCGTGCGCCACTATTATCTGCGCGCCGCCCCCGAACAGGGCGATGTGCAGGTCAATCTGGCGCCCAAGGACGCCCGCGCGCGGTCAAGCCACGACATCGCGCTGGAAATCCGCGAGCGGCTGGCGGCGCTTGATCTGCCTTCCGGCACGGTGCTGAAAACCGTCGAAACCCCGCCGGGGCCGCCGGTTCTGTCCACGCTTCTGGCAGAGGTCTATGGCCCCGATCCCGAAACCCGGCGCGCGGTGGCAGCCAAGGTGCGGCAGGCCTTCGAGGGGGTTCCGTTCATCGTCGATGTCGATGACAGCTTCGGCACCCAGGCGCGGCGGCTGCGCGCCACCGTCAACGCCGACGACCTTGAATTCTTCGAGGTGCAGGAGGGCGATGTCTTCGACACCTTGGCCATTCTGAACGGCGGAACCACGGTGGGCTATTCCCACCGCGGCGCGGGGCGCCACCCGATCCCGATCCGGGTGGAGCGGGAAAAGGGCGCGCAGGTGATGGACGAGGCTGCGCTCTCGACCCCGATTCCGGCCAACCTGTTGCCCGGCGCGCGTGGCGTGGTCGAACTGGGCGATGTGGTGACGATCACCGAGGAACGCGCCAGCTTTCCGGTCTTTCGCCACAACGGCCGCCCGGCCGAAATGGTCACCGCCGATCTGGCGGGCACCTTCGAGGCGCCGCTTTACGGGATGCTGGCGGTGCAGCAGGCGCTGGATGCGATGGACTGGCCCGAGGGGCAAAAGCCCGCCATCAGCCTGCATGGCCAGCCCGAGGACGACAGCGCCGTGACGCTGCTGTGGGACGGCGAATGGGAGGTGACATGGGTCACCTTCCGCGACATGGGCGGAGCCTTCGGGGTGGCGCTTCTGGGGATTTATATCCTTGTGGTGGCGCAATTCGGCAGTTTCAAGCTGCCGCTTGTGATCCTGACCCCGGTGCCGCTGACATTTCTGGGCATCATGGGTGGGCACTGGCTGTTCTCGGCGCCGTTCTCGGCCACCTCGATGATCGGTTTCATCGCGTTGGCGGGGATCATCGTGCGCAACTCGATCCTGCTGGTCGATTTCATCCGCCATGCCGACCCGACCGGCAAGACCAAGGTCGATATCCTGCTGGAGGCGGGGGCGATCCGGTTCAAGCCGATCCTGCTGACGGCGATTGCGGCGATGATCGGGGCGGCGGTGATTCTGGCGGACCCGATCTTTCAGGGGCTGGCGATCTCGCTTCTGTTCGGCCTTCTGACATCGACCTTGCTGACGGTTCTGGTGATCCCGGCGATCTACCGGGTGTTTCGCACCTGAACCGCCGCCCCGGCCTGTGGGCCGGGGCCGGGGCGCGCACGGGTCCGATTGACCGCAAGGTTGCGGCGGGCCTATGAAGAAGGGCAGGGACGGGGCGGAGACGGGCATGAAGGTCATCATCTGTGGCGCGGGTCAGGTCGGCTGGCAGATCGCCCGCCACCTTTCGGGCGAGCGCAACGATGTCACCGTGGTGGACAACAACCCCGAACTGGTGCGCCGCGCCACCGATACGCTGGATGTGCGCGGCGTGGCGGGCTTTGCCTCATATCCAGGCGTGCTGGAACGTGCGGGCGCGCGCGACTGTGACCTGATCATCGCCGCCACCCATTCCGACGAGGTCAACATGGTCACCTGCCAGGTGGCCCATTCGATCTTTGGCGTGACGCGCAAGATCGCCCGCCTGCGCGCGCAGGATTATATGGAGCAGTTGTATTCCGACCTTTATCGCCGCGATCACCTGCCCATCGACGTGGTGATCAGCCCCGAACGCGAGGTGGCCGAGGCCGCGCTGCAACGGCTGGCCGCGCCCTCGGCCTTTGACACCGAAAGCTTCATGGGGGGGCAGGCCCAGCTTTTGGGGCTGGCGCTGGAAGAGGATTGCCCGGTTCTGGAAACGCCGCTGCGGCAGTTGACCGAACTGTTTTCGACCCTGCGCGCCATCGTCGTGGGGGTGCGCCGCGAGGGGCGGCTGTTTGCGCCCGATCCGGGCGATCAGCTGTTTGCGGGCGATCAGATCTATGTCATGTCGCATACCGAAGATGTGGCGCGCACGCTGGAAATCTTTGGCAAGGCCACCAAAAAGCAGGAACGCGTGGTGATCGTGGGCGGCGGCAATGTGGGCCTTTCCGTGGCCCGCGCACTGGAGGCGCGCACCGACCGCATCCGCGCCAAGGTGATCGAGAAATCGCGCCCGCAGGCCGAATTTGCCGCCGATGCGCTGGAGCGCACGATCGTTCTGCATGGCGACGGCATGGCCAGCGAACTGCTGGACGAGGCCGATGTGGCCCGCGCCGATGCGGTGCTGGCGGTGACCGACGACGACAAGACCAACATTCTGGTTGCCGTGCGCGCCAAGCAGGCGGGCTGCCCGATGGCGATTGCGCTGGTCAACGATCCGTCGCTGGTGCCGATGATGGCCGCGCTGGACATCGACGCCTACATCAACCCGCGCGCCACCACGGTGTCGTCGATCCTGCGCCATATCCGGCATGGCCGGGTGCGGGCGATCTATTCCATCGGCGACGCCGAGGCCGAGATGATCGAGGCGCAGGTGCTGTCCACCTCGCCGATCACCGGGCGACTGGTGCGCGACATCGCCTTTCCCGAAGGGGTGCTGGTGGGCGCCTTGATGAAGGCGGGCAAGGTCGTGAAACCCACCGGTGACACCCGGATCGACGAGGGCGATGTGATCGCGCTGTTTGCACTGGCCGCCGACATCCCCGAGGTGGAGCGGCTGTTGCAGGTCTCCATCGACTTCTTCTGATGCGGGGTCTGGCCGACATACCCCTGTTTGTCGTCCTGATCGGGATGGGCGCGGTCGCGATGTTTTTGCCCGCGGCCCATGCGCTTGCGGTCGATCAGCACGCCATCGCGCGGCCGTTCTTTTACGGCGGCACGCTGTTTCTGATTCTGGCGGTGCTGCTGGCGCTGGCCACGATGGCAAACCGGCCCAGCAATCTGGCGCGCGATCAGTTGCTGACGATGCTGGGGGCCTTTACGCTGCTTCCGCTGATGCTGGCGGTGCCGTTCAACGAGGCGGTGCCCGATACCGGGCTGTTCAACGCCTGGTGGGAAATGGTGTCGTCGATGACCACCACGGGTGCCTCGCTCTATGATCCGGCGCGGCTGGCGCCCAGCCTGCATCTGTGGCGGGCCACGGTGGGCTGGTTGGGCGGTTTCTTTATTCTGGTGATGGCGGTGGCGGTGTTGGCGCCAATGCGGCTTGGCGGGTTCGAGGTGTTCTTTTCCGGCGGCGCGGCAGGTGGTGCGCTGCCCGAGGTGGCGGTGGGCGGCGCGCGCGCAGTGCTGCCCGGTTCGCGCATCCTGCGGGCGGCGGGGGTGATCTTTCCGGCCTATGCGGGGCTGACCTTCGCGCTGTGGGTGGCGCTGCTGATCGCAGGCGATCCCGCGCTGGTGGGTTTGTGTCACGCGATGTCCACGCTTTCCACCTCGGGCATCTCGCCGGTGGGCGGGCCGGGGGCGGCACCCTCGGGGATTCTGGGCGAGGTTCTGATCGTGATGTTCCTCTTGCCTGCGCTGTCGCGCCGGTTCTGGCCCGGCGGGGGCGAGTTGCGCGCCTCGGACCGGCTGCTGACTGACCCGGAACTGCAACTGGGCATCGGGCTGGTGCTGGTGGTGCCTGCGCTGTTGTTCCTGCGCCACTGGCTGGGCGCGCTTGAGGTTTCCAGTCGCCCAGATCTGGCGTTGCTGGCGACCTCGCTGTGGGGGGGCGTGTTCACGGTGGCCTCGTTCCTGACCTCGACGGGGTTTGAATCTGCGGGCTGGACCGAGGCGCGCAACTGGTCTGGGCTGGAGGCGCCGGGTCTTATTCTGGCGGGGCTGGCGATCACCGGGGGCGGGGTCGCCACCACCGCCGGCGGGGTCAAACTGCTGCGGGTCTATGCGCTGCTGATGCTGGGCCAGCGCGAAATGGAACGTCTGATCCATCCCTCGTCGCTGGGCGGCGGCGGCCCGGTGGCGCGGCGGTTGCGGCGCGAGGGCGCCTATATGGCGTGGATCTTTTTCATGCTGTTTGCGATGTCGATCGCGGTGGTGGTGATGGGGGTGTCGCTGGCAGGGGTGGGGTTCGAACAGGCTACCGTGCTGTCGATCGCGGCGCTGTCAAACACCGGGCCGCTGGCCGGGGTGGCAGGGCTGGCGCCCTTGCCCTGGGCCGCGCTGGAAAGCGACGCCAAGGCGGTTCTGGCCGGGGCGATGGTGCTGGGGCGGCTGGAAACCCTGGCCATCATCGCGCTGCTGAACCCGGAATTCTGGCGGCTATGATCCGCGCGCGGGCCAGGGCAAGGGCAATGCTGCAAGGGATTGATTTTAGGGGGTGGAAACTCTGTCGATCTTAAGCATACTTGGCCGTGCCCGGCAGGTTTCGCCCGGCACCTGACGCGCGACAAGAACATAAGGCAAAACACCAATGGCTGCCGACAAACAGAACCTGCAAGACGCTTTTCTGAACCATGTTCGCAAGACCAAGGTTCCGGTCACCATCTTTCTGATCAACGGCGTCAAACTTCAGGGCGTGATAACCTGGTTTGACAATTTCTGCGTATTGCTGCGCCGCGACGGGCAATCGCAACTGGTCTACAAACATGCGATTTCCACGATCATGCCGGGTCAGCCGATCAGCCTGTATGAGGGCGAAGACTGAGCGCCCCCAGCCCGACCGCCGCGCGTCCGACCCGCGCCTATGTGCTGCATCCCGACCTGAAGGGGTCTTTGGGGCGCCGCCAGCCCGAGCTCGGGCTGGCCGAGGCGGTGTCACTGGCTGCCGCGCTGCCCTCGATCGAGGTGGTGGGGGCCGAGGTTGTGCGCCTGGCCCGGCCGCATCCGGGGCACCTGGTCGGCACCGGCAAGATGGCCGAGTTGAAAGACCGGATGGAGGCCGCCGAGGTTGACCTGGTGCTGGTCGATGGCCCGGTCAGCCCGGTGCAGCAGCGCAACCTTGAAAAGGAGTGGGGGGTCAAGCTTCTGGACCGGACCGGCCTGATCCTTGAGATTTTCGCCGACCGCGCCCGCACCCGCGAGGGGGTGTTGCAGGTCGAACTGGCGGCGCTGTCGTATCAGCGCACACGGCTGGTGCGTGCCTGGACCCATCTTGAACGCCAGCGCGGCGGCTTTGGCTTTGTCGGCGGCCCCGGCGAGACGCAGATCGAGGCTGACCGCCGCGCGATCGACGATCAGGTGGTGCGCATCAGGCGTCAGCTTGGCAAGGTTGTGAAAACGCGCGAATTGCACCGCGCCGCGCGTCGCCGGGTGCCGTTTCCGGTGGTGGCCCTGGTGGGCTATACCAACGCGGGCAAATCCACGCTGTTCAACCGCCTGACCGGGGCCGAGGTGCTGGCCAAGGACATGCTCTTTGCCACGCTCGATCCGACCATGCGCGGCGTCGTTCTGCCCTCGGGGCGCAAAGTCATCTTGTCGGATACGGTGGGCTTCATCTCTGACCTGCCCACCGAACTGGTGGCTGCCTTCCGTGCCACGCTGGAAGAGGTGCTGGAGGCCGACCTGATCCTGCATGTGCGCGACATCAGCCACCCCGAGACCGAGGAACAGGCCGTCGACGTGGGCGAGATCCTCGAAAGCCTGGGGGTGGCCGAGGATGTGGCGCTGATCGAGGTCTGGAACAAGATCGACAGTCTTGGCCCCGCCCTGCGCGCGGCGCTGCTGGTGCAGGATGCAAGGCGCGGCGACGTGCAGGCCGTGTCGGCGCTGACCGGCGAGGGGTTGCCCGCGCTGCTGGAGGCGATCGAGGCGCGGCTGGGCGAGGAACGGCACGAGGCCCATCTGCACCTTCCCTTTGCCGAGGGGCGCAAGCGCGCCTGGCTGCATCAGGCGGGGGTGGTGGAAACCGAAACCGCCGCCGAGGGCGGGCATGAGCTGACTGTGCGCTGGACTGCCCGGCAGGAACAGGATTATCGCGGGTTGTAAATCGCCCTTGGCGGGATCGTGAGTTTCCATTACGCCCGCCGCCGCTATCCTGAACGGGGCAGGCGGAACCGGGGGGCGGATGATGGCTGATGCGATGTGGCGGGTGGCGGTTCTTGCGCTGGTGCTGGCTTGCGGGTGCCCGGCTCTGGCCCAGACCAATGCCGGGCCCAGCGCCGACAGCCCCGACCGGCCCTTTGCCGCCACCCCGGTTGCCAGCTTTGACACGCCCTGGGCCATAGCCTTTCTGCCCGACGGGCGGCTTTTGGTGACCGAACGCGGCGGGCGTTTGTTTCTGGTCACGCCCGAGGGCGACAAGCGCGAGGTGAGCCCGCTGCCCGAGGTTGATGCCGACGGCCAGTTGGGGCTGCTGGATGTGGCTGTCTCGCCGCGCTTTGCGACCGACGGTCTGATCTACCTGACCTATGCCGAGCCGGGCCGGACCGGCGCGGGCCTTGTGCTGGCGCGCGCGCGTCTGGTCGAGACGGGCGGCGCGCCGCGGCTGGAGAATGCGCAGCCGATCTGGCGGCAGGGTCCGCAGGGCCGCCGCGGCCACCCCGGCGGGATCATCGCCTTTTCCCCCGATGGCGCGCATCTGTTCCTGAGCGTGGGCGAGCGGATGCGCGGCGACGGTGCCCAGAACCCCGACGCGCCCTTGGGCAAGGTGTTGCGCCTGTTGCCCGATGGCACGGTGCCGCCCGACAACCCGCAAGCCGCGGCGGGCGGGGTGCGGGCGCAGACCTGGACCACGGGTCACCGCAATCCCTATGGGCTGGCCTTTGCCCCCGATGGCCGGCTTTGGCTGCACGAGATGGGCCCGCGTGGTGGCGATGAGGTGAACCTGATCGCGCCGGGGCAGAACTATGGCTGGCCCGAGGTGTCGAACGGGGACACCTACGCGGGCCTGTCGATCCCCGACCATGACACCCGACCCGAGTTTACCCCGCCGGTGCTCTACTGGACGCCGGTGATCGCCCCCGCCGGTCTGGCGTTTTACGACGGACCGTTGTTTCCCGGCTGGTGGGGATCGGCGCTGATCGGCGGGCTGCGCGCCGAGGCGCTGGTGCGTGTCGAGATCACGCCAGATGGCGCACGCGAGGTTGACCGCTGGCCGATGGGCGCGCGCATCCGCGATGTGGCGGTGGCCGCCGATGGCGCCGTCTGGCTGATCGAGGATGATGCCCGGGGCCGCCTGATCCGGCTGACGCCCGCGGGCGGCTAGGGCGGCGCGGGGTGGCGGGCGCTGATTGCAATTTCCGGGTCATGGCGTAACTTGCGCGCCAGACGGCCAGACGGCCAGACGGGCAAACGGACAAACGGGCAGACGGGCGGGGCAGGCGGAATGAGCGGACTTCTGGCGCTACTGGATGACATCGCGGCGCTGACCAAGCTGGCTGCGGTGCAGGTGGACGATATCGCGGCGCAGGCAGGCAAGGTCGGGGTCAAGGTCGCCGGATCGGTGATTGATGATGCGGCCAAGGCTGGCGCGAAATCGGCCGGGGTCGTCATCGACGACGCCGCGGTGACGCCGAAATATGTGCAGGGACTTCCGGCGGCGCGCGAATTGCCGATCGTGTGGAAGATCGCGCGCGGATCGCTGTTCAACAAGCTGGTGCTGATCCTGCCGGTAGCGATGGCGCTGAACATCTTTGCGCCCTGGGCGCTGACCCCGCTTTTGATGATCGGGGGGGGCTATCTGTGCTTTGAGGGGGCGGAAAAGATCCTTCACCTGCTGGGGCCGCATGATGACCACGCGCCCCATCCCGAAACGCTGGATGCCGCGCATCTGGAAAAAAGCCGGGTCGCGGGGGCGATCAAGACCGATTTCATATTGTCTTCCGAAATCATGACCATCGCGCTGGCCGCCATCGAATCCGACAATCTGTGGATCGAAGGGGTGGTGCTGGCGCTGGTCGCGGTGGGCATCACCGCGATGGTCTATGGCGGGGTGGCGGTGCTGGTAAAGGCCGATGACATCGGCCTGCGGATGGCGCAGGCCGGGCGGTTTAGGCTGACGCGGGCGCTGGGGCGCGGGATCGTGCGGGGGATGCCGGGGTTCATGGGGGCAATCTCGGCCATTGGCACGGCGGCGATGCTGTGGGTGGGTGGCTCGATCGTGATCCACGGGCTTGAGGGTTTTGGCTGGGGCTGGATCGGTCACCAGATTCACGATCTGGCCGTATTGGCCGCGGCGGCGGTGCCCGCAGCGGCTGCCGGGGTCACAAGCTGGATCGTGACCGCAGCGCTCGATGGGGTGTTCGGGCTGGCGCTGGGGCTGGTCATCGTGCCGGTGGTGACGCTGATCTTCGCCCCGATCGCGCGGCTGTTCCGGCGCCGCAAGGCGGCGTGAGGGGGGCTAGAAATAGCCCACCGAGCGCAGGGCGATGTCGGCGTCATGATCGCGCCCGTAGGCGACAAGGCCCAGCGTCAGCAAGCGCTCGGCTCGGGGGTCAAGCTGCGGGCCGCGACGCGACCGCACAAAGGCCGCGAACGGCAGCCGCACTTCGGTCCAGTCGGGTGAACAGTCTGGGCCAGTGTCAAATCCTGCGCGGTAATGATCCCAGGGCATCGCCGTGGCAGAGGTTTTCAGATGCACGAAATACCGCTGCCCGTCGCCCCGCACCACCAGCCGCAGCCCCTGCGCCCTGGCGGGCGGTTGCTGGCTGATCGCGGTCTGGATCTGGATGAAACCGCCGTTGTTGCGGGTGCTGACGCGGCCGGTCATATGCGCAAAGGCGCCCTGCGCATCGCGCCCGAAGCTGACGCCCCCGATCGAGACGCCGCCCATCACCCCGTCGGTAAAGAACCGCCAGCGTGTTTCGGGCTGGCCGCTGAAATCGTCGATCACGCCGCCCCCTCCCGATGTCGCCGCGGCCCGGTCCGGGCCGCGGGTGTGTTTCCCGTCAGATCAGCCCGGCATGACGCATGGCGGCGTCGATCTGCGCCTTGGTGCTGTCTTGCAGCGGGGTCAGCGGCAGCCGCACCTCCTCCGAACACATGCCCAGCCGCGACAGCGCATATTTGGCCCCGGCCACCCCCGGCTCGACAAAGATCGCGGTGTGCAGCGGCATCAGCCGGTCTTGATAGTCCAGCGCGGTGGCATAATCGCCGCGCAGGGTTGCCTCCTGGAACTCGGCGCACAGCTTTGGCGCCACGTTCGCGGTGACCGAGATGCAGCCCACCCCGCCATGCGCGTTGAAGCCGAGTGCGGTGGCATCCTCGCCCGACAACTGGATGAAATCCCGCCCGCAGGTGTCGCGCTGCTGGCTCACGCGCTCGATCTTGCCGGTGGCGTCCTTGACGCCCACGATCCGCGGCAGCCGTGCCAGCTCGCCCATGGTCTCGGGCGTCATGTCCACGACCGACCGGCCGGGAATGTTGTAGATGATGATTGGCAGCGTGCAGCAATCGTGCAGGGCGGTGAAATGCGCCACCAGCCCGCGCTGTGTGGGCTTGTTGTAATAGGGCGTCACCACCAGCGCGGCATTGGCGCCCACCGCCTCGGCGTGGCGGATCAGCCCGATCCCTTCCTCGGTCGCGTTCGAACCGGCCCCGGCGATCACCGGCACCCGGCCCGCGGCGGCCTTGACCACCTCTTCGATCACGCGGCCATGTTCCTCATGGCTCAGCGTCGGGCTTTCGCCGGTGGTGCCCACCGGCACCAGCCCATGGCTGCCTTGGTCGATGTGCCACTCGACCAGCTTCTTGAGCGCGTCCAGATCCAGCGCGCCGTCCTTGAACGGCGTGACCAGTGCGGGGAAAGACCCTTTGAACATGACACGCTCCTGTGTGTGGGCGGATTCGCCCGGTTGAAATCGCGCCGGACCCTAGACGAGCGGCGCGGCCTTGCCAAGTTTGTGTCTTGCGCCATGGCCCCGGTGCAGGCAGGAAAGAGTAAAACAACACCCGAGGCAGCCATGATCCGAGCCTTTGCCGTTCTGGCGGCGCTTTCCATTTTCGCGATTCCCGCGCCGTCGCGCGCCGAAGACCCGGCCGCGCTGGCGCGCGCGCTGGCGGCTGTCGGTGCGCAGGATTGGGCGGGGGCCGCCGATGCGGCGCGCGGATCGGGGCCGCTGGCCTTTGACATCGTGGAATGGCAGCGGCTGCGCGCGGGGCAGGGCAGCCTGGCCGACTACGCCGATTTCGCCACGCGCCGGGCCGACTGGCCGGGTATGGCGCTGCTGCGCAAGAAGGGCGAGGCGGCCTTGCAAGGCGCCCGGCCCGACGAGGTGGTGGCCTATTTCGCGGGGGTCGCCCCGCAGACCGGCACCGGCGCGCTGGCGCTGGCCGCGGCGCATCAGGCGCGTGGCGAGGGCGCCAAGACCGCCGCCGTGGTCGCCGCCGCCTGGCGCGGGCTGAGCCTGACCGAAGCCGAAGAACTGGCGCTGCTGGCCGACCATGGCGCCGCCTTGGCCGACCATCACGGCGGGCGCATGGCGTGGTTGCTGGATCAGGGTGAGGTGGCGCAGGCGCGGCGGATGCTGGCGCGTGTCAGCCCCGGCACCCGCGCTGTGGCCGAGGCGCGGATTGCCTTGCAGACCGATGCCTCCGGGGTCGATGCGCTGATCAAGGCGATCCCGGAACGGATGCTGGGTTCAGCGGGTCTGGCGCGCGACCGGGCCGTTTGGCGGATGCGCAAGGATGCCGATGATGCCGCCGCCGATCTGGTGCTGGAGCGGTCGGCCAGCGCCGAGGCCCTGGGCGAGCCCGCGCTGTGGGCCAAGGCCCGCGCGGGGCTGGCGCGGCGCGATCTGCGCGAGGGCAACCCGGCGCGCGCCTATCGTCTGGCCGCGCGGCACCATCTGGCGTCGGGCAGTGATTATGCCGATCTGGAGTGGCTTGCGGGCTATGCCGCGCTGAAGCTGGGCGATGCCCCCGCGGCGCTGGGCCATTTCCAGCGGCTGGAGGCCGCGGTGGCCAGCCCCATCAGCCTGTCACGCGCGGGCTATTGGCAGGGCCGCGCGCAAGAGGCGCTGGGTCAGGCCGAGGCGGCGCGCGCGGCCTATGCCAAAGCGGCGCAGCATCAGACCGCATTTTATGGACTGCTGGCGTCGGAACGCGCCGGGCTGCCGCTTGATCCGGCGCTGGCCAACCCGCCCGAATTGCCCGACTGGCGCGGCGCGGGGTTCACCGCCTCGTCGGTGTTTCAGGCTGGCGTGCTGTTGCAGGCCGCGGGCGACAAGGCGCAGGCCGAGCGGTTCTTTCTGCATCTGGCCGAAAGCCTGAGCGGGGACGAGATTTCCCGTCTGGCCCGGCTGGCGCTGGATTGGCGCGAGCCGCATCTGGGGCTGATGCTGGCCAAGGCCGCCGCGCAGCAGGGCGTGGTGTTGCCTGCGGCCTATTTCCCGCTGTCGGGTCTGGAACGGCTGGATCTGGGGGTTCCGAAGGAACTGGCGCTGTCGATCGCGCGGCGCGAAAGCGAGTTTGACGCGGCTGTGGTGTCGGCGGCGGGGGCGCGCGGGTTGATGCAGGTGATGCCGGAAACCGCGCGGCGGATGGCGGCGCGGCTGGGGCTGCCTTACGAGGCGGCGCGGCTGACCACCGACCCCGAGTATAACGCCCGGCTGGGCGCGGCCTATCTGGCCGGTCTGCGCGATGAATTCGGGTCCTCGCCGGTGCTGGTGGCGGCGGGCTATAACGCCGGTCCGGGCCGCCCGCGGCGCTGGATGGCCGAGCGTGGCGACCCGCGCGCGGCGCATGTCGATGTGGTGGACTGGATCGAGGCGATCCCCTTCACCGAAACCCGCAACTATGTGATGCGGGTGGCCGAAAGCCTGCCGGTCTATCGCGCGCGGCTGACCGGGCAGGCAGGGCCAGTGCGGCTGAGCGACGAGTTGAAGGGCCGAGACTGAGGCAGGGTTCAGGCCGCGAACTGCATCCGGCACAGCGCGGCATAGCTGCCGTTGTGGGCCATCAGCACGTCATGCGTGCCTTCCTCGACCACCCGGCCCGCCTCGATCACCACGATCTTGTCGGCCTCGCGCACGGTGGCCAGACGGTGCGCGATGACCAATGTGGTGCGGCCCTCTGCCAGTCGCTCCAGCGCCTCTTGCACCACGGCTTCGGAGGCGGCATCCAGCGCCGAGGTCGCCTCATCCAGCAGCAGCACCGGCGCATCGCGCAGCACCGCGCGGGCGATTGCCACGCGCTGGCGCTGCCCGCCCGACAGCCCTGATCCGCGCGGGCCTGCGGGCGTGTCGATCCCGGCGGGCAGGATGCGCAGGAAATCGGCCACATGGGCGGCCTCCAGCGCGCGGGCCAGCGCGGCCTCGGGCACATCGCGGCGCCCCAGCACGATGTTTTCGCGGATGGTTTCGTCAAACAGCGCCGAATCTTGCGAAACGGTGGAAAACAGCGCCCGCAGGCCGGGCAGGTCGATCTCGCGGGTGTCGATGCCGCCGATGGTGACGCGGCCCTGATCGGGGTCGGCCATCCGGGTCAGCAGGTTGAACAGCGTGCTTTTACCCGCCCCCGACGGCCCTACGATCGCCGTGGTCTGGCCTGCCTCGGCGGTAAAGCTCAGCCCCCGCAGCACCGGCGTGTCGCCATAGGCCAGATGCACATCTTCGAACCGGATCGTGGTCTGGCCCGGTTCGGGGTGGCGCGGCGTGGCCGGGCTGACCACGCGCGGCGCGATGTCCAGCAGCCGGTAAAGCCGCTCAAGGCTGGCGGCCGCGGTCTGCCAGGTGCCGGCCAACCCGCCAAGGCGGCGCAGCGGCTGGAACGTCAGCGCCATCGCGGTGAAGAACGACATGAATTCGCCCACCGTCCGTTCGCCCGCGATGATTTCGCGCCCGCCCAGAATCAGCACCCCGAAAAAGCCGATCCCCGTCACCACGTCGATCAGCGCCGGGATCGCGGCGGTCGAGGCCGCCATCTTGATCTGCGCGCGCCGGATCGCATCGGCGATACGGGCAAAGCGGTCGGTCTGATAGGCCTCCAGCCGGTTCAGTTTGACCGCGGCGATACCGTGGAACACCTCATCCAGTCGGGTTGCGCGTTCGCCCGATTGTTCGCGCATCGCCCGCGTCTTGCGGCGGATATAGCGTTGCGCCACCACCGTCGGCAGGATCAGAAGCGGTGCCCCCACCAGCGCGGTGGCGGTCCAGACCGGGTCGATGCTGATCGCCACCGCAAACAGCGCCATCAGCGAGATCGCATCGCGCCCCGCCCCGGTGATGAAAGTGGACCAAACCCCCTGCACCGCGATCGTATCGCCCTGCACGCGTTCGATCAGCGCGCCGGGCGGGTTGGCCTGAAAGAACTGCGCATCCAGCGTCAGGATATGGCGCAACAGGTCTATCTGCATCGCGGTCGATGTGCCCAGAGAAACCCGTGTCAGCAGGGTGCGGTAAACGATCGAGGTGATCGCGCGCAACACGAACAGCCCGAGGATTGCAACGCCCACAACCCAGACCATCCCCGCGTCGCCCGCCACAAAGACACGGTCGAACAGCGGCTCCAGCATGTAGCTGAGCGCGCCGAGGGTGGACCCTTCGATTGCCATCACGGCGATTGCCGCCGCCATGGTCAGGCGGTGATGGCGCAGATAGTCGCGCCAGAGGCGGCCGAACAGGGCCGAAGAGCGGTAGGGATCGGAGGGTTTTGCCAAGGGCGGGCCTTTGCACGGGCGAGCGGTTGGTTCGGGATAGCCCGATGCCGGGCAGGGCGCAAGCGGGGCGGGGCGCGCGAGACGGCTGGCCGAGGGTCGCGGCGCGGCTTGCTGCCTTCGGATCGGGCACAACACGGGTGCCGCACCTCGCAAGGACTTGGCCTTGGCGCGGGCTTGTGATCCTCTGGCGGGGCGTCGGGCTGGCGCCGGAAGATCGGAAGGGGGAAGCTGATGCATCATCTTGCCGGGTCGTGGCAGGTCTGGGCCCTGGGCTCTGCCGGTTTTGCCGCGCTGACCGCGATCTTCGCCAAGATCGGCATTGCCGGGGTGGGGCCGGATTTCGCCACCTTGCTGCGCACCGTGGTGATCGTGCTGGCGCTGTCGGGCATTGTGCTGGCGACGGGGCAATGGCAACCGCTGGCGACGATTTCGGCGCGCAGCTATCTTTTCATCCTGCTATCGGGACTGGCAACAGGGGCGTCTTGGCTGTGCTATTTCCGCGCGCTGAAACTGGGCGATGCCGCCCGCGTGGCGCCGCTGGACAAGCTGAGCGTCGTTCTGGTGGCGATCTTTGGCGTGGTGTTTCTGGGCGAGAGGCTGGCGGGGCACAACTGGCTGGGGGTTGCGCTGATCGCAGCGGGGGCGGTGCTGGTCGCGCTGAAATAGCCCACGCCCGCCGCAGCCCGGCCATGCGTCACGCCAGATTGACCTGACCGCCCGCCGGTCTTACCGATGTGTGGTCAGAACAGGAGATAGACAATGAGCCTTGCGCAGGGCCGCCCCTATCTTGCCATTCCCGGCCCCTCGGCGATCCCCGACCGGGTGCTGGCCGCGATGCACCGGCCCGCGCCCAATATCTATGCGGGCGATCTGGTCGAGATGGTGGCAACGCTGTTTCCCGACCTGCGGCGGGTTGCGCTGACCAGTGCGCATGTGGCGATCTACATCGCCAATGGTCATGGCGCGTGGGAGGCGGCCAATGCCAACATGTTTTCGCGCGGCGACAAGGCGCTGGTGCTGGCCACGGGGCGGTTCGGCATCGGCTGGGCCGAAAGCGCCCGCGCCATGGGGGTAGAGGTCGAGGTGATCGACTTTGGCAAATCGGCCCCCGCCGACCCGGCCCGGCTGGAGGCCGCGTTGCGCGCTGACCTTTCGCACCAGATCAGGGCGGTTCTGGTGACGCATGTCGATACCGCCAGTTCGGTGAAAAACGACATTGCCGCGATCCGGGCGGCGATGGATGCGGCGGGGCACCCGGCGCTGCTGGCGGTGGATTGCATCGCCTCGCTGGGCTGTGACGAGTTTCGGATGGATGACTGGGGCGTCGATGTAATGGTGTCGGCCAGCCAGAAGGGGCTGATGGTGCCGCCGGGGCTGGGGTTTGTGTGGTTTTCCGACAAGGCGCTGGAGGCCGGGCGACGGGCCGATCTGGCCACGCCCTACTGGCGCTGGGAGCCGCGCGCCTTTGGCCCCGACTTCTGGATGCATTTTGCCGGAACGGCGCCCACGCACCACCTGTTCGGTCTGCGCACCTCGCTGACGATGCTGCTGGAGGAAGAGGGTCTGCCCCATGTCTGGGCGCGGCACGACCGGCTGGCACGCGCGGTCTGGGCGGCGTTCGAGGCCTGGGGGCGGGGCGGTGACATTGCGCTGAACATTACCGACCCCGCGGCCCGCGCGCGGGCGGTGACGGCGGTGCGGATCGGGAATGGCGGCGCGGCGCGGCTGCGCGCCTGGTGCGAGGCCGAGGCCGGGGTGACGCTCGGCATCGGGCTGGGAATGGCGGCGCCCGATGACCCGGCCTTTGGTGATTTCCTGCGGGTGGCGCATATGGGCCATGTGAACGCGCATATGACACTGGGCGTTCTGGCGGTAATGGAGGCGGGGATGCGGGCGCTGGACATACCGCACGGGCCGGGCGGACTGGCTGCGGCCACGGCTGTGGTTGCGGGCTGAAGGGCAGGGGGGCCGTCTGCCCCCCTCTGGGCCTGCGGCCCATTCACCCCCCGAGGATATTTCGGCCAAGATGAAGGGCGGGCCTCTCAGTTGGCGTTTTTCGTCAGCCAGTCCTGCATCCAGGCAATTTCGGCCTCTTGCGCGGCGATGATCTGTTCGGCAAGCGCGCGGACCTCGGGATCAGTCCCGTGGTCCAGCACCACGCGCGCCATGGCGACCGCACCCTGATGATGCGGGATCATGCCGCGCAGGAAATCAACGTCGGCATTGCCGGTGTAGTCGATCGCCATGGCGGTGTGCATCGTGTCATTGGCTGCGATGAAGGCGGCGGTCGAGGCGGGGGCTGCCGCGGCGGGCGAAGCACCGATATGGGCGGAATGGTCCATCGACTGGGCCGTGGTGCCCTGAGCCAGCGCAAGGCTGATCAGGGCGGCGCAAAGCGCGGGGTATGTTCTGGTCATCGGTCTCTCCCTTGGTGTGGGGAGTGTGGCCGATGCGGCCCGCGCGGGCAAATCACCGCTGGGAGAGGGGCGCCGGGGCGCCCCCCGCAGCGGTCAGGCCTTGTCGGCGAGCGCCTTGCACCAGGCTTCCATTTCCGTCGTCGCCAGTTCCATCGGCGGCTCGAGGAAGGTGAGGTGGAAGTGATCGCCCATATCGGCCACGCCGATGGCGCGCGGGCGCACCGCCAGAACATGGGCATTGGGCAGCATCACGCCAAAACAGAACACGATGTTCTTGGCCGCCCTGATCGTGTCGGCGATGGTGCCGCCGATGGCTGCGGTGTGGGCGTAATGGTCGAAGGTGGCGATAAAGGCCACTTTCGGGTGGGCGTCGATCTTTGCCTTCAGCGCGGCGATGATGTCATCGACCGAGGCGCAGGAGGTTTCGGACTTCGGCAGGGTCATGTCGAAGACCGGGTATTTTTCCATCAGCAGCGATTGTTTCATGGGCCTCACCCGTGCGTTAAATTCGGTATTTTGAATGTAACTTTTCGGGCGTCGGGTCAAGCGTCTTTTCTCAGCCTGTGCATGCAGCGGCCAGCGCCGGCGGCAAGGCCTCGGCTACGGCGACCATTTCGGCATCCGGGCCGCAACTGATGCGGATGCAGCGGTCGTGTGGGGGCACAAAGGGCATCCGGGCGAAGATACCGCGCTCGATCAGCCCGGCCAGGACACGGCGGGCGAACACCCCGTCGGCGCCGCAGTCGATGGTGACGAAATTGGTGGCCGAGGGCAGGGCGATCAGGCCGTTCTCGGTGGCGATCGCGGCGAGACGGCTGCGCGAGCGGGCCACTTCGGCGCGGACATGGGCGCTCCAGCCCTGATCGGTCAGCGCCGCCAGGGCGCCGATCTGGCTGGTGCGGCACATGCCGAAATGGTTGCGGATCTTGTTGAAGGCCGCGATCAGCGGTGCCGCGCCGATGGCATAGCCCACCCGCGCGCCCGCCAGCCCGTAGCCTTTGGAAAAGGTCCGCATCCGGATCACCCGCGGGTCGGCGGGGTCGATGTCGGGCGCGGTGCCGGTGGGGGCGAGGTCGATATAGGCCTCGTCCAGGATCATCAGGCAACCGTCGGGCACTGCCTCGACCATGGCGGCGATGGTCGAGGCGGGGTGGTGGCTGGCCATCGGGTTGTCGGGGTTGGCGATGTAGACGAGTTTCGCCCCCGTCTCGGCGGCGCGCGCGATCAGGGCGGCGGGGTCTTCGTGGTTGCCGAGGTAGGGCACCTTGTGCAGCGCGCCGCCAAAGCCCAGCACATGGAAAGTGAAGGTCGGATAGGCCCCGTCCGAGGTGACGACGGCATCGCCCGGCTCGATCAGCAGCCGCACCAGATAGCCCAGAAGCCCGTCGATGCCTTCGCCCACCATGATGTTTTCCGGGCCGCAGCCGTGATGGGCGGCCAGAGCCGCCCTCAGGTCGTGGTTTTCCGGGTCGCCATACATCCAGGCGCCTGCGGCCGCCTCCTGCATGGCGGCGATGGCGCGGGGGCTGGGGCCAAAGCCGTTTTCGTTGGCCCCAAGGCGCGCGCGGAAGGCCCGCCCCGCGTTGCGTTCCAGCGTTTCGGGGCCGGTGAAGGGCACCGAGGCGGGCAGGCTTTGCACAAGCCGTGTGTAGCGCGGTCCGGTCATCCTGCCCCCCCCTGTCCTGTTCAGCCCATTTCAGCCAGCCGTGCCAGTGCGGTGCGCAGCTTGGCGGCCTCTTCCTCGCCGAGCGCCAGGGCCTCGCGGTTTTCGGCCACGATGTCGTCGGGCGCGGAGGCCACGAATTTCGGATTGTTCAGCCGCCCGCGCAGACCGCCCAGATCCTTTTCCAGCTTGCCCAGCGCCTTTTCCAGCCGCGCCTGTTCGGCGGCCACGTCGATCACGCCGGCCAGCGGCAGCGCGATGGTGGCGCCCGGCAGGGCCAGCGTGACCGCGCCCTTGGGGGCGGGGCCTGCGGCCACCGTCTCGATCCGCGCAAGGCGGAAGATCAGCGCCTCGTTGCGGGCAAGTGCGGCCAGCGCCGGCTCGTCGGCCTCGGCCACGATCATGGCGAGTTTTGCGGCCACTGGCACCCCCATCTGCGCGCGGGCAGAGCGGATTTCCTCGATCAGGCCGATAACCCAGGTCATTTCCCGCATCGCCTCGGGGTCGATCAGTTCGGCGCCATAGCCCGGCCAGTCGGCGTGAACCAGCATCCTGGCGCGGGTGCCGGTCAGGCCCCAGAGGTCTTCGGTGATGAAGGGCATGATCGGGTGCAGCAGGATATAGCACTGATCCAGCACCCAGCGCATCGTGGCCCGCGTTTCGGCGGCGTGGTCGCCATCGAACAGGGGTTTGGCAAACTCCACATACCAGTCGCAGACCTTGCCCCAGACAAAGGCATAAAGCGCGTTGGCGGCATCGTTGAAGCGGTAGTTTTCCAGCGCCTCATCGACCGCCTCGCGGACGCGGGCCGTTTCGCCGATGATCCAGCGGTTCACGGTATGGGCGGGGGCAGGGATGCCGGGCTGTGCCGCGCCCTCGAACACGCCGTTCATCTCGGCAAAGCGGGTGGCGTTCCACAGCTTTGTGCCAAAGTTGCGATAGCCGGCGATCCGCGCGGTGGACAGCTTCAGATCGCGCCCCATTGCGGCCATCGCGGTCAGCGTGAAGCGCACCGCATCGGCGCCGAATTCGTCGATCAGTTCCAGCGGGTCGAGCACGTTGCCCAGGGATTTGGACATCTTCTTGCCCTTCTCGTCGCGCACCAGGGCGTGAACATAGACGGTGTGGAAGGGCACCTGATCGACCACGGCAAGCTGCATCATCATCATCCGGGCGACCCAGAAGAAGATGATGTCAAAGCCGGTGATCAGCACATCGGTGGGAAAGTATTTCTGCAATTCGGGCGTGGGTTCGGGCCAGCCCAGCGTGCCGATGGGCCACAGACCGGACGAGAACCAGGTGTCGAGAACGTCGGGGTCACGGGTCAGGTGTTTGCCCGGCGCCATCGCCTGCGCCTCGGCCTCGGAGGCGGCGCAGTAGTGGTTGCCCTCGTCGTCATACCAGACCGGGATCTGATGCCCCCACCACAGCTGGCGGGAAATGCACCACGGCTCGATGTTCTCAAGCCAGTGAAAGTAAACCTTTTCATGTTGTTCCGGCAGGATCTTTGTGCGGCCCTCGCGCACTGCGTCGATGGCGGGCTGCACGATCTGCGCGGTATCGACGAACCACTGATCGGTCAGCATCGGCTCGATCACCACCTTGGAGCGGTCGCCGAAGGGCTGCATGATGGGTTTCGACTCGATATAGGGCACGATCTCGCCATCGGGGCCCTCGACCATCACGCCCAGACCTTGCGCGTAGATGTCGGCGATCACGGCCTTGCGCGCCTCGAACCGGTCCATTCCGCGGTATTTTTCGGGCACGAGGTTGACCGCCGACAGGTCGGTGGTGTCGGCCAGCGCCGGGTTGGCGGCGATGGCGCGCGCGATCTCGACCGCCTCGGCATAGGGGAGGCCATCGTCGCGCATCCGGCCCTTGGTATCCATCAGCGGATAGAGCGGGATGTGGTTGCGCATCGCCACGGCATAGTCGTTGAAATCATGCGCGCCGGTGATCTTTACCGCGCCCGAGCCAAAGTCGGGGTCGGGGTAGTCGTCGGTGATGATCGGGATCAGGCGGTCGCACAGCGGCAGATGCACCAGCTTGCCCACGATCGGCGCATAGCGTTCATCACAGGGGTTCACCGCCACCGCGCCGTCACCCAGCATGGTTTCGGGCCGCGTGGTGGCGATCGAGATGTAATCGCGCACCTCGCGCAGGGTCACGTTGCCGTCGCCGTCCCGCTCGATGTATTCATACGTCTCGCCGCCTGCGAGGCGATATTTGAAGTGCCACATATGGCCCTGCACTTCGGTATTCTCGACCTCCAGATCGGAAATCGCGGTTTCGAAATGCGGATCCCAGTTCACCAGCCGCTTGCCGCGGTAGATCAGGCCCTTGTTGTAGAGATCGACAAAGACCTTGATCACCGCCTGCTGGAAATGTGCGTCCATCGTGAAGGCGTTGCGCGACCAGTCACAAGAAGCGCCGAGGCGTTTGAGCTGCCCGATGATCGTGTCGCCGGATTGTTCCTTCCATTCCCAGACCTTTTCCAGAAACGCCTCGCGCCCCAGATCGCGGCGCGAGGGCTGGCCGGTGCGGGCGAGTTCGCGTTCCACGACCATTTGCGTGGCGATGCCGGCATGGTCCTGCCCCGGCTGCCACAGCGTATCGAAGCCGCGCATCCGGTGCCAGCGCACGAGAATGTCTTGCAGCGTGTTGTTGAAGGCGTGGCCCATGTGCAGGCTGCCGGTGACGTTCGGCGGCGGGATCATGATGCAGAACGTATCGTCACGGCTTTGGTTGGCGCCTGCGGCGAAGGCGCCCGCGGCCTCCCATTCGGCGGCGATCCGGGCTTCGGCCTCGGCGGGGGAGAAGGTCTTTTCCATCGGCATCGGTCTGATCCTGCGTTTGTTGCAGGCTCTTTACCGCGCGCGGGGCCAGAGGGGAAGGCCAGAGGGGAAGGCCAGAGGGGAAGGCGCTGTGCGGGCGGCGGGCGCCGGGGGTTTTCCACCCCCGGACCCCCGGAGGATATTTCGGCAACGGGAAAGGGGAGGTTTCAGACGGCGCGGTCCATCTTGGTCGAGAGGTGGATCAGGCTTTCGGAGGATTTCACCCCCGCCATCGCACCGATCTGGTCAAGCACAGCATCGAGTTCGGCGGTGGAGCCTGCCGCGAGTTGCAGCAAGAGATCAACCCGGCCCGAGGTGGAATGGATGCGCTCGACCTCTGCGATGGTCTTGAGCCGGGTCAGGATTGCGGGCTGTGCGCGCGGTTCGATCTGCAGCATGACGGTGGCGCGGATGCGGCCCTGGCGCGCCGCCTCGCCCAGCTTGATCGTGTAGCCGGCGATCACGCCGGTCGTTTCCATCCGCTCCAGCCGGGCCTGGATGGTGGAGCGCGCAACCTTCAATCGTCGGGCGAGTGTTGCCACCGACATGCGCGCATCGCCGCCCAGCAGCCGCAGGATATGCCTGTCGAGGTCGTCCATATGTCATCACCGACAGTTTGACCGGAATTTTCGTCATTATAACGACGCTGCGCAGCATTTCTAGCCTTTTGATCGGTGAAATTGTGGCTCATATCGCGCAGACTTAAGTTTCAGGTGAAAGGGCGGCTCATACGCACCTGGCCTGGTTGGTTTGAACGCGCAAGCGTCTCCCAACCCGTATGCCGGGGCAAGGGGCTAATGCGTCTTGTTGGCAGGGAGCACGCCGATGGGACTGTCTAAAACGATCTGGGCCGCGCCGTCCGAAATCATCCGCACACAGGCACCCGAGCACCCGGTGATGGTGTTTGCGCCGACCGTATTGCAGGCGACCGCGCGCCGCTTCATCGCCGGGTTTCCCGGCATGGTGACCTATGCGGTCAAGTCGAACCCCGACGAGATGGTCATTGAAAACCTGGTGGCCGCGGGGGTGCAGGGCTTTGACGTGGCCTCGCCCGCCGAGATCGACATGATCCGCCGTCTCGCCCCCGGTGCGGCGCTGCATTACAACAACCCGGTGCGCGCGCGCGGCGAGATTGCACATGCGGTGGCGGCGGGCGTGAAAAGCTGGTCGGTCGATTCGGTGTCGGAGCTGGACAAGCTGATCGAGATGGTGCCGCCGCTGGGCTGCGAGATTTCGGTGCGATTCAAGCTGCCGGTGGCGGGCGCGGCCTACAACTTTGGCGCCAAGTTCGGCGCGACCGCGGAACTGGCGGCGGTGCTGCTGCGCCGCGTGGCCGCGGCGGGCTTTGTGCCGTCGCTGACCTTCCACCCCGGCACGCAATGCACCGATCCGATGACCTGGGACGCCTATCTGCGCGCCGCGGCCGAGATTTGCGAGACGGCGGGCGTGCCCGCGTTCCGGCTGAATGTCGGCGGCGGTTTTCCCTCGCACCGGCAGCCGGGCGAGGCGCCTGCGCTGGAGGCGATCTTCACGCTGATCGACCGGGTGGCGACCGAGGCCTTCGGGTCGGCCCGGCCCAAGCTGGTCTGCGAGCCGGGGCGTGGTCTTGTGGGGGATGCATTTGCGCTGATCACGCAGGTCAAGGCGGTGCGCGACGGGGTGCATGTGTTCCTGAACGATGGCGTCTATGGCGGGCTGACCGAACTGCCGATCGTCGGCAATATCGAGCGGATCGAGGTTCACACCCCCGAGGGCAAGCCGCGCAGCGGCGAACTGGTCGGGCGCGTGGTTTTTGGTCCGACCTGCGACAGTGTTGACCGGCTGCCGGGCGACCTGCCGTTGCCGGCCGATCTGGCCGAAGGGGACTATGTGATCTTCATGGGCATGGGCGCGTATTCCAGCGCGACCAACACGCGGTTCAACGGCTTTGGCCAGATGACGACGGTCACGGCGCTGTCGCTGAACGGCTGACAGCGACGGCAGGACGGCAAACGCCCGCGGGTCTGTCCGCGGGCGTTTGCATGTCTGGCAGGCCGATCTGGCGGGGCACGAGGGGTCAGGCGACCTGTTCAAGGCCCACATCGGGCGTCACGCCAAGGGCGTGGCAGACATCGCGCGTCAGGCCGGGGCGGTTGAGGGTGTAGAAATGCAGATCCTCGACTCCGCCCTGGACGAGCTTGTCGCAGAGCGCGGTGCACAGTGTCAGCGACAGCAGATCTTCGCGGCCGTCGCGTTTGGCGGTGGCAAAGGCCTCGTCCAGCCGGGGCGGCACGCGGGTACCACAGCGGGCGGCGAAGCGTTTGGCGCCCTCCCACGATTGAATCGGCAGGATGCCGGGGATGATGGGGGCGGTGATGCCTTCTTTCACGCAGGCATCGCGGAAGCGGAAGAAGGTGTCGGCCTCGAAAAAGAACTGGGTGATCGCGCTGGTGGCGCCGGCGTCGATCTTGCGTTTCAGCCAGCGCACGTCGGCCAGCGGGTCGGCGGCGTCGGGGTGCGGCTCGGGGTAGGCGCCGCAGCGGATGGTAAAGCGCCCGTCGGCGGCCAGCGCCGCGATCAGCTCGACCGAAGAGGCGAAGCCCTCGGGGTGCGGGGTAAAGCGGTCTGCCCCTTTTGGCGCATCGCCGCGCAGTGCCACGATCTCGCGCACGCCCGCCTCGGCGTAGGCGTTGACGATCTCCATCGTTTCGGCGCGGGTCGCATCGACGCAGGTCAGATGCGCGGCGACGTTCAGGCCATAGTTCTTGCCGATCGTCGTGACCGCCTCGTGCGTCAGCTGCCGCGTGGTGCCGCCCGCGCCATAAGTCACGGAAACGAAGGACGGTTTCAGCGGCGCCAGCACCTGCACTGTTTCCCACAGGCGGAACGAGGCATCGAGTGTTTGCGGCGGGAAGAATTCAAAACTGATGCGCGGCGTGGTCATGGCGGCCCCCTTTGGATGGTCCCTTGTGCCCTATCGAGTCATGTGAGACAAATTCATAATCCTCAACACGATCATGAGCCGCGCCGCATAATGCATCTGGAGCTTCGTCATCTGCGCACGATCAAGGCCATTCACGATGCGGGCGGGCTCGCACGGGCGGCGGATGTGCTGCACATCACCCAATCGGCGCTGAGCCATCAGGTCAAGGGGCTGGAGGATCAGGCGGGGGTGGAGCTGTTCGTGCGCCGCTCAAAGCCGCTGAAGCTGTCGGCGGCGGGGCTGCGGCTGTTGCGGCTGGCCGAGCGGGTGCTGCCCGAGGTGGCGGCGACCGAGGCGGAATTCAGCGCGCTGCGGTCGGGGCGCGCCGGGCGGCTGCACATCGCCATTGAATGCCACGCCTGTTTTGACTGGCTGTTCCCGGTGCTGGAACAGTTCCGCCACGCCTGGCCCGAGGTGGATGTGGATATTCGCCCCGGTCTGGCCTTTGGCGCGCTGCCCGCGCTGCTGCGTCAGGAGGTCGATCTGGTGATCTCGTCCGACCCCGAGACGATCGAGGGCGTCACCTTTCACCCGCTGTTCGATTATGCGCCGATGCTGGTGGCGGCGGCCACCAGCACGCTTGCCGCCAAGCCCTGGGTCGAGGCCGAGGATTTCCGCGATCAGGTGCTGATCACCTATCCGATGGACCGGGGGCGGCTGGATGTTTTCACCGAACTGCTGGCCCCGGCCAAGGTGGAGCCGCGCGCGGTGCGGCAGGTGGAACTGACCGCGGTGATCCTGATGCTGGTGGCCTCGGGGCGGGGGGTGGCGGTGCTGCCCGACTGGGTGCTGCGCGAGGTGAAATATCAGCCCGATTACATCACCCGCCCGGTGACCGAGCGGGGCCTGACCAAACGGCTTTATGCCGCGACGCGGGCCGAGGATGCGACCGAACCCTTCATGGCGCATTTCCTGCGCCTTGCGCGGACCGAGCCGGTCAAGTTGCAGCGCGCCTGAGGCGCGGTTTGCAATGCCCGCGGGTCGGAACGCCGAGGCGCCGGTTCCCGCGCGGAGGATGACGGCTTGGATTCCCTGCCGTCGCCGCGTATAGCGGGCGCCGGACGAACAGGAGCCAGACAGATGCAAGGCAGCGCCAACCTCAACCTGATGATCAAGGCCGCACGCAAAGCGGGCCGCGCGCTGGTAAAGGACTTTCGCGAGGTGGAGAACCTTCAGGTCTCGACCAAGGGCGCGGGGGATTTCGTGACCAAGGCCGACCGCGAGGCAGAGCGGATCATCAAGGAAGAGCTGCGTGGCGCGCGCCCGACCTATGGCTGGCTGGGCGAGGAAACCGGTGAGGCGGCGGGCGAAGACCCGACGCGGCGCTGGATCGTCGATCCGCTGGATGGCACCACCAACTTTTTGCACGGTCTGCCGCATTGGGCGGTGTCGATCGCGCTTGAACACAAGGGTGAGGTCGTGGCGGGCGTGGTGTTCGACGCCGCCAAGGACGAGATGTTCGTGGCCGAAAAGGGCATGGGCGCCTTCATGAACGACCAGCGGCTGAGGGTCTCGGGGCGGCGGCACATGATCGAGGCGATCTTTGCCACCGGCATACCCTTTGCCGGGCGCACCGCATTGCCTGCAACCTTGCAGGATCTGGCGCGGTTGATGCCGGTTTGCGCCGGGGTGCGGCGCTGGGGGTCGGCGGCGCTGGATCTGGCCTATGTGGCGGCGGGGCGCTACGATGGCTACTGGGAGCGCGGCATCCAGTCCTGGGACATGGCGGCGGGGCTGATCCTCGTCAAGGAAGCGGGCGGTTTCGTGTCGGCGGTGCGCGAGGGGCAAGACATCTTTGGCTCGGGCAGTGTGATCGCAGGCAATGCCGAGTTGTTCCAGCCGCTGTGCAAGGTGCTGCGCGAGGGCTGAGGGGCGGGGCCGTTGCGCCCCGGTCTTGCCCCGTGCCGGGACAATTCACCGACGCGATATTTCTGCCAGGCCACAGCAGGCCACAGAGCGGATTATTTTCTGCGGCGCACCGCCGGAATCCGGGTTGCCGAATAGCTGGCCGCGGGGTGGGGTGGCACACCGTGGGTGCGTGACCAGAACGCCGGGCCACCGCGGCGCAGGAATGCGGGCAGCGCCAGCAGCAGCCCCGCGCCAAAACCTCCGGCATGGGCCCAGTAGGCCACGCCACCGGTGGTCGGGTCGGCCATCGCGCCGTTCAGCACCTGAAGCCCGAACCAGACGCCCAGCACGATCCAGGCCGGGATCGGGACCACCCGGATCAGGATGACGATGATGAACAGAACGTCAACCCGCGCACGGGGGAAGAACAGCAGATAGCCGCCCATCACGCCGGCGATTGCCCCCGAGGCGCCCACCATCGGGATCGGGCTCATCGGATCGCCCGCGATCTGCGCCGCGGCGGCGGCGACGCCCGAGGCGAGGTAGAACAGCAAGAAGCCCAGATGGCCCAAAGCTTCTTCGAGGTTGTCGCCAAAGACCCATAAAAACAGCATGTTGCCGCCCAGATGCAAAATTCCTGCGTGCAGGAACATCGCGGTCAGCAGCCCGCCATAGGCGGTGCCCGTCGTCACCTCGGCGGGATAGAGTGCCCAGGCCAGCCAAAGTTGGCTTGGCGCGCCCTCCAGCGGCAGGGTCAGCACGAACACCGCCAGATTGGCCGCGATCAGCGCCCAGGTGACATAGGCGGGGCGCTGCGAGGGGTTATGGTCGCGGATCGGGAACATGGCCGCAGCCTTTCCGATCCGCGCCGGGCCGTCAAGCGTCGTCGGCCTGAGACAGAAGCGCGGCGTTACCGCCCGAGGCGGTGGTGTCGATACAGATCACCCGTTCGTGGGCGACATGGGCACGGTCGGGCAGGGTGCCGATCAGCGGCAGGATCGGGCCGGGCCGTGCGGCGAGCGCGCGGGCATGGGCGCGGCCCGTTTCCGCATCGCCCCACCAGAGCGCGGCGGAAAAGCCTCCGAGGGTTTGGAGTGCTGCGGCGGGCAGGTCGGCGGCCGGCACCGCGCGCCCCCCCAATGCGCGCACGGCATCGGCCTGTGCCGCGGCGGTCTTGGTGCCGGGGCCCAGGCAGAGGAGCGGCGCGCGCGGGATCAGTCGCAAGCGGTTTGATTCGCCCGTGGGGCCGGGCAGGTCGTGGCTCTCCAGCGGTTCGGTGGCTCGGGTGGCGTCCAGCGCCATCTGCACCGCCGCAGGGGCGGCAGCGGGGCCGGGGGTGGCGCCAGGGGCGGGGCGCGGGGCGCGGGTGAAGCGCGGCAGATAGTCGGGTCCGCCCGCCTTGGGGCCGGTGCCCGACAGCCCTTCGCCGCCGAAGGGCTGGCTCCCCACAACCGCGCCGATCTGGTTGCGGTTGACATAGATGTTGCCCACCGGCAGCGTCTCGGTGATCGCCTGCACCCGGCCGTCGATGCGGCTGTGCAGCCCGAAGGTCAGGCCGTAGCCGGTGGCGGCAATATCGGCCACCACCTGCGGCAGCTCAGCGGCGCGGAAGGTGGCCAGATGCAGAACGGGGCCGAAGATTTCGCGCCCCAGATCGGCGATGCCCGACACGGCGATCACGGTCGGCGCGATGTAATGGCCCTGCCCGGGGCTGGGCAGTTCCTTGAGCACGCGGCCCTCGGCGCGGGCGGTCTCGATATGGGCGCGGATGGTGGCCTCGGCCCCAGCGTCGATCAGGGGGCCTGTGTCGGTTTGCAGGTGCCACGGGTCCCCCAGCCGCAATTCATCCATCGCGCCAAAGAGCATTTTGGTCAGATGCGGGGCGATGTCGTCTTGCACATAGAGGCAGCGCAGGGCCGAACAGCGTTGCCCCGCCGACTGGAAGCTGGAGGCGAGGATGTCGCGCACCGCCTGTTCGGGCAAGGCGGTGGAATCGACGATCATCGCATTCAACCCGCCGGTTTCGGCGATCAGCGGCGTGTCGGGGGCAAGGTTGTCGGCCATCGCGCGGCGGATCGCCTGCGCGGTGTCGGTGCTGCCGGTAAAGGCCACGCCGTCAACGCGCGGGGCGCGCGTCAGCGCGGCGCCGACGCGCCCGTCGCCGGGCAGCAGTTGCAGCGCCGCTGCGGGCACGCCCGCGCGGTGCAGCAACCGCACGGCATGGGCCGCGATCAGCGGTGTCTGTTCGGCGGGTTTGGCCAGCACCGCATTGCCGGCGGCCAGGGCTGCGGCGATCTGGCCGGTGAAGATGGCCAACGGAAAGTTCCACGGGCTGATGCAGGCAAAGGTGCCGCGCGGCGGATGGGTCAGCGCCTCGGCGCCCGCTGCGTAGTAGCGCAGGAAATCGACCGCCTCGCGCAATTCGCCCACCGCGTCGGGCAGGGTCTTGCCCGCCTCGCGCGCCAGAAGGGCGAAGATCGGGCCGAAGTCTGCCTCGTAAAGATCGGCGGCGCGACGCAGCACCGTGGCGCGGTGGGCGGGGCTGGCCTGCCAGACCTGCGCGGCGGCAAGGGCGGTGTCCACATCTGCGGGCATGGCCCAGCGGACATGGCCCACGGCCGCGCCGGTGGCGGGGTTCGTCACAGGTTGGGGCGCGCTGCCCGTGACCGGCCCGGCGATCTGCGGTGCGGCCGCGGGCGTGGCGGGGGCGGTGCGTGCGGTCTCGATCGCCGCGAGGGTGCGGGTGTCGGTCAGGTCAAAGCCGCGGCTGTTGCTGCGGCCTGGAAACAGCGCCGGGCCGCGGACGAGTTTGGGGTTGGCGGGGTCTGCCAGCGCCTCAAGCGCGGTCAGCGGGCAGGCCGCGACCCGTTCGGGCGGCACGGTTTCATCGACGATCTGGTTGACGAAAGACGAATTTGCCCCGTTTTCCAGCAGGCGCCGCACCAGATAGGCCAGCAGGTCGCGGTGCGCGCCGACCGGGGCATAGATGCGGCAGCGGGTGGTGTGGGTCGTCAGCACCAGATCGTGCAACCGCTCGCCCATGCCGTGCAGGCGCTGGAATTCGAACGGGCGGCCCTGCGCCATCTCCAGCACCGCCGCGACGGTGTGGGCGTTATGGGTGGCAAATTGCGGATAGATCCGGTCGGTCAGGCCCAACAGCTTGCGCGCATTGGCGATATAGCTGACATCGGTCGCCAGCTTGCGGGTAAAGACCGGGAAGTCGGTCAGCCCCAGCACCTGCGCGCGCTTCACCTCGGCATCCCAGTAGGCGCCCTTGACCAGCCGCACCGTGATGCGCCGGTCAAGCCGGGTGGCCAGCGCATGCAGCCAGTCGATCACCGCCCCCGCGCGGCGGCCATAAGCCTGCACCACCACGCCGAACCCGTCCCAGCCCGCCAGCCCCGTGTCGGCCAGCACCGCGGCGATCACCTTGAGCGAGAGCGTCAGCCGTTCGGCCTCTTCGGCGTCGATGCTAAAGCCTATGCCCGCGGCGGCAGCGCGGCGGGCAAGGTCGATGACCACGGGCACCAGTTCGGCGATCACGCGGGCCTCTTGCGCCACCTCATAGCGCGGGTGCAGCGCCGAGAGCTTTACCGAAATGCCGGGGTTGGTGCGGATGTCGCCGTCCCGGCAGGCGTCTGCGATGGCGGCGATGGCGTCGGCATAGCTGGCGGCGTAGCGGGCGGCATCGGCGGCGGTGCGAGCGGCCTCGCCCAGCATGTCATAGCTGTAGGTATAGCCTTGCGTTTCCAGTGTTCTGGCGCGGTCCAGCGCGGCGGCGATGGTTTCGCCCAGTACGAACTGGCGGCCCATTTCCTTCATCGCGCGGGCCATTGCGGCGCGGATTACCGGCTCGCCCAGCCGCTTGATCGCCGCGCGCAGATGGCCGGTGATGCCGGGTTCGGCATCGGCGAGCACGCGGCCCGTCAGCATCAGCGCCCAAGTCGCGGCATTGACCGGCGGCGAGGCCGAGCGGCCCAGATGCCGGCCCCAGTCGGAGGGCGCGATCTTGTCTTCGATCAGCGCATCCATCGTGGCGGCGTCGGGCACGCGCAGCAGCGCCTCGGCCAGACACATCAGCGCCACGCCCTCTTCGGTTGACAGCCCGTATTCGGCCAGCACCGATTCCATCAGGCCGGGCCGGGCGCCTGCGCGGATACGCGCCACCAGATCGGCGCCGCGGGCGCTGATGCGCGCCCGTGCTGCGGCGGGCAGCGCCGCCTGTTCGATCAGTTGCGCCAGAAGCGGGCCTTCGGGCGCCAGCGTGCCGGTGTCGATTGGCTGCCAGAGGGTATCCATCGCCTTCTCCTTGCCGATGGGGCATGATATCGGCATAATTGCAGGCGGTTCGCCCTATCATTGCTGGCAGGCAGGCGATCTGACCAAAGAAAGACCAGATGGCATGGCAAATGACCTGTTTGCGCTGGATCGATTCGACCGTGCCATTCTGGCCGCGCTTGCGGCCGATGGTCGCATCAGCATCGCCGATCTGGCGCGCCGGGTGGGGCTGACGAAAACCCCGGTTCAGGCACGGATGAAGCGGCTGGAACAAGCAGGCGTGATCGCGGGGTATCGGGCGGTGCTGAACCCGATCCGCATGGGGCTGGCGCATGTGGCCTTTGTCGAGGTGCGCCTGTCGGACACGCGCGAGGTGGCGTTGCAGGCCTTCAACCGCGCGGTGCGCGCCGTGCCCGAGATCGAGGAATGCCACATGATCGCCGGGGGCTTTGACTATCTGCTGAAGGTTCGCACCGGCGACATTGCCGATTATCGCCGGGTGATGGCCGAACGCATCTCGACCCTGCCGCATGTGGCCGCGACATCAACCTATGTGGCGATGGAGGCGGTCAAGGAAAGCGGACCTGTTTCGTGGCCGTGATCACGACGCGATCGCCTGCCAGCAATTCTACCCCGGTTGCGGTGCTGCGCGCGCTGTCCACCTGATCGAGCGCGGCGAAGAAGGCCTGCTCGACCGTCATCAGATCGACGCAGAACATTTCGGTGGCCATCAGCGGGCCGATTTTCAGCCGCGCGCCTGTGGCGCTGATCTGGCCGCCGTAGCGGTTGCAGCCCGCGCGGCCGGAAATGCCGCGGCTGTCGGGGCGTTCGATTGTCACCTCGGCGCCCGTGGGAACCGGGGCACCCGCAATAGCGGTGACGCGCCAGCCTCCGCCCTCGGGCAGCGGGTCAAGCGGGTTGGCAAGAGCGGCACAGGCGGCAAGGGCGAGGGGCAGCAGAAAAGCGGCGCGCATCGGCATCTCCGTCAGATCGGCAGTCGTCAGATCGGCTCAGTCTGCGCCTTTGGGTGGCCCGCGCCAAGGGCGGCGTCGAAAAACGGCGCTGGCGGGTCGGGCTTATCCTGTCGGGCGGCGAAAAAATCCGGCAAAACAGAAAGGTCCAGATTCGGAGAGCGCCATGACCACCCTGACCGACCGCAAGAATGCCGCCATCGCCAAGGGCGTCGGCATGACCACCCAGATCTACGCCGATCGCGCGGAAAATGCCGAGATCTGGGACAAGGAGGGCAACCGCTACATCGACTTTGCCGCGGGCATTGCGGTGGTGAACACCGGCCACCGGCACCCCAAGGTGATGGCAGCGGTCAGGGCGCAACTGGATCGGTTTACCCACACCTGCCATCAGGTCGTGCCCTATGAAACCTATGTGGCACTGGCCGAGCGCCTGAACCGGCTGCTGCCGGGCGATTTTGCGAAAAAGACGATCTTTGCCACGACGGGCGCGGAAGCCGTTGAAAACGCGGTCAAGATCGCGCGCCACTATACGGGCCGCGCGGCCGTGGTGGCCTTTGCGGGCGGTTTTCATGGCCGCACCTTCATGGGCATGGCGCTGACCGGCAAGGTGCAGCCTTACAAGGCGGGCTTTGGCCCGATGATGGGCGATGTCTGGCATCTGCCCTTTCCGAACCCGCTGCATGGCGTTTCGGCCGAGGATGCGCTGGAGGCGCTGGACCGGCTGTTCAAGGCCGATCTGGAGCCGGGCCGGGTGGCCGCGATCATCGTGGAGCCGGTGCAGGGCGAGGGCGGGTTTTACGAGGTGCCGGCGGGCTTCATGGCGCGGCTGCGGGCGGTGTGCGACACGCACGGGATCGTGCTGATCGCCGATGAGGTGCAGACCGGCTTTGCCCGAACCGGCAAGCTGTTCGCGATGGAGCATCATGGCGTGGCTGCCGATATCGTGACAATGGCCAAGGGGCTGGGCGGGGGGATGCCGATTTCGGCGGTAACGGGCCGGGCCGAAATCATGGACAGCCCGAACCCCGGCGGTCTGGGCGGCACCTATGCGGGCAACCCTCTGGGCGTGGCCGCTGCGCATGCCGTGCTGGATGTGATCGAGGAAGAGGCGTTGTGCGACCGCGCCACCCGGCTGGGCCAGCGGTTGAAGCAGCGGCTGGCCGCGCTGCGCGATCAGGTGCCGGAAATCGTGGATATCCGCGGCCCCGGATTCATGAATGCGGTGGAATTCAACGTGGCGGGCAAGGCCGAGCCGAACCCGGCCTTTACCAACCGGGTGCGGGAAGAGGCACTGAAGCGCGGGCTGATCCTGCTGACCTGCGGGGTTTATGGCAATGTGATCCGGTTTCTGGCGCCGCTGACCATTCCCGATGCGGTCTTTGACGAGGCGCTGGATATTCTGGACGCCTCGGTTCTGGCCGCGCGCGGCTGACGGGACGGAGCGGGGGGCTGTCTGCCCCCCGTGCCCCCCGAGGATATTTCGGCCAAGATGAAAGGGTCAGTCGAGGCTGCGGGTGGGCCGGTCGAAGACCTTGCGGCCCATCAGGCTGGCCACCAGATCGACCATCAGCCGGGCGCTGCGGCCCTTTTCATCGAGGAAGGGGTTGAGTTCGACCAGATCGAGCGAGGTCACGAGACCGGATTCGTGCAACAGCTCCATCACCAGATGCGCCTCGCGGAAGGTGGCGCCGCCGGGAACGGTGGTGCCGACCGCCGGGGCGATGGCGGGGTCGAGGAAATCGACATCGAGCGAGACATGCAGCAGCCCGCCCGCCGCCGCGACGCGGGCCAGAAAGGCGCGGAGCGGGGCCGACACGCCCTGTTCGTCAAGCGCGCGCATATCCACCGGCTGAATGGCGTGGGCGTGCAGGGCGGCCTGTTCGGCAGGATCGACCGAGCGGATGCCAAAAAGGCAGATGTTTTCGGCCGGGATCGGCGCCGGGAAGGGCGGGAACGGAGCAAAGCCCGGCAGGCCCGCAGCATAGGCTACGGGGGTGCCGTGCAGATTGCCCGAGGTGGTGGTGGTCAGCGTGTGAAAGTCGGTATGTGCGTCGAGCCACAGCAGGAACAGCGGCCGACCGACCGCCGCAGCATGGGCCGCGACCCCCGCGACAGAGCCGAGCGACAGCGCGTGATCGCCGCCCAGAAAGATCGGCACGCCCTGGGGCATTGCGGTTTGTGCGGTCTGGGCGAGTGCCTCGGTCCAGGCCAGCGTTGCGCCCAGTTCGCGCACGGCGGGGTTGGTGCAGGTGGTGGCGGATACCGGGGGCGGGGTCACGTCGCCCCGGTCCTCGACCCGGTGGCCGAGGTCGGCCAGTGCTGCCGCAAGCCCAGCGACGCGGTAGGCCGCAGGCCCCATTACGCAGCCGGGGTCGCGCTGGCCGCAGGCCAGAGGCGCGCCGATCAGGATGCAGGTGCCGGTCATTCTGTCCTCTTTGCTTTTGCCACAGCCTAGCGTCTGCGGGGCAAAAATACAGGCGAGAAATGCCCGTTTGCGCGGGGTGCGTTGGGGAGGGGGCGCAGAGGTGGCTTGCATTTTGCCGGAAATGCTGGTATCGCAACGGGGCGACGTTACAGTTATCGACCCGCTGTTCCTTCATCGGTCAGTCTTTCGATTCTGCCCTGACTGAGCCGGGCCGCCGCAATGGTGCGGGTGGCATATTGAAGGAGATATCACGATGGCTACTGGCTCCGTGAAGTGGTTCAACTCGACCAAAGGCTACGGCTTCATCGCGCCGGATGGCGGCAAGAAAGACGTGTTCGTGCACATCTCGGCCGTTGAGCGCGCGGGCATCCGTGCCCTGAACGACGGTCAGAAAGTGACCTTCGACATCGAAACCAGCCGTGATGGTCGCGAATCGGCGACCAACCTCGCGCTGGCCTGAGTGACGGCTCACCGGGACTTGGAAACGGGGTGGGCCATGTGCCCGCCCCGTTTTCGTTTGGCGCGACAGCTCAGGGCGCGACCGCCAGCCCCTCGGTTGCCGCGGCAAGCCAGCGTTGCACCCGCGCTTCGTTGACCCCCATGTCGGAATAGCCAAAGCGCGCGCGCGACCAGATCGCCGCGGTGGCGCCGCCGGGGGCAGCATCGGTGCGGATCGAGATCATGTCGGGAAAGCCCCAGAGCGCCGAGCGCTGCACCAGCGTCACAAAGCCCTGATCGGCGCCGCCCGCCAGAATGCGGGTGCGCGGCTCGGCCAGCGCCGCCGCCACCAGCCGCTGCGCCAGAGTGACCGGATCGGTCGCCCAGACCGGGGCCACGGCATCGCCGCCCGTCCCGCCCACGGGACGCAGAAGGTAGTCGTTGGGGCTGTCGCGTTTGATCGCGATGGCGGGGTTCACATGCCACAGCGTCGCATCGAGCGGGGCCAGCCGCACCCAGGCCATGCCCGCGGCAATGGCCAGCACGACAAACAGCGCAAACAGGAATGTCTTGGTCATCATGGTCTGCGGCTCCATCCATAAAGGGCGATCAGTTCCATCGCGACATGGGCGCCGGCGATCGCCGTGGCGCCGGTGGTATCGTAGGGGGGCGAAACCTCGACGATATCGCCGCCCATCATGTTCACCCCGGCCAGCCCGCGCAAGAGGGCCGCAGCCTGCCAACTGGCCAAGCCGCCCCAGACCGGAGTGCCGGTGCCGGGGGCAAAGGCCGGGTCGAGGCAGTCGATGTCGAAGGTGATATAGCAGGGCCGGTCGCCCACCCCGGCGCGGATGCGTGCCACGGTTTCGGCCACACCCGCCTGATGCACGAAGGGCGCATCAAGGATCGTCACGCCCAAAGTGTCGGGGTTGTCAGTGCGGATGCCAACCGAGACGGTGGCGGCAGGATCGACCAGACCCTGCCGGATCGCCTTATACAGAAAGGTGCCGTGGTCGATGCGGGCCATGTCGTCATCGGCCCAGGTGTCGGAATGCGCGTCGAACTGGATCAGCGCCATTGGCCCGAATCTTTCCGCATAGGCGCGCAGGATCGGCAGGGTGATGAAATGATCGCCCCCCAGCGTCACGCTGCCGGCGCCTGCGGCCAGAATGGTGCGGATATGGGCTGTGACCGCGGCGGGAAAATCGCCAACCTTGGCGTAATCGAAGGCCAGGTCGCCGTAATCGACCACGTTCAGCGACAACATCGGGTCATAGCCCCAGCCGAAGGGCGCATCGAAGGCCTGAAGGGTGCTGGCCTCGCGGATCGCGCGGGGGCCGAAACGGGTGCCGGGGCGGTGCGTCACCGCCTGATCGAAGGGCACGCCGGTGACGGCGAGATCGACGCCGCTCAAATCTTTCGTATATTTTCGGCGCAGAAAACTGGTCGCCCCGCCGAAGGCATTTTCAAAGCTGAGGCCGCGCAGATCGCTGCGGGTGAAGGCCGTATCTACCTGTTTTTTCGCGTCTTCCAGAGCCATCTGTCCTGCTTTCCGGGGCGGCGGGGCGCCCCGTTTTACGCTGCCCGAAGCCGACCGTTCGGTCAAGTTTTTGCGGCTTCGCAAAGAGGTATCTGATCTAGATCAAATGCGATCACGGATTCTTGACCTAGAATTATTCCACATAACGCGGCTACGGAGGACCAAGCCATGAAACGCTATTTCGCATCCACACTGGCCATTGCGGTGGCGCTGGGTGCGCCGGCATTCGCTGATGATGCAGCCCTGCGCGAGGCGGCGCGGGACATCTTTGAAGCTATCCCGATGCAGCCGCCCGTGCCGGAAGGCAACATGCTGACCCGTGACCGGATTGATCTGGGCGCGATGCTGTTTTTTGATCCGCGGATGTCGAAATCGGGGCTGTTCTCGTGCCAGTCGTGCCACAACGTGGGCATCGGCGGGGTTGACGGGCTGGAAACCTCGGTCGGGCATGGCTGGCAGGCCGGGCCGCGCAACGCGCCGACCATGCTGAACGCCATCTTCAACATCGCCCAGTTCTGGGACGGTCGGGCCGATACGCTGGCCGATCAGGCCAAGGGGCCGGTGCAGGCGGGCGTCGAGATGAACAACACCCCCGAAAACGTGGAGGCCACGCTGGCCTCGATGCCGGGCTATGTGGAGGCGTTCAAGGCGGCCTTCCCGGGGGAAGCCGATCCGATCACCTTTGACAATTTCGCCACCGCCATCGAAGCTTTCGAGGCCACGCTGATCACGCCGAACTCGCGGTTTGACCAGTTCCTGATGGGGCAGGACGGCGCGATCAACGAGCAGGAAAAACGCGGTCTGGCGCTGTTCATGGATACCGGCTGCGCGTCGTGCCATTCGGGCATCAACCTGGGCGGGAACGGCTACTACCCGTTCGGCGTTGTCGAAAAACCGGGCGCGGAAATCCTGCCCGAGGGCGACAAGGGCCGCTTTACCGTGACCGAAACCGCGGGCGAGGAATATGTGTTCCGCGCTGCCCCGCTGCGCAACATTGCCATTACCGCGCCCTATTTCCACACCGGCAAGGTGTGGGATCTGACCGAGGCCGTGTCGATCATGGCAAACTCGCAATTGGGTGCCGAACTGACCGATGATCAGGTCAACGACATGGTGGCCTTCCTGACCACGCTGACCGGCGAGCAGCCGAAGGTCGAGCATCCGCTGCTGCCGGTGCGCACCTCGTCCACGCCGCGGCCGGCGCCGATGTAAGATTGCCCCGAACGGGCAACTGAGGGCGCGGGGAAACCCGCGCCCTTTTGTTTGGCGCGCGCGGCCTCTTGACCCGGGCCGGGCTTCGGGCCACATCGCGGCCATGCTGCCGCAGGACAAGCTTGATCAGATTACCCGGCGCTTCGAGTTTCTCGAAGCCAAGCTGTCGGCGGGCACGTCGGCGGCCGACATTGCCGTGCTGTCGCGCGAATATTCCGATCTCAAGCCGGTGGTGGCGCAGATCGCGGCCTGGCAGCAAGGGTTGGCTGATCTGGCCGAGGCCGAGGCGATGCGCGCCGACCCCGAGATGCGGGCGCTGGCCGAAGAAGAGGTGGCGCGGCTGAAGGACACGCTGCCCGCGCTGGAAGAGGCGCTGCGGATCGCGCTGTTGCCGCGCGATGCCGCCGATGCGCGCCCCGCCATCATGGAAATCCGCCCTGGCACCGGCGGCGAAGAGGCGGCGCTGTTCGCTGCCGATCTTTTGCGCATGTATCAGCGCCATGCAGAGACGATGGGCTGGCAGTTCCAGATTCTGGAATTGTCGGAAACGGAGCTGGGCGGCGTCAAGGAGGCGGTGGCGCGGATCGCGGGCGAGGGCGTCTTTGCCCGGCTGAAATACGAATCCGGCGTGCATCGGGTGCAGCGTGTGCCCGCGACCGAGGCGGGTGGGCGCATCCATACTTCGGCGGCCACCGTGGCGGTTCTGCCCGAGGCCGAGGAGGTCGATATCGACATCCCCGCCAGCGATATCCGCATCGACACGATGCGCGCCAGCGGGGCGGGCGGGCAGCATGTGAACACCACCGACTCGGCGGTGCGGATCACCCATATCCCCACCGGGATCGTGGTGACGAGTTCGGAAAAATCGCAGCACCAGAACCGCGCCAATGCGATGGCCGTGCTGCGCGCGCGTCTTTATGACATGGAGCGCGGTCGGGCCGATGCGGCGCGGGCGGCGGATCGCAAGGCGCAGGTGGGCAGTGGCGACCGCAGCGAACGCATCCGCACCTACAACTTTCCCCAAGGCCGGATGACAGATCACCGGATCAACCTGACGCTGTATGCGCTGGCGCAGATCATGGCGGGCGATCTGGGCGAGGTGATCGACGCGCTGGTGGCCCATGATCAGGCCGCGAAACTGGCGGAGATGGAGGCGTGACCGCCGATCAGGCGCTGCGAGCGGCCGTCGCGCGGTTGGGTGCTGCCGGGATCGAGAGTGCGGCGCGCGATGCGCGCAGGTTGTTGGCCCATGCCCTGGGGGTGGCGCCCGACCGGCTGACGCTGCATCTGGCCGATGCGCTGACCGCGCCGCAGGCGGCGGCGTTTGACGCAGCCCTGGCCGCGCGGGCCGCGCGCCAGCCGGTGAGCCAGATCGTCGGTGCCCGCGACTTCTGGGGCCGGGGCTTTCGTGTCACGCGCGACACGCTGGACCCGCGCCCCGAAACCGAGACGCTGGTGGCGGCCGCGCTGGAGGGGGCGTTCCTGCGGGTGCTGGATCTGGGCACCGGCACAGGCTGCATCCTGCTGTCGCTGCTGGCAGACCGGCCCATGGCCTCGGGGCTGGGGGTCGATCTTTCGCCCGCCGCGCTGGCGGTGGCGCGCGACAATGCCGTGGCGCTGGGGGTGGCGGCGCGCGCAGAGTTTGCGGTGTCGGACTGGTGGGGGGCGGTGGCGGGGCGGTTCGATCTGATCGTGTCGAACCCGCCCTATATCGCCGCCGATGAGATGGCGGGCCTTGCCCCCGAGGTGCGCGACTGGGAGCCACATCTGGCGCTGAGTCCCGGCGGCGACGGGCTGGATGCCTACCGCGCGCTGCTGGCGGGGGCCGGGGCGCATCTGGCGCCGGGGGGGCGGCTGATGGTCGAGATCGGCCCCACGCAAGGCCCGGCAGTCGCCGCCATGATGGCCGAGTCGGGGCTGGCGCGGGTGCTGGTGCGCCCCGATCTGGATGGCCGTGACCGCGTGGTGATCGGGCACGGCCCGGCCTGAGCGGGGCCAATCTGCGCCCTTTCGCCGCTGCATCCGGCCATTTTGCCCGCTTGGGGCCCGAGTGTCACGGTTTTGCGAAGATTCGGCTTGTCAGCGGTGGCAGGTCGTGGTTAGTCAGGCCCGTGACGGACGGAGCGCGCTTCGCCGCACGGGTCAGCTTTTCACTGCATGTCCTGCGTCCGACCATCGCCCCGGCGATCACGGGCGACCAGCGGGGCAGGCGAAGGCCAAAGCCCGCAGGGGCACAAACACACGAAAGCTCATGAGATCATCCAAATCCCGTTCGCGTTCGAAATCGAACCGGCAGCGCTCCATCGGTAATATCATCAACCGCGTCTTTGACAGCTCGGGCCCCGAGGGCAAGGTGCGTGGCACGCCGCAACAGATCATCGACAAATATCTGATGCTGGCGCGCGATGCGCAGCTGGGCAACGACCGCGTGGCCGAGCAGAACTTTCTGCAACACGCCGAGCATTACACCCGCATGTTGGGCGAGGCGCAGCGCGAAATGGCGCGCGAGCAGGAAATCCGCCAGCCGCATCAGGGCAATGGCAATGGCCATACCGGCGCCAATGGCAATGGGGGCGCGACCTACACGCCGCGCGACCGGGTCGAGGCGCGGATCGAAGAGGGCGAGCAGCCCGATCTGGCGCCGCTGATGCGCGGGGGCGAGGAGGACGGGCCGGGGCTGGTTGAAACGCCCGAGGCGCGTGTGCAGGAGCCTGCGCAGGAACGCGCAGAGCGGACCGAGCGGCGCAATGACCGTGGCCCGCGCCCGGAGCGCAAGCCGGGCGACCGCCGCCCCGATGCTCGGGCCGACAACCGGCCAGAACAGCGGCCAGAACAGCGGGCCGAGCGGCCGGTGCGAGAGCCTGCGCCTGTTGCGGCACCCGCGCCCGAGGCGCCCGCCGCGTCTGACAAGGCGGCGCCCGCAGACAAGCCTGCCGCTGCTGACAAGCCTGCCGCTGCTGACAAGCCCGCACGCGCCCCGCGGCCCCCGCGCGCGCCGCGCAAGCCGCGCCCCGATGCGGCCGAGGCCGGGACCGAGCCTGCGGCGGCTGCGCCCAAGGATGCACCGGACGCCGCCGAATAAGGCAAACCGAGATGAACAGCCGCCGCGCCCGAGGGTGCGGCGGTTTTCGTTTGCGTGTCAGCCCCGTTCCAGCTCGCGCGCCAGCGCACAGAACCGTTCCAGCGGGATTTCCTCGGCCCGCTGGGTGGGGGCGATGCCGGCGGCCTCCAGCCGGGCCTCGATGTCGGGGGCGATGCCTTTCAGCGCCGCGCGCAGCATCTTGCGGCGTTGGTTGAACCCCGCGGCCACCACGCGCGACAGGATGGCCGCATCGGCGGGATAGCGCGGCTGGGGCAGGGCCGTCAGATGCACCACGGCGGAATGGATCTTGGGCGCGGGGGTGAAGGCCTCGGGTGGCAGGGTCATCACGATCCTGGCCTCGCAGCGCCACTGCGCCAGCAGCGCAAGCCGCCCGTAGGCCTTGGAGCCGGGCTTGGCCACGATCCGTTCGGCCACCTCTTTCTGGAACATCAGGGTCAGGCTTTGCCAGACCGGGGGCCAGACCGGCGGTGTCAGCCAGCGGACCAGAAGCTCGGTTCCGACGTTGTAGGGCAGGTTCGCCACGATGCGGATCGGCGGCGTCAGATGCGCCAGCGGGTCGATGTCGAGCGCGTCTGCGTTGAGCACCTCCAGCCGGCCGGGATAGGCGGCGGCGATTTCGGCCAGTGCGGGCAGGCAGCGGGCATCTTTTTCCACCGCCAGCACATGGCGCGCGCCCTCGGCCAGCAGGCCACGGGTCAGCCCGCCGGGGCCGGGGCCGACCTCCAGCACGTCGCAGGCGGCCAGATCGCCCGCGGTGCGCGCGATCTTGGCGGTCAGGTTCAGGTCCAGCAGGAAATTCTGCCCCAGCTGCTTTTTCGCAACCAGCCCATGCGCTGCGATCACCGCGCGCAGGGGGGGCAGTCCGTCGATGGTGCTCATGGTGCCTCGCCCTCGTTTCCGGGCGCCCCCTTAGCACGGTTCGCCCGGCTCTGCGCGGCTGAAATGCGACGCGCAGGCAAGGAGAAGGGGATGAATTTTGCCTCGCACGCGCGGCGGGGATTGCCTATAACCGGGCGAGAGGAAGAGGAGCCCCCCATGTCCGCAGAACTGTCCCCTATCGACAAGGCCAAGTTTGCCGCCGCAAAGCGCGCGGTGCAATATGTAGAAGACGGCATGCGCGTAGGCTTGGGCACCGGCTCGACCGCGGCGTGGATGGTGCGCTGCCTGGGCGAAATGGTGCGCGAGGAGGGCTTGCAGATCAAGGGCGTGCCGACCTCGACCCGGACGGCAGATCTGGCGCGGCAGATGGGCATCGAGGTGGTGACGCTGGACGAGGCGAAATGGCTGGATGTGACCATCGACGGCGCCGATGAATTCGACGGCCAGTTGAACCTGATCAAGGGTGGCGGCGGCGCGCTGTTGCAGGAAAAGATCGTGGCGACCGCGTCGGACATGATGGTGGTCATCGCGGATGCGGCCAAGGAAGTGGCGCAACTGGGTGCCTTCCCGCTGCCGGTGGAGGTGGTGCCGTTCGGCTGGCAGACCACCCGCGCGCTGATCGAGGAAACGCTGGTCGGCATGGATGTGCTGGGCCGCACCACGACGTTGCGGCTGAACGGGCAAAAGCCGTTCCTGACCGATGAAAACAACTACATCGTCGATCTGCACCTCAACCGGATTGGCGATCCGCGGCAGTTGGCGCTGGTGCTGAACCAGATCCCCGGCGTGGTGGAAAACGGCCTGTTCATCGACATTTGCGATGTGGTGGTGATCGGGCAGGGCGATGGTCGGGTCGAGGTGCGCGACATCAACGAGGGCACCATAGCCC
Organism: Phaeovulum veldkampii DSM 11550; assembly: GCF_003034995.1. Classification (GTDB taxonomy): domain Bacteria; phylum Pseudomonadota; class Alphaproteobacteria; order Rhodobacterales; family Rhodobacteraceae; genus Phaeovulum; species Phaeovulum veldkampii. The sequence continues at coordinate 132,797 of NZ_PZKF01000001.1, read as the reverse complement.
ACGATCAGGTCGATTTTGGCGACAGCGCCAATATTTTCACCGATCTGGACTGACCAATGCCCTTTGACGTTGATCTGTTCGTCATCGGTGGCGGCTCGGGCGGGGTTCGGGCGGCGCGGATTGCGGCGGGCGAGCATGGGGCGCGGGTGGCGCTGGCCGAGGAATACCGGCTGGGTGGCACCTGTGTGATCCGCGGCTGTGTGCCGAAAAAGCTGATGGTCTTTGCCTCGGGCTTTCCGGCGGCGTTCGAGGATGCGCGCGCCTATGGCTGGCAGGTGGCGGCGGGCAGGTTCGACTGGGGCGCGTTTCGCGCGCGGCTGGATGCCGAGCTGGACCGGCTGGAAGCGGCCTATCGCGGGGGGCTGGTGGCTGCGGGTGTGACCGTTTACCCCGAACGCGCGGTGCTGGAGGATGCGCATACGGTGCGGCTGGCCGGTGGCGGGCGAGTGCGGGCGCGGCACATTCTGGTGGCGACCGGCGGGCGGCCCTTTGTGCCGGAGTTTCCGGGCGCAGGCCATGTCCTGACATCGAACGACCTGTTCCGGCTGGAGGCGCTGCCCGAAACCGTGCTGATCGTGGGCGGCGGTTTCATTGCGTGCGAGTTTGCCTGCATCCTGAACGGGTTGGGCGTTAAGGTGACGCAGTATTATCGCGGTGCGCAGGTGCTGCGCGGGTTCGATGACGAGGCCCGCGGCCATGTCGCCGAGTTGATGCGCGAGGGCGGGGTCGAGATTCATGTGGGCTGCGATGTGGCCCGGATCGACCGCGACGGGGCCGGCTTTCGGGTGACTGCAACCGATGGCAGCGCGCGGATTTTCAGTGCGGTGGTCTATGCCACGGGCCGGGTTCCCAACACCGCCTCGCTGGGGCTGGAGGCGGCGGGGGTGCGGCTGGGACGGCGCGGCGAGGTGGTGGTGGATGGCTGGAGCCAGTCTTCGGTGCCCTCGGTCTATGCGGTGGGCGATGTGACCGACCGGGTGAACCTGACGCCGGTGGCGATCCGCGAGGGGCATGCCTTTGCCGATACGGTCTTTGGTGCGACCCCACGGCAGGCCGATCACGATCTGGTGGCGGCGGCGGTCTTTACCCAGCCCTGCGAGTTGGGGGCGGTGGGGCTGACCGAAGAGGCCGCGCGTGAGGTCGGGCCGATCGAGGTGTATGCCAGCAGCTTCAAGCCGATGCGCCAGGGCTTTGCCGGGCGCGGCTGGCGGGTGCTGATGAAACTGATCGTCTGCGCGCAGACGCGCCGCGTGCTGGGCTGTCATATCGTGGCGCCCGAAGCGGGCGAGATGATCCAGCTTGCGGCGGTGGCGATCCGGATGGGTGCCACCAAAGAGGATTTTGACCGCACCTGCGCGGTGCATCCGACGATGGCCGAAGAACTGGTGACATTGCGAAAACCGGTGCGGGCGGGTTGATTTTTTCGCCTCCGCGCCCAAGTCGCTAGATAACAAAGCAACTGGAAAGTGAGAAACGGATGAGCAACGGAGGTCCCTGGGGCAGTGGCGGCGGCGGCGATGACGACGACCGCGATCCCAACGGCCGTCGCGGTGGGCGCAGGCCCGGCGAGGGCGCGCCGATCCCCGAGATCGAGGAGATCATGAAGAAGGGCACCGAACAACTGCGCGTTCTGATGGGCGGGCGCGGTGGCGGTGGCGGCAAGACCGGGCGCGGCGGCCAGATGCCGGGCGCGCCGCGGCTGACGCGCGGCACGCTGGGGCTGGCGGCGCTGGCGGCGCTGGGGGTTTGGGCGTTCGCCTCGTTCTACACCGTGCGGCCCGAGGAGCGTTCGGTCGAGTTGCTGTTCGGCGAATATCAAAGCACCGGGAACCCTGGTCTGAACTTTGCCCCCTGGCCTGCGGTGCGGGCCGAGATCGTGCAGGTCACCGGCGAACGCACGACCGACGTGGGCACCGGTCGCGCCGGGCTGCTGGACAGCGGGCTGATGTTGACGCGCGACCAGAACATCGTGGATATCGAGTTTCAGGTGGTCTGGAACATCGACGATCCGGCGAAATTCCTGTTCAACCTTGCCGATCCGGCCGACACGATCCGTGCTGTTGCCGAAAGCGCGATGCGCGACATCATCGCGCGCAGCGAACTGGCGCCGATCCTCAACCGGGATCGTGGCGCGATTGCCGCCGATCTGCGGGCCGCAGTGCAGGGCACGCTGGACAGCTACAATGCCGGGCTGAACGTGATCCGGATCAACTTTGACCGCGCCGACCCGCCGCGCGAGGTGATCGACAGCTTCCGCGAAGTGCAGGCCGCGCAGCAAGAACGCGACCGGCTGGAGAAAGAGGCCGACGCCTATGCCAACCGGGTTCTGGCGGGTGCGCGCGGGGAAGCCGCGCGGCTGGTCGAAGAGGCCGAAGCCTACCGGGCGCAGGTGGTCAACGACGCCCAGGGCGAGGCGAGCCGTTTTGTCTCGGTCTACGACGAATATGTGAAGGCGCCTGATGTGACCCGTCGGCGCATGTATCTGGAAACGATGGAAAAGGTGCTGGGTGGCATCGACAAGGTGATCCTTGATGGTGTGTCGGGCGAGGGCGGTGTGGTGCCCTACCTGCCGCTGGATCGGCTGCAACGCCCTGCCACCACCGAAGGAGGCTCCAACTGATGGCCCGGTCGCAATACATTTTGCCTGTGGTGGTGGTTCTGGCGGGGCTGGCGCTGTCGTCGGTATTCATCGTGGACGAACGCGAGAAGGCGCTGGTGCTGCAATTCGGTCAGGTGAAGGCGGTGAAGGAAGACCCCGGTCTGGCGTTCAAGGTGCCGCTGATCCAGGAGGTTGTGCGCTATGACGACCGCATCCTGAGCCTGCCGACCCAGCCGCTGGAAGTGACCCCGCTGGATGACCGCCGTCTGGTCGTCGATGCCTTTGCGCGTTGGCGGATCACCAATGTGATCGAGTTCCGCGAGGCTGTGGGGTCGGAAGGGGTGCGGGCGGCGCAGGTGCGGTTGGACCGTATCATCAACGCCGCGATCCGCGAGGTGATGGGGGCTGTGCCGTCCACCACGGTGCTGTCAGATGACCGGACCGCGCTGATGAACCGCATCCGCGATCTGGCGCGGCGCGAGGCGGCGGCGCTGGGCGTCGAGGTGATCGACGTGCGGCTGACGCGCACCGACCTGCCCGAGCAGAACCTTGCCGCCACCTTTGCCCGGATGCGGGCCGAGCGCGAACGCGAGGCCGCCGACGAGATCGCCCGTGGTGGCGAGGCGGCGCAGCGGGTGCGGGCGAGTGCGGACCGGACGGTCGTCGAGCTGACCTCGGAGGCGCGCAAGCAGGCCGAGATCGCCCGCGGTGAGGCGGATGCCCAACGCAACGCGATCTATGCCGAAGCCTTCGGCCGCGACCCGGAGTTTTTTGCCTTCACCCGGTCGCTGACCTCGTATGAGCGCGCGCTGAAATCGGGCAATTCGTCGATTGTGATGCAGCCCGACAGCGACTTTTTCGACTATCTGCGGTCTGACAAGGCCGAATGATGGCGATGGTCCTGTTGGGGATCGGTCTGGTTCTGGTGGTGGAGGGGCTGGTGCTTGCACTGGCCCCTTCGCGCATCGAGGAGGCGCTGGACCTGCTGCGCGCGATGCGCCCCGAACAGCGGCGGACCGCCGGTCTGGTGGCGCTTGCGCTGGGGGTGGGCATCGTCTGGCTTGCGCAACGCCTTGCGGGCTGAGACAGTGGCGCCGATCACATCGGTTTGACGCGGCGCGAGGGGGCTTTCATTTGCTGTGGCGCTGCTTAGGTGTATGCCAGCAATACTCCCCGTCGGGGCAGAGCAGTTCGGAGGGTGAAACGATGACGGCACAGACAATTCCGCAGGCTTTGGGCGGCCGGGGCGCGGTTCGTGGGCTGGCCCGGTTTGCCGGGGCGGCGATGCTGGGGCTTGCGCTGGCGACAGGTCCGACGGCGCCCGCATTCGCGCGCGGGGTGCCGGAAAGTTTTGCCGATCTGACCGAACAGGTCAGCCCGGCGGTGGTGAATATCACCACCTCGACCACGGTTGCGGCGCCAGTGCGGCCCGGACCGATCTTTCCCGAAGGTTCGCCGTTTGAGGATTTGTTCCGCGATTTCGGGATGCCGGGCGGGCCGGGCGAAACAGCGCCGCAGCGGTCGAATGCGCTTGGGTCGGGGTTTGTTATTTCCGAGGACGGTTTCATCGTCACCAATAACCATGTGATTGAAGGCGCCGACGAGATCGAGGTGGAATTCTTTTCGGGCAATACGCTGCCAGCCAAGGTGGTGGGCACCGACCCGAAAACCGATATTGCGGTACTGAAGGTAGAAAGCACCAAGCCGCTTGCCTTTGTGAAATTCGGTAATTCGGATGTGATCCGGGTGGGTGACTGGGTGATGGCGATGGGCAACCCGCTGGGGCAGGGCTTTTCGGTGTCGGCGGGCATCGTTTCGGCGCGCAACCGCGAATTGTCGGGCACCTATGACGATTTCCTTCAGACCGACGCGGCGATCAATCGGGGCAACTCGGGCGGGCCGTTGTTCAACATGAACGGCGAGGTTGTGGGGGTGAACACCGCGATCCTGTCGCCCAATGGCGGGTCGATCGGGATCGGGTTCTCGATGGCGTCGAATGTGGTGCAGAAGGTTGTGACCCAACTGAGGGAATTCGGCGAGACGCGGCGCGGCTGGCTGGGAGTCAAGATTCAGGACATCAGCCCCGATATGGCCGAAGCGATGGGGCTGAAATCCACCGTGGGCGCGCTGGTGACCGATGTTCCGGCGGGGCCTGCGGCCGATGCGGGGATGCTGGCGGGCGATGTGATCACCGCCTTTGACGGGGGCGAGGTCAAGAACACCCGCGATCTGGTGCGCCGCGTGGCCGATGCGCCGGTGGGGCAGGCGGTGCGGGTGACGGTGACGCGCGGCGACAAGAGCCAGACGCTGCTGGTCACGCTGGGACGGCGCGAACTGGCCGAGGCCGAGCCGGTGCAGACCGGCATGAGCACCCCGCAGCCGACAGAGCGCGAGATGCTGGGCATGACGATTGTGCCGGTGTCGCCCGATCAGGCGGTGGAACTGGGGTTGGCAGAGACCACGCAGGGGCTGCTGATCCGTTCGGTTTCGGCCGATAGCGAGGCGGCGAAGAAGGGCCTGCGCGCGGGTGATGTGATCACCGAGGCGGGGCAGCAACCGGTTGCCTCGCTGGCCGAGTTGGACGCGCGGGTGGCCGAGGCGAAAGCGGCAGGGCGCAAGTCTTTGTTGTTGTTGATCCGGCGCGGTGGCGAGCCGCGCTTTGTGGCGCTGCCGGTGTTTTGAACGGTCGGGACGGGATTTGGTCGAGAGGGCGCCTTCGGGCGCCCTTTTCGGTCTGGGCAACGGGGGCTGGCAAATTCCCGGCGCTTGGCCTAAGTCTTTGGCCGCAGAGGGGCGGAGCCCCGACAGGAGGGATGAAGAGCGATGGCGAAGATCACCTATGTGGAACACAACGGCACCGAGCATGTCGTGGATGTGCGCCCCGGCCTGACCGTGATGGAAGGCGCGCGCGACAACGGCATTCCGGGGATCGACGCCGATTGCGGCGGCGCCTGCGCCTGTTCCACCTGCCATGTCTATGTGGCGCCCGAATGGGTGGACAAGCTGCCGAAGAAGCAGGCGATGGAAGAGGATATGCTCGACTTTGCCTATCTGCCCGACCCGAAACGCTCGCGCTTGACCTGTCAGATCAAGGTTACCGAGGCGCTGGATGGTCTGGTGGTGAACATTCCCGAAAAGCAGATCTGACAAGACCCCACAGGCCGCCCCGTCGCCTTTGACGGCGCGGCGGTCGCAAGGGGGCAGGCGGCGCGCGCGCCGGGGCGCAGTGTTGCGCGCAAGGATAACACGAGCGATGGGGGACGGGCAGAAATGACGGCCTATGTTTTGACAGTGACCTGCCGGTCGCAGCGGGGGGTTGTTGCGGCGATATCGGCCAATCTGGCGGCGCAGGGCTGCAATATCACCGACAGTGCCCAGTTCGACGACCCGCAGAGCGGAACTTTTTTCACCCGGATCACCTTTTTGTCCGAAACCGGGATGAGCGGCGACGATCTGCGTGCGGGCTTTGCCCCGGTGGCGGCTGAATTCGGCATGGTCTGGGCACTGCATGACGCGGGGCGGCGAATGAAGGTGCTGCTCATGGTGTCGAACTTCGGGCATTGCCTGAACGATCTTCTGTATCGCTGGCGCATTGGGGCGCTGCCGATCGAGATTGTGGGGGTCGTGTCGAACCATCTGACCTATCAGAAGCTGGTGGTGAACCACGATATCCCGTTTTACCACGTCAAGGTCAGCAAGGAGACCAAGGTCGAGGCCGAGGCGCGGCTGATGACGGTGGTCGAGGAAACCGGGGCCGAACTGGTGGTTCTAGCGCGCTACATGCAGGTTCTGTCAGATGCGGTCTGTCAGAAGATGTCGGGGCGGATCATCAATATTCATCATTCCTTCCTGCCCAGTTTCAAGGGCGCGAACCCTTACAAGCAGGCCTATGAGCGAGGGGTGAAGCTGATCGGGGCGACGGCGCATTATGTGACCGCCGATCTGGACGAAGGCCCGATCATCGAACAGGACACCGTGCGCGTGACCCATGCGCAAAGCCCGGAGGATTATGTCAGCCTGGGCCGCGATGTTGAGGCGCAGGTTCTGGCTCGCGCTATTCATGCCCATATTCACCACCGGGTGTTTCTGAACCGGGCCAAGACGGTGGTCTTTCCGGCAAGCCCCGGCTCTTACGCCTCGGAGCGGATGGGCTGACCGGGGAATAGGTATGAGCCGGAGAAGCGGGGGGCGCTGCCCCCAGCGCCCCCCGGGATATTTTTACCAAGATGAAACTTGCAACCATAGATTTAATGCTTGACTTTGCGAACGGCTTATAGTAGAAATCTGACATGCTAGGAGAAGTGGGCAAGCGGCACGGGGAAACCCGGAGCCGCTTTTTCGTTTTGCTCGTGCGGATCGGCATGAGAGGCGGGTGCAGCAGCAGATGACAATGACTTTCTCGGAGGAGGAAGCGGCTCCGGATCTGATCTCGGAGACGGAGGAGATTTTTCGCGAGACGGCCGGCGAACTGGCGGCGGCCTTGCGAGAGGTTCGGCAGGGCAAGACCGGAGAGGTCAAGACCGCCGTGCAGGCGGTGAAGGATCTTCGCGCCGCCTTGCAGATGGTGATGGATGAAAGGACCAGGGTTGAAAAACTCCGCAAACAGGTTGCCGGGGTCGTGCGGGATCATGCGCTCGACCTCGATGCGGCGCGAGACGAGATCGGGCGCCGCCTGGCTTGCCTCCGCGAGGCCGGAGGAGGTGGATGAGTTTCTGACGGGGCTGAGCGCGGAGGCGCTGCTGGCACTGCCGTGGTTGTTCGAATTCTGGGCGCTGCCGCACCAATTGCCGCCCGAGGGGGCCTGGAGATCCTGGGTCATCATGGGCGGGCGCGGGGCGGGCAAGACGCGGGCCGGGGCGGAATGGGTGCGCGCGCAGGTGGAAGGCGCGCGCCCCGCCGACCCCGGCCGGGCGCGGCGGGTGGCGCTGGTGGGGGAAACCGTCGATCAGGTGCGCGAAGTGATGGTGTTTGGCGACAGCGGGATACTGGCATGTTCGCCGCCTGATCGTCGGCCCGACTGGGAGGCGGGGCGCAAGCGGCTGGTCTGGTCCAATGGCGCCACCGCGCAGGTGTTTTCGGCGCATGAGCCCGAAAGCCTGCGGGGGCCACAATTCGATGCGGCCTGGGCGGATGAGCTGGCCAAGTGGAAGCGCGCCGAGGAGGCCTGGGACATGCTGCAATTCGCGCTGCGGCTGGGGGACCACCCGCAGCAGGTGGTGACCACGACCCCGCGCAATGTGGGGGTGCTGAAGGCGATTTTGCGCAACCCCTCCACCGTGCTGACCCATGCGCCGACCGAGGCGAACCGGGCCTATCTGGCGGCCTCGTTTCTGGATGAGGTGCGGGCGCGCTATGCGGGCACCCGGATCGGGCGGCAGGAACTGGATGGCATCTTGCTGGAAGAGGTCGAGGGGGCGCTTTGGACAACAGCAGGATTGGAGGCCGTGCGGATCGAGGCCGCGCCCGATCTGGACCGGATCGTGGTAGCGGTCGATCCGGTGGTCAGTTCCGGTGCGGCGGCGGATGAATGCGGTATCGTCGTAGTGGGGGCGGTCACGCGGGGGCCGGTGCAGGACTGGCGCGCTTATGTGCTGGAGGATGCGACCGTGAAGGGGGCCTCGCCCGCGGAATGGGCGCGGGCAGCGCTGGCCGCTATGCAGCGGCATGGGGCCGAGCGGCTGGTGGCCGAGGTCAACCAGGGCGGCGATCTGGTGGAAAGCGTGATCCGGCAGATTGATCCCTTGGTGCCGTTCCGCGCGCTGCGCGCGGGCCGGGGCAAGGGGCTGCGGGCCGAGCCGGTTGCGGCGCTTTACGAACAGGGGCGCGTGAGCCACTTGCGGGGCTTGGGCGCGCTGGAAGATCAGATGTGCCGGATGACGGCGCAGGGCTATCGCGGACGCGGCAGCCCCGACCGGCTGGATGCGCTGGTCTGGGCGCTGCACGAACTGATCGTGGAGCCTGCCGCGCATTACCAGCGCCCGCAGGTGCGGGTACTTTGACCGGGGAAGTCTCCGGCGGCGATAGTCAAGCCAAGATGAAGGGGCCTTCCCGTTGTTGAAATATCCCGCGGGGGTGCGGGGGCGCGAAGCCCCCGTTGCGGCAGAGGGATCGCGCGCGAGGGCCGGACGATTGTCGCGGCCCTTTTCGTTTCGCCGGGCCCGGTTGGGTCGGCCTGCAAGGAGATGGACATGGTGATGCAATTCTTTCGCCGGGACGGCGGAGAACGAGCTGCGCCCCAGCGCAAGGCCTCGGCCACGGGGCGGGTGGTGGCATTGGCGGCGGGCACCGGCCGGGTGGTCTGGTCGCCGCGCGATGTGGGCAGCCTGACGCGGACCGGGTTTACCGGAAACCCGGTCGGGTTTCGCTGTGTCAAGCTGATTGCCGAGGCGGCGGCAGCGCTGCCGCTGGTGTGCCAGGATGCCGCGCGGCGCTATGAGCTGCATCCGCTGCTGGAGTTGATGCGCAGGCCCAATGCCGGGCAGGGGCGGGCCGAGCTTTTCGAGGCATTGTATGGCCAGATGCTGCTGTCGGGTAACGGCTATCTGGAGGCGGTGGCTGAGGAGCCGGGGTTGCCGCGCGAGTTGCATGTGCTGCGTGCCGACCGGATCAGCATCGTGCCAGGGGCGGATGGCTGGCCGGTGGCCTATGACTATACCGTAGGCGGGCGCAAGCATCGGTTCGACATGACCGGGCACCCCGACCCGATTTGCCATATCAAGGCATTCCATCCGCAGGATGACCATTACGGGCTGAGCCCGATGCAGGCGGCGGCCACGGCGATTGACGTGCACAACAGTGCCAGCGCTTGGTCGAAGGGGCTGTTGGACAATGCTGCCCGGCCCTCGGGGGCGATTGTCTACAAGGGCACCGACGGGCAAGGGATGCTGGCTCCCGAGCAGTATGATCGGCTGGTGTTCGAGATGGAGATGCACCATCAGGGCGCGCGCAATGCGGGGCGGCCGATGTTGCTGGAGGGTGGGCTGGACTGGAAGCCGATGGGGTTTTCGCCCTCGGACATGGAGTTTCACGCCACCAAGGAGGCGGCGGCGCGCGAGATTGCGGTGGCCTTTGGTGTGCCGCCGATGCTTTTGGGCATACCGGGTGATGCGACCTATGCCAATTATCAGGAGGCGCATCGGGCGTTTTACCGACTGACAGTGTTGCCGCTGGCTACCCGAGTGACGGCGGCGGTTGCCTATTGGTTATCGACCCATATGGGGCAGATCGTCGAGTTGCGGCCCGATCTGGACCAGATCCCGGCGCTGGCGGGTGAGCGTGATCAGCAATGGAAACGGGTGGGCGAGGCGGCATTTCTGACCGCCGCGGAAAAGCGTGCGCTGCTGGGATTGCCGCCCCTGGTGGAGGGCTGAGGCGATGGAGGCAGGCGGATCGCGCTATCTCAAGGCGCCGTTCGAGGTGCATGAGCAGCGGTTCGAGGCGACCGAGCGGATCATGGCCTTGCAGTTTTCGCAGGTGGAGAAGCGTCTGGAGCGGATCGAGGCGATGATCGGCGGGTTGGAACGGCGGCTGTGGATGACGGTTTACGGGGTGGTGGCCGTGATTCTGACGCAGGCGGTGCAGGGCATTCTGGAATATGCCCCGAGATGAGGAAAAGCGCATGATGACAGATTATTACGGGCTGGAGCTAAAGTTCTGCACGCCGGGCGGCGATCTGGCGGTGACCGAGGGATCAGAAATTGCGGGCTATGCGAGCCTGTTCGGGTTGGCCGATCAGGGCGGCGATGTGGTGCAGCCGGGCGCCTATGGCGCGGGGCTGGCGCGGCTGGTGGCCAAGGGGGGGCGGGTCAAGATGCTGTGGCAGCACGACCCGGCCCAGCCGATCGGCGTGTGGGATGAAATCCGCGAAGATGAGCGGGGGCTGTGGGTCAAGGGGCGACTTTTGCCTGAGATCGCGAGGGCGCGCGAGGCGGCGGCGCTGATTTCGGCGGGGGCGATCGACGGGCTGTCGATCGGTTATCGCACCGTTGCGGCGGAAAAGGATGGCCAAGGGCGCCGCCTTTTGACGGAACTGGAGCTTTGGGAGGTGTCGGTGGTGACCTTCCCGATGCTGCCGCAGGCGCGGGTCGGCGCGAAGGGCGAGGTGCCTGGAGCCGACGATCTGCGCGATCTGGCCGCGGCATTTGCCGATGCGGCCCGGATGCTGGCGGACCGTTAGGCCACCGACACGACTGAAGCAAGAGGAGAGCGAAGATGACCGAGACCAAGTCCCGGATCGGGGCAGGCATGTCTGAGGGCCAAGGCGTCGGGGTGAAGGCTGCCCTGGCTGATTTCCTGAATGAGGTCAAAGGCTTTCAGGACGAAATCAAGATGAAGCTTCAACAGCAGGAAGAGCGAGTGACCATGATCCACGCAAAATCCCATATCGCAGGCCGCCCCGCGCTTTCGGCCGCCGTCGAGACCGCCGCGCCGCATCAGAAGGCCTTTGCGGCCTATCTGCGCTCGGGCGATGATGACGGGCTGCGGGGCCTGATGCTGGAGGGCAAGGCCCTGAACACGCAGGTGGCCGGTGAGGGTGGCTATCTGGTCGATCCGCGCACTTCGGAGACGATCCGCGGGGTGCTGAAGGCCACCGCCTCGATCCGCCAGATCGCCAATGTGGTGAATGTCGAGGCGACCTCGTTCGATGTGCTGGTGGACCATTCCGAGCTTGGCTCTGGCTGGGCGTCGGAAACCGCGGCGCTGACCGAAACCGTGACGCCGCAGATCGACCGGATCAGCATTCCGCTGCACGAACTGGCCGCGATGCCGAAGGCGAGCCAGCGGCTGCTGGATGACAGCGCCTTTGATATCGAGGACTGGCTGGCCAACCGCATTGCCGACCGTTTTGCACGCGCCGAGGCGGGGGCCTTTGTCATCGGCGACGGGATCGACAAGCCCACCGGCTTTCTGACCCATCCGAAAGTGGCCGAGGCGGCGTGGAGTTGGGGCAAGCTGGGCTATGTGGCGACCGGCAATGACGGTGATTTCGCCACGTTGAATTCGTCGGATGCGATTGTCGATCTGGTCTATGCGCTGGATGCCGAATACCGCGCCAATGCGACCTTCGTGATGAATTCCAAAACCGCGGGCGCGGTGCGCAAGATGAAGGATGCCGATGGCCGGTTTCTGTGGTCGGACGGGCTGGCGGCAGGCGAGCCGGCGCGGCTGATGGGGTATCCGGTGCTGATTGCAGAGGATATGCCCGACATCGCCGCTGGCACCTATGCGATTGCCTTTGGTGATTTCAAATACGGCTACACCATTGCCGAGCGCCCCGATCTGCGGGTGCTGCGCGATCCGTTCTCGGCCAAGCCGCATGTGCTGTTCTACGCCTCGAAGCGCGTGGGCGGCGATGTCAGCGACTTTGCTGCGATCAAGCTGCTGAAATTCGCCGTCGCCTGAGGCGGTGAACGGGGCCGGGAAACCGGCCCCAGCGCTCCGGGCGCGGGTCGGCCTTGCCGTCGTCTAGCTGCTCCCTCCGTCCGAGCGGCGGCGGGGGGCCCGCGTCCGGAACCAATCGGGGCGTTTTCGGAGAGATCGGATGAGATTGATCGAACAGGAGCCGGTGCCCGCAGGGGCGCTGCCGGTGGTGGCATTTCGCGATCATCTGCGGCTGGGCAGCGGCTTTGCCGATGTGGCGGCCGAGGATGCAGCGCTGGAGGCCTATTTGCGGGCCGCGCTGGCGGCGATCGAGGGGCGGACGGCAAAGGCGCTGCTGGCGCGGCGTTTTCTGCTGGAGCTGGAGTGTTGGCGTGGCACCGGGGCGCAGCCGCTGCCAGTGGCGCCGGTGGTATCGGTCGAGGCGATGCGGTTGCTGGATCGGGCGGGCGGGCTGAGTGTGGTTGACCCTGCGCGCTACCGGCTGATCCGTGATCTGGGGCGGCCGCGGATCGCGGGGGTCGGGGGCGTGCTGCCCCCGATCCCCTTGGGGGGCGCGGTGGAGATCGTTTTTACCGCGGGCTTTGGGCCGGGGTGGGCAGAACTGCCCGCCGATCTGGCGCAGGCGGTGTTCTTGCTGGCCGCGCAATATTATGAAAGCCGCCATGAGGGCGGTGGCGGGCAGGCGATGCCCTTTGGTGTGCTTGCGCTGATCGAGCGCTGGCGCACGGTGCGTGTGCTGGGGGGCCAGGGATGAGCGCGCCGCGTCTGAACCGGCGGCTGGTGCTGGAGGAGGCGCGGCGCGTCCCCGATGGCGCGGGCGGGCATGTGCTGGACTGGGTCGGTCTGGGTGAGGTCTGGGCCGAGGTGCGGGCTGGTGCGGGGCGCGAGCGGGCGGGCGAGTTGCTGACGCTGGCCCTGGTGGCGTGGCGGATCACGCTGCGGGCGGCACCCGAGGGCAGCCCGCGCCGCCCGCGGCCCGAGCAACGGCTGCGTGAGGGGGGGCGGGTGTTCCGCATTCTGGCGGTGGCCGAGGCAGACCCCGGCGCGCGCTATCTGACCTGCTTTGCGCAAGAGGAGGTGGTGGCATGAGCTATGCAGCAGGCGCCGCGTTGCAAGCGGCGGTTTATGCGCGGTTGCGGGATGATCCGGCGGTGACGGCGCTGGTGGGCGAGGCGGTGTTTGACGCGGCCCCGCCCGGCCCGGTGGCGGGCACTTATGTCAGCCTTGGCCCCGAGGATGTACGCGATGCCTCGGATGCGACGGGGGCCGGGGCCGAGCATGATTTTACAGTGTCGGTGGTGACCGATGCTGCCGGATTTCAGACCGCCAAGGCGGTGGCTGCGGCGGTGTCGGAGGCGCTGACGGGGGCATCAGCGAGGGGGGCGGGCCTGACGCTGAGCCGCGGGCATCTGGTCGGGCTGTGGTTCCTGCGCGCGCGCGCCCGGCGGGTGGAAACCGGCGCCCTGCGCCGGATCGACCTGACATTTCGCGCCCGGATCGAAACCTGAGCAACACAGAACGGAGACAAGACATGGCAGCGCAGAACGGCAAGGATCTGCTTTTGAAGGTCGATCTGAATGGCTCCGGCCTGTTCGAGACGGTGGCGGGGCTTCGCGCAACGCGGATCAGCTTCAACGCGGAAACGGTGGATGTGACGAGCCTTGAATCGCAGGGCGGCTGGCGCGAGCTGCTGGCGGGGGCGGGGGTGAAATCGGCCTCGATCAGCGGTTCGGGCGTGTTTCGGGATGCGGTGACGGATGAACGCGCACGCCAGATATTTTTTGACGGTGAAACGCCTGGGTTTCAGATCATCATCCCAGATTTCGGCATCGTGCAGGGGCCGTTCCTGATTTCGTCGATCGATTATGCGGGCAGCCACAATGGCGAGGCGACCTATGAGATCAGCCTCGCCTCGGCGGGGCAGTTGAGCTTTACGGCGCTGTGATGGCGAACCCCTGGGCGGGTGAGGTGGAGGTCTGGCTGGATGGCCGGCGCCATGTGGCAAAGCTGACGCTGGGGGCGCTGGCCGAGTTGGAGGCCACGCTGGAGCCGGGCAGCCTGATTGATCTGGTGGAGCGGTTCGAAGGCGGGCGGTTTTCCACGCGCGACGTGCTGGCGCTGCTGGTCGCGGGGCTGCGCGGGGGTGGCTGGCAGGGCAGTGCCGAGGATATGCGCACGGTCGAGATTGGTGGCGGTCCGGTAGAGGCGGCGCGGCTGGCGGCGCAATTGCTGGCGCGCGCCTTCACGGTGCCGGGCGCCCCATGAGCGGGCTGGACTGGCCAGGGCTGATGCGGGGCGGACTGGTGGGGTTGCGGCTGCAGCCCGAGGAGTTCTGGCGGCTGACGCCCGCCGAACTGGCGCTGATGCTGGGGGCGTATGCGGGACCGGCACCGTTGACGCGCGCGCGGCTGGACGAACTGGCCGCGCGCTGGCCGGATCAGGCGAAAGGAGCGGAGAATGATCGAGGTGGACGGGCTGGACAGCTTGGGCCAGCAGGCGGCGGCGCTTGAGAAATCATTGGGCGGGGCCGAGGTGATGGCGGCGAGTTTCAACACCGAACTGGGCCGGATGCGGGAGAGTATGGTCTTTACCGGGCGCGAGGTGAGCCAGTTGTCAAACGGAATCGGGCGCGGGCTGCGCAGCGCCTTTGACGGGCTGATCTTTGACGGGATGAAGCTGTCGGAGGCGCTGAAAGGCGTGGCCGAGACGATGGCACAAAGCGTCTATTCGGTGGCGATGCGGCCGATCCAGAGCGCGCTGGGGGGGGCGATTGCCAACGGGCTGAACGGGCTTTTCAGCGGGGCCTTGCCTTTTGCGACGGGCGGGGCCTTTGCGCAGGGCCGCGTGATGCCCTTTGCCAAGGGGGGCGTCGTGGCGCAGGCCACGGCATTCCCGATGCGCGGCGGCACCGGCCTGATGGGCGAGGCGGGGCCGGAGGCGATCATGCCGCTGGCGCGCGGTGCTGACGGGCGGCTGGGGGTGCAGGCGGCGGGCGGGGGCCGGGCGATCAACGTGACGATGAATGTCACCACGCCCGACACCGCGGGTTTTGCCCGCAGCCAGGGCCAGATCGCGGCGCAACTGAGCCGCGCGCTGGCGCGGGGCGAGCGCAACCGCTGAGGAGACGAAAATGGCATTTCACGAAGTTCGATTTCCGGCGAACCTGAGTTTCGGCTCGGTCGGCGGCCCGGAGCGGCGCACCGAGATTGTGGCGCTGGCCTCGGGGCATGAGGAGCGCAACACGCCCTGGGCCCATTCACGCCGATATTACGACGCCGGACTGGGCTTGCGCAGTCTGGACGATGTCGAGGCGCTGATTGCTTTTTTCGAGGCGCGGGGCGGGCAGTTGCATGGCTTTCGCTGGAAGGACTGGTCGGATTGGAAATCCTGTCCGGCGTCGCGCGCGGTGGGCTGGGAAGATCAGCTCATTGGCATCGGAGATGGCCGAAGCACGGAGTTTGCGCTGTCCAAGATCTATGCTTCGGGCGGGGTCAGCTATACCCGGCCGATCACCAAGCCGGTGGCGGGAACGGTGCGGGTGGGGATTCAGGGCCATCATCAGAGCACGGATTCGGCATTTTCGGTGGATTGTGCCACCGGACTTGTGCAGTTCGCGGTGGCGCCGCCTCAGGGGGCGGTGGTGACGGCGGGCTATGAGTTCGACGTGCCGGTGCGGTTTGATACCGACCGGATTCAGGTGTCGGTCGCCTCGTTTCAGGCGGGCGACGTGCCGCAGGTTCCGGTGGTGGAGGTGCGGGTCTGATGGGCTATTGCGAGGCGTTGAAGGCGCATCTGGCGGCCGGCTGCACGACCTTGTGCCGGGTCTGGGCGGTGACGCGGCCCGATGGGCGGGTGCTGGGGTTCACCGACCATGACCGCGCGCTGGGCTTTGACGGGATCGACTTTCGCCCCGAGTCGGGGATGACGGCGCGGGCTTTGGCGCAGACCACCGGGCTTTCGGTGGACAACAGCGAGGCGGTGGGCGCGCTGAGCAGCGCCGCGATCACCGAGGCCGATATTCAGGCCGGGCGCTATGACGGGGCCGAGGTGCGCGCCTGGCTGGTGAACTGGGCCGATGTGGGGCAGCGGGCGTTGCTGTTTCGTGGTCATCTGGGCGAAATCCGCCGGGCAGAAGGGGCTTTTACCGCCGAGCTACGGGGGCTGGCCGAGGCGCTGGGGCGTGAGCAGGGCCGGATTTATCACCCGCGCTGTTCGGCCATTCTGGGGGACGCGGCCTGCCGGGTTGATCTGGCCCAGGCGGGCTACCTTGCCGAGGTGACGATCGAGACGGTGGCGGGCGGGCAGGTCTTTGGCTTTGCCAATCTGCGGGGGTTTGCTGACCGCTGGTTTGAAAAGGGCCGCTTCGATGTGTTGACGGGCGCTGCGGCGGGGCTGGTCGGGGTCGTCAAGAACGACCGGCTGGCGGCGGATGGCGAGCGCCGGATCGAGTTGTGGCAGGGGCTGCGCGCGCCGGTTTCGCCGGGCGACCGGGTGCGGATCAGCGCCGGTTGCGACCGGCGCGAAGAGACATGTCGGCTAAAGTTTGCAAACTTTCTGAACTTTCGTGGTTTTCCGCATCTGCCGGGCGAAGACTGGATGAGTTCCTACCCCGCCCGGACCGGCGGCAATGATGGCGGGAGGATGTCGCGATGATCGGGGAACGCGCCGCGGTCTTGGCCCGTGGCTGGATCGGGACGCCCTATCTGCATCAGCATTCGACAAAGGGCGCGGGCACCGACTGCCTTGGGCTTTTGCGCGGCGTCTGGCGAGAGTTGTATGGCGCCGAGCCGGAGCCGGTGCCCGCCTATACCGCCGACTGGTCAGAGCCTGCGCACGAGGAGCGGCTGTGGGCGGGGGCGCGGCGGCATCTGATCGCGCTGCCGGGGCGGGAGCCGGAGGCTGTGGGCGAGGTGCTGCTGTTCCGGATGCGCGACGGCGGGGTGGCCAAGCATCTGGGGCTGGTGGGGCAGGTCGGGCGGCAGGCCAGTTTCATTCACGCCTATTCGGGGCACGCGGTGGTGGAAAGCCCGCTTTCGGCTCCGTGGCGCCGCCGGATCGTGGCGCGGTTTCGGTTTCCGGAAGGGGCGATGTAATGGCGACGATAGTTCTTTCGGCGGTGGGGGCGGCGTTCGGGGCTGGCTTTGGCGGCACGATTCTGGGCCTGTCGGGGGCGGTGATCGGCCGTTCGGTCGGCGCGACCATAGGTCGGGCGATTGATCAGAGGTTGCTTGGGTCGGGTTCAGCCGCGGTGGAGACGGGGCGGATCGACCGGTTCCGTCTGACCGGGGCCAGCGAAGGTGCGCCCGTGGGGCGGATCTGGGGCCGGGTGCGGGTGGCCGGGCAGGTGATCTGGGCCACGCGCTTTGCCGAGAAAAAGACCACCAGCGGCGGTGGCAAGGGGGCGCCTAGCGGACCCAGCGTGACGCAATACAGCTATAGCGTCAGTTTGGCGGTGGCGCTGTGCGAGGGCGAGATCACCCGGCTGGGCCGGGTCTGGGCCGATGGCATCGAGTTGGAGACCGCGGGGTTGAACCTGCGGGTCTATTGTGGGTCGGAAGATCAGCTTCCAGACCCGAAGATCGAGGCGGTGGAGGGCGCGGGGCGGGCTCCGGCCTATCGCGGTATTGCCTATGTGGTGTTCGAGAACCTGCAACTGGAAAAGTTTGGCAACCGGGTGCCACAGCTGACATTTGAGGTGGTGCGCCCGGCGCAGGGGCCGCTGGTTGCGCCGGGGTCTGATCTGGGACGTGCGGTGCGCGCCGTGGCACTGATTCCGGGCACCGGGGAATATGCGTTGGCGACAACAGCGGTGCATTACGCCAAGGGCTTGGGCGAGAATGTCGCTGCCAATGTGCATTCGGCGGCGGGGGGGACCGACTTTGCCGTGGCGCTGCGGGCGCTGGACGAGGAATTGCCCGCCTGCGGGTCGGTCTCGCTGGTGGTGTCGTGGTTTGGTGATGATCTGCGCTGCGGGGCCTGCCGTATCCGGCCCAAGGTCGAGACGCGGGACCATGAGGGGCGGACCGGAAAGCGCGGGCTTTTCGGGTTGTTTGACAATGATATGGCCTGGCAGGCGGGGGGCATCTTGCGCCTCGAAGCCGACGAGGTGCCGCGGATCGAGGGACGGTCGGTCTATGGTGGGACGCCCTCGGATCAGTCGGTGCGAGAGGCGATTGCGGCGCTGAAGGCCGCGGGCAAGAGCGTGGTCTTTTACCCGTTCATCCTGATGGATCAGCTGGAGGGCAACGGTCTGCCCGACCCCTGGGGCGGGGCCGAGCAGGCGGCGCTGCCGTGGCGCGGGCGGATCACGCTGTCGGTTGCGCCGGGTCAGAGCGGCAGCCCCGACAGGAGCGCGACAGCGGCGGACGAGGTCGCGGCCTTTTTCGGGCAGGCGGCGCCCGACGATTTCAGCATCGAGGAGGGACGGCTGGTTTATGCTGGGCCGCCCGAATGGTCGCTGCGGCGCTTCGTGCTGCATTACGCCCATCTGTGTGCCATGGCGGGCGGGGTGGATGCGTTCTGCATCAGCTCGGAACTGGTCTCGCTGACGCGGGTGCGGGGCAGTGCCAACAGCTTTCCTGCGGTGGCTGCCCTGCGAGCGCTGGCGGCCGATGTGCGCGCCATTCTCGGCCCTGGCTGCAAGATTGGCTATGCTGCCGATTGGTCGGAATATTTCGGCGATCATCCGGGTAATGGCGAGGTGTTCTTTCATCTCGATCCGTTGTGGGCGGACGTCAATATCGACTTTATCGGCATCGACAATTACATGCCGCTGTCGGACTGGCGCGACGGCGACGACCACGCCGATGCGGGATGGGGTTCGATCTACGATCTGGATTATCTGAAGGCGAATATCGCGGGGGGGGAAGGCTACAGCTGGTATTACGCCGCGCCCGAGCACCGTGATGCGCAAATCCGCACGCCGATCCGTGATGGTGCCCATGGCGAGGACTGGATCTGGCGCTACAAGGATTTGCGCGGCTGGTGGGAGAATGTGCACCACGACCGGGTGGCGGGGGTGCGGGCGGCAGAGCCGACTGACTGGGTGCCGCGGTCAAAGCCGATCTGGTTCACCGAGATCGGCTGTGCCGCGGTTGACAAGGGCAGCAACCAGCCCAATCGGTTTCTGGACCCCAAAAGTTCGGAGTCCGGGCTGCCCCATTATTCCGACGGGCGGCGGGACGAGTTGATCCAGATGCAGTATCTGCGGGCCGTCATGGAATTCTGGGGGGAACCTGCCAACAACCCCGTGTCTGATCTTTATGGCGGGCCGATGGTGGACGCGATGCGCGCGCATGTATGGGCCTGGGACGCGCGACCCTATCCACAGTTTCCGGGGCTGACCGATGTCTGGTCGGATGGCGCGAATTACGCGCGCGGGCACTGGATTTCGGGGCGGGTGGGTGTGCAGCCTCTGGCCAATGTGGTGGCCGAAATCTGCGCTGCGGCGGGACTGCGCGACATCGACGTGTCGCGGCTGCACGGGCTGGTGCGAGGCTATGCGTTGCACGGCGGCGAAAGCGGGCGGGCGGCGTTGCAGGGGCTGATGCTGGCCTATGGCTTTGATGCAGCCGAGCGTGACGGCAAGATCGTGTTCCGCCTGCGCGACGGGCGCGCGGGTCTGCGGCTTGGCGCTGATGATCTGGCGCTGGGCGAGGGGCCGCGATTGCAGGCCGAGCGGGCGCCAGAGGCGGAGACGGCGGGGCGGGTCCGCCTCGCCTATGTCGGTGCCGAGGGCGATTATGAGGTGAGCGCGGTCGAGGCGGTCTTTCCCGACGAGGCAGGGGGCGATGCGGCGCAGTCTGAACTGCCGCTGGCGCTGACGCGGTCAGAGGCGCAGCGGATTGTGGAACGCTGGCTGTCGGAGGCGCGGGTGGCGCGCGACGGGGTGCGGTTTTCGCTGCCGCCTTCGCTGGGCCATATGGGCGCGGGTGATGTGCTTGAGCTGGACATGCCCGAGGCGCGCGGGCGCTATCGGATCGACCGGGCCGAACAGATGGGCGCGCTGGAGGTGGAGGCCGTCCGGGTAGAGCCTGCGATCTATCTGCCCTCGGACGAGGCCGAGGGGACGGCGGCGCTACGGCCCTTTGCGGCGCCGGTGCCGGTTTATCCGGTGTTTCTGGACCTGCCGCTGATGCGCGGAACCGAAGACCCCGCCGCGCCGCATCTGGCGGTTACCGCGCTGCCCTGGCCGGGGTCGGTGGCGGTTTATGCCGCCAGCGAGGATGCGGGCTATGGGCTGAACCGGCTGCTGAACCTGCGCGCCACGATCGGGGTCACGCAGGGGCCGCTTGTGGCGGCGCGGCCGGGGGTGTGGGATCGCGGCGTGCCGCTGCGGGTGGCGCTGAAGGCGGGCGCGCTGGAGTCGGTTTCCGAGGCGCGTCTGCTGGATGGGGCCAATGTGCTGGCGATCGGTGACGGGTCGTCCGACAGGTGGGAACTGATCCAGTTTGCCAGCGCTGTTCTGGTGGCGCCGGGGCTGTGGGAGATTGGTCAGCGGTTGCGCGGGCAGGCCGGCACCGATGGCATCATGCCCGAGGTCTGGCCTGCAGGCAGCACGGTGGTGCTGATCGACACCGCGCTGAGCCAGATCGACCTCGCGCCCGCCAATCGGGGGCTGGCGCGGCACTACCGGATTGGCCCGGCGGGGCGCAGCTATGACGACCCGTCCTATCTGCATCTGGAAGAAGCGTTTGCAGGGATCGGGCTGCGACCCTATGCGCCATGCCATCTGCGGTTGCGGCGCGAGGGGGGCGATTTGCGGGCCGATTGGGTGCGGCGCACACGGATCGACGGCGATAGCTGGGAAAGCCTTGAGGTGCCGCTGGGCGAAGCGCGCGAACGCTATCGGGTGCGGGTGATCGCGGAAGGCTTGATCCGGCGGGAGGTCGAGGTGACAAGCCCCGGCTGGACCTATTCGGCCGCGATGCAGGAAGCTGATGCGGTGACGGGGCCGTTCGAACTGAACGTCGCACAACTGTCCGATGCCTTTGGGGCCGGACCCTCTGCAAGGATCATGTTCAATGACTGAGACGAACCGATTGGGGCTGCCGCTGCTACAAGCGGCGCAGGCGCAAAAGCATGTGACCGTGAACGAGGCGCTGCTGCGGCTGGATGGAATGGTCAATCTGGTGCTGGCCTCGCGCAGCCTGACCACGCCGCCTGCAGTGGTGTTGGACGGAGCCTGCCATGGCGTGCCTGCGGGTGCGGTGAATGCCTGGGCCGGGCAGGGTGGGCGGATCGCGGTTGGCGCGGGTGGCGGCTGGATTTTCGTCACCCCGCAGGCAGGTTGGCGGGCCTTTGTCGCGGATGAAGGGCGTATGGCGATCCATTCCGGTGAGGGCTGGGTTCTCGGGGCGCTGACGCTGGGCGCCTCGGGGGCGGGGCTGATGGCGGGGCTGAGCGAGGTCGAGCATGCGATTACGCCCGGAGCCACATCGACCACGGGCTTTGTCATTCCGGGCGGGGCGATGGTGATCGGGGTGACGGCGCGGGTCAGCGCGGCGATCAGCGGCACGCTGGAAAGCTGGCAGTTGGGCAGTGTCGGGGCGCCGGATCGGTTCGGGTCGGGGCTGGGGGTTGGGCTGGGCTCTTGGGCGCGGGGAATGCTGTCGCAGCCGATGACATTTTGGGCACCCGAGCCGCTGGTTCTGACGGCGACGGGGGGGGAGTTCGCGGGAGGCCGGGTAAAGATCGCGGTGCATTATCTGGAGATCGGTCTGCCGGGGCTGTGAGGTGCGGCAGATCACTCTGGGCGATGTGACGGCCGTGGCGCGCGCGCTGATGCTCGTGCCCGGCCCTGCGCGGATCGCGCTGCTGGATTGGATGCTGGACGCGGCCGGGGCGGCGGACCGCTATCGCAAACGGCTGGGGCGAGTGCATCCACACTGGGGCAACGGGTCGCTGATGGCTGTGGCGCGGCGGGGTAGGCTGATGCCCGAGCCCTGGCTGACGGAGCCGGACTATCTGGACTGTCTGGGGCTGGTGATTGCCGCTTTGGCGCAGCGCGGGGCACGGCGGGCTTTTCCCCGCGTGCCCCTTCCGCTATCGCAGGGTTGGCCTATGTGATAGGGTGAAAGCTGATATCGGAGGGCGCGTCATGGCGGAAAAGAAGGCGAGACTGGCAGAGGTCGATCCGGTCTGGCGGCGGATCTGCGAGGAGGCCGAGGCCGCAGTGCGGGACGAGCCGCTTCTGGGGGCTTTGATCCATGCCGGTCTGCTGCACCATCCGACGATGGAACGCGCGCTGGCCTATCGGTTTTCGCTGAAGCTGGCCTCGGGCGAGATGAGCGAGCAGATCCTGCGCGAGATCGCCGACGAGGCCTATGGCAGCGATGCGGGGCTGGGGCAGGCGGGGCGTGCCGATCTGGTGGCGGTGTATGACCGTGATCCGGCCTGCCACCGCTATCTGCAGCCCATCCTGTTTTTTAAGGGATATCAGGCGCTTCAGGCCTATCGTGTGGCGCATTGGCTGTGGGGGCAGGGGCGCCGTGACATGGCCTATTTCGTGCAGATGCGCTCGTCCGAGATGTTCGGCGTCGATATTCACCCGGCCGCGCGGATTGGGCGCGGGGTGATGTTCGACCATGCCCATTCCATCGTGATCGGGGAAACGGCGGTTGTCGGCGACAATGTCTCGATGCTGCATTCGGTAACGCTGGGCGGCACCGGCAAAGAAGAAGAGGACCGCCACCCGAAGATCGGCGACGGGGTGCTGATCGGTGCAGGGGCCAAGGTTCTGGGCAATATCAAGGTGGGTGCGAACAGCCGCATTGCCGCGGGGTCGGTCGTGCTGGCCGATGTGCCATGCTGCAAGACAGTTGCCGGTGTGCCCGCGCGGATCGTGGGCGAGGCGGGCTGCGAACACCCCGCCGTCGAGATGGATCAACTGTTGCACGAGAGGGAGGGCTGAGGCTTTCCCCCCCCAACCGGCCTCATGCCGTCAGCGCGTCATAGGCCTCCAGCGCCTTGATGCCGTAGACCAGCGCCGGGCCGCCGCCCATCAGCACGCAGACATTGACGGTTTCGGCGATTTCGGCGCGGCTTGCCCCAGCCTCGATGCAGGATTGCACATGCGATGCGATGCAGCCGATGCACTGTCTGGAAATCCCGATCGCCAGCGCGATCAGTTCCTTGTGCCGGGTGTCCAGCGCGCCGGGTTCCAGCGCTGCATGATGCAAGGTGCCAAAGCCCGCCATGCTGGATTGCTGATCGCTGCCATAGCGGGCTAGGCCGGTGTCAAGCTCGGCGAGTTCTGCTTTCCAGTCCATTTTCCCTCCGGGATGTCGGTTCCGCTTCAGGCTAGCACCGTTACATCAGGGAGGCGTTGACACAGGTCATGACCCCGGACCGCACGCCCGAAGCCGGGCGCGCGGGGCAGGATCAGGCCAGCATGACCAACGGGTTTTCCAGAAGCCGCGTAATCTCGGCCAAAAGCTCCGCCCCCAACGCCCCGTCGATCACGCGATGATCGACCGAGAGCGTCAGCGTCATCGCCGTGGCAATACCGATCTGGTCGCCGGTGACAACGGGTTTTTTCACCCCCGCCCCCACAGCCAGAATGGCGCCATGAGGCGGGTTGATCACGGCATCGAAGCTGTCGATCCCCATCATCCCCAAGTTCGAGATCGCAAAGCTGCCGCCCTGATAGTCGGCCGGGGCCAGTTTGCGCGCGCGGGCGCGGGTGGCGAGATCCTTCATCTCAGCCGACAGCGCCGACAGTGTCTTTGTTTCGGCATCGCGCAGGACCGGCACGAACAGTCCCCCCTCGACCGCCACTGCAACCGCCACATCCGAGGCGCGCATCCGCAGGATGCAGTCGCCTGCCCAGACGGCATTGGCATCGGGCACTGCCTGAAGCGCGAGCGCGCAGGCCTTGATGATGAAATCATTGACCGACAGCTTGACGCCCCGCAGTTCAAGCTGGGTGTTCAGGCGTCCGCGCAGATCAAGCAGCGCATCCAGCCGCACCTCGCGGCGCAGGTAGAAATGCGGGATTGTCTGCTTGGCTTCGGTCAGGCGCGCAGCCACGGTGCGGCGCATCCCGTCGAGTGGGACTTCGGTGAAGGATCGGCCCTCATACAGCCGGGCGACCGAGGCCGCGTCAGGTGATTGCGGCGCGGTTGCCTGTGCCACCGCCGGTGCCGTGACCGATGCAGCGGGGGCAGCGGCGGGCGGGGGGGCGGCCGGGCGGCTTGCCTCGACATCGGCGCGGATGATCCGGCCATGTGGCCCCGATCCCGCGATCTGCGACAGATCAAGCCCCTTGTCGGCCGCGATCCGGCGCGCCAGCGGAGAGGCGAAGACCCGCGCCCGACTTGGGGCAGGCGGCGCCTTGGGGGCTGGTGCGGTGGGCATCGGCGTTGCCATCGCCGCGCGGGGCGCGACTGGCGCCGACATCGTTTCGCCCTCGACCGTCAGCATGGCGATGGGGGTGTTCACCTTCACCCCTGCCGTGCCCTCGGCCACCAGAAGTTTGCCGATCATACCGTCATCGGCGGCCTCGAACTCCATCGTGGCCTTGTCGGTTTCGATCTCGGCAATGATCTGGCCAGAGGTGACGCTGTCCCCCTCTTTCACCAGCCATTTCGCAAGCGTGCCTTCCTCCATCGTCGGAGACAGCGCGGGCATCAGAATTTCCACGGTGCGTTCTCCTTAGCGATAGGTGACGTGATGCACTGCGGCCACAACCTCGTCGGCTGTCAGAAGCGCCAGCTTTTCAAGGTTGGCCGCATAGGGCATCGGCACGTCTTTTCCGGTGCAGTTGATCACCGGAGCATCCAGATAGTCGAAGGCGCGCTGCATGATCACGGCAGACAGGTGGTTGCCGATCGAGCCCACGGGCCAGCCTTCTTCCACCGTCACGCAGCGGTTCGTCTTCATCACCGAGGCGATCACCGTGTCATAGTCGATCGGGCGCAGTGTGCGCAGGTCGATTACCTCGGCGCTGATGCCATCTTTGACCAGCTTGTCGGCGGCCTCCAGCGCATGGACCATGCCGATGCCAAAGCTGACCAGCGTCACGTCGCTGCCGGTGCGGCAGACCTTGGCCTTGCCGAAGGGGATGGTGAAATCCTCCAGCATTGGCACCTCGAAGCTGCGGCCGTAAAGGATTTCGTTTTCCAGAAAGATCACCGGGTTCGGGTCACGGATCGCCTGTTTCAGCAAGCCTTTGGCGTCGGCTGCCGAATAGGGCATCACCACCTTCAGCCCCGGCACCTGCGCGTACCATGCGGCGTAATCCTGGCTGTGCTGGGCGCCGACGCGCGCCGCAGCCCCGTTCGGGCCGCGAAACACGATCGGGCACCCCATCTGCCCGCCCGACATGTAAAGTGTTTTCGCAGCCGAGTTGATGATCTGGTCAATCGCCTGCATGGCAAAGTTGAAGGTCATGAATTCGACGATGGGTCGCAGCCCGCCAAAGGCCGCGCCCACGGCAATTCCGGCAAAGCCATGCTCGGTGATCGGCGTGTCGATCACCCGCTTGGCGCCGAACTGATCCAGCAGGCCTTGGCTGATCTTGTAGGCGCCCTGATATTCGCCAACCTCTTCGCCCATCAGGAACACATCGCCGTCGCGCGTCATTTCCTCTGACATCGCTTCGCGCAAAGCTTCGCGCACGGTCATCGTTTTCATCGGCGTGCCCGCGGGCCAGTCGGGGCTGGTGTCGGGCGCGCTTGTGGGGGCAGAGGCCGCAGCAGCCACGGGCGCTGCCGCGCGCGCCGGTGCAGGCGCTGCGGCGGAGGCGGGGGCTGCGGCGGAGGCTGCGGTTACGGCACCTGCCTCGTCATTCGCCATCACCGCGATGGGGGTGTTCACCTTCACCCCCGCCGTGCCCTCGGCCACCAGCAGTTTGCAGATCACGCCGTCATCGACCGCCTCGAATTCCATCGTGGCCTTGTCGGTCTCGATCTCGGCGAGGATCTGGCCGGATTTCACCGTTTCACCCTCTTTCACCAGCCATTTTGCCAGCGTGCCCTCTTCCATCGTGGGCGAAAGCGCGGGCATCAGAATTTCAACTGCCATCGTTCAATCCCCTCAGGCGTAGATGTCGGTCCAAAGCTCGGCCTCGGCCGGCTCGGGGCTTTCGCGGGCGAAATCGGCGGCGGCGCTGACCACGGCCTTGACCTCGCGGTCGATTGCCTTGAGGTCATCATCGGTGGCATGGCCTCCGGTCAGCAGCAATTCGCGCACATGTTCGATCGCATCGCGTTCGTCGCGCATCTTTTGCACTTCTTCGCGGCTGCGGTATTTGGCCGGGTCCGACATCGAATGACCGCGATAACGATAGGTCATGATTTCAAGGATATAAGGCCCCTTGCCGGATCGCGCATGGGCCACCGCCCGCTGCCCCGCCGCGCGCACCGCCAGCACATCCATCCCGTCCACTTCTTCGCCGGGGATGCCGTAGGCGGCGCCGCGCCCCCAAAGCGTGGTCGATTTGGTCGAGCGTTTCACGCTTGTGCCCATTGCATACTGGTTGTTTTCGATCACAAAGATCACCGGCAACTGCCACAGCTCGGCCATGTTGTAGGTCTCGTAGACCTGGCCCTGGTTGGCCGCGCCATCGCCGAAATAGGCAAATGTCACCCGGCCGTTGCCCTTGTATTTGTCGGCAAAAGCCAGACCCGCCCCCAGCGGCACCTGCGCCCCGACGATCCCGTGGCCGCCGTAGAAATGGCGCTCCTTCGAGAACATATG
The DNA here is from genome assembly GCF_003034995.1 of Phaeovulum veldkampii DSM 11550. Classification (GTDB taxonomy): domain Bacteria; phylum Pseudomonadota; class Alphaproteobacteria; order Rhodobacterales; family Rhodobacteraceae; genus Phaeovulum; species Phaeovulum veldkampii. The sequence continues at coordinate 106,117 of NZ_PZKF01000001.1, read as the reverse complement.
CATTGAGCCGCCCTTGCCCTTCGACAAGCCGCCCGCGCGCCCCGTCAGTTCTGCCATCACTCCGTTGGGGTCCAGCCCCGCGGCCAGCATATGGCCGTGGTCGCGGTAGGAGGTGATCCGCTTGTCGCCCTCTTCGGCGACCGACTCCAGCCCCACAACCACCGCTTCCTGCCCGATATACAGGTGGCAGAACCCGCCGATCAGGCCCATGCCATACAACTGGCCCGCCTTTTCCTCGAACCGGCGGATCAACAGCATCTCGTGGTAGAAATGCAAAAGATCGTCCTTCGACACATTGGGCCGGTCGGCCGGTCGGTCGGCGGGCTTGCCGCCGGTATCTTTGCGCGCAGCCATGGGCATCCTCCGTTGCCTCGGGTAGTTCAGCGTTAAACTATTCCGGGCGCGCGGCAGGGGCAAGAGCCTTCAGCGGATCACGATCTCATCGGCGCGGATCGTGCCCAGCACCTCGCGGGCGCGTTCGTCCAGCAGGTCAAGGTCCAGATACTCGTCCGACAGGCGGTGGGTCAGGTTGGTCATCCGCTCCACCTCGGCCTGCAACGCCGCGCGTTCACGCTCCAGCGCCGCAATCTCGGCCTCGATCTCGACACGGCGGAACACCCCCGACGACCCCTGCACCGCGGCAAAGGTGAAATAGCTGCCCGCCAGAAGCGCAAGCCCCACGATGATGACAGGCCCGAAGGCTGGCCGATTGCGCGTCATGAAAAGCCGCCCTTACCCCGCGCCGCCTCATCGGGGCGCCTTTGCGGTCAACATGCCACAGTGCCGGGGGGCGGCGGAACCCCGGTGCCATGAAAAAGCCCGCCCTGTTGCAGACGGGCCTCTTCTTGTCTTTCGGTCAAAGACTCAGGCGGTCATCAACGCGGCCACGCCGGGCAGTTCCTTGCCTTCCATCCATTCCAGGAAAGCGCCGCCCGCGGTCGAGATGTAGGTGAAGTCGTCGGCCGCGCCCGCCTTGTTCAGCGCCGCCACCGTATCGCCGCCACCTGCAACCGAGATCAGTTTGCCCGCGCGGGTCAGTGCCGCCGCTGTGGCCGCCGCCGCGTTGGTCGCCGCATCGAAGGGCGCGATTTCGAACGCGCCCAGCGGGCCGTTCCAGATCAGAGTTTTCGAAGCTTCAAACACTTTGGCCACCGCCGCAACCGTTGCCGGCCCGGCGTCAAGGATCATCGCATCCGCCGGGCAGGCATTGGCGGCTACCGTTTCATTGTCCGCCCCCGCCTTGAACTCGCGCGCCACCACCACATCGACCGGCAAGTGAATGGTGCAACCCGCTGCCTTGGCTTTCTCCAGAATCTCGCGCGCAGTGTCGGCCATGTCGCGTTCGGCCAGCGATTTGCCGACTTCGATCCCCTGCGCCACCAGGAAGGTGTTGGCCATGCCGCCGCCGATCACCAGATGATCGACCTTGCCAACAAGGTTGCCCAGCAAATCCAGCTTGGTGGATACCTTGGCGCCGCCCACCACTGCCGTTACCGGTCGCGCCGGGTTGCCCAAAGCGGCCTCCAGCGCCTTCAGTTCGGCCTCCATCAACCGCCCCGCCGCGGCGGGCATCAGGCGTGCGATCCCCTCGGTCGAGGCATGGGCGCGGTGCGCCGCCGAAAAGGCGTCGTTCACATAGATCTCGCCCAGCGCCGCCATCGAGGCAGCCAGTTCGGGGTCGTTCTTTTCCTCGCCGGCGTGGAAGCGGGTGTTCTCCAGCAGCAAAACCTCGCCCTGTGCCAGCGCAGCCACGGCTTTCTTGGCCGGGGCGCCGATGCAATCCTCGGCAAAGCGCACCGGAGCGCCCAACGCCTTTTCGATTTCCGGTGCCAGCGCGGCAAGGCTCATCTCGGGGACGGGCGTGCCCTTGGGGCGGCCGAAATGCGCCAGCAGAACCGGCTTGCCACCCTTGGCCAGAATATCTTTCAGCGTCGGCACGATCTTTTCGATCCGGGTGGCATCGGTAACGCGGCCGTTCTCCACCGGCACGTTGATATCCACCCGCACCAGAACGGCTTTTCCGGCCATGTCGATATCGTCAATCGTCTTCCAGCCCATGTCTCTCTCCCTATAGAGTTGCGGCGGCGACCTTGACCTGCAAATGCCGCTTTCGTCAACCGGATGCGGCGCTTTGCCCTTTCCTTGCCCGGCCCTCTGGCTTAGGTTTCTGACCAAATTTCAGGAGGCTTGCATGACCGATCTCAAAGACCCGGAAAACACCATCATCATCACGCTCAAGGATGGCCCCGTCGTCATTGAACTGCTGCCCGCCGTGGCGCCCAAGCATTCCGAGCGGATGAAGGAACTGGCCCGTGCCGGGGCCTATGACAACGTGGCCTTCCACCGCGTGATCGAGGGTTTCATGGCGCAGACCGGCGACGTGGAAAACGCCAATATGGAAAAAGGCTACAACGCCCGCCGCGCGGGCACCGGCGGCTCAAGCCTGCCTGATCTGCCGGCCGAGTTTTCCAAACTGCCGCACGACCGCGGCACGCTGGGCGCGGCGCGCAGCCAGAACCCGAACTCGGCCAACAGCCAGTTCTTCATCAACTTCAAGGACAACCACTTCCTGAACGGGCAATATACCGTGTATGGCCGGGTCATTTCGGGCATGGAGCATGTGGACAAGATCGCCCGCGGCGAGCCGCCGGTGAACCCGGACCGGATGATCAGCGTGCGGGTGGCCGCCGATGTCTGAGCGGGTCTTTGCGCTGGCGCTGGCCGCAGGGCTGGCGCTGACCGGGGGTGCCCTGGCCGAAACCGGCTCTGGCGTGGTGGACGGGCCGGGGCCGAACCTGGTGCTTGAGGTCGCGGGTGCTGCGCAGGGCCGGGTGGTAATCGACCTGCTGCCCGATGTGGCCCCCAGACATGTCGAACAGATCACGGCGCTGGCCGCCGAGGGCGCCTATGACGAGGTGGTGTTTCACCGCGTGATCGAAGGCTTCATGGCGCAAACCGGCGATGTGCAGTTTGGCAAGCGCGCGGGCGATCTGTCCCTGGCGGGGATGGGCGGATCGCAGCGCCCCGATCTGCCGGCAGAGTTTTCCAACCGCGCCTTTGTGCGTGGCATGGTCGGCATGGCCCGCAGCCAGTCGCCCGATTCGGCCAATAGCCAGTTCTTTATCATGTTCGATGAGGCGCCCTATCTGGACGGGCAATACACCATCGTTGGCCATGTCGTCGAAGGGATGGATGTGGTCGATGCGATCAAGAAGGGTGATCAGCGCCAGAATGGCCTGGTTGCAGACCCCGACTACATTCAGCGCGCGACAGTCGAGTGAGGCAGCCGGGGGGCGCTGCCCCCCGGACCCCCCGGGATATTTGTGCCAAGATGAAGGGGCGGGCGGTCAGCCCAGCACCACCAGCGCGTGCCGTTTCTTGCCTGCGGTCAGTTTCAGCGGTTGCGCCAGATCGGTTGCGGTGAACATCGCGCCCGCGTCGGTGGCGAGTTCGTCGTTCACCCGCGCGCCGCCTTCGGCGATCAGGCGCTTGGCGTCCTTGCCCGATTTCGCCAACCCGGACCGAACCACCAACTGCGCAAGGCTGATGCCGTCTGCGACCTCGGCGGCGGCAAGCGTGAGCGTGGGCAGATCATCGCCCACGCCGCCCCTTTCGAACACCTCGCGCGCGGTGGCCTCGGCGGCGGCGGCGGCCTCGGCCCCGTGCAGCAGCGTCGTGACCTCGTTGGCGAGGATGATTTTGGCGGCGTTGATCTCGGCCCCCGCCAGCGCGCCCAGCCGGTCGCATTCTTCCACCGGAAGTTCGGTGTAGAGTTTCAGGAAGCGGCCCACGTCGGCATCGGTCGTATTGCGCCAGAACTGCCAGAACTCGTAGGGACTCAGCATGGCGCCATTCAGCCACACCGCGCCGCCCGCCGATTTGCCCATCTTGCGCCCGTCCGAGGTGGTCAGCAGCGGCGAGGTGAGGCCGAAAATTTCGGCGTCCAGAACCCGGCGCGTCAGGTCGATACCGTTGACGATATTGCCCCATTGATCCGACCCGCCCATCTGGAGCCGGCAGCCGTAGCGGCGGTAAAGCTCAAGAAAGTCGTATGCTTGCAGGATCATGTAGTTGAATTCGAGGAACGACAGACTTTGTTCCCGATCGAGCCGCGATTTCACGGATTCAAAGCTGAGCATCCGGTTGACGCTGAAATGGCGCCCGATGTCGCGCAGGAAATCGAGGTAGTTCAGGCTGTCGAGCCATTCGGCATTGTTCAGCATGACCGCATCCGATGCGCCCGTGCCATAGCGCAAGTAGCGGGCAAAGACCTGATTCATGCCGTCGATATTGGTGTCGATCTGCGCAGGCGTCAGCAGCGGGCGTTCCTCTGACCGGAACGAGGGGTCGCCCACCTTGGTTGTGCCGCCGCCCATCAGCGTGATCGGCTTGTGCCCGGTCTTTTGCAGCCAGCGCAGCATCATGATGTTGAGCAGGTGCCCCACATGCAGGCTGGCCGCGGTGGCGTCATAGCCGATATAGGCGGGCACGACCCCGGCCACCAAAGCCTCGTCCAGCGCCTGATAATCGGTGCAATCGGCCAGATAGCCGCGCTCGATCATCACGCGCATGAATTCGGATTTGGGGTGGTAGGTCATGGCACTTGTCCCTTCTTTGCGCCCTCGCGTATACCGGGGCGGGTGATAAAGGGGAAGGCCATGTTGCGCGGCAAAGCGGTCTGGGCGCTGGGGGCGATGTCGGGCACGTCGCTTGACGGGGTGGATGCGGCGCTGGTGCAGACCGATGGCGAGACGATCACGGCCTTTGGCCGCCACGCCTATCGTCCCTATTCTGGTGCCGAGCGGGAAAAGCTTCGCACAGCGCTTGGCCGCTGGCCGGGTGATCCGGGGGTGGAGGCTGCGGCCGAGGTGGTGGAAACCGCCCATGCCGAGGTGCTGGCGGGCTTTCCCGAAGCCGAACTGGTGGGCTTTCACGGACAGACTCTGGCCCATGACCCCGCAGGCCGCGGCACCCATCAGGCCGGGTCGGGCGCGGTGCTGGCTGAGGTGCTGGGCCGCCCCGTGGTGTGGGATTTTCGGTCCGCCGATGTGGCATTGGGCGGGCAGGGGGCGCCGCTTGCGCCCTATTTTCATTTCGCATGTGCGCGCTGGATCGGGGCCACCGAGCCGTTGGTGTTTCTCAACCTTGGCGGCGTTGGCAATGTGACCTGGGTCGATCCAGTGGCGCACGGCCCCGAGGCGCCCGGCGCCTGTCTGGCCTTCGACACCGGCCCCGCCAATGCCCCGATCAACGATCTGATGCGTGCCCGGCGGCGGCAGGACCATGACACAGGCGGGCGCCTGGCGCGGGCCGGGCGGGTCAAGCCCGAGGTGATCGCGGCGTTTCTGGATCACCCCTATTTCTTCAGAATGCCACCGAAGTCATTGGATAGGAACGATTTTAATGATCTGCTTGGTGCGGTGAAGGGGCTGTCGAACCGCGATGCGGCCGCCACGCTGACGGCGGCGGCCGCCGCCGCGGTGGCGCGCGGCTTTGATCATTTCCCCCGGCCCCCCGCGCGGCTCTTGGTGACTGGTGGCGGGCGGCACAATGCCACGCTGATGGCGATGCTGACGGATCGGTTGCCCTGCGCGGTTGCGCCGGTGGAATCTGTCGGCCTGAACGGCGACATGCTGGAGGCGCAGGCCTTTGCCTATCTGGCGGTGCGGGTCGCGCGGGGGCTGTCCACCTCGGGGCCGTCAACGACGGGCGTCGCGGCGCAGGTCGGTGGCGGACAGATCAGCCGCCCCGGCTAAGCCGCCGCCTGACGCTTGGCGCGGGATGTCGAACCCCGGCGGCGCCAGATCGAAGCCGGCAAACTGAAAGCCGGTGCTGCGGGCCGCCTGCCAGTGATGGCTGGGCACGATCGCCTGCGGTGTCTCGCCCCCCAGCACCTCCGGCCCCAGCCGCAGATCGCGCGCTGGCCCCGCCGCGGTTTCGGCCAGCGACAGGATCACCGGCGCGCCTGCATGAAAATGCCAGATCTCGACGGCATCGACCCGGTGCCAGTGGCTCGCCTGCCCCGATTTGAGCAAAAACAGGATCGCCGTGCCCACCGGTCGCCCCGGCCCCTCGGCCACCCAGGTCTGGCGGTAAAAGCCGCCCTCGGGGTGCGGAGAAAGCCCCAGTCCGTCAATGATCCGGTCGGCCTCGTCCATGCTCTGCCCCCTGCCTATGGCGCCAGTCTGGCATAGGCCGAGGCCGATCAGAAGGTGATTTCGGCGCTTGTCGCGGTGATCTGCCAGCCGCTGCGGCGGCCCTGCCGCGCGGCCTCGGTCGCCAGCAGGCCGAACTGCACCTGCGCGGGGGCCAGCGGTGCGGTGCCACCATCCAGCCGCGCCCACAGATCGGGGTCTGGCCGGGTCCGGCGCGCCTCGGCTGCCAGCCGCCAGCCGCCGCCCGCCGTGCTGATGATGATCCGCCCGCCCCAGGGCAGCGCCGTTTCCAGACACAGCACCGCCAGAAAGCCCAGTTTGACCTCGCGCCGCGCCTGATCGCCCTCGGGTTGCCAATCGAAACTCAGCCGCCCCCCCAGCGCGATATCATCCAGCAGCGCTACGATTTCGCGGTGGCCCAGCCGCTGATCGCCCGCCGCCTGACCAAAGGCCACGCGAAAGAATTTGAGCCGCGCATTGGCATGGGCCACGCTTTCGGTGACAAGCTGCATCTCGTCGTTGGCCCCGCCCCCCGCCATCGCCAGCAGTTCAAGCCCGTTGCCGATCGCGCCCAAAGGGCTTACCAGATCATGGCACAGCCGCGACCCGACCAGCGCCACCAGATCGGCGACCTCATCCTGCGTCATTCTGCCCTCCCGGAGCCTGCGCCATGAACAGCATCCTTGAACCCGGCATGATTGTGCGCCTTGCCACCGCGCCCGACTGGGGCAAGGGGCAGGTGCAATCGCGCATCGGCGACCGGATCACGGTGAATTTCGAACATGCGGGCAAGCAGGTGCTTGACGGGCGCCATGTGGCGTTGAGCCTGGTTCTGCCGGGAAGCGAATGAATCTGTCATCAGCGCAAGATAACACAATCATGGGTTGAGTCAACGCCGCCCCCGCGCCGGGCATCGGCTTGCATTGCGCGCCGTAGCCCCCTAAGAGCGTGTCAACCGTCCCAAAGGCCGTGCCCGCCAGATGTCGCCCGATGCGTCCTGTCTCGTGACCCGTCTTGCCACCGACCCGCGCGACTGCGAAGCCGCCCATCGGCTCCGCTATGAGGTCTTCGTGGCCGAACTGGGGGGCGACGGCCCCGGCGTCGATCATGCCGCTCGGCTGGAGCGGGATGTTTTCGACCCCGTCTATGATCATCTTGTGCTGATCGACACCCGCCGCGATGCTGCTGCGCTGGATCATGTGGTGGGGGTGTATCGGCTGCTGCCGGGCGACCGCGCTGCCGATTTCGGGCGTTTCTATTGCGACAGCGAATATGATCTGACGCGGCTGCGCCGCTCGGGGCGGCGGTTGCTGGAGCTGGGCCGGTCCTGCGTGCATCGCGACTATCGCGGCGGCCCGGCCATGTTTTTGCTGTGGAACGCACTTGCGGGCTATGTGCTGGATCATGCCATCGAGGTGATGTTCGGCGTGGCCAGCTTTCATGGCACCGATCCGCAGAAACTGGCCGTGCCGCTGTCGTGGCTGCACCACCACCACCTTGCCCCCGAGGCGCTGCGTGTGCGCGCGCTGCCCGAGCATTTCCAGCGGATGGACCTGTTGCCGCCCGAGGCGCTGGACCGACAAAAGGTCATGGCCGACATGCCCGCACTGATCCGCGCCTACCTGCGGCTGGGCGGTTTCGTGGGCGAGGGGGCCTTTATCGACACTCCCTTCAACACCACCGATGTGATGCTGATGATGGACGCCGCCGCGATGAGCCAAAAGCACCGCAGCTTTTACACCCGCCGGTATGAGGGCCGCGAATGACCACCTGGCGTTCGGCAGTCCCGCTGCCCATGCAGCGCCCCTCGGGGGCGGGCTGGCTGCGGGTGGCATGGCGCGGGGCGGTTCTGGGAACGGTGGTTTATGGCGGGCTGCTGGTGCTGCTGGTGCTGCGGCTGATCGAGGCGCCGCTGTTTGGCGCCCGCCGCCCGCTGACCCCGCATCTGACCCGCGCCATTTGCCGCGCGACCTTTCCGATCCTCGGCATCGGCTACCGGGTGCGGGGGCAGCCGATGCGCCAGATCGGCGCCGTGGTGGCCAACCATGCGGGCTGGTTGGATATTTTCGCGCTGAATGCCTGCCAGAGCGTCTATTTCGTGGCCAAGGCCGAGGTGGCAGGCTGGCCCGGCATCGGTTGGCTGGCGCGCGCGAACGGCACCGTTTTCATCCGTCGCGACCCGAAAGAGGCCAAGGCGCAGCAAGCGGTGATGGAGGCGCGGATCCGCGCCGGGCACCATCTGGTGTTCTTCCCCGAGGGCACCTCGACCGACGGATTGCGGGTGCAGCCGTTCAAATCCACCCTGTTCGCGGCCTTTTACGCCGACGGGCTGGACCGGGTGATGCAGATCCAGCCCGTCACGCTGATCTGGCGCGCACCCGAGGGCGCCGACCCGCGGTTTTATGGCTGGTGGGCCGACATGGGCTTTGGCGCGCATTTCCTGCATGTGCTGGCCGCGCCCCGGCAAGGGGCGGTGGAACTGGTGTTCCACGATCCGGTGGCGGTGTCGGCCTTTCCCTCGCGCAAGGCGCTGGCGGGGCATTGCGAGGCGGTGGTGCGGTCTGCACTTCCGCAGGAATTTCAGGGTTTTGCAGTTGATGGCTGAAGTGCTGCAAGAAGCTGGCCCAGATCGCCATATCCGGTAAATCGGCGCTGATAGGCCAGCCCCAGCCGCTGTGCCGCCTCTTGCGCCTTCGCGTCCAGCTCGGGGTCGTCAGTCTGGGCTTGGTAGACCAGCCGCGTGTAATTACCAAAATACATATCGCGCAATTCGGGGTGGCGGTCCAGACCCATAGGCCGCCAGACGAAGGCATCGAATTGCCGAACCAGAAAATCAGTCAGGTAAAACGTCGTCACCTCGTCTTCGGCCTGTGCGGCAAACGCGTCCAGCCCTTCGTAAAATGCATAGCAATGCGGCCCCGGCACCATCGCAACCCCCAAAGCGGCGCAGCGCGCGGCCAGCAGCCCCCCGGTGCCGCAATCGGCATAGACAACAAAGATATGGCGATACGCGGCGCGGTGGCGGTCAACCGCCGCCTCGACAGCGTCGGGGATGCGTTCGGGGCGCAGGTGCAGGTCGGCGGGCAGGCAGGTCAGGTCCAGATGATCCCAACGGTTGGCGTCCTTCAACGCCAGTATCTCGCGCGCCAAGGCGCCGCAGGCGATCAGCAGCACCCGCTCGGGCGTCATTCCACCCGTGCCATCAACCGCACCAGCCCGGCGGCAACCAGCGCCAGAACCGCCAGCAGCGCCAGCGAAACGCCCGCCTGAGACGCGACCCACAGCGTCAACCCGGCGGCAAGGATGACCGCGGCGATCAGGAACAGGAAATGGGGCAGGGGCATGTCAGACCTCCGGTTGATCCCAATATGGGCCGTTCCGGCGCAAAGTCCAAGTGCAAAGGGGCGGCCTTGGCCGCCCCGCCAAAGAGTGCGGCGCCGCGGTCAGCCTGCCGCAACCTGATTGTGCTTGCGCGCGATAAAGGATTTGGCGGTTTCCACCGCCACCGCCGCATCGCGGCAATAGGCGTCGGCCCCGATCGCCCGGCCAAATTCCTCGTTCAGCGGCGCGCCACCGACCAGAACGATATAATCGTCGCGGATGCCCTGATCCTTCATCGTGTCGATCACGACCTTCATGTAGGGCATGGTCGTGGTCAGCAGCGCCGACATTCCGATGATGTCGGCCCCTTCGCGGCGGGCTGCGTCGAGATAGTTCTCGACCGGGTTGTTGATCCCCAGATCGACAACCTCAAAGCCCGCGCCTTCCATCATCATCGCCACAAGGTTCTTGCCGATGTCGTGGATGTCGCCCTTGACGGTGCCGATCACCATCTTGCCCATCTTCGGCGCGCCGGTTTCCACCAGCAGCGGCTTGAGAATGAACATGCCGCCCTTCATCGCATTGGCGGCCAGCAGCACCTCGGGCACGAACAGGATGCCGTCGCGGAAATCGTTGCCCACGATGGTCATGCCCGCGACCAGAGCCTTCGTCAGAATGTCATAGGGGGTCCAGCCGCGTTCCAGCAGGATGTTCACGGCCTCTTCGATCTCGTCTTTCAGACCGTCGTAGAGGTCATCGTGCATCTGAAGCACAAGCTCTTCGTCATCCAGTTCCGACAGGATGATCTCGTCGTCGTCCGCCATGTTCCGCTCTCCCGCGATCCCGTATCCCTGTGATGGCGCCAAAGCCCCGGCACCAGTTGGCAAATTGCGACCTGCGCCCCCTCATCCCCGACGCTTCCCCGGCGCTGGGGGGCGGGGTCAGCCGCGGCGTCGGCCGCGCCGCTCGCGCCCGGCGCCGCCCTCGTCATCGCCGGTGCCATCCGATGCCGACGAAAACCCGCCCAGCCGTGCCGAAATTTCTTCCAGCGTCGGGCGCGGCCCGCGCGGGCGGCTTTCCAGCGCCGCACGCATCGCCTTCAGATGCACCGGCATCGTGCCGCAGCACCCGCCGATGATCGTGGCGCCCGCATCGCGCGCCAGCACGGCATATTCGGCCATCAGTTCCGGCGTGCCGTCATAGTGAATATGACCCTCGTGATATTTCGGGATGCCCGCATTGCCCTTGGCGATGATCGGCCGCTCGGTCCCGGCGGCGACAAAGCCCAGAATGGTGCGCATCAGATCCGACGACCCCACGCCGCAGTTGGCGCCAAAGGCCACCGGCGGGTTGGGCAGCTTTTCCACCAGCGCGGCCAGTTGCGCCGAGGTGACGCCCATCATCGTGCGGCCCGCGGTGTCAAAGCTCATCGTGCCGCACCAGGCCATGCCGGCCAGACGCGCGGCCTCGGCCGCGGCCTTGAATTCCTCGGGCGCCGAGATCGTCTCGACCCACAGCACATCGGCCCCGCCCGCCTTCAGCCCCTCGGCCTGTTCGTGAAACATCTCGACGGCCAGCGCATGGGTCAGGGTACCCATCGGCGCGAAAATGTCGCCTGTCGGCCCGATCGAGCCCGCCACGATCACCGGGCGCCCGGCACGGTCGGCCACCTCGCGGCCGATCTCGGCGCCAAGGCGGTTCAATTCATGCACACGGGCCTGGGCATTGTGCAACTTCAGCCGGCTGGCATTGCCGCCAAAGGTGTTGGTCAGAAAGATGTCTGACCCGGCATCGACCGCAAGACTGTAAAGCTTGGCGATATTGCCCGGCTGATCGGCATTCCACAGTTCCGGCGCATCGCCCGACGACAGGCCCATGTTGAACAGGTTGGTCCCTGTCGCACCATCGGCCATCAGCCAGTCGCGGGTCTGCAAAAGCCGGGAAAGCGCATCAGTCATCGGGTCGGGCCTTTCGAAACGTGGCAGCCGGGTGGCGCTGCGGCCCCCGTCAATGGCGCCGCAATGCCATGGCGCGGGCAAATTGGCAAATTCTTCCGCGTCATGATGATGATGAAGCCCGCGCATGTCACCGGGGCATGTCACCGGGCAGGTTGGGCACAAAAAACCCGCCCGCGCCGGGCGCGGACGGGGGAACCCTGTCACGTCGAGCCGCAGTCGCGCCCCGGTCAGACTTCGGTCATGATCTGCTTTTTGGCCTCGGCCATCAGTTCGTCCATCTTGGCGCGGATCGTGGCCTCGTCGGCCAGATCGCCCAGATCGGCTGCGACCTTGCGATAGACATCCTCATGGCCGACCTCTTCGAGGTCCGAGGCGATGACGCTGCGCGCATAGTCCAGCGCCTCGTCGCCCTCTTTGCCCATCAGCCCCGCGGCCCACAGGCCCAAAAGCTTGTTGCGCCGCGCATCGGCCTTGAACTGAAGCTCTTCATCGTGAACGAATTTGGCCTCGAAGGCGTGATCGCGGTCGTCAAAGGTGGTCATGCTGGCCCCCATCTGTTGTGCATCAGCCGCCCTTATGCCTGCGCCGTCTGTCCCCTGCAACCCCTGCGATTGTCCCGATCTCGCAAGCGTGACGCGCACCCGGTCCGGCGCCGCCGCGCCGAAGCCTTGCGGCAAACGCGCGCTTGGCCTATAGGGGCGCAAATGGGCCATCCGGCCCTCGCGGCCCCGCCCCGCCCCGGCAGGCCCCCAGCGAACGGAGCAGTCATGGCACCTCGGCGCAAGAAGATTTACGAAGGCAAAGCCAAGATCCTGTATGAAGGCCCCGAGCCGGGTACGCTGGTGCAATATTTCAAGGATGACGCCACCGCCTTCAACGCGCAGAAACGCGACGTGATCGAGGGCAAGGGCGTGCTGAACAACCGGCTGTCGGAATATTTCATGACCGGGCTGGCCAATATCGGTGTGCCCACGCATTTCATTCGCCGCATCAACATGCGCGAACAACTGATCCGTCAGGTCGAGATCATCCCGCTGGAGGTGATCGTGCGCAACTTTGCAGCCGGGTCGATCTCGAAACGGCTGGGCATGGAAGAGGGCACGCCGCTGCCGCGCCCGATCGTGGAATACAGCTACAAGAACGACGCGCTGGGTGACCCGCTGGTGCCCGAGGAATATATCGTCGCATTCGGCTGGGCCAACCAGCAGGATCTGGACGACATCGTGGCGCTGGCGCTGCGCGTGAACGATTTCCTGTCGGGCGTGTTCTATGGCGTCGGGATCAAGCTGGTCGATTTCAAGATCGAGATCGGCCGGATCTGGGACGGCGATTACATGCGCCTTGTGGTGGCCGATGAAATCAGCCCCGACAGCTGCCGCCTGTGGGACGTCAAGACCGGCCAGAAGCTGGACAAGGATGTGTTCCGCCGCGATCTTGGCAGCCTGACGGACGCCTATACCGAAGTGGCGCGGCGGTTGGGGGTGATGCCCACCAACACCACCACGATGAAACCCACGCTGATCAACTGAAAGGCCCGCCGATGAAAGCCCGCGTTCATGTGATGCTGAAGGATGGTGTTCTCGACCCGCAGGGCGAGGCGGTGCGCCACGCGCTGGGAACGCTGGGATTTGGCGGGGTCGAGGCGGTGCGGCAGGGCAAGGTGATCGACCTTGATCTGGCCGCCACCGACCGCGCCGCAGCCGAGGCCGAGGTGCGGGCGATGTGCGAAAAGCTGCTCGCCAATACCGTGATCGAGAAATACACCATCGAGATCGCCTGAGGCCGCGCCGGGGGCGCTGCCCCCGGACCCCCGGGATATTTGAACCAAGATGAAAGCAGAGAGGCCCGCGATGAAAGCCGCCGTCGTCACCTTCCCCGGGTCGAACTGCGACCGCGATCTGGCCCAGGCCTTTGCTGCGGCCGGGGCCGACGTGGTGCGGGTCTGGCACAAGGAGACCGCGCTGCCCGAAGGCACCGATGTGGTGGGTGTGCCGGGCGGGTTTTCCTACGGCGATTATCTGCGCTGCGGCGCGATTGCGGCGCAAAGCCCGGTGGGGCAGGCGATCCGCGATTTTGCGGGCCGCGGCGGCTATGTGCTGGGCATCTGCAACGGGTTTCAGGTGCTGACCGAAATGGGCCTGCTGCCCGGCGCGCTGATGCGCAACGCGGGGCTTCAGTTTCTGTGCAAGCCGGTGACGCTGCGGGTGGCCACCACCGACAGCGTTTTTACCCAAGGCTATGCCAGAGGGGCCGAGGTGATGTTTCCGATTGCCCATCACGACGGCAATTACACCATCGACGCCGAGGGGCTGGCCAGGCTGCAGGGCGAGGATCGCGTGGCGTTTCGCTATGCCGACAATCCCAATGGCTCGATGGACGATATTGCCGGGGTGCTGAGCGCGAACCGCCGGGTGCTGGGAATGATGCCGCATCCGGAACGTGCGGTTGATCCAGCGCAGGGCGGCACCGATGGATCGGCGCTCTTCCGCGCGCTGGCCGGAATGATGGCCCGCGCCTGAGGCGGGCCGCCTTGAGCCGCGGGCGCGGCTGGCCTAAGGTCGCGCCATGGTAATGATCGACCCCGACAGCGACCAGAACAGCCCCGAGGCCGATGCGCCGCCGCGGCGGGCCTGGGTTTTGCGGGCTGCCGTCGGGCTGATCCTGGTGCTGGCGGTGGGCGTGGTCTGGGCCACCAACTACTGGCTGTCAGACCGGTTTACCGAAACCACGCGGGTGCGGGCCGAGTTGCGGCTGGCGCTCTATTCCGGCAACATCCTGTCGGAATTGCAGCGCAGCGCCGTGGTGCCGCTGTTGCTGGCGCGTGACCCGGCGCTGTTGTCCTCTCTGGGGTCGGGCGAATATTCCACCACGTCGGCGCGGCTGATCTCGGCCGAGGAGGAGATCGAGGCCGCCTCGATCCGGCTGCTGGATATTTCCGGGCGAACCGTGGCTGCGACCGACCGCAACCTGATCGGCAAGACCTATGCTCAGGCGCCGTGGTTCGTGGATGCGATGCGCGCCCGTGACACCGTCTTTACCGCAAGCCCGCGCGAGTCGGGCGGGACCGAGTTTGTCTATTCCCGCGCAATGCGGCAGGATGGTCGCCCGGTGGGCGTGATCGTGGTCGAGGCCGACCTGTCGAAATTCGAACGATCGTGGGCGGGCATTTCGGATGCGGTGGCTGTAATCGACAGCGGGGGCCGCATCATTCTGGCGACCGAGCCGCGCTGGCGCGGGCTGACGATGGAACAGGCGCTGGCCGCGCGCAGCGCGCCGTCCGCGATCCAGCGCGCGTTTCAGTTGACTGCAGACTGGGCCAATGCGCCGCCTGATGCCTATGTCAGCGGCACCGCGGTGATGCGGGCTGAAACGCGGCTGCCGTTTCGCGGCTGGCGGATGGTGTCGTTCACCACCTACGATTCGATCCGCGAGCGGGTGAATGCCGTGTTGGCGCTGGAGATCATGGGCTTTGCGATCCTGCTGGCGGGGGTGTTTTACCTGTTGTCGCGCCGCGCGCGGGTGCAATCGCTGGCCTATCGACGCGAGTCGGTGGAGTTGCGCGCGCTGAACGCGCGGCTGTCGCGTGAGATTGCCGAGCGCGAGCGGGTGCAGAAAGACCTTGCCGTGGCCGAGCAGACGCTGGAGCAATCTTCGAAACTGGCCGCCCTGGGCGAAATGTCGGCGGCGGTCAGCCATGAGTTGAACCAGCCGCTGGCGGCGATGCGCACCTATCTGGCCGGCGCGCGGCTGCTGTTGCAGCGCGGGCGCGGCACCGAGGCGCTGGCCTCGTTCCAGCGTATCGACGACCTGATCGAACGGATGGGGGCGATCACGCGGCAGTTGAAGTCATACGCGAGGAAGGGCGGAGAAGCCTTTGAACCTGTTGACCTTCGCGCAGCGATATCTTCGGCGTTGCAGATGATGGAGCCGCAGCTGCGCGCGCGCCGGGTGCGTATCACCCGGACCTTGCCGCGGGCCACGATCCGGGTCATGGCCGACCGGATCAGGCTGGAACAGGTGATCATCAACCTCTTGCGCAACGCCATCGACGCCACCAAATCGGTTGCAGAGCCGCAGATCGACCTGTTGCTGACGGTGGGGGAAACGGCCGTTCTGGCGGTGCGCGACAATGGGCCGGGGATTTCCGATCTGGACAAGCTGTTCGAGCCGTTCTGGACTACGAAGAAACCGGGCGAGGGCACGGGGCTTGGCCTCGCCATCTCGTCGGGGATCGTGAAGGATTTCGGTGGGCGCCTGACGGCGCATAACGCCACCGATGGCGGGGCTGTGTTCGAGATGCAGTTGCCGCTTTATTCAGACAGGATTACGGGCCGGGCGCCCAGGGCAGCGGAGTAGCCGATGGCACGGATGATGAAGGTTGCGATTGTCGATGACGAAGAGGATATGCGTCAGTCGATCAGCCAGTGGCTGGCTCTGTCGGGGTTTGACACCGAAGCCTATGCCAGTGCCGAAGATGCGCTGAAGGCGATCGGCGCCGATTGGCCGGGGGTGGTGATTTCCGATATACGGATGCCGGGCATGGACGGGATGGCCTTTCTGAAACGCCTGATGGGGATCGATTCGGGGCTGCCCGTGATCATGATCACCGGGCATGGCGATGTGCCGATGGCCGTCGAGGCGATGCGGCTGGGGGCCATGGATTTCATGGAAAAGCCCTTCAATCCAGACCGGATGACCGAACTGGCCAAACGCGCGACCAATGCCCGGCGGATGACGCTGGACAACCGCGCGCTGCGCCGCGATCTGGCCGAAGGCGCGCAGGTGATGGGCAAGCTGATCGGCACCTCGCCCGCGATGGAGCGGCTGCGCGAGGATATCCTCGATCTGGGGCAGGCTGATGGCCATGTGCTGATCGACGGCGAAACCGGCACCGGCAAGACGCTGGTGGCGCATGCGCTGCATGCGGTGGGACCGCGGGCGGGCAGGAAATTCGTGGTGGTCAGCTGCGCCGCCTATTCCGAAGACCTGCTGGCGGCGCGGCTGTTTGGCCCGGTCGAAGAGGGCGGCGCGCTGCCGCTGGTGGAAGAGGCGCGCGGCGGCACGCTGTGCCTTGAGGATATCGAGGCGCTGAGCCAGCCGTTGCAGGCCCGCCTGCTGACCTTCATCAACGATCAGGGCAGCCCCGCCGAAACCCGGATCATCGCGATCTGCAACACCCATGGCGAGGGCCGAACCGTAGAAGATGCGCTGCGCCCCGATCTTTACTATCGGCTGGCCGCGCTGAAGATCCTGCTGCCGCCGCTGCGGACGCGGGGCGAGGATATTCTGACGCTGTTCACCCGGATGACCGAGCAATTCGCCGATGAATACGGCTGCGAAGCGCCCCAGATCACCGCACAGGAGGCGGCGCAACTGTTGCAGGCGCCCTGGCCCGGAAACGTGCGTCAGTTGATCAATGTGGCCGAGCGCGCGGTGCTGCAAAATCGCCGCGGCACCGGCTCCATCGCCTCGCTGCTGATGGCCGAGAACGAAGAGGCCGGCCCCGCGATGACCACCGAGGGCAAGCCGCTCAAGGAATATGTCGAGAGCTTTGAAAAGATGCTGATCGACAACACGATGCGCCGCCACAAGGGTTCGATCACCGCGGTGATGGATGAATTGTGCCTGCCGCGCCGCACGCTGAACGAAAAGATGGCGAAATATGGCCTGAGCCGGGGCGATTACCTTTAACCCGGCGCCGACATCAGCCCTGCCAGATCAAGCGTCACCACGCCGCCGCCGATCAGCGCAAGCGAGATCAGGCTCAGCCGCCAGCCCGCGCGCACCATTTCCGGCACGCTGACCCGGCCACTGCCGAAGACGATGGCATTGGGCGGCGTCGCCACCGGCAGCATGAAGGCGCAAGATGCCGCCAGCGCGACCGGCAGCGTCAGCAACAGCGGGCTTAGCCCGAGGCTGATGGCCAGCGCCCCCGCCAGCGGCACCAGCGTGGCGGCGGTGGCGGTGTTCGAGGTGACATGGCTCAGCGCCATTGCCGCCGTCGCCACCGCGCCCACCAGCAGCCATTCGGGCGCGCCGGTCAGGCCCTGCATCAGCCCGGTCAGATGCGCCGACAGGCCGCTGGCGCCAATCGCCTCGCCCAGGCTCAGCCCGCCGCCGACAAGGATCAGCACCCCCCAGGGCAGATGCAGGGTGTCGTCCCAGTCCAGCAGCGGGCGCCGGCTGGCGCGGTCGGCCGGGATCGCGAACAACGCCAGCCCGCCCAGCACCGCAATGGCCGCATCAGTCAGGTGCAGCCCCGGCAAGACCGCCACCAGCGCCGGGCGCAGCACCCAGGCCAGCGCCACCGCGGCAAAGATCGCGGCCACCCGGCGCTCGGCCCCGCGCATCGGACCCAACGCTGCCCGGCGCTCGGCCAGCAGGTCTGCGATCCCGTCCACCGGCGCAGCCGGAACCGGAAAGGCCCAGCGGCACAGCACCAGCCAGCACGCCGCCAACAGCACCGCCGACAATGGCAGCGCAAAGACCATCCACTCCAGAAAGCCGATCTCGATGCCCCAGCTTTCGGCCAGAAAGGCCGCCAGCAGCGCATTGGGCGGGGTGCCGATCAGCGTTGCCATGCCGCCGATATTGGCGCCAAAGGCGATGCCCAGCATCAGCGCGGTGCCGATCGGGCGCGCGCGCTCGGGCGGTGTGGGCCCGGCCTCGATCATGGCCAGCACCGAAACCCCGATCGGCAGCATCAGCGCCGCGGTGGCGGTGTTCGACACCCACATGCTCAGCGCCGCGGTGGCGGTCATGAAGCCCGCCACCAGATGATCGGGGCGCTGGCCCACCAGCCCGAGGATCACCAGCGCAATGCGCTGATGCAGGTTCCACCGCTGGATCGCCAAAGCGATCAGAAACCCGCCCAGAAACAGGAAAATCAGAGGGTTGGCATAGGGGCTGGCGGTTTCGGCAAAGCTGGCAGTGCCCAGTGTCGGCAGAACCGCCACCGGCAACAGCGCCGTTGCCGCAAGCGGGATCGCCTCGGTCACCCACCACAGCGCCATCAGCACGGTCAGCGCGGCCACCGTCCAGGGCGCGGCGGTCATGCCCTCGGGCGGGCCGATCAGCAGTATCGCGCAAAACAGCAGCGGGCCAAGCACCAGCCCCAGCCGCGCGCGGGCCGGTCCGGTCTTGGCACGCGGGCGCGGGGCTTGGGCGGGGGTGCTGCGCGGGGCAGGGGCGGGGTGTTGCATTGGTCATGTCCGGGGTTAGGCGTTGCGGCCCTTATGCCCCGGATTTGCAAGGATGGCACGACGACCGGATAACACTTTCGCACGATCAGGGATCGGACCGCGGGGCGTATCCCTGGCTGGATGCAGACGCCCTGTCGCCGGACGTGTCATCGCGCGCCGCGCAGGCCGACAGCAGGCGCAGCACCTCTGCATCCGGCACCTGCGCAAATGCGCGGTAATGGGCCCCGACGGCAATGAACGGATCGGGAGTTTCAAGGCAGACCACCGCGTCCACCAGCCCGCGCAGGTCTGCCAGCACCTCGGCGGGGGCGACGGGCACCGCAAGGATCACGCGCGACGGGCCTGTGCGGCGCACCGCGCGGATCGCCGCGCGCAGCGTGGCGCCGGTGGCGATACCATCGTCGATCACGATCACAGTCTTTCCCGCCAAGGGCTGCGGCGGTCGCCCTGCCAGATAGAGGTCGCGGCGGCGGCGCAACTCGTGGCGCTGAACCTCGGCCAGTTCCTCGATCTCGTCCCGGCTCAGGCCCGAGATTGCAGCCAGTTGCGGGTTCAGGATCATTTCTTCCCCGTCCTGCCCGGCGATGGCGCCCAGGGCCACCTCAGGCTCGGCGGGCAGGCCGATCTTGCGCACCATCACGAGATCAAGCGGCAGCCGCAGCACGCGGGCCACCTCGGCTGCAACGGGCACACCGCCGCGGGGCAGGGCCAGCACCACCGCGGGCCGCCGCACCTCGGGCGCCAGACGCGCTGCCAGCCTTTGCCCCGCCTCGGTCCGATCCGTGAACATGGCCCCTCCGGTTTTGCGCGCAGTGGTGTCGGGTCAGCCGGTAACGGGCACCGGCCGCGGCCGCGCCTCGCCTGATCGGGGCCGCGGCTGGTAGCGCGCCAGACCAAGATCGCTTGCGTCGATCTCGGGCGCAAGTCCCGAGACAAGATCGGCCAGCACCCGCCCTGATCCTGCCGCCATCGTCCAGCCCAGCGTGCCGTGGCCGGTGTTCAGGAAGAGGTTTGCCAGCGGCGTGCGGCCCACGACCGGGGTGCCGTCGGGTGTCATCGGCCGCAGCCCGCACCAGAAACTGGCACGCGCGGCATCGCCCGCACCGGGGAACAGATCGCCCACCGACCGCTCCAGCGTGGCGCGGCGGCGGGGGCTGAGGCTCAGATCAAAGCCCGCAATTTCGGCCATGCCGCCCACGCGGATACGGTCGCCCAGCCGGGTGATGGCGATCTTGTAGGTTTCGTCCATCACGGTTGAAACCGGCGCACGGTCGGCGTCGATGATCGGCAGGGTGATCGAATAGCCCTTGACCGGATAGACCGGCAGACGCAGCCCCAATGGCGCCACCAGCGCGGGCGAATGGCTGCCCAGCGCCACCACAAAGGCATCGGCGGTGACAGTGCCCTCGGTGGTCTCGACCGAGACGATCCGGCCCGCCTCGGCATGCAGCCGCACGATCCCTGCGCCATAGCGAAAGACCACGCCCCGCGCCGCCGCCAGATCGGCCAGCGCAGTGGTGAATTTGAAACAATCGCCGGTTTCATCCTGTGGCAGCCGCAGCCCGCCCACGATCTGCGCCCGCGCGGCGGCCAGCCCCGGTTCGGCGGCGATGCAGGCGTCACGATCGAGCACCTCGAAGGGCACCCCGTCGGCGCGCAGCACCTCGATATCCTTGCCCGCGCCATCCAGTTGCTTTTGGCTGCGGAACAGTTGCAACGTGCCCTGCATCCGTTCATCATAGGAAATGCCGGTGTCGGCCCGCAGCGCGATCAGGCAGTCGCGGCTGTAATCAGCCAGCCGGACCATGCGGGCCTTGTTCACGCCATAGGCTGCGGCGGTGCAATTGCCCAGCATCTGCGCCAGCCAACCCAGCTTGGCCAGGTCGGGCCGCGGCGGGATGATCATTGGTGCGTGGCGCTGGAACAGCCATTTCAACGCCTTTAGCGGAATGCCCGGTGCGGCCCAGGGCGCGGAATAGCCCGGCGACACCTCGCCCGCATTGGCAAAGCTGGTTTCCATCGCGGGCGCGGGCTGACGGTCGATCACCGTCACCTCATGGCCTGCCTGCGCCAGATACCAGGCCGAACTGACCCCGATCACACCCGCCCCAAGAACCACGACCTTCATGTCGCCCCCTTTTCCGCCGCTCAGTTTGTCTGCGACTAAGTGTAGCAATCAGCGGCAGAAATGTTCTGCGGAAAACTGGCGCGAAGACGCGACTAGGCCAAAGATAACGCCGAAAAAGTCTATTTAGGCCGAAGAAAAATAGGCCTGTGAACTTTCTGGCGGAATAAATCTTGCTTTCGGGTCGAGACAGGATTCTGCTGCCAGCCCCGGTCACACGGCCGCTCAGCCGTCCAGATCGCTCCACTTCAATTGCGTGTTGCGGGTGACGGCGCGGCTCAGCCTTTTGCCCAGCACCTTGTCGAAGTCATAGCCCGCAATTTCGCCCGAGCCGGGGCGGCGGGCCCAGATGTCGGCCTCGCCGATGACATGGCCCGCGGGCAGGTCGCGGTCGGCCACCACGCTGGCGCGGGCAAAGCGATAGACCGGCTCTTCGGCGGGGGTGCGTTCCTTGGGGTTGTTCGCGGCGATCCAGATTTCGCGGCTGCGGTCGATCAGCAGGCGCAGCTCGGCCGGGTCCATCGAACAGATGATGTCGGGGCCCTTGCGATAGCGCGTGTCAGTGTAGTGCCGTTCCAGGATGCAAGCCCCCAGCGCCACCGAGGCCAGCGCCATTTCGGGCCCGATCGAATGGTCGGAAAAACCCACCACGGCGCGCGGAAAGGCGCGCTGCAATTCGGTCACGCCGCGCAACGATACAATCTCGGGTGGCGAGGGGTAAAGATTGGTACATTCCAGCAGCGCATAGTCCACCCCCGCCGCGTCCAGAATGGCCACACTGGCGCGGAGTGTTTCAATCGTCTGCATGCCGGTGGACAGGATCACCGGCTTGCCCATCCGCGCGATGTGGCGGATCAGCGGCAGGTTGTCGGCCTCGCCCGAGCCGATCTTGAAGGCGGGCACGCCGATCTCGTTCAGGAAATCTGCCGCGGCACGCGAAAATGGCGTAGAAAGATAAATCATTCCAAGGCTTTCGGTAAAGTTCTTCAACTCCACCTCATCCTCGCGCGACAGCGCGCAGGCTGCCATCACATCCCAGATCGAGACATCCGCATTGGGCGGAAAGATCGCCTTCGCCTCATCGGTCATCTCGTCTTCCAGAATGTGCGTCTGATGCTTGACGCATTCGCAGCCCGCAGCATGGGCCAGGCGCACCATCTCTTTGGCAACCTCAAGGCTGCCGCCATGGTTGATCCCGATTTCGGCGATCACAAGGGGCGGCTGGCTGGGCGAAATCTCGCGGTGGGCGATCTTCATGGGCATCTCCTGAGGGTTGATCTGGTGCTGCCCCAGGGTCGCGGCCTTGTCAAGAATTGGGGAAGATGTGGCGCGAAAGACTCGGCCCCGCGGAATTGCGGCGCGCGGGCGGCGCGCGAATTGACGGGCTGCTGACGCTGCGGCAGGGTATCTGCATAATACAATAAACGGGCAGAGCGATACAAATGGCACAATCTGTTTTTCACAGCACCTGCGGAGGGTTCGATTTTCTGGGCCTGCGCAAAGGGCGCGGCGGGGCGGTCGAAATCGTCTATGACGATGGCGTGGCGCGGCGTCTGGTTTGGCGTGTGAGCGGCCCCGCAAACGAGCATCACCTGACCGATGCGCTGTCGCGCGCCGTCAGCACAACCCGCGTTGTTTCGGCGCTTTATGCCGAACTGCGCAGCCGCTCTATTGCGATCGAGGCCGTTGCGCATTGATCTGAAATAAAAAAAGGCCGGGCAAGCCCGGCCGAGGAAGAGGTCCGTCAGGGGACTGCGGAACCTTACTCTTGCCAGAACGGGCGGCTGGCCTCGGCCTCGGCATGTGCCCGGTCAAGTCCGATGTCGCTCAGAAGGCGGTCATCCAGCCGGGCCAGCGCGGCGCGTTCACGGCTGCGCCCCAGCCAGCCGCGCAGCACCTTGATCGGCGCCGGAGCGGACAGGGTGATGAGGCGGCTAACAAGCAGGCTGGACATGGGGCACCTTTTGCGTATTGATACAAAGCGACAGCTTCGGCATGTCTATTGATACAATGGCGGCACAATAGGGTCCAGAGAAACATTGTGATTGATACAAGCTGGCACCCGGACCTGTCCGGGCAGGGCGGGCCAAAATATCTGGCCCTTGGGCGGGCGCTGCGCGATGCGGTGCGCGGTGGCGATCTGGCGCCGGGCACGCGGTTGCCGCCGGTGCGCGAACTGGCGTGGCGACTGGGGATCACGCCGGGCACCGTGGCGCGCGCCTATCAGATCGCCACGCAAGAGGGTCTGCTGGAGGCCGCGGTGGGCCGGGGCACCTTTGTCGCCGCCCGCACCCCGCGGCTGGGGCCAAGCCAGCCGCTTTATATCGACCGCCTTCCCGATCTGGACCGTGCCACCGGCCCGGTGGACCTGCGCGCCCCGCAACTGCCCGACGTTGGGCAGACCGCGGCCATTGCCGCCGTGATGATCGAGGCGGCGGGCCAGATTGCCGCTGATTATCTGGAATACCCCCGCCTGCGCCGCGACCGACCCTGCCGCGAGGCGGTGACGGGCTGGTTGTCGGACCGCCGACTGGGCGCCATCGGCCCCGATGATCTGGTGCTGACGCATGGCGGGCAGAACGGCATCAATATTGTTTTTCAATGCTGCCTGCGTGGCGACCGGCCGGTGGTTCTGGCCGAGGAGCTGGCCTATCCCGGCTTTCGCCACGCCGCCCGACTGAACCGGGCCGAGGTGGTGGGCGTGGCGCTGGATACCGAGGGGATGCGCCCCGAGTCGCTGGATGCCGCCTGCCGTCGCCACGGCGGGCAGGTGGTCTGCATCGCGACCGAGGCGCAGAACCCCACCGCCGTGCGCATGAGCCCCGCGCGCCGCGCCGCGATCGTTGAGGTTGCGCGCCGCCACGACCTGCAAATTCTGGAAGACGACTGCTATACCGTGCCCGGCTCCAGCCTGCCGGCCTTGCGCGAACTGGCGCCCGAACGCTGCTGGCATGTGTCGAGCCTGTCGAAATCCATCTCGGCGGGGTTGCGCTTTGGCGCGGTGGTCTGCCCCACCGGCATGGGTGAGGCCGGGCGGCTGGCCGCACAGCACAGCTATTTCGGGCTGGCGCGGCCGATCACCGATATCGTCACCCGGCTGATGCTGTCGGGGCAGGCGGCGCGGCTGCGCGATGCGGCGCAAGCGGTGATGTCGCGCCGGCTCGACATGGCGGTGGCGGCGCTGGCGGGGCACGATATCACCTGGCAGCCCGGCCTGTCGTTTCTGTGGCTGCGGCTGCCCACCGGCTGGCGTGCTTCTACCTTCACCCGGCTGGCCGAGGCCGAGGGAGTGCTGCTGCGGTCTGCCGATGAATATGCGCTGGTGGACGGGCACGCGCCCAATGCGGTGCGCCTCGCATTGGCGGGCGGCATTTCCGAGGAGCGCTATACCGGGGCGCTGGCACGGCTGGCGCGGTTGCTGGCCAACCCGCCCGGTGATCTGCCGGTATGAGGCCTGCAATGAGCACCGACTGCACCGCCGACTGGACCGACGATCTGATCGAGGCGCTGCTGACCCATTACGTCGGCGGGGCGTGGCGCGCGCCCTTGTCAACCGACATGGCCGATGTGCCGGGCGTGGGGGCGCGGCTGGTGCTGGCGGGGCCTGCCGATTTTGCCCGTGCCGGGGCGGCCGCGGCGGCGGCGCTGCCGGGGTGGGCGGCGCTGGGGCTTGCGGGGCGGGCCGATGCGCTGGCCGGGGTGGCCAGGTCTGGGGCGCCTGCGGGCGCGCCTGGGCTTGCGCTGATCGCGGCGGCGGCGTTGCCCGCCACGGCGCTGGCCCCTGCGGTGACGGGGCGGCTGCTGGCGGGGGCGGCGGTGCTGCTGCTGCCCGATCCTGCGGCGCCCCTGCCCGCGTTGGGGCTGATCCGGGCGCTGCATCGCGCGGCGCTGCCTGCCGGTGTGGTGGCGCTTCTGCACGGCACGGCCGATGCGGCGGCGCGGCATCTGGACCTTCGGCCCCATGACCCGGACCGGAATGCCTGAAAACCGGGCATCCGCTGCAAAATTCCACGTCTTGCCTTGGCCTGCCACCGCGGCCCCCCTTTTCTTGCCCCGCAAGCTGTGCAAACTGAGACGGAACGGGCCCGCAGGGGGGCCGGGTGCCCCTGTGCGCGTTCCGCGCCAGGACCGTGACGAAGAAGGGCGAGCCGATGGCGCTGGGATCACGATGGGACCGTCTAACCCGGTCTGAGGCCTTCAATGGCTATGTGCTGGTCAGCCCGACGGCGATCTACGCGATTCTGATGCTGGCCGCGCCGCTGGCGACGATCGTCGCCTATTCCTTTTTCAAGGATGGCTACCTGACGATCATCCGCGAATTCACGCTGGAAAACTACATCACCACCTGGACCGATCCGGTGTTTCGCGCGGTGATGCTGCGATCTCTGATGGTGTCGGCGATGGTGACGGCGGCCACGGTGCTGCTGGCCTTTCCCATCGCCTACTATGTGTCGTTCCATGTTCCGGCCTCGCGCAAGGCGCGCTGGCTGTTCCTGATCACCATTCCGTTCTGGACCTCGTATCTGATCCGGGTGTTCCTGTGGAAGGTGATCCTGGGCTATAACGGGGTCATCAATTCGGGCCTGATGAACCTTGGCCTGATCGACGAACCGCTGACCTTCATCCTTTACAACGTCAATTCCATCGTGCTGACGCTGGCCCATGCCTATGCGCCCTTTGCGATCCTGCCGATTTTTGTGGCGCTGGAAAAGATTGACCGCGCGCTGCTGGAGGCGGGGCAGGATCTGGGCGAATCCCGGCTGATGACGTTCTGGCGGGTGACGCTGCCGCTGGCGATGCCGGGTGTGGTGGCGGCGGTGCTGATCGTCTTCATTCCAACCATTGGTGATTATGTGACCCCGCAACTGATCGGCGGCGGCAAGATCCCGATGGTGGCCAACCTGATTCAGGCGCGGATGCTGGATCTGGACAACAAGCCGATGGGGTCGGCCATCGCGGTGTCGGCGATGGCGATCGTGACGCTGGTCAGCCTGATCTTTCTGTTCATGAACCGGCGCTTTCTGAGGGGGCAGCGATGAAATTCCCCGCGCTGCGCGCCTATGCGTTGTTCTACCTGCTGTTTCTTTATGCGCCGATCCTGCTGTTGCCGATCTTCGCCTTCAACGACGGCACGATCATCGCCTTTCCGCTGAAAGACTTCACCACCAAGTGGTTCGAGCAGATGTTCACCACCCCCGCGCTGGCGCAGGCGGTGAAAAACTCGCTGATCATTGCGGTGTCATCGTCGATTCTGGCCACGACGCTGGGCATCTTTGCGGCCCGCGCTTCGACGCGCTTTGCCTTTCCGGGCAAGGCGGGGATCGTCGGGCTGATCATGCTGCCGCTGGTGCTGCCCGAAATCATCGTGGCGGTGTCGCTTCTGGTGGTGCTGCTGGGGTTGGGGATCAAGCTGACCACATTTACCGTGATCCTTGGCCATGTTCTGATCTGCACGCCCTATGCGATTGCGATCCTGAACACAGCGTTTTCATCGCTCGACCGCAGCCTCGAAGAGGCGGCCTATGATCTGGGCGAAACGAAATGGTCCACCTTCCGGCTGATCACGCTGCCCTTGGTGATGCCGGGGATCATTTCGTCGGTGCTGATCTCGTTCACCATCAGCCTTGATGAATTCATCATCGCCTTCTTCCTTGCGGGCAGCGAGCCGACGCTTCCGACCTACATCTTTTCGCAACTGCGGTTCCCGAAACAGATCCCGATGATCATGGCCTTGGGCACGGTGCTGGTGCTGATGTCGGTCATCTTGCTGACCATTGCCGAATATTTCCGCCGTCGCGGCATTGCGAAAACCGGCGGCACCGATACCGGAGGTTTCCTGTGACCACCCGCCCGCCGATGATCGAATTTCAGGATGTCCATAAATATTATGGCGACTATCACGCGCTGCGCGGGATCACCGCCACGATCCGCGCCGGCGAGTTCTTTTCGCTGCTTGGCCCGTCGGGCTGCGGCAAGACCACCCTTCTGCGCACCATCGCGGGGTTTGAGGGTATTTCCTCGGGCGCAGTGATGATCGACGGCAAGCATATGGCGCATGTGCCCGCGAACAAGCGGCCCACCAACATGGTGTTCCAGTCTTATGCGATCTTTCCGCATCTGAGCGTGGCCGAGAACGTGGGCTTTGGCCTGCGCCGCGATCCGCGCAGCGCCGCCGAAAAGATCCGCGCGGTCGATGAGGCGCTGGAGATGGTTGGGCTAAAGGGCTATGGAAACCGCGCGGCGCACGCATTGTCGGGTGGGCAGCGCCAGCGGGTTGCGCTGGCGCGCGCGCTGATTCTGAAACCCAAGGTATTGCTGCTGGATGAACCGCTGAGCGCGCTTGACAAGAAGATGCGCGAACAGATGCAGGTCGAACTGATCAAGCTGCAACGTCAGGTCGGCATCACCTTTGTTCTGGTCACCCACGATCAGGAAGAGGCGCTGGTCATGTCGGACCGGATCGCGGTGATGTTCGAGGGCGAAATCGCGCAACTCGACGACCCTGAAACGCTGTATCGCCGCCCCAATTCGCGCCGGGTGGCCGATTTCATCGGGGTGATGAACTTTCTTCCCGCCAAGGTCACGGGCGAATCGAACGGCCATATCTCGATCGAGGCGGGCGGGTTGGGGCAGGTCGATATCGAGGCCGCGCAGGCGCCGGGCAAGATCAGCGGCGGCGAGGCCTGGGTGGGCTTTCGGCCCGAAACGCTGACGATCCTTTATGAAGGTCAGACCGCCATGGACCGCGAAACCCCCGGCACCGTTGAAGAGGTCGTCTATTACGGCGACATGACCTATTACGATGTCCGTCTGGACGGGGTGGACCGGCCCGTGCGCATTTCGATGCGCAACGTCTTTGGCCGCCCGGTGCTGGATATCGGCACCCGCACCCGCGTGGCCTGGTCGCCCGGCGCGCTGGTGCTGTTCCGCTAGGCCAGGGTCTGGTCGCGCAGCCTTTTCGGCAGGCTGGCGCGGATAACCGCGTAAGAGGTGGCGATCCGCTCGGCCAGTTCATCGGGGGGCATGGTGCCCGGCATGATCCGCACCCAGCCGCCCCGCGGCAGATAGGGGGCGGGGGTGGCGCGGCCCATCTCGATCAGCAGGTGCGCGGTCTCGGTGTCGCGGCATTTGACCGACACCCCGCCGCCCATGGTCGAGACGATGGCGAATATCTTGCCCGCCAGTTTCCACACATCGGCCTCGGGACCGAAGGGCTGGCTGCAACTGGCGCCGGGCAGGGCCGCGCAGAGTGCGGTGATGTCAGGATCGCTCATGGCCGCATGATGCGCCCGCGGCGGCGTTTGGGCAATGCCGCTGCGCTTGGCATTGGAACGGCGGGGGGAACCTGCTAGACCGCGCGCGATGCGCCCGCGCGAGGACATGAGATGACCGATATCCGCCTGACAAACACCCGCACCCGCAAGAAAGAGCCGTTCGTGCCGCTCGATCCGGCCAATGTGCGGATGTATCTGTGCGGCCCCACGGTTTACGACCGCGCGCATATGGGCAATGCGCGGCCGGTGGTGGTGTTTGACGTGCTGTTCCGGCTGCTGCGGCATGTCTATGGCACCGATCACGTCACCTATGTGCGCAACTTCACCGACGTGGATGACAAGATCAACGCCCGCGCCGCCGCCACGGGGCGCGACATCCGCGATATCACCGAAGAAACGATTGCCTGGTATCACGAGGATATGGACGCGCTGGGGGCGCTGCGCCCCACGCATGAGCCGCGCGCGACCGATTACATCGGCGCGATGATCACGATGATCGAGGGGCTGGTCGCGCGCGGCCACGCCTATGTGGCCGAGGGTCATGTGCTGTTCGATGTGCGCAGCTACCCCGACTATGGTCGCCTGTCGGGCCGGTCGGTCGATGACATGATCGCGGGCGCGCGGGTCGAGGTGGCGCCCTTCAAGCGCGACCCGATGGATTTTGTTCTGTGGAAGCCGTCGGATGCAGACCTGCCCGGCTGGGACAGCCCCTGGGGCCGGGGGCGGCCCGGCTGGCATATCGAATGTTCGGCGATGAGCCATGAACTGCTGGGCGCGGCGTTCGACATTCACGCCGGCGGCATCGACCTGCAATTCCCGCACCATGAAAACGAGATCGCCCAAAGCTGCTGCGCCCATCCCGGTTCGGGCTTTGCGCGCTATTGGCTGCACAACGAGATGTTGCAGGTCGAGGGCAAGAAGATGTCCAAATCCCTGGGCAATTTCTTTACCGTGCGCGACCTGCTGGATCAGGGCATTCCGGGCGAGGTGATCCGGTTCGTCTATCTTCAGACGCATTACCGCAAGCCGATGGACTGGACGGCGGAGAAGGCGCGCGAGGCTGAAAAGACCCTCCAAAAATGGCATTATATTTGCATGACCGTTCGTCCTAGCCGATCTGCACCCACAGAGTTTTTGGACGCTCTTGCGGATGACCTGAATACTCCTCAGGCACTGACCTTGATGCGCAAGTATGCTAAACAGGGCAATGCGGCAGACCTACTTGCGTGTGGACACTTGGTCGGTTTGCTGGAGCCGTCCATGGGGCTTTGGTTTGATCGGAATGATCATCTCAAGCTGGGTGAGGATCCGAGAATTTTCGAGATTACGAGTGTCAGGGAGCGCGCACGCGCTGCGGGTCGTTTCGACTTGTCCGACAAACTCAGGAAGCTCCTTATCGAATCTGGCGTCGCAGTATTTGATCACAAACCGACGAGTCGTGCGTTCAAAGAACCTGATGCTCTTTTGCGATATGCGCTCAGCGGTGCGAACAAGGCATGGGAAGCCGGAGATAAATTGGCGGCGGAGGCTTCCGTGAATTTATTACGATCAGCAGGGTTCCAAATTTCATTGGATGAAGACGGTCCCTCCGCAATAACAGGCTTTGATGAAGTCAAATTCGACAAACATTATGAAGAACACATGGAAAAAGCACTGTTAGAGGCTCAACGCGTCGAAGAAACCTTGGAGCCCGAGGCCGATGATACGTGAACGCCTCTACCTTTACGACACCACGCTGCGCGACGGGCAGCAGACGCAGGGTGTGCAGTTCTCGGTGGCCGAAAAGGTGCAGATCGCCCGCGCCCTTGATGCGCTGGGGGTCGATTACATCGAGGGGGGCTGGCCCGGTGCCAACCCGACCGACAGCGATTTTTTCGCCGCTCGGCCCGACACCCGCGCCACCTTTACCGCCTTTGGCATGACGAAACGCGCAGGCCGGTCGGCGGCGAATGATGATGTGCTGGCGGCCGTGCTGAACGCGGGCACGCCTGCGGTGTGCCTTGTGGGCAAAGCCCATGCCGGGCAGGTGGTGACCGCGCTGGGGATCACGCCGGAGGAAAACCTCGAGGCGATCGGCGCCTCGGTCGCGCATGTGGTGGCGCAGGGGCGCGAGGCGCTGTTTGACGCCGAGCATTTCTTCGACGGCTGGAAAACCGACCGCGCCCATGCGTTGGCCTGCCTGCGCGCGGCCGAGGCGGCGGGTGCGCGCTGGATCGTGCTGTGCGACACCAACGGCGGCACCCTGCCTGCCGAACTGGGCCGGATCGTGGCCGAGGTCATCGCGGCGGGCATTGCGGGTGATCGGCTGGGCATCCATTGCCACGACGACACCGGCAATGCCGTGGCCGGAACGCTGGCCGCGGTGGACGCCGGTGTGCGTCAGGTGCAGGGCACACTGAACGGGCTGGGCGAGCGCTGCGGCAATGCCAACCTCACATCGCTCATCCCGACGCTGCTGCTGAAAGAGCCTTATGCAAGCCGGTTTGACACCGGGGTCAGCGCGGCGGCGTTGGCCGGGATGACGCGCACCAGCCGGATGCTGGATGACATTCTGAACCGGGTGCCACGCCGGGCGGCGGCCTATGTCGGCGCCTCGGCCTTTGCGCACAAGGCGGGGCTGCATGCCAGCGCGATCCTGAAAGACCCCGCGACCTATGAACATATCGACCCCGGTCTGGTGGGCAACACGCGGCTGATCCCGATGTCCAATCAGGCGGGTCAGTCGAACCTGCGCGCGCGGCTGGCGGCGGCGGGCATCGAGGTGGACCCGAAAGACCCGCGTCTGGCCCGCATCCTTGAGGTGATCAAGGCGCGCGAAGATCAGGGCTATGCCTATGACGGCGCGCAGGCGAGTTTCGAGTTGGTGGCGATGGCCGAACTGGGCCTGATGCCCGCGTTCTTTGAGGTCAAGCGCTATCGCGTCACGGTGGAGCGGCGCAAGAACCGCTATGACCGGATGATCAGCCTGTCAGAGGCGGTGGTGGTGGTGAAGATCGGCGGGCGCAAGATGCTGTCGGTGTCCGAAAGCATGGATGAAACCGGGTCCGACCGCGGCCCCGTGAACGCGCTGGCCAAGGCGCTGGCCAAGGATCTGGGCCCCTACCAGGCCTGCATCGACGATATGAAGCTGGTGGATTTCAAGGTTCGCATCACACAGGGCGGCACCGAGGCCGTCACTCGCGTCATCATCGACAGCGAGGATGGGCAGGGCAGGCGCTGGTCCACGGTGGGGGTCAGCCCCAACATCGTGGATGCCAGCTTCGAGGCGCTGCTGGACGCGATGAACTGGAAGCTGCTGCGCGACGGGGTGGCTCCGGCATGAGCGAGGCGGCCTTTTTCCTGCTGCATTCGGGGCTGGAACGCGAGGGGCCGGGCGACCGGGAAAGTCTGGACTGGGCGATGGGTGTGGCAGGCATCGGGCCGGATGCGGCGGTGCTGGATGCGGGCTGCGGGCCGGGGGCTGATGTGGCGGGGCTGCTGGCCCATCTGCCGCAGGGGCGCGTGGTGGCCGTCGATCTGCACGCGCCCTATGTGGCGGCGCTGCGGGCGCGCTGGGCCGATGACCCGCGGGTTCAGGTCCATCAGGCCGATATGGCCAACCCGCCCGGCGGGCCGTTCGATCTGATCTGGTCGGCGGGGGCGATCTATCATCTGGGCGTCGAGGCGGGGCTGCGGCGCTGGCGCGCCCATCTGGCGCCGGGCGGGCGGGTGGCATTTTCGCAATTGTGCTGGGCGGTGGCGCGGCCTTCGCCGGCGGCGCGTGCCTTTTGGGCGGCAAATTACCCCGAGATGACCGACCGGGCCGGGGTTCTGGCGCAGGTGGCGGCGGCGGGCTACCGTGTGCTGGGCGCGCGGTTTCTGGGCCGGGCAGCCTGGGCGGCCTATTATGAACCTTTGGCTGCACGGCTGGATGTCTTGCGCGCGCAGGGCGACGATCCGGCGCTGGCTGCCGAGGCCGAGGAGATCACGCTGTGGCGCACCGATGGCGGTGATTATGGCTACCTGCTGATCCTGGCGGAGCCGGCGTGATGCAAAGCCTGGCCGACGCCGTTGCCACGGGCGACCCGGACCGGTTCGCCGCCACCATGGCGGCGCCACCGGCGGCGCGGGCGCGGCTGTGGCCGCTTTACGCGCTGAACCTGGAGCTCGCGCGCGCGCCTTGGGCCAGCACCCAGCCAATGCTGGCCGAAATGCGCCTGCAATGGTGGATCGACGCCTTGGCCCCCCCCGTTGCCAATACCCCGCCCGCCAATACTCCGGAGGTGCTGCGCGCCGTGGCCGATCTGATGGCCGAGACCGGCCTGCCGGTTGCGCTGCTGACCGGCATCGCCGAGGCGCGGCGGCGCGATTGCTGGGACGAGCCTTTTGCCGATGATGCCGCGCTCTGGGCCTATCTGGAGGCGACATCGGGCAATCTGATGTGGGCGGCGGCGCGGGTTCTGGGCGCACCGGAGGCCGCCGCGCCAGTGGTGCGCGATCATGCGGCGGCGGCGGGGCTGGCCAACTGGCTGCTGGCGCTGCCGGAACTGGTGCGCCGGGGCCGGGCGGTGATGCCCGAGGTGGCGGCGCTGCGGGCGCTGGCCCAGACGGGGCTGGCGCGCCATGCCCGTGCTGCGGCGGCGCGGCCTGCGGTGCCCAAAGTGGCGGCGCCTGCGCTTTATACCGGCTGGCAGGCGCGGGCGATTCTGGCGCAGGCCGCCGCCGATCCTGGGCTGGTGGCGGCGGGTGGGCTGGGTCAGTCGGAGTTTGCGCGGCGCGCGGGGTTGGTGCGGCTGGCACTGACCGGGCGGTGGTGACCGCAGGGTCTGGACGGACGCGCAGAGGGCGCGACAAAATACAACCTTAACACGAAATCCAATTGCGGAATACTGCTGTTGCAGCCTAGTCTTGCATCAGCGGCGGGGTGGGCGATCGGCCCGTGACGCGCGCCGCAAGGCTGGCGCGACAGGGGGGCGTTGGAATGATCTGTGACGGCCTGACGCCGCAACGGGCAGCGGTCCCCGCCGATGTCTGCGTGATCGGGGCGGGGCCGGTCGGGCTGTCGCTGGCGCTGGAACTGGCGCATCTGGGCCGCCGCGTGCTGGTGCTGGAGGCTGGGGGCGAGACGCCGGGGCCTGCGCCCGTGCCCGGTGTTCTGACCGACAGCGCCACCCATGCGCCCCTGCATCTGTGCGCCGCGGCGGCGCTGGGGGGCACGTCGTGGTGGTGGGGCGGGCGCTGCGTGGCGATGGATGCGCTGGATCATCAGCCGCGCGCGCATGTGCCCGGTTCGGGCTGGCCAATCCCGCCCGAGGCGCTGGCGGTTCATGCCAACCGCGCCGCCGACTATCTGGATTGCGGCAGCGCCCGGTTTCACGATCCGCACCCCGATTGGCAGGGCCTGGGCCCCGACGTGGCCTGTTCCGCGCTGGAGCGCTGGTCACGCGAGCCGCGGCTGGCACGGCGGCTGCGCGCGGCGGTTGCCGCGTCAGCGCGGATCACTCTCAGCCTCAATGCTCCGGTCGAGGCGCTGGAGATCGCCGGGGGCCAGGTTCGTCAGGTGGTCGTGCGCGGGCGCGCGGGGGCGCGGCTGGCGCTGTTCCCGGCGCAGGTGGTGATCGCCGCAGGCGGACTGGGCAGCGCGCGGTTGCTGGCGCTGGCGCAGGCCCATGCGCCGGGTTTGTTCGGCGGGGCCGAGGGGCCGCTTGGGCGGCACTACATGGGGCATCTGTTCGGCACCATCGCCGATCTGGCGCTGAATGACCCTGCCGATGCCGCATCGCTGGATTTCTTTCGTGACGCCAGCGGCGCCTGGGTTCGGCGCCGGTTTACGCTGGCGCCGGGGGCTCAGGCCGATCTGGGGCTGCGCAACGTGGCCTTCTGGGCCGACAATCCGGCCTTTGATGACCCCTCGCACCGCAGCGGCATTCTATCGGCAATCTACCTGGGGTTGTATTTTGCGCCGATCGGGCGCATGCTGCTGCCCGAAGCCATCCGGCTGCGGCACATCGGCGGGGGCGGGCGATTGCGCGCCCATCTGGCCAATGTGGCGCGCGCGCCGCTGGCAACGCTGGGGGCCGCCACGATGATCCTGCGCCAACGCCATTTGCAAAAACCGCGCCGCCCCGGCGTTCTGGTGCGCAATCCGGCCGGGCGCTATGCGCTGACCTATCACGCCGAACACACGCCCGACCCCGACAGCCGGGCGCGGCTGAGCGCGCGCCCGATGCCCGATGGCGCCCGCGGACTGGAAATCGGCCTGCGCTTTTCAGCCGAGGATGCAGGCTCGGTCGTGCGCGCGCATCAGGTGCTGGACCACGCGCTGCGCGCGGCGGGGAAGGGGCGGCTGATCTATCGCGTCCCCGAGGCCGGGCGCCGCGCTGCCGTTCTGGCGCAGGCGCAGGACGGGTTTCACCAGCAGGGCCTGTTGCGGATGGGCGCCGACCCCGGCACCAGCGTGGTCACCCCTGAATGCCGCGTGCACGGGGTTGCCAATCTGCATGTCGCCTCGACCGCGGTTTTGCCCACGTCGGGCCATGCCAACCCGACCTTTGCCGCCTGCTGTCTGGGCCTGCGGCTGGCGCATCATCTGGCAGCGGGCGGGGGTGGTGGCAATGCCTGATGGGCTGAGTGCGGCGCACGTCTCTGATCGGGCCGTGACTGCGGCGGGGGTGGGCTTTGGTTGTGCCTCGCTCGGCTCTCGGATCGGCGCGACCGAGGGGCGGCGCGCGCTGGAGCGCGCGCTGGCGGCCGGGATCACCTGGTTCGACGTGGCGCCAGCCTATGGTGACGGGCAGGCCGAGCGGATTTTGGGCGCCTTTGCCGCGGCCCATCCGGGCGCCATCACCATCACCAGCAAGGTGGGCCTTGCGCCGCGGCCCATGGGCTGGCGCGGGGCGCTGCGGCCTCTGGCGCGCAGCGCGGTGGCAATGCTGCCGCAACTGCGCGGGCTGGCTGCCACCGGGCGCGTTCCCGCGCGGCTTCCCCTTGGCCCCGAAACGCTGCGCCAGTCGGTCGGCGCCAGCCTTGCCGCGTTGCGCGGCGCGCCGATCGACCGGCTGATGCTGCACGATCCCGACCCGGCCGATGTGACGCGCCCCGATCTGCTGGCCTGCCTGACCGACCTGCTGCGCGAGGGGCGGGTGGGCG
This sequence comes from Phaeovulum veldkampii DSM 11550, assembly GCF_003034995.1. Taxonomy (GTDB): domain Bacteria; phylum Pseudomonadota; class Alphaproteobacteria; order Rhodobacterales; family Rhodobacteraceae; genus Phaeovulum; species Phaeovulum veldkampii. The sequence continues at coordinate 70,954 of NZ_PZKF01000001.1, read as the reverse complement.
CGGTCGGTGTGGCCGGCAGCACGGCTGCGGCGGCGGCGGCGGTCGTGCTGGGCGCGCCCTACAGCCTGGTGCAGATCGCCTCCAGCCCGTTCGATCCTGCGGCGCTGGCGCCTTGGCTGGCGGGGTGGCGCCGGGCCGGGGGCGGGGTGGTGACCCATGGCGCGCTGGGGGCGGGCGGGGCGCTGGCGCGGCTGGCGGCCCTTGTTGCACGCCCTGACACCGGGCTGCGGGCCGCGCTGGCAGCGGCTGGCTATGACGATGGCCCGCCCCGAACCGCCGCCGCGGCCTTTCTGACCGATTACGCGCTGGCCGCCAACCGCGGCGGCATATGTCTGTTTTCCGCCTGTGCCCCGCACCATCTGGAGGCGCTGGCCGCCCGCATGGCCGCGCCGCGCAGGTTGGCCGATCTGATGCCGGTGCTGGACCGGCTGAACCTGATGTCTGCAACGGGGACCACGCCATGAGTCTTGTCGAACTATCGCCACCGCTGGGGCTGACGCTGGACCGCGCCTTTGGCGCCGATGGCGCCGCGCGGGTGCTGACGATCCTCGAAGCCCTGCGCATCGAGACCGAGGCGGCGCAGATGCCCGCGCTGATCGACGCGCTGACGCGCCCCGCGGCACCTACCGTGCTGGCCTTTGTCAATGCCCATGCGATCAACCTGATCTGGTCTGATCCCGACATTTTCGCGGCCTTCGCGGGTGCCGACATTCTGCTGCGCGACGGCACCGGCACCGGCATGGCGCTGCGCACGCTGGGGCGCGATCCGGGGTTGAACCTGAACGGATCTGATCTGATCCCGCAGCTTCTGGCGCGGCTGGCGGGGGAGGGTGTGGCGATCTTTGGCACCCGACAGCCTTGGCTGGGGCAGGCGGCGGCGGCGCTGCGCGCGGCCGGTCTGCGGGTGAAGGCCGAGGCTGACGGGTTCCGCCCCGCGGCGCATTATCTTGACCTGTGCCGCAAGACGCGGCCCCCGGTGATCGTGTTGGGCATGGGAATGCCGCGGCAGGAGCGGGTAGCCGAGGTGCTGCGTGCGGGGCTGGACCACCCCTGCCTGATCATCTGCGGCGGCGCTATCCTTGATCTGATGGGGGGGCGGTTTGCCCGCGCGCCGCGCGCGATGCAGCGGCTGGGGCTGGAATGGTTCTATCGGCTGCTGCGCGAGCCTGCGCGGCTGTTTCGGCGCTATGTAATCGGTATTCCTTTGTTTTTTCTGCGGCTGCGCGCGACCCGTCTGCGCGCCGCCCGGCCATGAGCCGACGCGTTCGGGTGGCACTGGTCAACAGCGCCGATCCGCGCGGGCTGAAGGTGGGCGGGATCGAGACCTATATCCGAGACTATATCCAGTATCGCCCCGACGATATCGACCTGCTGTTCATCGGCCCCGACGAGATCGGCGATCTGCCCCCGGACCAGATCAGCCGTGTTCGCTTTCGCGGCCGCGAGCTGGATTTTCTGCCGATTGCCCGGCTGGATGACAGCGTGAACCGTGCGCCGCAGTCGATCACCCAATCGGAAACCTTCCGCTTTGCCGCGCTGATGTGGCGCAAGCGCGGGCTGATCGGCCCGCTGCTGCGGCGCGGGGGCTATTCGGTGGAGCTGCGCCGGGTCGAGTATGCGCCGATCTTTGCCGCGCTGCGGGTGCCCTTCATCCAGATGCTGCATGTCTGGGGCGACCGATCCAAACCGATGAGCGGGATCCTGGGCCGCCACCACCGGCTGCGCGCCGCCACTGAATACCTGGCGGCGGCGCTGGCGGTCAGGTTCTACACCGTCAACCCTGAGGTGACGTCGATGTTCGCGCGCCGCTATTGGCCCTTTGGCGCGAAATTTCACACCCTGACCACCTGGGCCAACACCGATCTGTTCACACCGCAGCCCTTTGCTGCCGTGCTGCCGCTGCGGCTGGTCTTTGCCGGGCGCTGCGACGCGTTCAAGCGGTTGGATCTGATGCTGCGGGTGGTGGCGATGGCGCGGCAGGCGGCGGTGCCGGTCGAGTTTCATTATGTGGGCGACGGTGATCTGTCGGCACACCCGGAATTTTCCGAAGTATCAGAAATAACCGTAGTGCATGGTCGAAAATCGGCCGCAGACGTCGCGGCAATCCTTGCTGGCTGCCATATCGGCCTCTTGACCTCGGAATTTGAGGGCATGCCGCGCTTTGTGCTGGAATGTCTGGCCTCGGGGCGGCCCGTGGTGGCGCTGCACCTGCCCCAGTTGCAGCCTCTGTATGCCATGTCCGCGGCGGGGCATCTGGTGCCGCGCGGCCCCGATCAACTGGCGCAGATGGCCGCGCGCATTGCCGATCTGGGCGCGGCGATCGGCGCGGGGCGGGTGGACCCTGTCTGCGTCGCGCGCGCTGCGGCGGCACACCGGCCAGAGCGGCTGCTGGCGCCGATCTTTGACGACCACCGCCGTTTGGCGGCGCGGCGGGCGTGACGATGGCGGCCCCCCCGCGCCGCGATCCCTGGGCCAGCCCTGCGCTGGTGCCGCTGGCGCTGGTGCTGGCCAATCTGGCGGGGCTGGCGGTGTCGGTGCTGGTGCCGATGCTGTTGTCGGGCGCGGAATACGCGATCTTTGCGCTGGTCTGGAGCCTTGGGCAACTGCTGGCGAGCCTTGCTTACGAATGGATGCGCGTTTGCGTCATGCGCTTTGCCGTGGGTGCCGAGGCGGGCAAGACCGCGGCGCGGCGGCGCGCGCTGTGGCGCGGTTATGGCGCGACCACCGCGGCGCTGCTGGGGGCGGCTGCACTGGCTGCGCCGGCGCTGCCGCAAGCCCCGGCGCTGGCTGTTGTGTGTCTGTTTGCCGCCGGGCAGGGCGTGTTTGACGGTCGTCAGGCGCTTGCGCGGGCCGAGATGGACACCGGCTTTTTTGTTCGTGCCTGGGTGTTGCGGTCGGCCTTGGGGCTGGTGCTGGGGGCGGCGGCAGCGGCGCTGACCGGGCAGGGGCTGGCGGCTGTGGCGGGGCTGGCGCTGTCGTTTCCGCTGGCGATGATGGCCTTGCGCGGGCTGAAGGTGGCGGGGGTTTCGGCGCCTGCCGATCCGGTGCAGGCAGGATTTTTATGGCGCTTCGGGGTCTATGCGGCGTTGGCCACCAACCTGTCGCTGGCATTTCCGGCGTTGGCGCGGGCCTTGGCGGCGGCCGGGATGGGGCTGGAGGCTGCGGCCGGCGCAATGCTGGCGCTGGATCTGGCGCAAAAGGCGGTGGCGATGGTGGGGCTGGTGGTCAATCTGGTCATGATCCAACGCTCGATTCGGCTTGCCGAGTTCGGCGCGGCGGCTGACCTGCCTGCGCAGGCTGGGCGCCAGATTGCGGTGACGGCGGTTTTTGTGGCGCCCGCGGCGCTGGGGTTCTGGCTGATCCGCACGCCTTTTGCCGATCTGGTGGTGCCGCAGGGTTATGGCGCGGCCTATGCGGCGGTGATCGGCCCGGCGGCGCTGGCGGCGGGTGTGGGGGCGTTCCGGCTGTTTGGCGTCGATACGCTGTTCGTGATCCGGGGTCAGACCCGCGGCGCGGCGGCGGGGCCTCTGGTCAGCCTGCTGGTGCTGGCCGGGGTGGGCGGGCTTGCCGCAGAGGCCGGGCCTGCGGCCTTTGGCTGGGCCTGTGCCGGGGCGGCGGTGGCGGGCGCCTGGGTGGCGCTGGCGCGCGCGCGCGCCGCCGGGCCGATCCTGTGGCCCGGCGCCGATCTGGCGCGGGTGGCGGCAGGATGCCTTGCCATGATCGCCGTGGCCCGACTGGCGCCGGTGTCGGCGGGGGTTGCGGGGATGGCGCTGCAGATCGCCGTCTGCGCGCTGGCCTATGGCGCGACGGCGCTGGCGCTGAATACCATCGGCCTGCGCGCGATGATCGGCGCGCGGGCCGGGGCCCGATGATCCGCGGGGCCATCGCACCGGCGCAACCGCGACGGGCGGGGCTGCCGCTGCGGCTGTTCTTGCTGTTTGTTCTGGTTCTGCTCAGCGGGGCGCTGCAACGCCCTGTCGGCGGCGATCTGCTGCAAGGCACGATCTCGCAGATTGTGGTGCAGGGCCAGAACGCGGCGATTCAGCGACTGGGCGTGGCGACGCTGGCGGTCGTGGGGCTGCTGGTGCTGCTCGATCCGCGGCGGCTGACGCTGCCACCCGGCCTTGGCTGGGGTCTGGCGCTGACCGTGCTGGCGGTTTTGTCGGCGCTGTGGAGCCCGCTGCCTGCCGACACGATGCGCCGCGCCGCGGGCTTTGCGGGCGGCACGCTTTGCGCCGTCTGGATGCTGTCGCGCTTTCGCTTTGACGATTTCGTGGCGGCGCTGGTCTGGCTGGCTGCCGCGCTGATCCTGACCACCGCGGGGTTGGCGGTGCTGGCGCCGGGTTATGCGTTTCATTCGGGGGCCGAGTTCTTTGCCGAACATGCGGGGCTGCTGAAGGGCAGCTATGCACATAAAAACAGCCTCGCGCGGGTGTTGGCGCTGTGCCTTGTGATCCTTGCGGCCTTTGGCACCGACGTGATGCGTCGCGCTATCGTGCGGGCGCTGCTGGCGCTGGGGCTGGGGCTGTTGGCGCTGACCGATTCCGCCAAGATATTTCTGGCGCTGCCGCTGGCGCTGGGGATGGCGGTTGTGCTGACCGCGCTGACCACGCTGCGGGCGTGTGTCGGGCTGCTGGCGGGGGGGCTGGTGATTGCCGGGGCCGCCCGGCTTTCGGGGCTGGATAGCTGGCTGATGGGGCTGGCGCTTGATCTGCTGGACCGCGACCCGACGCTGTCGGCGCGCACGCTGATCTGGCAGGCCGCGCTGGAGGCGGGCCGCGCCAACAGCCTGCTGCTGGGCGGCGGTTATGAGGCCGCCTGGCGCGGCGGGATCGGGGCCTTTGTCCGCTCGGCCATCGGCTTTGACCCGCTGCATCCGCATAACGGTTTTCTGGCGGTCTATCTTGATCTGGGGCTGGTCGGGCTGGGGCTGGTTCTGGCCCATCTGGGGCTGATCGTCGGGCGGCTGATCGGCGCGACCGATCCCGCCCGTGCCGCCGTCACCCGGTTTCTGGCGGGCTGGATGGTGCTGTTTTTCGTCGCCAATCTGGCGGGCAGCTATCTGATCCTGCCGATGGACCTGTATTGGGTTCTGCTCTTGCTGGCGCCGGTGCTGCCGGGCTGGCGGCGCCGCGATGCGCCGGGCGAGGCGGCACGACCTGCCCGGCGCGCGGGGTCAGCGGGGGGACAGCCCGATTGCGGCCAGATCGCTGCGCGACAATTCCGGCCAGTAGCCCTCGGAAACGATCTGGGCCGGCAGCGTTTCTTGCGTGCCATCGCCATAGCGCAGCGTCACATCATGCCGCCCGGTGATGCCGGTCAGCCCCGGCCGATCGGCGGCGCGGGCCTGAAGGCTGCCCGCGGTGGCGATATAGGCGCTGGCGCTGGTGCCCGCCTCGACCTGCGCGCCCAGCAAGATCACGTCCTGCCCGGCAACCGCTGAAAACGGCCCTGCCCCAAGGCTCAGCGTGCCGCTGACGCCGGAGGCGAACACCACCCGCAGCCGCCGTGTCACGCCATCGGCCAGAACCCGCTCCTCCAGCCCGGCCAGCGCACCCGCCGCCGTGGCAGTGACGGCCAGCCCGCCGATGGCGCCTTCGATGTTGCTGGAAAGCGACGATGCGTTGTGCTTCAGGATCACCGTCATCTTGCCCGAACTGCCGGGCCGGTAGAACAGCGTCACCGCATAGGCCACGCCCGCGGTGACGGCAAAGTTCTGCATCGCCCGGTGCCAACTGGCCCCGGCCGAGACGACCGAGGCCCCGGCAAAAACCCCCAGCGCAGCCAGTGACAATGCGGTCATCGTGGCGCCGCTCAGCGTCCAGCCGGGCGCGGCAATCGCCGATTGCGCCAGCAGGTTGGTGGCCGTGGGTTCGACCAGAACCCCCAGCGCGGCCCGTGTTACCGGGTCATGATCAAACCGCGCGGCCCCGGCTGGCCGGGTGACGATCCGGCCCGCGGCATCGAAACAGCTTGCCTCTGATCCGCGCGCCCAGATCACCTGCGCGGGCAGGGCGCCAGTGGTGAAGTCCAGCCACAGATCGCCCGCCGTCGCGGCCTGATCTTGCGCCAGACGCGGGATCGACCAGTCACAGATCAGCATCACTGCACCATCAGGGCATGAATACCCGCCGCCGTCGTGCCGGTCTGCATCACCCGAGACACGCCTACCGGAAGGATCGAGAAATCCCGCACGCTCAGGCTGCGCAGCGCGCCCTTGGCGGTGACAAAGGCCAGCGTGCCGCCGGTTTCGACATAAAGCGCCACCGAAACCGCGGGCAGGTCGGCGCCGTCATCGGGTGTGACCGGGGTGATGTCGAAAGCGGGCCCCGAAAGCGGGATCTGGCGGTTCTTGAACGGATTGAACATCAGGCTCTCCTTGGTCTGATCGCTGCCCGTCCGGGGTATCCGGGGCGTGGGCAAACGGGTGGCGCAGTGATGCCAAGAATTCGTAAACGCACCGCTGCCCGACCGTTCGCAGTCGCAGCATTTGCCTTTGCGCAAAAGACAAGTGCGGCAGGTTGTCGCATTCCGCGGCGGCAAATGTTACTTTGAGAAACACCTTATGCTCCTTTAAACAATTCTAAGGGATGCTGCAGCGACGCAAGGCGCCAGATTGGAGAATTGATGCGAATTAGGGGTATGGGGGTGGCCGCGCTTGTCTCGGCGGCGATCCTCTGGGGCGGGGCAGGGTGGGCCCAGTCCGGGGAGGAGACGACGGTTCCCGCCGCAGCGGCCACCAGCGCAAGCACGGCGATCAGCAAAAGCACGGCGGACCACTCCAAATTTGAAATTCTCAAGCAGAATTTCAAATCAGGCCCCGAGGTTACAGCGGCCTGTCTGTCATGCCATACCGAGGCATCCAATCAGGTGATGCACTCGATCCACTGGAAGTGGGATTATGAGCAGCCCGAAACCGGCCAGCGGCTGGGCAAGGCGCATACGATCAACTCGTTCTGCGGCAACGTGGCCAGCAACGAAACCCGCTGCACCTCGTGCCATGCGGGCTATGGATGGACCGATGTGCGCCAACCCGCGCCCGCCGATCCGGCGCGGGTCGATTGTCTGGTGTGTCACGACAAATCGGGCCAGTATACCAAGCAGGACAACCTTGCCGGCAACCCGCCGCTTGATCCGGTCACGCCCGGCGCCAAGACCATCACCGGCGCCGATGTCCGGCCTGTCAACCTGTCTCAGGCAGCGCAATCAGTGGGCGCGCCGGGTCGGGAAAACTGTGGCTCGTGCCATTTCAACGGCGGCGGCGGCGATAACGTCAAGCACGGCGATCTCAGCTCGGCGCTGATCCATCCGGATCTGGCCACCGATGTGCATATGTCGGCGGACGGCGCCAATTTCACCTGCGAAAGCTGCCACGTCAGCGACAAGCATGTGTTCGCCGGTTCGCGCTACGCTACCAATGTCACCAATCCGCACCCCGACATGGCCCCCGGTGCTGCGCGCGATGTGGCTAGCTGCACCTCGTGCCATGGCGAAAAACCGCATCCCGACACCAGCGTGTCGCATATCAAGCTGAACGACCACACCGATACCGTTGCCTGCCAGACCTGCCACATTCCGTCCTTTGCGCGGGGTGGCGTGGCCACGAAAACCTCGTGGGACTGGTCCACGGCGGGGCGGCTGGACAACGGCAAGCCGATCAGCATGGAAGGCTATACGCAAGGCAACGGCAAGCATCTGCACACCTATCTTTCGACCAAAGGCGATTTCGAATGGGGCGAAAATGTCGTGCCCTATTACGCCTGGTTCGACGGGCAGGTGGAATACACCAACACCGACCACACCATCGATCCGTCGAAGACCGTCGATATTAATATCATCCACGGCAATTCCGAAGACCCGAAATCCCGCATCTTCCCGTTCAAGCGGATGGAGGGGCGGCAGGCCTATGATACCGAGATGAACCGTCTGGTGATGTCCAACGTCTACGGACCCACCACCGACACCGCCTTCTGGACCAACTTCGACTGGACCAAGTCGATCAAGGCGGCGATGGACTATGCGGGGCTGGAATATTCGGGCAAGTTCGACTTTGTCGATACCCACATGTATTGGCCCATCACCCATATGGTGGCGCCTGCCAAGGACGCGCTGTCCTGTCAGGAATGCCACAGCCAGAACGGCCGTCTGGCCAATGTGGCGGGTATCTACATGCCCGGCTCTGGCCCCGGCATCGGTGGCAAGCTGGGTATGGTGATGGTGGCGCTGGCGCTGTTGGGTGCGCTGGGGCATGGCGGTCTGCGCCTGATGCGGCGCGCTCGCGGCAACGGAGGAGCGCATCATGACTGACACCGCAACGACCCCGACCCCCGACGGCAGCGCCAAGGGCAATATCCGCTGCGTGCTGGTCTATCCGGCGTTCAACCGCATCTGGCACTGGAGCCAGGCGGGTTCCATCTTCCTGCTGATGTTCACCGGCGCCCGGCTGATGGGGATGCACCAGATCCTGTCCTTCGAGACGGCGGTGACGGTTCATACGCTGACGGCGCTGGCGCTGCTGCTGCTTTGGCTTTTCGCTACCTTCTGGCTGTTCACCACCGAAGCCTGGAAGCAGTTTATCCCCAAGACCGAGGGGCTGTTCAGGGTCATGCGCTTTTACGCCTGGGGCGTGTTCCACGGCGAGGAGCACCCCTATCGAAAAAGCTACAAGCGGCGGCACAACCCGTTGCAGGCACTGGCCTATCTGGCCGTCAAGATCGCGCTGTTTCCGGCGATCTGGGTGTCGGGGCTGATCTATCTGGGCTATGGCCTGTGGGACGATCTCGACAATGCCAGCTTCCTGTTGCAGATCGTGGCCAACATCCACATTCTGTCAGCCTTTTCAATCGCAGCCTTCGTGGTGGTGCATACCTACCTGCTGACCATCGGGCACGGGTTCCTGCACCATATCCGGCCAATGATCTTCGGGTTTGAAAAGGTTGAACTGACGGCCGAGGAAGAGGCCTATTTCATGGCCGACATGCCCGAGCGTCTGCGCACCCCGCGGCATTGATCCTCCGGCGTCGGGTCTTCGGGTCCGGCGCCGGGTATCACGCCTTGGCATAACGAAAAAGGCGCTGCGGTTGCGGCGCCTTTTTTCGGTTCGATGCGATCTTGGGCCGTTGGCTTACCGCCCCCAGGTCCGCACCGGCCCGCAATCCATATGGACGAAATTGGACCGCGAATAGCGCCCCACACCGCCTGCATGGCAGGCCGAGGCGGCATTGTAGATCTGCCCGACCGAGCGCGACTTCAGCCGCAGGTCGGCCGCCTGACCCTTCATGTGCAGCGAGTTTTTCGCCACCCCGCGCGACCGCGATCGCAGCATTGCATTGGTCTGAGGCGAGCGGTAGCCCGACAGCATCATGTAGGGCTCGTTCACATCCAGCAACCGATGCGCGGCGGCGGCGATATCGACGGTGCGCGGGTCGATCACGACCTTCTGCCCGTTGCGCCAGTCGCGCATGAAATGGTTGATCTCTTTCAGCGCCTCGGGGATGTATTCCCCCTCGATCCAGTAAACGGTATCAAGGGTTTCGCCGGTGCGGCCCGAATACATCTTGATGCGACGGATATCGCCAGCCCCACGAAGAATGCCGAAGGCATTGGTTGACGTGGGGGCCGCGGTGATCATGGTTGCTGCAAACGCGCCCAGCAATCCGCGCCGCGAAATCATCGTCATTGTCATGCGTGATCGCCTGTCCTGCTTTTGGTTGCCGCCTATACTCACGGCTTTGACACAATTGCTCGTGGCGACGTTATGACACGAAATCCTCCTTTCGCCAACCGTGCTGTTCGCGCGCGCCCTGTCGATACTGCTTGATCGGCAGGATTTTGCTGAAAACCCGCTCGGGTGCTAAGGCCGCCGCGGTGTTGCCTGGCGGCATCACGGCGCGTGAGCGTGGCTGCGAAGGCGCATATTTTTCAGAAATTCGGGCGGTTGGCATGGACAGGGATGACTTTTTGTCAAACGCTTGTAACAGCCAAGGGTGGGCAAGAATCCGGGGGAGACATGGCGGCGATGATCAGGACGCGGGTCTGGGCGGGCATGGTTCTGGCGCTTGTGCTGACCTTCGCGGGGCCGGGCGGGCAACAGGCATGGGCGCAATCCTCGGGTTTCGGTCGGGCCGTGGCCGAGGCGGCGGCGATCGACCCTGCGCTTGCGGTGTTCTACGGCGCCCGCGCGCAGGCCCCGCTCTGGACCACGCCCGAGGATGCAGACCGCCGCCACGCGCTGTTTTCCGCGCTGGAGGCGGCCGCCCATCATGGCCTGCCCACTGCGCGCTACGATGCCGCCGGGCTGCGCGCCCGGTTCGAGCGGCTGGCCTCGGAGCGCGAGCGCGGGCTGCTGGAGGTTGCAATGTCAGCGGCTTTTCTGGCCTATGCTCAAGATGTCAGCACCGGCGCGCTGGACCCAAAGGCGGTGGATGCGGGCATCGTGCGGGAAATCGCGCGGCGTGATCGGGTCGATCTGCTGACAGGCTTTGCCGCCGCCGACCCGGCACAGTTTCTGCGCGCGTTGCCGCCTTCGGCGCCGCAATATGCGCAACTGATGAAGGCGCGGCTCGATCTGGCCCGCACCATCGGGCAGGGCGGCTGGGGCGCGCCGGTGCCCGGCGGGGCGCTGAAACCTGGGGCCACCGGCGCTGCCGTGATCGCGCTGCGCGACCGGCTGTTTGCCATGGGCTACATGGGTCGTTCGGCCACCGCCAGCTATGATGGCGATCTGCAAAAGGCGGTGCAGCAATTTCAGATCGACCATGGCCTGCCCCCCGATGGCGTCGCGGGCGAAAGCACGCTGGCCGAGATCAACCGCAGCCCCCAGGACCGTCTCCGTGCTGTCACCGTCGCGCTGGAACGGCTGCGCTGGATGAACGGCCTCGATCTGGGCGCGCGCCATATCTGGGTCAACCTGCCCGATTTCAGCGCCCGCATCATCGACCACGGCAAGGTCACCTTTGAAACCGTGACCGTCGTCGGCATGGATCAGCCCGACCGCCGCAGCCCCGAGTTTTCCGACCAGATGGAGCATATGGTCATCAACCCGAGCTGGAGCGTGCCGCGTTCGATCACGGTCAAGGAATATCTGCCGATGATGCAGCGCAACCCCAACGCGGCGGGGCATCTGAAGCTGATCGACAGCCGCGGCCGCGTGGTGCCGCGCTCGGCCATCAATTTCGCGCAGTATAATGCCCGTTCCTTTCCCTATGCGATGCAGCAGCCACCCTCGGATGGCAATGCGCTGGGGCTGGTGAAGTTCATGTTCCCCAACCCATGGAACATCTATCTGCACGACACCCCCTCGAAATCGCTGTTCTCGCGTGAGGTGCGGGCGTTTTCGCATGGCTGCATCCGGGTCGGGCGCCCCTTTGATCTGGCCTATGCCCTGCTGGCGCCGCAAAGCGACGATCCGCAGGACGACTTCCAACGCCATCTGGACAGCGGGCGTGAAACGACCGTGCGGCTGGAAACCCCGGTGCCGGTGCATCTGGTCTATTTCACCGCCTGGCCTATGCCCAAGGGCCGCATCGAATATCGACGCGACGTTTACGGCCGCGATGCCCTGCTTTTCGCAGCGCTGCAAAAGGCCGGGGTGGAATTGCCCGGCATCGGCGGGTAAACCGGGGCAGGGGCAGGGTGCCCCGCTGACTTCGGGGGCCACATGGCGCAGACGCTAGCCGATATCGCAACCGCCCTGGGCGCGCGGGCCGAGGGTGACCTGACGCTGCCGATCGAGGCCGCCTCCGAGCCTGCCACAGCCGGACCGCGGCATCTGGCGCTGGCGATGGACCCGAAATATGCGCCCGGTCTGGCCCAGGGCCAGGCCCGCGCCGCGATCTTGTGGGAGGGGGCCGACTGGCGCGCACTGGGGCTGCAAGGCGCAATCTTTGTGGCTCGGCCCCGGCTGGCCATGGCCGGGCTGAGCCGTGCCTTCGACCCCGGCCCCGAGATTGACCCCGGTATCCACCCCAGCGCCGTGATCCACCCCAGCGCCGAGATCGGCGCGGGCGCCGCCATCGGCCCCTTTGTGGTGATCGGCCGCGGCGCGCGACTGGGCGCGCGGGCACGCATCGCGGCCCATGTCAGCATCGCCGAAGGCGCACGGATCGGCGACGATTGCCTGCTGCATTCGGGGGTGCGCATCTGCGCGCGGGTGACGATCGGCGACCGCTTCATCGCCAACCCCGGCGCCGTGGTGGGGGCAGACGGGTTTTCCTTTGTCACGCCCGAAAAATCGGGGGTCGAGGAAATCCGCGCGACCCTTGGCACGCGCGAGGAAATCCGCCCGCAAAGCTGGACGCGCATCCACAGCCTGGGCACCGTCGAAATCGGCGACGATGTGGAATTGGGCGCCAATGCCACGATCGACCGCGGCACGGTGCGCGCCACGGTGATCGGCACCGGCACCAAAATGGACAACATGGTCCACATCGGCCACAATGTCGTGGTCGGGCGCGATTGCATGCTGTGTGGTCAGGTCGGCGTGGCGGGGTCGGTCCGCATCGGTGACCGGGTCGTGCTGGCGGGGCAATGTGGCGTGACCGACAACATCTTTATCGGGGATGACGTGATCGCGGGCGGCGCATCCAAGATTTTTACCAACGTGCCTGCGGGCCGGGTGGTGCTGGGATCGCCCGCGATCAAGATGGAGGCTCAGCTTGAGATCAACAAGAACCTGCGCCGACTGGGGCGGCTTGTCGCACAGGTGGCAGAGCTTCGGGAAACCGTTACAAAACTGAGCGACAAGGCCTGATCGGAGACGGATATGGAGACCAGCGTGAAAGACCGCATCATCGCCATCATCGCCCAGCAGGCGGTTCGTGACAGCCACGAGGTGACGCCCGACATGTCGCTGAATGCGCTGGGAATCGACAGCCTCGGGCTGGTCGAGGCCATCTTTGCAATCGAGGAGGAATTCGACATCTCGGTGCCCTTCAACGCCAACGAGGCCGAGCAAAGCGGCCTTGACCTGTCCTCGGTCGGCGCCATCGTGGCGGCGGTCGAGTCGCTGATCGCCGCCAAAAGCCCGAACGCCGCGCTGGCATGAGGCGCGTCGTCATCACCGGGGCAGGCACCGTCAACGCCCTTGGGCTGACGGTGCCCGAAACATACGCGGCTCTGCGTGACGGGCGCTGCGGCATCGGCGATCTGGATGTCCGCGATGTGGAACGGCTTTCGATCCGCATTGGCGCGCAGGTCAGGGGCTGGGATGCAGAGGCGCATTTCAACCGCCAGCAGATCGCGCTTTATGACCGCTTTACCCAGTTTACGCTGCATGCCGCGAAACAGGCGGTGGAGCAGTCGGGGCTGGAGTTTTGCGGCGAACTGTCGATGACCTCGGGCGTCGTGCTGGGCACGGCGGGGGGCGGCGTCAACACCTGGGATGAAAACTACCGGGTGGTCTATGAAGAGGGCAAGAACCGCGTTCATCCCTTCGTGGTGCCCAAGCTGATGAACAGCGCTGCCGCCAGCCATGTCAGCATGGAATACAATCTGCGCGGCCCCTCGTTCAGCGTCTCCACCGCTTGCGCCAGTTCCAATCACGCGATGGGGCTGGCGTTCCAGATGGTGCGCTCGGGCGCGGCCAAGGCAATGCTGACCGGCGGGGCAGAGGCGATGCTGTGTTTCGGCGGGATCAAGGCCTGGGAAGGGTTGCGGGTGATGTCAAAAGACGCCTGCCGCCCGTTTTCGGCCGACCGCAACGGCATGGTCCAGGGCGAGGGCGCCGGGGTTTTCGTGTTCGAGGATTACGACCACGCCCGCGCCCGCGGCGCGCAGATTCTGGCCGAGGTGGCGGGTTTTGCGATGTCGTCGGATGCCTCCGATATCGTAATGCCTTCAGCGCAGGGGGCGGAACGGGCGATCACCGGAGCCTTGCGCGACGCCGGGCTGAACCCCGAGGATGTGGGCTATATCAACGCCCATGGCACCGGCACCGCCGCCAATGACAAGACCGAATGCGCCGCGGTGGCCCATGCCTTTGGCCATCACGCCGACCGGCTGATGATTTCGTCCACCAAGTCGATGCACGGGCATCTGATCGGGGGCACCGGCGCGGTGGAGCTGCTGGCCTGCCTGATGGCGCTGAACGAGGGGGTGATTGCCCCCACCATCGGCTATCAGGAACCCGACCCCGAATGCGCGCTGGATGTGGTGCCGAACGTGGCGCGGCAGGCGCAGGTCGATGCGGTGCTGTCGAATGCCTTTGCCTTTGGTGGCCTGAACGCGGTGATTGCGCTGCGCAAGCTGTAACTGCACGCGGCAAGTCAGTGCGCAGAAATGAAAACGCCGCCCCGATGGGCGGCGTTTCACGATGTTGGGGGCGCGTTCAGCGCGCGGCGTCGTTGGCTTTTTTCACCGCGTCATAACCCGCGGTAAAGCCCTTGAGCGAGACCGGCAGTTCAACCTTCTGATCGGGCGCCGCGATCGGCACGATGCTCAGCACCGCCTTGTTGCCTTTTTTCAGTTCGGCCACCTCTTCCGCGGTAAAGCCCAGACGGGCCACGCAGCCGATCCGCGCGCAGAAGGTGAAAGGATAGACCTTGGGCTCGCCCGAATCGATCTTGATCCGCACGTTTTCGGTCAGCAGGGTTTCCAGCGGGGTGATGATCGTGGCGCCGGCGGCGGCCTTCTGGCCGTCGGGCAGGCCGAACAGGCTGATCTCGGCCACCGAATTGCCTTTGTTGTCTTTCAGCAGTTGATAAAGCTGGCACGGGTCTTTGCCGTCTTCGGTGCGCACGCATTGCACCTGCCAGTCGCCCTGGGTTTCGGCGACATAGGTCGAGCCGACCTTGTTTTCGGCATCGGCGGCCGGGGCTTGGGCGGCGGGTGCCTCTGACGCGGGGGCTTCGGCGGCAGGGGCCTCGGTGGCGGGGGCCGCCGCATCTTGCGCCAGCGCCGGGGCGGCAAGCCCCAGAACAAGGGCAATCACAAGCGATTTCGAAAGGTCTGACATGATGTCCATCCCGTGGGAACAATTTGCGCGTTTCGCTTAGCACGCAGCCCCAGGGGTGTCAGCGGCGAAAAGCGGCAAGTTGGGGCAAGGTCGCGGATTCTTGCCCGCCCGACGCCGACAGAAAGAAAAAGGGCCCATCAAGAGCCCTTTTTCCAGAACAGTGTTCCCTGTCGGACTGGCCGACTTCATCATTGCGTGAACGCTAGCCCCGAAGGTCCTGTCCGTCAACAGACAAAAAACAGGGCCGCAACCAGCGCAACTACCGACAAAAGCCGCGCCCGAAGGCGCGGCAGTCTGACAGGGAGGGAACGCCGGGGGGCAGCGCCCCTCACGACAGCTTCACACTGGCATCAGAAAGTTAACCCTGTATTGTCATTCCGACGCGACAAGGAGGGCCGGGCAGTGCTGACGGAAAACGGAATTTTCGTGGGGGGCGGCGGCGTTGATCATACGGTGCCGCAGCAGGTGCTGTTGAAACAGGCCAACCGGCACGGGCTGATCGCGGGCGCCACCGGCACCGGCAAGACGGTCACGCTTCAGGTTCTGGCCGAAGGCTTTTCTGCCGCCGGGGTTCCGGTCTTTCTGTCGGATGTGAAGGGCGATCTGGCGGGGCTGGCGATGCCGGGCGACCCGGCGGGCAAGTTGCACGGCGCGTTCGAAAAGCGCGCGGCGACGATCGGCTTTGATCTGGCCTATCAGGCGTTTCCAGTCACCTTCTGGGATATGTTCGGCGACCTGGGCCACCCGGTGCGCACCACCGTTTCGGAAATGGGGCCGCTGTTGCTGGCGCGGCTGATGAACCTGACCGAGGCGCAAGAGGGCGTTTTGAACATCGCCTTCCGGCTGGCCGACGAAGAGGGGCTGCCACTGCTTGATCTCAAGGATCTTCAGGCGATGCTGGTCTTTGTGGGCCAGAACGCCGCCGAGATCGGCCTGCGCTATGGCAATGTGGCCGCGGCCACCATCGGTGCGATCCAGCGCCAGCTTCTGGTGCTGGAAAATCAGGGCGGCGCGCAGTTGTTCGGCGAGCCTGCGCTGGATCTGGCCGACATGATGGCGCCAGCCCCGGACGGGCGTGGCCGCATCAACATTCTGGCGGCCGAACGGCTGATGGCCTCGCCGCGGCTTTACGCAACCTTCCTGCTGTGGCTGTTGTCGGAACTGTTTGAAGAATTGCCCGAGGTAGGCGACCCCGACCGCCCGCGCTTTGTGTTCTTTTTCGACGAGGCGCATCTGCTGTTTGACGATGCGCCCAAGGCGCTGATCGACAAGGTCGAACAGGTGGCGCGGCTGATCCGGTCGAAAGGCGTGGGGGTCTATTTCGTGACCCAGAACCCCGCCGATGTGCCCGACGACGTGCTGGGCCAGTTGGGTAACCGGGTGCAGCACGCACTGCGCGCATTCACCGCCAGGGATCAGAAAGATCTGTCCCGCGCCGCGCAGAATTATCGCCCCAACCCCGCCTTTGATACGCAAACCGCGATCAAGGAGGTTGGCACCGGCGAGGCCGTCACCTCGTTCCTTGAGGCCAAGGGCATCCCCGGCATGGTGGAGCGCACATTGATCCGCCCGCCGCTCAGCCGCCTGGGCACCCTCACCCCCGAGGAACGCCAGCGCATTGTTTCCGGCTCGGTGCTGGGGGTGAAATACGGCGCCACTATCGACCGCGACTCGGCCTTTGAACGGCTGGCGGCGCGCGCCAGTGCCGCCGCCGAAGCCGCCGCAGCGCAGACCGCCGCGACAGAGGCGCGCGAATTCCGCGCCGCACGCCGCTATGGCTCGGAAGACGACCGGCCTTCCCGCGCCCCCAAACGCGCCGCATCGAAGTCGGATTCGATCGCGGTCGCCTTTGGCAAGAGCTTTGCGCGCCAGCTTGGCACCAAATCGGGTCAGGCTCTGGTGCGCGGCGTACTGGGATCGCTGTTCAAGTCGCGCTGAGCGGCGGGGTCGGCGGCAACAGCCGCGCCTCTCCCATCACCGCAATCAAGATGTCGATGTGGCGGGCCAGCGAATAACCCGCAGCGCCCGCGCGGCGGGTTTCCTCCAACGCGGCCTCCTCGGCCAGCAATCCGGCCAGCGCGCGCGGGGTGGCGGGCGCCACCGGCAGCCGCAGCAGGCGGCGCAGATCGCGCGCACGGTCGTATTCCCCCAGCCCCAGCCGGGCGGCGCGGATCAGCAGCCGCGGGCGGCGCAATTCGGTCAGGCGGCGGGCTAGGTCGGTCATCGGTGGTCCTTTCGCGGGTTTGGAACCGTGAAAGTTGCACAACCTATGCGGGTGTTGCGCAAAACCGCCAAGCAGCGTTCGGCAGCTTTGGCGATATTTATCATTTTTAAACAATTGTCAGTGTCGTGCCGTTTGTTAACGAACAGGTAAGAAATGCAATCGACGGTTGTTAATCAAGATGAACACGGCCTTTACGCCGTGGCGTTCCGAGGGACACTGAATGACGGCACTGGCTGAGGTATCGGCGGGCTTGCCCGCCTGGTTGCCGGAGTTTGCACGTCTCTACCTGCGCCATGTCGAGGAGGGGGTTCCGATCCGGCAACTGGCCCGTGACGAGGGTTGTCACGCCTCCACCGTACTCCGCCGGGTGCGCAAGATCGAATCCCGCCGCGACGATCCGCTGATCGACGAGGCGCTGGCGCGGCTGGGCCGCGCGGCGCCCGCCCCCCTGTCCACCTGCCCAGAAGAGGAAGACCCCATCATGTCTGCCCCGATCCGCACCCAAAGCCTGACCCCTGACGAAGACCTGATCGAACGCGAGGCGCGCCGCATCCTGCGCCGCCTGACCGAACCCGGCGCGGTTCTGGCGGTCGCCGCCGAAATGGACAAGGCGGTGGTGCTCAAGGGCACGGTGCGCACAGCGGTCCTTGACCGCGCGGTGGCGCAGGCGTTTGCGCTGAAGGACTGGATCGCGGTGGCCCGCGCCGGCCGCATCACCACCTATGAAATCACCGGCGCAGGCCGTGCCGCCCTGCGCCGGATGATCGAGGCGGAAACCGCGGCCCGCGGCGGCTTTGCCGAGGCGCAGGCCGGGTTTTCCACGCCCTATGCCGATCAGCACCGGCTGTGGGGCGAGGCCCGGATCGAGGGTGCCACGCCGCAGCGGCTGCGCATGAACCTGGCCGAAAGCCCGCTGGGCGTGCTGGCACGGCGCCGCGACAAGGACGGCGCGCCGTTTCTGGCGCCCGAACTGGTGGCTGCAGGCGAACGGCTGCGCGAGGATTTCGAACTGGCGCAACTGGGGCCGCGGGTCGCGCAGAATTGGGAACGCTTCATGACCGGCGGCGACCGCGGCCAGTATCGCGAGGGGCAGGGGCCGGGCGGCGGATCGGAGCGCGCGCGCGATCGCGTTGCGGCGGCGCTGCGCGATCTGGGCCCCGGTCTGGGTGATATGGTGCTGCGTTGCTGTTGCTTTCTGGAGGGGCTGGAGGCCGCGGAAAAGCGCATGGGCTGGTCGGCGCGGTCGGGCAAGATCGTGCTGCGCATCGCGTTGATGCGGTTGAAACGGCATTATGATGAAACCTACGGTGGCGCGCGCCCGCTGATCGGCTGACACCTGCGCGCCGGGGCGTGGCTGTCCCCGGCGCCCCTTGACTGATCGCTTTGTCTCGGCGACCGTGGTTTGGCTGGGTGACGTTCACGGGCGCAAACCCTGCACAAATCATAATTTGAATTTGCATTTTTCTGCTTTTTGGATGAACCTGCGTTATGAACATAACGCTCCGCCAGCTGACCTATTTCCTCGCTCTGATCGAAACCCGTAATTTCGGTCGCGCTGCCGCGCGGGTGAATATCAGCCAGCCCGCCTTGTCGGTGCAGATCCGCGAGCTGGAAATCACCCTCGGCGTCCGCTTGTTCGACCGACTGCCGCGCGATGTGGCGGTCACGCGCGCGGGCCGCGATCTTGAGGCGCGGGCGCGCCGGATCATGGCCGAGGTGGCCGAGTTGCAGGCCGCAGCACGGCTGGCGCGGTTGGGCGGGCAGTTGAATCTGGGCATGATCCCGACGGTTGCACCCTATCTGCTGCCGCGGGTTCTGCCCGGTCTGCGGGCGCGCCAGACCAGCATCGACCTGCGCCTGCGCGAGGCACAGACCGACGCGCTGACCGAGGGGCTTTTGCGCGGTCAACTGGATGCAATCGTGATCGCCACGCCGGTTGCGGGCGATGATACGATCAGCGCCGCGCTGTTTCAGGACCGGTTCGTTCTGGCGGGCCACGCCGACCGGCTGGCTGCGCCGATGGCCGCGCGCGGCGCGCTGCGGCCCGATGCGATCGACCCCGATCAACTGATCTTGCTGGATGAGGGGCATTGTCTTGCTGATCAGGCGCTGGAGGTTTGTGCGCTGGATCGCAGCCGCCGCCGGTTCGATCTGGGCGCGGCCTCGCTGGCCACGCTGGCGGGGCTGGTGGGGCAGGGCGCGGGGCTGACGCTGCTGCCCGAACTCGCGCTGGCCACCGAAACCGCCGCCAATCCGGGGCTGCGGCTGATGCGCTTTGCCGCGCCCGAGCCCGAGCGCCAGATCCGGCTGGTGCGGCGGGCGGCGACCGACGGCGCGGGCTGGTTCGATGAACTGGCCGCGGTGCTGTCCGAGGCGGGGCAGAAGCTGACCGCGGCGGCGCGGGCGCAGGTGCCGCTGCCTGCCCCCTGACGCGCGGGGGCCGTTGCCCCCCGCGCTCTTTGCGCCTATGTGAAGATCAGATTTCATCTCCGCGGAGGCATCCCGTGCGCGATCTCAAGGTTCCCGGCGAACGCCACCCCGAAAAGGCCCACCGCCCCGATCAGGCCCAACCCAAGAAACCGGCCTGGATCAGGGTCAAGGCGCCCACATCGGCAGGCTACAAGGACACCCGCGAGATCCTCAAATCGAACCGGCTGCACACCGTTTGCGAAGAGGCGGGCTGCCCCAATGTCGGCGAATGCTGGAGCGCAGGGCACGCCACCATGATGATCATGGGCGAAATCTGCACCCGCGGCTGTTCCTTCTGCAACATCGCCACCGGCAAGCCCGAGGCTCTGGATGCGTTCGAGCCGGGCCGGGTGGCGCAGGCGGTGGAAAAGCTCGGGTTGCGCCATGTGGTGCTGACCAGCGTTGACCGTGACGATCTGGACGATGGCGGGGCCGAACATTTCGCCCAGACGATCCGCGCCATCCGCCACCGCGCGCCGCAGGCCACAATCGAGGTGTTGACGCCTGATTTTCTGAAATGCCCGCCCTCGGCGCTGGAAACCGTGGTCGCGGCCAGACCGGATGTGTTCAACCACAATCTGGAAACCGTGCCGGGGCTTTACCCTGCCGTGCGCCCCGGCGCGCGCTATTTCCACAGCCTGCGCCTGTTGCAGCGGGTCAAGGAACTCGACCCTGCGATGTTTACCAAATCGGGCATCATGGTGGGGCTGGGCGAAGACCGGCAGGGCGTCTTGCAGGTGATGGACGACATGCGCGCGGCTGATATCGATTTTCTGACGATCGGGCAGTATCTGCAACCCACGCCCAAACATCACGCCGTCGCCCGGTTCGTGACGCCCGAGGAATTCAAGGGCTATGAGACCGCGGCCTATGGCAAGGGCTTCCTGATGGTGTCGGCCACGCCGCTGACCCGGTCTTCTTATCACGCGGGCGAAGGCTTTGCCCGCCTTCGCGCCGCACGGCTGGAAAAACTGGATCGCGCCTGACCCGCTTCGGAGACAAAGATGTCCGTCATGTTTCACTACTTCCGCTGGGCCATTCTGGTCACGCTGGCAGGTCTTGCGCTCGCGTTCTGGCTGGGCTGGGTCTATTCGGGCAACATGACCGGCGCAGTTTCGTTCTTTCTGATCGCAGTGGTGCTGGCGGTTCTGGAAATCTCGTTGTCGTTCGACAATGCGATCGTGAACGCCAACAAACTGAAAGACATGACCCCGGTCTGGCAAAGGCGGTTCCTGACCTGGGGCATCCTGATCGCGGTGTTCGGGATGCGCATCCTGTTCCCGCTGCTGATCGTGGTGATCGCGGCGGGCATCGGCCCGGTCGAGGCGATTGTTCTGGCCTCGACCCAGCCCACCGAATACGCCCGCATCATCAATGATGCGCATCTGTCGATTGCGGCTTTTGGCGGGGCCTTTCTGATGATGGTGGCGCTGAACTACTTCATCGATGAGGGCAAGGATGTGCACTGGATCGCCGTTCTGGAACGGCGGCTAAGCATGTGCGCCTCGGTCCGCGGGCTGGAGGTGGCGCTGGTGCTGGCCATGATGATGCTGTTTACCGTGCTGCTGCCGGTGCGTGACGAGGCGGCATTCCTGTTTGCAGGCTCGGCGGGGCTGCTGACCTTCCTGATGGTCGAATTGCTGGGTCAGGTTCTGGACCGCCGCAACGAGGCCCTGAAAACCACCGCCCAGGGTGGGCTGGGGGCGTTTTTGTATCTGGAGGTGCTGGACGCCTCGTTCAGCTTTGACGGCGTGATCGGGGCCTTTGCGCTGACCAAGAACCTGTTTCTGATTGCCATCGGTCTGGGCATCGGCGCGATGTATGTGCGATCCATGACGATCATGCTGGTCGAGCGCCAGACGCTGGCGCAGTTGCGCTATCTGGAACATGGTGCGTTCTGGTCGATCCTGATCCTGTCGCTGATCATGTTCGCGCAGACCATGTGGCACATTCCCGAGGCGGTGACGGGCCTTCTGGGCGCCGGGCTGATCGGTCTGGCGTTGCTGTCGTCGCTGCGCTTCAACCGGCGCAACCCGGCCGACTAGCGCCGCCCCGTCCCTGGCGGGCTGCATCAGGGCGCGACCCGCCAGGATTTCGGCAGGTTCGCCGGGCGCGCGCCGGTCTGCTCCATCCGCGCAATGACCGCGCCATGCAGCCAGGCGCCTTCGGGGATCGGGCGACGTTCGCCCTGCGGCAGGGTCCATCCCCCAAGATCGGGCCGTTGCGACCCGGCCGTTTTCCGCCGCGGCAGGTATTCCAACAGATGCCACGCGCCGCAAAGCGACTCGTGCCGCGCCGCCTGCGGGTCGGGCGCCACATAGGGGCCGCCGGTGCGCTGGCCCAGAACCAGTTCGTTGACGCTGCGGGTCTTGAACTCCAGCCCCATCGCCTTGGTTTCGTCGATCATCCATTTCAGCGGCAGCTTGGCCAGCGCCGCCTCGGCCTCGGGGTAGCCGCCGCCAATGTCGCCATGCACGCCGTTAAACCAGACCTCGCGCACATCCTGTTCGGCGATCTCGGCGCCAAACGGGTTAGCGCGGTAGGAGCGCCCTTCGGGCCAAAGCTCGGCGCGATACATCGTGCGCCGTTCGTCGATGGCCACCGCATGACGCACCGCCTCGACCGAGGGGTTGGTGTCGGTAAAGGCGTGTTTGCGCAGCCTTGGGCCAAAGCGGCCGCTTTCAATGACCGAAGCCACCGTATCGAACAGCCCCAGCAGCCGGATCGGCGCCCGGTCGGGGCGCAGGATACGCTCGAACAGGCGGATTTCGGCAAAGCTGTCATCACCGCGACGTTCGGAAATCTGCTTGTAGGCACGGTAGGCGTAATCCAGCAGGTTCAGGTTCGCAGGTGCGATCAGCCCAAAGGCATGCACAAACCCCGCCAGCACCCGCGCCGCATAGGCCCCGCGCGAAAAGCCAAAAATATGAATGCGGTCGCGGTTTCCCTCGGCGTCGCGGGCGTAATGTTGCGCCAGAAAGCGGTAGGCTTCCTTGATATTGGCATCCATCCCCCAACCCGTCGCCATGCCCCAGACCTCGGCCCCCTTGCGCAGGCTGCGCGACCAGGCGTTATCGGCGCCGAAGGTGCCCACGCCCGGATCGTAATACACAAGCTGGCCGGGGCCTTTGGCGAGCGTGCCATAAAGCCGCAAGATGTTGGAGCGGTTTGTTTTTATTTCGTTCGAGGTGCCGTCCAGCAAGATGACGATGTTCTTGGCCATGATCTCCTCCTCAGGTGATGTCCTCCACGAAACGGCGGGTCCAGTCGGACACCATCGCGCTATAGGGCGCTTCGGGGGCGGCCATGGCGGCGATCTGGGCCAGAATGCGGTCGATCAATTGATCGAGCTTGGGCGCCGCGGCGCGGATATCTGCTTCGGCCGACGTCTCCAGCCTTCGGGCGATGGCGTCAATTTCTGCGATCAGGCCGCGCAGGAATTCCAGATGTCGCAAGGCACGCGTCCGGGCCTGCACCAGTCCCAGCCGGTTCAGCCCGTAAAGCTGGATCGACACCGCGCCGCGCACCGACACGCCCTGCGCCTGCGCCGCGGCCACAATCGCGGGTGCGTCGCCCAAGGCCGGCACGGCGGCGCCCGGCGCGGCATTGGCGCCCGGCCCCGCGCGCGGCAGCACCAGCGCGATCAGGTCATCGGGGTCCAGGTGATAGGCCAGATGATCCTCGGGCCGGTCGTGGCAGGGGTCCAGCAGATAGGGCTGTTCCAGATCAAGGCTTGCAGTCTCATCCGGGGCGCGCGACCCGGCCACCGGAAACGCATCCTTCTTGCCGGTGTTGATGACCTGCGTCGCCAGATCGTGCAGCGCGGCAAGGCTCGACGAGGGTTTGGGTGTGGGCTGCTTGCGGCGGCGGTTGCAGTCGATGCACGCGGGCAGAAGATTGTCCCACGCCATCGCCAGCCACCAGTAGCCGGGGTGGTCGGGGGCATCTTCGACCGCGCCCTTGGGGCGGAAATGTTCCACATCGACCGGCGCCTGCGCGGAATAGTAGGTTTCGCAATAGGCGCATTTGCCATGAAACAGCGCCTCAAGCGCAGTCTTGACGCTGTCATCCTTGTAGGCGGCGAAGGCAAAGCCTTGGGCCGCCGTTGCCGGGTTGGCCCGCCAGTCGCGCAGCGCGGCCAGTTCTTTTGCGCCCCGGCCCGTGGGCTCGGTCAGCGCGCGGGGCGCGGCCACCGCGTCGCGCGGCACCGCGCGCATCAGCCCGCCCCCAGCGCAAGGCGGATGCGCGCCTTGGTGGCCTCGCGCAGCGCCAGCCGCTGCGCCACGGGGGCGGCGCGGCGGGCGTGCAGGTAGTCGGCCACCGCCTCCTGCACGATCCGCGCCACCTCGGTCGATCCTACGGGCAGGGCGCCGGCCACCTCGGCCTGAAACCGGGCCAGCAGCGCCGCGCGCCGCGCAGGGGCCATCTCGGCTCCCGGCGTCAGCGCGTCGGCCAGTTCGGCCAGCCCGCGCGCGGTGGCCGGGTCGTCGGTGTCAAACAGCGCGAACAGGTCCGAGGTCAGCAGTTGCTCTACCGTCAGCTTGGTCACATCGGGCAGTTCGACCAATGTTTCGACCATAACCGGCAGATCAGACCCCGCCGCAGCCCCCGGACTGCGCGCCAGCACCCGGACCTCGCCATCGCGCAGTCCGCGCAGACACAGCGGATCATGGGCGGTGACGAGAAAGGTCAGCTTGGGCAGCGCCCGGCGCAGGCCCTCCATGACCGTGATTTTCCAGCGCGGGTGCAGATGCGCCTCGACCTCGTCGATCAGCACGAGGCCGCGCGCCATGTCGAGCGTGGTGAACCCCGGCGCCCGCATCAGCCAGCGCATCACATCGCAAGACAGCGCCAGAATGGTGCGAAACCCCGATGACACGGCCGCCAGCGGGGTGCGGTTTTCCACCCCGTCGCGGTCGATCACCATATGACAGCGACCGGCGACCGGGTCACGGTAAAGAATGCGGAAGCCGCCGCCGATGATCAGCCGCAGCGCGCGCACGACCATGTCGAATTGCGACGCGGGCAGGGACATCAGCCAGCCTTCGGGGTTCGACAGCAGATCGTCGGGGTAAAACAGGCTGCGCACCGGGCGGCTGGGCCGCCAGGCCCGCGCGCCGCTGCGAAACTGCCGATAGGCGCCATAGGCAAAGACCGGCAGCCCCGGCGGCAGCGCACCCTCGGCCTGAAACCCCGCCGGGGTGATGGCCAGGATGCGGCTGCCGGTCTGGCCGTCAGGGGTGGCAAAGCCCAGTCGCACCTCGGCCCTCGCGCGGGTTTTCTGCCAGCCCGCCCCCAGTTGCGCGGGGTCCAGCAACAGCGGTTCTGGGGCCAATGCCAGATCGGCCCGCGCCGCGTCATCCAGCATGGCCAGTGCGACCGCCTCCAGAAACGAGCTTTTGCCCGCCGAATTTTCGCCCAGAACCATCAGCGCCGGATGCGGCCCGCCCGGCGCCCGGCCCGGCCAGGCAAGATCAAGCGATTCAAGCGCCTTGAACGACCGGATCGAGACCGATGCCAGCCGCCAGTCCGGCACCTCGGCGGGTGCCAGCCGGTAGGCCCGCACCTTGCGCCGGGGCCGCGTCGCGCCAAGCCCGCGCAGCAGCCCGGCAAAGGGCAGGTCGGCAGCCACGCCATCGCCTGCGCGCCCTGCATCTGCCACTACAGCCGCCGCGCGCCGCGCCACCAGATCGGCCCGGTTCAGCCGGAATTGCGCGATCGTTGCCGCCCCCCGCGGGCTGAGCGGCGTCAGATCGCCCGCAGGCATCAGCGCCAGATGCTGGCCGGGGTCAGCGTCGGCGCAGGGATCCAGAAGCACCGGGCATTCGGCCAGCGGGAGCGGCCAGTCCCCCGCAGCCTGGCGCAGGAACGCCTCATAGTCTTCGGCCGAGGGGCGTGCGGCGCGCGGCCCCTGAACCGGAAAGTGGTTGGCGCGCGCAGGCCGACATTCCGGGCAGATCGGGTAAAGATTGCTCCAGACATCGGCCAGCCAGCCGTAGTGCAAAAACCCCTGCGGATCGGCGGGGTCCAGCGGCAGCGCCTCGGCAGGCGGACGAAACCGATAGACCGACAGATGCGGTGAGGGCGCGTCACAAAAGGCGCAGCGGCCCTGAAACAGGCGGGTCAGCGCCTCCAGCACCTCGGGGGTGGCAGGTGCGGGGCGATCAGGCGGGCGGGTCTGGGCACGTTCCACCGGCTCCAGCGCCAGATAGCGCAGATAGTCGCGCCGAAGCGCCAGCACGGGCGCCGCGGTCAGCGCGTCGGGGGCGGGAACAAGACTGCGCTCGACATATCGCATCGGACCAATCTGCCTGATTGCGGCAGCCACAGGCTGCCCCTGGCTGGCACAATAGCAGATTTTCGGCCTGCGCGCGCCCGTTTGCGACTTTTGGTTGTAGCCGGGCATGGTGCAGGGTCTCAGGTTGCAGTAATCAGGATGCCGGAACCCCAGTTCGAGGCAGCAGCATGGCCGGGGCACGGACAAGCCAGACCCACCCGCTTCAGATCGCCGAGGTGCGCGCCAGCCCCGCGCAGGGGCGCATCGGCATCACCTTCTGCCCCGGCAAGCAGGACAGCGCCGCCGCCACCGGCGCCTGGGCGCGAGATCTGGCGACCGATCTTGACGCCATCGCCGCCTGGGGCGCGCGGCTGGTTCTGACCCTTGTCGAACCGGCGGAGCTGGTGGCGCTCAAGGTTCCCGATCTGGGCGCCGAAGTCCGGGCGCGGGGGATGGACTGGCGGCACCTGCCGATTGCCGATTATTCGGTGCCGACCGCCGAGTTTGAAACGGATTGGCACACCCATGGCCGCGATATTCGCGCGGCTTTGCGCAGCGGGGCCGATGTGGTGGTGCATTGCAAAGGCGGGCTTGGCCGGGCGGGCATGATCGCTGCGCGGTTGCTGGTCGAATTGGGCATGGCGCCTGACGCGGCCATAAGCGAGGTGCGCCGCGCGCGCCGGGGCGCGATCGAGACACCGTCGCAACTGGCGCTGGTGCGGCGCACGACGGCCATGGTTGATGTCATCGACACGGCGACGCTGGGCCGGGTCGGCGGCCGGTTGGGAAGCAATCCGGGCGGTGTGTATCAGAACGCCAGCGGCCAGCGGTTCTATGTGAAAACGCTGGAATCGCCTGCTCATGCCCGCAACGAGATGCTGGCGGCGAGCCTGTATCGGCTGGCCGGGGCGCCGACGCTGACCTATCTGCGCTCAACCGAACCCGACCAGATCGCGACCGCTTTTGTCTCGCTTGAAAAACGCCATCTTTCGCAGTTCACCGAGGACGAGCGCTGTCAGGCGCAGCGCTGGCTGGGCGTGCACGCCTGGACAGCCAACTGGGATGCCGCCGGGTTCGATGGCGACAATCAGGGTGTCGTGGGCGGGGTGGTGACAACACTGGATGTCGGCGGCGCGCTGGAATTTCGAGCGCAGGGCGACCCCAAGGGCCACGCCTTTGGCACCGTTGTCGATGAGATCGACCGCCTGCGTCACGACGCCGACAACCCGCATGCGCAGCGGCTGTTCGGCGATATGGATGCCGCTGCGGTCGCCTCGGCCATCGCGGTGGTGACAGCCGTTTGCGATGACGCGATCCGGCGCGTGGTGACCGAGCAAGGCGGCCGCGCCGCGCTGGCCGACAAGATGATTGCGCGCAAGGCCGATCTGGCGCGGCGGCTGGGCTAGACGGTCGCTTGACCCTGCGCCAGCGCCAGCAGGCCCGGCACCTGCGCGCGGATCGCCGCCTTCACCGCGGGGTCGAGTGCGGCCAGCCAGCGGGGGGGGATTGCCTCCAGCCCCCAGGTGGCGCCGGCCAGCATGCCCACAATCGCGCCCGTGGTGTCGGCGTCGCCGCCCTGATTGACTGTGGCAATCAGACAGTCGGCGAAGGTTTCGGCGCCCAGATAGTGATGCAGCACCGTCTGCATCGTATCGACGACAAAGGCCGAACACTGGCCCGGGTAGGGCACAAAGCGAAACGCCCGGTGTCTGGCCACCAGCGCCCCGGCCTCGGCGCGCACGGCGTCCCTGCCCAGGCCACCCAGCAGGCCCTGCACCATGCGCACCAACGCAAGGCAGGCGTCATCCGACAGCGGGTGATGATGCGTGGTGCGCGCCTGTGCCAGCGTCCATTCCACAGCCCGGTCGGGCGCGCCCAAGGTCGCCAGCGCCACCGGCAGAACGCGCATCACTGCGCCATTGCCCGCGTCGCCATCGGCAAATTCGCCGGTGACGGTGCCCTGCGTGATATAGCGCCGTATCCCGCGGCGGCAGGTGTTGCCCACATCGGCCGGCCCAGACTTCAGCCAGGCCGCGAATTCCTCGCACAGATCGCGCGGATCAAGCCCGTCGCGGCGGATCAGCGACCGGCCCAGCGCCAGCGTCATTTCGGTGTCGTCGGTCACTTGCCCAGGTTGCAGCCGCAGCCAGCCGCCGCCCACAATTTCGCGGTGCTGGCCATGCTGCGCGGCGATTTCGCCCTTGGTCATGAATTCCACGGTGGCGCCCAGCGCATCGCCCACGGCCAGCCCCAGATAGGCTGCAAGCGCGCGGTCTTGCATGTCTGGCAGGGTGGCTGAAACACGATCAGACATACTCCACACTCACCCGATAATCGCCGCCGATCGCCAGATATTCGCGCTCGGACCTCAGCACATGCGATGGCAGCAGGCCATCAAAAAACACCAGCTTGGCCACCGGCACCCGCGCCGTCAGGATCTTGTCGCCAAAGCATCCGGCCACCTCGCGGTCGGACGAAAACGACACAAGGTTGTTCAGGCGGATCACCGCCTCGCGCCGGTCCGGCCGCTCGACGATCCAGTGATCGTCAAAGGCGTTGACGCCGCGATACAGCGTCAGATGCGTCTGCCCCGGAAAGGAAAACCGCGCAGCCGCCCATTGGCAGAACTCGAACAGCAGATCAAGTTGCACCCAGATTGCGTTGTTGTGAAACCGGCTCGACATCTTTTCTTCGACATAGGCCGCCCAGGCGGGGCTGGACACCTGTTCGATGATTTCCTTGTGGAACGAGGGGCCAAGGCCGAACCGGCTTTCGACCCAGCCTTTCAGAACCGCGCCCTCGGGTGTGTTGCTGTCAAAGTTCCAGCCCTGAATCAGCCGCAGGAACGAGGACTGATAGCGCCGCTTGCCGCCCCGGCTTGGGTCGCGCTGTTCGGGGTCGAGGGCGAACATAGCCGTCATGTAGCAAAAGAACGCATCCCCCGCCTCTGCCATGTCGCGGGCTTGGTCCAGCATCGCAAACAGGCTGGGGTTCATCTCGCGCACGCCCCAGATATGCAGCGGCGCCGGCGCGTCGTTGAAGGCACAGCTGGCCAACCACTCGGACGACCGCCCCACAAGGTTGGTCGAATGCCCGATGCCGCGCCGTTTGCCAGGGTCCGCCTCTTTCATCACGCGCAGGATGCGCTGGCGCGCGCGGAAAGGAAAGGCCCGGTGCGGTTCTGCGGCCCCGCGCCATCAAACTGGCCCGAAATGGCGCGGCGTGTTTTGTTGCGTCTTTTCTTTCTGCGCCGCAGCAGCTATGCGATTTGCAAGAACATGGACCTGGGGGCAGCGCCCGGGTGGCTGTTCCGGCCGCCGATCCGCCGGATAATCCTTAGACCGACACAGACCGCAAACCGCAGGGCCGCAAGAGGCCCGATCGGTTCGGGACGGGGTTTTCATGACGTCATTCACCACCTATCGCGCCCAATGGCTGGGCAATATTCGCGGCGATGTGCTGTCGGGCCTTGTCGTGGCACTGGCGCTGATCCCCGAAGCTATCGCCTTTTCGATCATCGCGGGCGTTGACCCCAAGGTGGGGCTTTACGCCAGCTTTTCGATTGCGGTGATCACCGCAATCACCGGCGGGCGGCCCGGCATGATTTCGGCCGCCACGGCGGCGACCGCGGTGCTGATGGTGACGCTGGTCAAGGATCACGGGCTACAATACCTGCTGGCGGCCACGGTGCTGGCGGGGCTGATCCAGATCGGCGCGGGGCTGTTGAAGCTGGGGCGGGTAATGCGGTTCGTGTCACGCTCGGTGATGACGGGGTTTGTCAATGCGCTGGCGATCCTGATCTTCATGGCGCAACTGCCTGAACTGGACCCGACCAAGGTGACCTGGCTGACCTATGCCTTGGTCGCGGGCGGGCTGGCGATCATCTACCTGTTCCCGATGATCACCCGCGCGGTGCCCTCGCCCTTGGTCACGATCCTGGTGCTGACGGCGCTGACGCTGTATTTCGGGTGGGATGTGCGCACCGTGGGCGACATGGGCGCGCTGCCGGACACGCTGCCGGTGTTTTTGCTGCCCGATATTCCGCTGACGCTGGAAACCGTGCAGATCATCCTGCCCTATTCGGTTGCCGTCGCCGTGGTGGGCCTGCTGGAAAGTCTGATGACCCAGCAGATCGTGGACGATCTGACCGACACCGCCAGCGACCGCAATCAGGAATGCATCGGGCAGGGCATTGCCAACACCGCCACCGGTTTCATCGGCGGCATGGCCGGCTGTGCGATGATCGGGCAGTCGATCATCAACGTCAAATCCGGCGGCCGGGGCCGGCTGTCCACCTTCACCGCGGGCGCCATGCTGTTGTTTTTCTGCGTGGTTCTGGGCGACTGGGTGGCGCAGATCCCGATGGCGGCGCTGGTGGCGATCATGATCATGGTGTCGATCGGCACCTTTTCATGGTCGTCGATCAAGGCGCTGCGCAGCCATCCGGCCTCCAGTTCCATCGTGATGGTCGCGGTTGTGGTGGCGGTGGTCTGGACCCATAACCTCGCCATTGGCGTGCTGCTGGGGGTGCTGTTGTCGGGCATCTTCTTTGCCGCCAAGATCGCGCAACTGTTCCGCGTCACATCGACCCTGTCGCCCGACGGGCGCGAGCGGACCTATGTCATCGAAGGTCAGTTGTTCTTTGCCAGCGTCGAGGATTTCATGCGTGGCTTCGACTTCCGCGAGGCGCTGGACCGGGTGGTGATCGACCTCAGCCGCGCCCATATCTGGGACATCTCGTCCGTTGCGGCGCTGGACATGGCGGTGTTGAAGTTCCGCCGCGATGGCGCCACCGTCGAGATCAGGGGCCTGAACGAGGCGTCGGAAACCATCGTTGACCGTCTGGCCATGCACGACAAGCCCGGCGCGCTGGATCAGCTGAGCGCGCATTGAGGAGGAAACCATGACCGAAACGATCATCGCTTTCGTCGATGGCTCGATCTATTCGCGCAGCGTCTGCGAACATGCCGCCTGGATTTCGGCGCGCACCGGGGCCGACATCGAGCTTGTGCATGTGCTGGGCCCGCGCGAAGGGGCGGCCAAGACCGACCTCTCGGGCTCGATCAAGCTGGGCGCGCGAACCGCCCTGATGGAGGAACTGGCCAGCCTTGACGAACAACGCGCCAAGCTGATGACCCGCCGCGGCCGCGCCATTCTGGACGATGCCAGGGCGGTGATCGAAGCCGCGGGTATCACCGCCGTCGTGCCGCATCTGCGCCATGGCGACATTGCCGAAACCGTGGCCGAACAAGACCTTGCCGCCTGCATGGTGCTGATCGGCAAGCGCGGCGAAACCGCCGAGAAGCCGCAGCGCCATCTGGGCCAGAACCTGGAACGGATCGTGCGCGCCAGCCACCGCCCGGTGTTCGTGGCTTCGCGCGCGTTCCGGCCCATTCAGCGGGTTCTGGTAGCCTGGGATGGCGGGCCGTCGGCGATGCGCGCGGTCGATCATATCGCGCGCAGCCGGCTGTTTGCGGGGCTGTCACTGCGCCTGCTGACGGTGGGTGCCACCACGCCCGAGGCCAGCCGCAGCCTTGCCGATGCCGCCGCGATGCTGCGCGCCGCCGGCATCGAGGCGGAAACCGCCATCCTGCCGGGCCAGCCCGCCGCCGTTCTGGGCAAGCTGGAACAGGAGCAAGGCTTTGATCTGCTGGTGATGGGCGCCTATGGCCATTCGCGCATCCGCACGATGATCGTGGGGTCCACCACCTCGGAAATGATCCGCACCTGCCGCGCACCGGTGCTGCTGGTGCGCTAGGCGCTGGAGGCACCTGCGCGACGGGCTTGAGGCCCGATCAGGGCGTCTTGAGCCCGATCCTACGCAGATGCGCGGTATCGGCTGTTCGGGCTGACGCAGCCCGCCGGGGCGGACCGGGCGCTTTCGCATTGACATGCGCGGCACAGGTTGCAGCATCAGACTGTTCCCAGCAGCGGAACCCGGTGCACAAGCGGCAGGAGGGGCCAGACCGATGACAACCAGCGACGATGCCTTTCAAGATCACTATCCCGAAAATGTGGCGCAGTGTTATGGCTGCGGGCGGCTGAACGAACATGGCCACCGCATTCGCACCTGTTGGGACGGCGATGAAACCGTGACCCGATTTCGCCCCGAGCCTTATCACACCTCGGTTCCGGGCTTTGCCTATGGCGGCCTGATTGCCTCGCTGATCGACTGCCACAGCACCGGCTCTGCCGCTGCGGCGATGTATCGGCAGGCGGGCCGCGACATGGACAGCCAGCCGCCGTTCCGCTTTGTGACCGGCTCGCTGCATGTCGATTTTCTGAAACCCACCCCGCTGGAGTGCGAATTGGAACTGCGCGGCCAGATCAAGGAGATCAAGGGCCGCAAGGTGGTGGTGACAACCTCGGTTCTGGCCGATGGCGTTGTGACGGCGCGCGGCGAGGTGGTGGCGGTGCAGATGCCCGACAGCTTTGGCAGCTAGGTCGGGGGGGTGCTATCGCGGTGATCACCAGCCCCGGCAAGCCCCCGCGCGACGATCCGATGATCACGGCCGGGTCGATGCCCAGATGATCAAGCAGCGCCAGCGCATCCCGGACTTGCTGCGTGACGGAGTAGGTTTCCCGCCCCGTCCAATCCGAGGAGCCGCCCCCGCGGCAATTGAGGCGGATCAGCCGGACACCGTCGGGCATGTTGCGATCGAGGTGCCTGATCTTTTCTTTGCCAAGGTCGCGCTTGAGCGTGGCTCGCCGCCTTGGCTCGCGCGGGGTGGTTTCCCAACGGCGCACATATCGGCTACATGAGGGTCAACCAAGTCACCGAAACTGTGCAGGCGGGCCACGGATGATCGGTTGGGCGGCAGCCCCTGATCGACCAGAGTCTCGGCTTGGACAGCGCCCATTTCCGGGCGTCGTCACGGCGTGAGGGGCGTCTGGCTCGTGCGAGCCAGCCTTCCGTCTGACCTGGACGCAGGTCAGGCCCCGGAGGGGAGCTTGGTGATGGAGGCCATTTTCGTGTGCGGCTCATGTGTGCAATGAGTCGTCCTAGAGGGGCGAATTCGGGGATATCGGGGCGTAGGCCTGAGTATTCATCTCTGACAGGCCGCGTGGCCTCCCCACTAAATTCGGGGGGATTACCCGCGGGACCGGTTGACAGGACCGGCCCCCCGCCACATCGTCGCGGTGCCTTGGTTCTCGCGGCGATCCCGCGGGCGAAGAGGGAAGCCGGTGCAAGTCCGGCGCTGCCCCCGCAACTGTGAGCGGCGAGCCATCTGCCATGCCACTGGTCTCCGGGCCGGGAAGGGGCAGCCGGCGTCCGAGCCGCGAGCCAGGAGACCTGCCGGGCCTTGACGACCATCCCGGGCGGCGGGCCCGGAGGCATGGAACCGTGCCCTCGCGCCGGGATCAGCCACCATTCCGCCTTCCGGTCAAGCGACCGAAGGAGTGGCCATGGAGCCGAAAGACACCACCCTGAACGAAGCCTTCAAGGGCTTCACCAACCGCGAATGCCCGTTCCTGCCCTGCCATCCGGGTGTGAAGCGCGAGTTCAATTGCCTGTTCTGTTACTGCCCGCTGATCGCCTACGAGTGCCCCGGGCCGTATGAGACCTACACCGACCGCAACGGGCTGGTGCGCAAGGACTGTTCGGCCTGCACCTTGCCGCACGATGGCTATTTGCAGTCGTGGAACTTCATCCAGAAGTGGCTGGAGTTTCCGCAGCCCTGGTCGGGTCAGCCGCAGACCGACCCGCCGACGCCTCGGCCCAATCCGGTCGAAGGCGCGGCTGAGGCTGCGGCCGAGGCGCATCGCCGCCACCGCGAGGGCTAGCGCGCGAGACCCAGCAGTGCGTCGAGATCGAGGTCCGCCTCGATCTCGTCTGCCAGCCGGTCGAGCGCCGCCTCGATCCGCGCGGAATGGTCCCCGGCCGATCCGGCGCCGCCCATGGCGTGCAGCACATGCGCCCGGAAGGAGCCGGAGCCGAATATCCCGTGCAGGTAGGTGCCCATCACCCGCCCGTCGGCCGAGACCGCGCCCTCGGGCCGGCCGTCGAGGTCGAGCCACGGCCGGGCGAGGCCGGGGCCGTCTGTCACCCCCATGTGCATCTCGTAGCCGGTGACGCGGGCGCCGCTGATCGCATCCGTCGCGGCGATCTCGCACAGCCGCTTGGACGGGCCGATCACGGTGTCGATGTCCAGGAGCCCAAGGCCCTCGGTCTCGCCTGGCGGACCCTCTACTCCGTCGGGGTCGCGCACCCGCCGCCCCAGCATCTGGAAGCCTGCGCAGATCCCCACAACCCGGCCGCCGCGGCGTTGGTGGGCGAGGAGGTCAATGTCCCAGCCCTCGGCCCGCAGCGCCTTGATCGCCGCGCGCGTGGATTTCGCGCCCGGCAGCACCACCAAGGCGGCCTCGGCCGGCAGCGGATGGCCGGGGCGAACCCAGCGCAGATCCGCCCCCGGTTCGGCCGCCAGCGGGTCGAGGTCGTCTGCATTGGCCAGACGCGGGATCTCGGGGACCGCGATCACCAGACCGCGCCCGGGCCGCCGCGCTTGATCCAGCGCCAGCGAATCCTCGGCCGGCAGCGCGCGGGCGGCCTCGGACCAACGCAGCAGACCCATCACCGGCCAGCCGGTGCCGGCACGGATATCCTCGGCGGCGGGAGCGAAGATCGCCGGATCGCCGCGGAACTTGTTCACGATCACCCCTGCAACTCGGGCGCGCTCGGCTTCTGTCCACAGCAGATGGTGCCCCAGAACCGCCGCCGTCACTCCGCCGCGCGAGTCGTCGGCCAGCAGCACCGCAGGCAGGTCCGCGGCACAGGCCAGACCCATGTTCGAGATGTCCTGCGGGCGCAGGTAGCGTTCGGCACCGCTGCCCGCGCCCTCGACCAGCACGAGGTCGCGTCCCTCGCAGAGCCGGTCGAGGCTTTCCACCACCTGAGGCAGCAGGGCGGGCTTCAGCCTCTGGTAGTCGGCCGCCGAGAGCCGGGCATGAACGCGGCCCTGCACCACAACCTGCGCGGTCACGTCGCTGTCGGGCTTCAGCAGCACCGGGTTCATGTCGCTCAGGGGCGCCAGCCCGGCCGCGCGGGCCTGCAGGGCCTGCGCGCGACCGATCTCGCCGCCGTCTGCGGTGACGGCGGCATTGTTCGACATGTTCTGCGCCTTGAAGGGCGCGACCTTCAGCCCCCGGCGGGCAAAGGCGCGGCAGAGGCCCGCCACCAGCAGGCTCTTCCCCACGTCCGAGCCGGTGCCGAGCACCATCAGCCGACGCGCCCTCATCGCGCCAGCGCCAGCAGCGCGTCGAGGTCGAGGTTCGCCTCGACATGGTCGGCCAGCGCCTCCAGCGCCGCCTCGACCTGAGCCGCGTGATCGAACCCCGAGGCCTGGCCCCCCATCGCCTCCAGCCAGTGCGCCCGGAAGCCGTCGGCGCCGAAGATCCCGTGGACATAGCTGCCCATCACCCGCCCGTCGGCCGAGACCGCGCCCTCGGGCCGGCCATCGAGGTCGAGCCACGGCCGGGCGAGGCCGGGGCCGTCCGTCACCCCCATGTGCATCTCGTAGCCGGTGACGCGGGCGCCGCTGATCCTGTCGGTTTCCTCAAGCGTCAGAAGCCGCTTCGAGCGGCCGATCACCGTCTCGACATCCAGCAGCCCAAGGCCTGGCGTCTCGCCCGGCGGACCTTCGATGCCGTCGGGGTCCGCGACGCGCCGGCCCAGCATCTGGAACCCGGCGCAGATCCCCACCACGCGGCCCCCGCGGCGGTGATGGGCGCGGATATCGGTGTCCCAGCCGTTGGCCACCAACTCCTGCAGCGCCTGCCGGGTGGTCTTCGACCCCGGCAGCAGCACCACGTCGATGCCCTCGGGGATCGGCTCGCCGGGGCGGATCCAGCGCAGATCGACCCCGGGCTCGGACGAGAGCGGATCAAGGTCGTCGAAATTGGCGACGCGGCTGAGTTGCGGCACCGCTATCCGCAGCCCCGCGCCGTCGCTGCGCAAGGGCCGCGCCAGCGCCAGCGCATCCTCGGCCGGCAGGAGCGTCGCGGCATCGAACCAGCGCACAACGCCCAGCAGCGGCCAGCCGGTATGCGCGGTCATCACCTCGCAGCCCGGGGCATATAGCGCGAAGTCGCCGCGGAACTTGTTGACGACATAGCCACGGATGCGGGCGCGTTCTTCTGCGCTGTGCAGCATCCAGCTTCCGACCACCGCGGCCAGCGCGCCCCCGCGGTCGTTATCGGTCAGCAGCACCACCGGCAGGTCGGCCCTTTCCGCCAGCAGCATGTTGGCGATGTCCGAGCGGCGCAGGTGAACCTCGGTCGCGGCCCCCGCGCCTTCGACCAGCACCAGGTCGGCTTCGGCCGCGACGCGGGCGAAACTGTCCAGGATGGCGGGCATCATCAGCGGCTTTAACTCGTGGTAGTGCTTCGCCGGCCAGTTCCCGAGTGCGCGGCCGCGCAGCACCACCTGCGAGCCTGCCAGCGCCTGCGGCTTCAGCAGCACCGGGTTCATGTGGATCGAGGGTACCACCCCCGCCGCCCGCGCCTGCAACGCCTGGGCGCGACCGATCTCGCCAAGGATCGGGCCGTCCGGTCCGGGTGGCAGATCGCTGTCAGCTGCCACGGCGGCGTTGTTCGACATGTTCTGTGCCTTGAATGGCACGACCTTGAGGCCCCGGCGGGCATAGGCGCGGCACAGGCCAGCCACCAGCAGGCTTTTGCCCACGTCGGAGCTTGTGCCCTGGATCATCAGCGCGCGCGCCCGGCGCGGCGGGGCCGGATCGAGCAGGGGCACGTCGATCTGCGGCAGGGCAGGCGGATCAAGGCGAGTCATGGTGCCTCCGAGGCGATGAGATGAAAGAAGGAGCCGGTCACCTGGCCCCGGCGCGCGCCGGTTTCGGGCACCGGGTTGGCCTCGGCATCGGTGACGCGGGCAAGCGGTTCGTCGGGCTGGGCGAGAATGGTCGAATAGTGGAATTCGTGCCCGCGCAGCGTCGTGCCGGGGGCGTGGCCGGGCAGCGTGGCCAAAAGCTTGGCCCGGCGGTAGCCCAGATGCAGCCTGCGCTGTTCGTAACTGGAGACAAGGCCCAGAAGGCCGGTCATGGCGTGGCGCTGGCCATGGGCATCCACCAGACCCTCGCCCAACACCATGTAGCCGCCGCATTCGCCATGAACGGGGCGGGTTTCGGCGTGGCGGCGAAGCCCTTTGTGGAATGTCGTGGCGGCTGCAAGTCGGCCTGCGTGCAGCTCCGGGTAGCCGCCGGGCAGCCAGACGAGGTCGGCCTCGGGCGGGGCCTCGTCGGCCAGCGGCGAGAACGGCACGATCTCGGCGCCCGCCGCATGCCAGCCTGCGATCAGATGCGGGTAGATGAAGGAAAAGGCCGCGTC
The DNA here is from genome assembly GCF_003034995.1 of Phaeovulum veldkampii DSM 11550. Classification (GTDB taxonomy): domain Bacteria; phylum Pseudomonadota; class Alphaproteobacteria; order Rhodobacterales; family Rhodobacteraceae; genus Phaeovulum; species Phaeovulum veldkampii. Next base: position 33,688 of record NZ_PZKF01000001.1, on the reverse strand, counting down.
CTGCGCCAGCGCGATCCGCTGCGCCGGTGGCCGCGGCAGCGGGCCGGGATTGGGGGCACAGGTCGGCCGGGCCGCGGCGCGGATCGCCCCAAGATCGGCGTGGTCGCGCAGCAGCGCCGCAAACCGGGCGATCGCGCCTTCTAGGTCGACATGCTCGCCCGCCTGCACAAGGCCAAGGTGCCGCTCGGGCAGGGAAAGGTCGCTGCGCCGGGGCAGCGCCCCCAGCACCGGCAGGTCAAGCCGCGCCATCTCGCGCCGGATCATCAGTTCATGGCGCGCCCCCGCGACGTTGTTCAGGATCACGCCGGCGAAGGTCGGCGCATCGGGATGCCGCGCAAAGCCAAGCGCGGTGGCCGCCGCCGACTGCGCCGTGCTGGCCACATCGATCACCAGCACGACCGGCCAGCCAAGATGCCGCGCCATTTCAGCGCCCGAGCCCCGGCCCCAGGCGCCGGGCGCCGAGGTGCCATCGTAAAGCCCCATCGAGGCCTCGGCGAGGGCCAGGTCAGCCCCTGCTGCGCGCGCGGCAAGCGCCGCGATCAGGGCAGGCGCCATCGACCAGCCGTCGAGGTTATAAGAGGGTCGCCCGGCTGCCGCGCGATGAAAGGCGGGGTCGATATAGTCGGGGCCGTTCTTGAACGGTTGCACCGCCAGCCCCGCATCGCGGAAGGCGCGCAGCAGCCCCAGCGTCACCGTCGTCTTGCCCGATCCCGATCCCGGCGCCCCGATCATCAGCCCCGGCGGCAGCTCCGCCCGCAGCGCCGGTGGCAGCATGGCCCCGGATGGTCCCGTCGAGGGGGTCTTGTCGTTCAACATCCGAACCTTCCCGTGTCGGAGGGACGGCGCGCGACGGCGGCGAGAGCCGGAAACCGGAACTCGTCGCCGGAACACCCCGTCCGGTCAGCGTCATGTGGCTGGCAGGTCTACCGGCTTGCGGATGTGGGGCCTTTCGGCCGCGCTGCCGAAGGCCAGGATCGAGGTCAGGCTCTTGGCCCCGAACCTCTGGATCAGCAGACCCAGCGCCAGCCCGACGGTCGCCGGCGCCGCACCGAGGATCAGGAACAGGGTCGAGCCGAGAATCAGGTGAACCTCGGAGACGCCGACCGGGTAATGCGGAAATATCTCGAAGAAGGCAAAGACCGCCGCGGTCGCGATCATGCAGCGCGGGGCAAGCCCCTTCTCGCGCAGGGCATGCCAGCCGAGCGTCAGCGCATAGCCGCCCGCGGCCGCTGCGGCGGCAAAGCCCAGAATGGCCCTGGTTCCGGTCACCAGACCGGGTTCGATATGCATGTCGTCCTCCTGACCGTCATCCCCGACGGCGTTTGGGGTTGGGCCGGTATCCCGGCAGTGGCGGCGCGTATGCGCCTGACGGCAGGTCTCCTGACTCGCGGGTCGTGGCCGTCCCCGAACCTTCCCAGCCATCGGCCAGTGGTGTCCATCGGGGCGGCTCTCCGCTCACAGTTGCGGGGGCAGTCGCGGCCTCGGGGTTGCCCCCTCACCGTGTTCCCTTTTCATCTCTCGGGCCGTGCGACCCTCGAGAACCGTCGCGTCATCGCGTGACAGATCGGGACCGCCCCGTCAATGCGCTGCCGCAGGTAACTTGTGTAATAATATAATATAACATATCATCCGATCCACCCGATGCTGGAGGAGCCTGCGATGACCGACACCCGCCTGCCTGTAACTGTGCTTTCCGGCTTTCTGGGCGCCGGCAAGACAACGCTTCTGAACCACGTCCTGGCCAACCGCGAGGGGCTGCGCGTCGCCGTCATCGTCAACGACATGTCCGAGGTGAACATCGACGCCGACCTGATCCGTGCGGGCGGCAGCCTGTCGCGCGGCGAGGAACGGCTGGTGGAACTGACCAACGGCTGCATCTGCTGCACGCTGCGCGACGACCTTCTGACGGAGGTGCGCAAGCTGGCCGAGGAGGGCCGTTTCGACTATCTGCTGATCGAATCCACCGGCGTGTCCGAGCCACTGCCCGTCGCTGCCACATTCGAGTTCCGCGATGAGGAGGGCTGCTCGCTCTCGGACATCGCACGGCTCGACACGATGGTGACGGTGGTCGATGCCGCGAACATCACCCGCAACTTTTCGGCACAGGACTTCCTGAAGGACCGCGGCGAGGCGCTGGGGGACGAGGACGAGCGCAGCCTTGTCCAGCTTTTGACCGAGCAGATCGAGTTCGCCGACGTGATCGTCCTGAACAAGGTCTCGACCGCGACGCCCGTGCAACTGGCCAGCGCGCGGGCAATCCTGCGGGCGTTGAACGCCGATGCGGCGATCCTCGAGGCCGACCACGGCCGTGTTCCGCCGCACGCGATCATCGGCACCGGGCGGTTCAGCTTCGAGGCCGCCCACCGCCACCCGACCTGGGTGAAGGAGCTTTACGGTTTCGCCGACCATATGCCCGAGGATGCCGAATATGGCATTACCAGTTTTGTCTGGCGGGCCGAGCGGCCGTTCGACCCGGCGCGAATCGCCGAGTTCTTCGACACGCCGCTGCCGGGTGTGATCCGTGCCAAGGGGCATTTCTGGATCGCAACGCGGCCTGACTGGGCGGGCGAGTTCTCTGTTGCCGGGCCGATGGTCGAGGTGAAGGGGCTCGGCCTCTGGTGGGCCGCCGTGCCCGAGGCGCACTGGCCGCCCGAGGCGCGCGAGCGGATGGCCGCGCGCGTGGCGGGCGAGTTCGGCGACCGGCGGCAGGAGATGGTCTTCATCGGGATGCTGGGCGAGATGAACCGGGAACGGATCTCGGCCATGCTCAACCGCTGCCTCGTGCCCGAAATCCGTTTCGCTCCCGAGGTCTGGGAGGGGCTGCCCGACCCGTTCCCGCGCTGGGGCCGCGCGGCATGAGGCGCAACCTACGAACGGCGCTGCGTCTGCTTGGGCGCGAGAATGCGATGCTGGCGCATGACCGTCTGCCGCCTGCCGCGCGGATCTGGGTGACGCAGGCGGTGCTGCCCTGGTCCGCGACTTCGGTGCGGCGGATCTGGGGGCGCGCGCTGGCCCGTTCGGGCAGCGAGGCGGCGGCGCTCGCCGCCCTCGCCGCAGCCGAGGCTGCGACACTGGCCCGAGAGGCGCGCCGCGGACCTTCCGCAGGTTGTTTTGACAGACGCCACACTTTCGCCCATCACGGGGGGGCTTTGGCTCCCGCTGTGTCTCTGCGAGCCAAGAGCGAAGCCGGCGGAAATCCGGCACTTTCCCCGCAGCTGTTAGAGGCGAGCCCTGCTTCGTAACTACTGGCCCCCGGGCTGGGAAGGGAAGCCGCACGCCCGAGCCACAAGCCAAGAGACCTGTCAGGGCCACAGAGACGACCACGAGCAGAGGCCCCGGGGGCGGTCACATCCTCATCAGAGTCGGCTTTCGGGTTGTCGGCGCGTATTCCTCATCTTCCGGGTCTGCCAGGGGGGCTCCGCTCGATCTGGCGGCCTGGTTCACCGCCTCAGGCGTCGCGACATCCCTCTTGAGAAACGGGCGAAAGTTAGTGATGCCCGGAGGGGCGGCATATCATGGCGGTGTTCAGACGCCGTCAATTCTCAGCCGAGAAAGGGATATGCCTCAAGGTTCAAGCTGCGGCTATTTCAGTGTGATCGAAACCGATCAGAAGGTGCAGGCAGTAGCTTAAATCACGCCGAAATCTGTCCAAAGATCGGGGGGATAATGTTGTCCGATTGTGCGACTTTTAGCTTGACCTGACTAAAACGCTCAGCTTTAAGCGGGGTCGTACGACAAACCGGAGATATCCATGATCGCCCGTATCCTTCTTGGCAGTGTCGCCTCTCTTGCCGTCCTGGCCCCCGCTCTGGCTGATGAGGTGAACGTCTATTCGCACCGCCAGCCCGAACTGGTGCAGCCGCTGTTTGATGCCTTCACGGCGGAAACCGGCATCGCCGTGAATGTGGCCTTCGTTGACAAAGGCATGGTCGAACGGCTTCAGGCCGAGGGCGCGCGCAGCCCCGCCGATCTGGTGATGACGGTCGATATCGCGCGGCTGGCACAAGTGGTCGATGCGGGCGTGACCCAGGCCGTCGCCTCGCCCGTGTTGGAGGCCGCGATCCCGGCCGAATTCCGCGATCCCGCCGGGCACTGGTTCGGCCTCACCTCGCGCGCGCGCATTGTCTATGCCAGCAAGGACCGCGTGGCCGAAGGGGATGTGACCAGCTATGAGGATCTCGCCGATCCGAAATGGCAGGGCCGCATCTGCACCCGCTCCTTTACCAGCGACTATAACGTGGCGCTGACCGCGGCCTATCTGGCCCACCATGGCGATGCCGCAACCCGGATTTGGCTGGAGGGGCTCAAGGCCAATCTGGCGAAAAAGCCCGATGGCAACGACCGCAGTCAGGTCAAGTCGATCTGGGCGGGCGAATGCGACATCAGCCTGGGCAACACCTATTACATGGGCCAGATGCTGGCCGACCCCGAACAAAAGGCCTGGGCCGATTCCGTGCGTATCCTGTTCCCGGTGTTCGAGGGTGACGGTACGCATCTCAACATCTCCGGCGTGGCGATGACGGCCGCGGCGCCGAACAAGGACGCCGCGCTGAAGCTGATGGAATTCCTGGCCTCTGATGCGGCACAGGCGATCTATGCCGAAACCAACAACGAATTTCCGATCAAGCCGAGTGTCGCGCGGTCCGAACTGGTGGCGAGCTGGGGCGAGTTCTCCCCCGACAGCCTGAACCTGACCGAGGTCGCCAAACTACGCCCCGCCGCGCTGAAACTGATCGAAGAGGTCAATTTCGACGGCTGATGCGCGGGGCCTGAACCTTGGCCTCCGCGGCACCACCGCGGGGGCTTTTTCATGGCTGGACAGGGCGCAGCCCCCGCGCCAGTCTGCGCCCCTGAAGGAGAAGCTGCCATGACCGCGCCGCGCAAGATCATCATCGACACCGACCCCGGTCAGGATGACGCGGTGGCGATCCTGCTGGCACTGGCCAGCCCCGAACTGGAGGTTCTGGGCCTGACCTGTGTTGCAGGCAACGTGGCCCTGCCGCTGACGGCGCGCAATGCCCGCGTGGTCTGCGAACTGGCCGGGCGGCCCGATCTGCCGGTTTTCGCCGGCTGCGCCGCGCCGCTGCGGCGCGATCTGGTCACGGCGGAATATGTGCATGGCAACAGCGGGCTGGATGGCATCGTGCTGCCCGAGCCTGCGATGGCGCTGCAACCCGTCCACGCGGTCGAGTTTCTGATCGAGAGCCTGCGTGGCCAGCCCGCGGGCACCGTTACGCTGTGCCCGCTGGGGCCGCTGACCAACATCGCCACGGCGATGACCCGCGCGCCCGACATCGTGCCGCGCATTGCGGAAATCGTGCTGATGGGCGGCGGCTGTTTCGAGGGGGGGAACGTCACCCCCGCCGCCGAATTCAATATCTACGTCGATCCCGAGGCCGCGGACATCGTGTTCAAATCCGGCGTGCCGCTGGTGATGATGCCGCTGGATGTGACGCACAAGGCGCTGACCACCCGCGCGCGGGTGGAGGCGTTCCGCGCGCTGGGCACACAGGCGGGGCACGCGGTGGCCAGTTGGACCGATTTCTTTGAACGCTTCGACATGGCGAAATACGGCAGCGATGGCGCGCCGCTGCACGACCCCTGCGTGATCGCCTATCTGTTGCGGCCCGACCTGTTCTCGGGTCGCCATGTGAATGTGGAAATCGAAACCCTCAGCGCACTGACGCGCGGCATGACCGTGATCGACTGGTGGCGCGTCACCGACCGGCCCGCCAATGCAATGGTGATCGGCGATGTCGATGCCGATGCCTTCTTTGCCCTGCTGACCCAGCGGATCGGGCGGCTCTGACCGGCTTACGCCTCGGCCACGAATTGCGCGGCGACAATGGCCCAGCCCGCCGGCCCCGCGGCCAGCGTTGCGGCCAGCACCGCGCCCACCCGGCCCGCATCGCTGCCATCGGCATGAACCAGCCCCGACAGCACATAGCGTTGCAGCACCACCGCCGCCCCCGGCCCGACGGGGCGCATCTTGCCCCGCCCGGTGACCAGGCGGGCGCGCGCAAAGGCGCCGGAAAATTCGCCCGCCAGCACCTCGGCAATCTCGGCCCGGCCTTCGGCCGCAGCCCCGGTCAGGGTCAGGAAATCGGCATCTTCGGCGAACAGATCGGCCAGCGCCACCGCATCGCGCGCGCCCCAGGCGGCGGCAAAGGCGCGTGGCAGGTCGGCGGGGTCGGGCAGGGTCATGCCGCGCCCCCTGGAACCAGCTTGCCGGGGTTCAGGATGCCGTTGGGGTCAAGTGCCGCCTTGATCGCACCCATCACCTGCCAGCCCTGCCCATGTTCGGCCGCCATATAGCCGCGCTTGCCGATCCCCACGCCATGTTCACCCGTCACCGTGCCACCCATCGCCAGCGCACGGTCCGCCATCCGGCCAGCCAGCCGCCTGGCACGGGCCAGATGGTCGGGGTTGTCGCGGTCCAGCAGCAGGATGGCATGGAAATTGCCGTCGCCCACATGGCCCAGAATCGGCCCCTCGATGCCCTCGGCCTCGATATCGGCGCGCGTTTCGGCCACCGCCTCGGCCAGCCGTGAGATCGGCACGCAGATGTCGGTCACCAACCCGATCGAGCCGGGTCGCGCCGCGAGGCAGGCGGGGTAGGCGTTGTGGCGCATCTTCCACAGCGCGGTGCGCGCCTCGGTCGTGCTGGCCCAGTTGAAATCGGCCCCGCCCATTTCGGCCACCACCTCGCCAAAGGCGCGGGCCTGTTCGGCCACACCGGCCTGCGAGCCGTGAAATTCCACCAGCAGATGCGGACGCTCGGGCATTTTCGTGCCCGCATAGCTGTTGAAGACGCGGGCTACGGCCTCATCGACAAACTCGATCCGCGCCATTGGAATGCCCATCTGGATCGTCGCCATCACGGTCTGCACCGCCGCCTCGAGACTGTCAAAGGCGCAGACCGCGGCGCTGATCGCCTCGGGCTGGCCGTGAAGCCGCAGCGTCAGTTCGGTGATCACCCCGAGCGTGCCCTCTGACCCCAGCATCAGCGCCGTCAGGTCATAGCCCGCCGCCGATTTCGCCGCGCGCGAGCCGGTGCGGATGACGCGCCCGTCGGCCAGCACCACCTCAAGCCCCATCACGTTGTCGCGCATCGAGCCATAGCGCACTGTCGTGGTGCCGCTGGCGCGAGTGGCGGCCATGCCGCCAAGGCTGGCGTTGGCGCCTGGATCGACCGGGAAAAACAGGCCGGTGGCGCGCAACTCCTCGTTCAATTCCTGCCGGGTCAGGCCGGGTTGCACCACCACCTGCATATCCTCGGCATGAAGCTGCAAGACCCGGTTCATCCGGCTGAAATCCAGCGTCAGCCCGCCCTCGACCGCCAGTGCCTGCGCCTCAAGCGAGGTGCCCGCGCCCCAGGCCACCACCGGCAGGCCATGGGCGTTGCAGATCGTCAGAATCGCCGAAACCTCGGCGGTCGTTTCGGGAAAAGCCACAGCCTCGGGCGGGGTCGGGGGATACCACGCCTCGGATCGTGCGTGCTGGTCCAGATCGGCGCGCGAGCGGCTGAGCCGGTCGCCCAGCAGGGCGGCGATTTCGGCTAGGGCATCGGCGCAGTTTGGGGGGCGGGACATCGGCTTTCTCCGGCTCGGGATCGGGCGCGACACTAGGCGCAAGGCCGCGGCAGCGGAAGGGGGGCCGGGAGGCGGGGGCGGAAAATCGCGTGGTCAGATCGCCGCGCAGGCGCGTTCCAGCCACTCGCGCGTGGCAGGGCTGACGCGCGGGCCGATCCGGTCCAGCACTGTGGCGTGATAGGCGTTCAGCCAATCGCGCTCGGCCGCCGACAGCAGCGAAAGGTCGATCAGGCGGGTGTCGATCGGCACCCATGTCAGCGTTTCAAAGGCCAGCATCGGGCGATCATCGGCGCCGGGCAGGGCGGGCGCCACGGTCACCACGATCAGGTTTTCCAGCCGGATGCCAAAGGCACCCTCACGGTAATAGCCCGGCTCGTTGGACAGGATCATGCCGGGTTCCAGCACCACCTCGGACAGCCGCGAGATGCGCTGCGGCCCTTCGTGAACGCACAGATATGCGCCCACGCCGTGGCCGGTGCCGTGGTCATAATCCAGCCCCGCCTGCCACAGCGCCACCCGCGCCAGCGGGTCAAGATCGCGCCCCGCAAGCCCGCGTGGAAAGCGCGCGCGCGAAAGGGCGATCAGCCCCTGCAATACGCGGGTAAAGGGGCCGCGCACCGTATCAGGGGCCGGACCGGTGGCGACGGTGCGGGTGATGTCGGTGGTGCCGTCGGGGTATTGGCCGCCCGAATCGATCAGCACCACATCGCCGGGGGTGATGGCGCGGTCGGTGGCCTCGGTCACGCGGTAATGCACGATTGCGCCATGTGGGCCCGCGCCGCAGATCGTGTCAAAGCTGATCTCGCGCAGGCAGCCGGTTGCGGTGCGCGCGGCCTCCAGCCGCCGCACCAGATCGGTTTCGCGCAGCCCGCCGTTTGGCGCCTCGGCCGCAAGCCAGCACAAAAATTCGGCCATGGCCGCGCCATCGCGCAGATGCGCCGCGCGCATCCCGCCGATTTCGGCGCTGGTCTTGCGCGCCTTGGGCAGCAGGCAGGGGTCGGGGGCAAAGGCCACCGGTACATCGGCCTCGGCCAGTTCGCGCACCACCTGCCGCGGTGCCGAGGCAGGGTCCACCCGCACCGGCCCGGTCAGCGCCCGCAGCGCTGGCAGAAACGCCGCCTCGGGGCGCAGGTTCACATCGGGCCCCAGATGCGCGCGCACCTCGGCGCCGAATTTGGCGGGCGCGGCAAACAGGCTCAGATGCCCGGTATCATGCAGGATGGCAAAGGCCTGCACCACCGGGTTGCGGGCAATATCGGCGCCGCGGATGTTCAGCAGCCACGAGACGGAATCGGTCAACGTCAGCACCGCTGCGCGCTGCCCTGCGGCGCGCAGGCCCGCCGCCAGTTCGGCGCGCTTGTCGGCGCTGGTGCGGCCCGCCAGCGCATCGGAATGCACCTGCACCGGGCTCGCAGGTGCGGGCGGCTGATCAACCCAGATAGAATCGACAAGATTCTTGCACGGAGAAAGGGTTATCGGGCTTTCCTCAAGCTCTCTCTCAAGTTGCGCAATCTCTTTTTCGCTGTGCAGCCAGGGGTCATAGCCGATCCGCCCGCCGGTCAGATGCGCCATCAGCCAGGCGGCGGGCTTGGTTTCGGGCCAGTTCACCGGGGCGAAATGCACCAGGTCCACCTCGGCGCGAACCTGCACGCGGTAGCGCCCGTCGATGAACACGCCCGCCTGATCGGCCAGCACGATGGCAAAACCCGCCGAGCCGGTGAACCCCGTCAGCCAGGCCAGCCGGGCATCGCGGGGGGCGACATATTCGCCCTGATGGGCATCGGCGCGCGGCACCACAAAGCCTGCCAGCCCCTCGGCCGCCATCATCGCGCGCAGCAGGGCCAGCCGGGGCGGGCCATCTTGCGGGCGGGTCGTGGGGCTAAAGGATTGCAGCATCACATCGCCTTGCGAATGCCGATCATCCGCGCCCGCGCGCGCGGGTCTTTGTCGAACAGGCTGGCGAGTTGCTCGGTCATGGCGCCGGCCAGTTGATCGACATCGGTGATGGTGACGGCGCGCGGGTAATAGCGCGTCACGTCATGACCGATGCCAATGGCGATCAGCTCCACCTGACGCCGCCGTTCCACCATGGCGATCACGTCGCGCAGGTGCTTTTCCAGATAATTGGCAGGGTTGACCGACAGCGTCGAATCATCCACCGGCGCGCCGTCGGAAATCACCATCAAGATCTTGCGCGCCTCGGGGCGGCTCACCATCCGCCGATGCGCCCATTCCAGTGCCTCGCCGTCGATGTTTTCCTTCAGCAGGCCCTCTTTCATCATCAGGCCCAGATTGGCGCGCACCCGGCGCAACGGCGCATCGGCGGCCTTGTAGATGATGTGGCGCAGGTCGTTCAGCCGGCCCGGCTGTTGCGGCCGCCTGGCGGCCAGCCAGGCCTCGCGGCTTTGGCCGCCCTTCCAGGCGCGGGTGGTAAAGCCCAGAATCTCGACCTTGACCGAGCAGCGTTCCAGCGTGCGCGCCAGGACATCGGCGCAAATTGCTGCAATCGAGATCGGCCGGCCCCGCATCGACCCGGAATTGTCCAGCAGGAGCGTCACCACCGTATCGCGGAACTCGGTATCCTTTTCCACCTTGAACGACAGCGGCGTGGTGGGGTTTGCCACCACGCGCGCAAGCCGCCCGGCATCCAGCACACCCTCTTCGAGGTCGAATTCCCAGGCGCGATTCTGCTGCGCCTGAAGCCGGCGCTGCAACTTGTTGGCCAGCCGCGACACGGCGCCCTTCAGCGGCTCCAACTGCTGATCAAGATAGGCGCGCAGGCGTTCCAGCTCGGCCGGCTCGGCCAGGTCTTCGGCGCGGATTTCCTCGTCGAAGGCTGTGGCATAGGCGGTATAAAGGGGGTCGGCCTCGGAATGGGCGGGGGGGGGCGGCTCCAGCGGCGCGTCCGATTGCGGCGCCTCGATCTCTTCGTCGAATTCGGCATCGGCCAGATCGTCGGGGCTGACATGGGCCTGCGCCTGATCCTGCTGCGCCTCCTGGCTGCGGTCGGGGCTGGCCTCGCCCGCATCCTCGCTGTCGTCCGAGGATTCGCTGTCCTGCGACTCGGGCTGGTCCTGGTCTTCCTCCGCCTCGCCGTCGTCTTCGTCGCCGATGTCGGGGTCATCGCCCAACTGGTCGCCATAGCCCAGATCGGTGATCAATTGCCGCGCCAGCCGTGCGAAGGCCGCCTGATCGGCCAGCACCTCATCGAGCGTGTCCAGATGGCCCTCGGCGTGCTGTTCGATGAAGGGGCGCCACAGGTCCATCACATGCGCGGCTGCGGCGGGCAGGGCGCGCCCGGTCGCCAGATGACGCACCAGATAGCCCGCCGCAACCGCCAGCGGCGCATCCTCGCGCGTGCGGATCTGTCCATAGCCCTTGCGCTCGGCGTCATGGCCCAGCCGTGCAAAGGTGTTGGTGGCGGTGCCGGGCATGTCGCGCGCGCCCAAAGCCTCGCATCGCGCGGTTTCCATCGCCTCATAGAGATCACGCGCAATACCGGCCTGCGGCGCATAGCGGGCGAAGGTTTCGGCATCCCGATGGCGCAGCCGCAGCGCAAAGGCATCCGCCGTGCCGCGCGCCAGCAGCACCTCGTCGTGCGTCATCCGGCGGCTGACCTGCGGCAGGCGCATCGTATCACCCGCCAGCCCCGGCGGATCGACGCTAAAGCTGACGGTCAGATCGGCCTCGTCAGCCAGCGCCTTGGTCGCCTCGGCCAGCGCCTTCTTGAACGGATCGGCGGGGTTGTCAGAGGGTTTCATGCCACCAACCCCGGCCGCCGCCCGCCTCGGCGTGATCCGCGCACCGTTTCACCGGATCGCCTGCGCGGCGGCACTTTCGGGCAGTTCCTCATCGAACAGGCGCTGATAGAATTCGGCCACGGTCTGCCGCTCCAGCTCGTCGCATTTGTTCAGGAAGGTCAGCCGGAAGGCATAGCCCACATTGCGGAAAATTTCGGCATTCTGTGCCCAGGCGATGACGGTGCGCGGGCTCATCACGGTGGACAGGTTGCCATTCATGAAGGCGGTGCGCGTCAGGTCGGCCACATGCACCATCTGGCCGATCGTCTTGCGGCCCTTGTCGGTGTTGTAATGCGGGTTCTTCGACAGCACGATCGCTGTTTCGGCGTCGTGCGACAGATAGTTCAGCGTCGCCACCAGGCTCCAGCGGTCCATCTGGCCCTGGTTGATCTGCTGCGTGCCATGGTAAAGACCGGTCGTGTCGCCCAGGCCCACGGTGTTGGCGGTGGCGAACAGCCGGAAATAGGGGTTGGGCGTGATGATCTCGTTCTGATCCAGCAAGGTCAGCTTGCCATCGGCTTCCAGCACGCGCTGGATCACGAACATCACATCGGCGCGGCCGGCGTCGTATTCGTCGAACACAATGGCGGTGGGGTTGCGCAGCGCCCAGGGCAGGATGCCTTCGTGAAACACCGTCACCTGCTTGCCATCGACCAGCTTGATCGCATCCTTGCCGATCAGGTCGATACGCGACACATGGCTGTCAAGGTTGACCCGCACGCAGGGCCAGTTCAGCCGCGCGGCGACCTGTTCGATATGGGTCGATTTGCCGGTGCCGTGATAGCCCTGAATCATCACGCGGCGATTGTAGGCAAAGCCTGCCAGAATCGCCAGCGTCGTGTCGGGGTCGAACTTGTAGGTCGGGTCAAGGTCGGGCACCCGGTCAGAGCGGTCGGCAAAGCCCCTCACCTTCATGTCGGTGTCGATCCCGAAGACCTCGCGAACCGAGATGTCTTCGGTGGGTTTTGCATTTTGTTCCAACATGTCGTCCGCCATTGTTCCGCGCATTCGCCGATTTGTGGAACATAACGGCGGGGGGCGCAAGGGCAAGGGCGCGGCGCTAGCGGGCTTTACGGTAATGCGCCAGAACGTGCAGCCGGATCGCGGTCGCCAGCCCGCACTCGGCACCGCGCGCGGTGTCGATCTCGGCGGCCAGCTCGTTGATGCCCCGGCCCGACGCGGCGGCGATCTCGCGGAAGGCGGCCCAGAATTCCGGCTCCAGCGATACGCTGGTGCGGTGCCCGCCCAGGGTAAGAGAGTGTTTTTCGGGCCGGCTCATTCCGGCTCCCGCCGGTGGGCATCCAGTTCGGCGCGGGCCTTGGCGGCCTGTGCCTCCTCAAGGTCGCGCTGTGCCTTGGTGCGTCCGAACTTTGCCGCGTTTTCATCGGCTTGCGCGCGCTTTGCTGCGCGCGCAAGGGTCTTTTTGGCCTGCCGAAGGTTGATCACTTCGGTCATCTGATCAGTCCTCGGGGCCGATCATCTGGTCGGGGCGCACAACCCGGTCAAAGGTTTCGCCATCGACATAGCCCAGCGCAATAGCCTCTTGGCGCAGCGTGGTGCCGTTCTTGTGCGCCGTCTTGGCGACCTTGGTTGCCGCGTCATAGCCGATGGTGGGGGCCAGCGCCGTCACCAGCATCAGGCTTTCCTTCATCAGCTTGTCGATCCGCGCGACATTGGCCTGTGTGCCGACCACCATGTTATCGGTGAACGACCCTGCCGCGTCGCCCAGAAGCTGCATGGATTGCAGCACGTTATAAGCCATCATCGGGTTGTAGACGTTCAGTTCGAAATGGCCCTGACTACCGGCAAAGCCCACGGCGGCGTCATTGCCCATCACATGCGCGCAGACCATGGTCAGCGCCTCGGCCTGGGTCGGGTTCACCTTGCCTGGCATGATCGAGCTGCCCGGCTCGTTTTCCGGCAGGATCAGTTCGCCCAGCCCCGACCGCGGGCCCGATCCCAGCAGCCTCATGTCGTTGGCGATCTTGAACAAGCTGCCCGCCACCGTCTTCAGCGCGCCCGAGAACATCACCATCGCATCATGCGCGGCCAGCGCCTCGAACTTGTTGGGCGCGGTCACAAAGGGCAGGGCGGTGATTTCGGCGATCTTGGCGGCAATCGCGGTATCCCAGCCCTTTTTCGTGTTCAGTCCGGTGCCCACCGCGGTGCCGCCCTGCGCCAGTTCGTAGATGTCGGGCAGGCACATTTCCACCCGTTTGATGCCCATGGCGACCTGATGGGCGTACCCCGAAAACTCCTGCCCCAGTGTCAGGGGGGTGGCGTCCTGGGTATGGGTGCGGCCGATCTTGATGATATCCTTGAACTCTTCGGATTTTGCGGCCAGCGCGCCGTGCAGCTTGCGCAGGCCCGGCAGCAGCACATCGCGCGCCATCATGCCGATGGCCACATGCATGGCCGTGGGAAAGGTGTCATTCGAGCTTTGGCCCATGTTCACATGGTCGTTCGGGTGAACCGGCGTTTTCGAACCCATCGCCCCGCCAAGAATTTCAATCGCCCGGTTCGAGATCACCTCGTTGGCGTTCATGTTGGACTGCGTGCCAGAGCCGGTCTGCCACACCACCAGCGGAAAGTTGTCGTCGAACTTGCCCGCCACCACCTCTGCTGCGGCCTGCACCATCGCGCGGCCAAGGGCGGGGTCAAGCTTGCCGGTGGCCATGTTGACCTCGGCTGCGGCCTGTTTGATCACCCCCAGCGCGCGGATGATCGCCACCGGCTGGCGTTCCCAGCCGATCGGGAAATTGATGATCGAGCGTTGCGTCTGCGCGCCCCAGTATTTGTCGGCGGGAACCTCCAGCGGGCCAAAGCTGTCGGTCTCGGTGCGGGTTGCGGTCATGCGGAAACCTCCTGAAACTGTTGCGCGTTTCTTAGGGGGCGGCGGCTGGTTTTGCAATCGGTATACGAAGGTATACCTTCAGGCTGCGCGCGGGGCCTGCGCGCTGATGCGGTGATAGTGATAGACCCGCGCCGGCGGCATGTTCAGCAAGACCTGCGGGCCGCGCCGCACCTCCAGCCCCAGCTCGTGTTGCAGGCCATGCGCCAGCGGCGGGCGTGGGCCATAGGTGAACTGCACGAAAATGCCGCCTGGTTTCAGCGCCTGAAAGGCGGCGCTGAGGATTGCATGTTGCAACTGTTCGTTCATCGACAGCAAGGGCAGCCCGCTGATCACCGCATCCAGCCCCGACAGCCCGGCGGTGCCAATGTCTTGCGCTGGGCGGTTTTCGACCCGCACGCCGGGAAAGCGGCTGTGAAGCCTGCGCGCGAAAACCGGGTTCAGCTCGAACAGGGTGAGGTTTTCGGGGGGCAGGCCACGGTCCAGAATCGCGCGGGTGATGGTGCCGGTTCCGGGGCCGAATTCGGCCACCAGCCCGGTTTGCGGCCCGATCGGTTCCGCCAGCGCGCGCGCCAGATGCCGGGACGACGGGGCAAGGGCCGAAACCTGCGCGGGTTTGCGGATCATCTGGCCCAGAAACAGCCCGAATTCCCTCATCCGACACCTCGATTGCAAAATGTGCTTGTGACAACCGCACCCAAGGGCAACCTTGGGTGACGCAGCGTCACTCAAGCATCATTTGCGGAACTTGTCGAGACTGACCACCTCGGCCTCATGCGGGGTCGGCGCTTCGGCGTCGTCGTCGCCCTCTTCGTCGTCGAAATCGGGGTCTTGCGTTTCAAAGCGCAGGCCAAATTCGACCGAGGGGTCAACAAAGGTGCGCACTGCGTCAAACGGGATCACCAGAGGTTCCGGGCTGTTGCCGAAATTCAGCGTGATCGAAAAGCCCTCGTCGGTGACCACGAGGTTTTCGAACCAGTGCTGAATCACGATGGTCATTTCTTCGGGATAGCGCGCGCGCAGCCAGTCGGCCAGTTGCGCCTCGGGGTGGCGGGTGTCGAAGGTGATGAAGAAGTGGTGATCGCCCGGCAGACCATGTTCTGCGATCCCGCTCAACACCTCCTGGATCAGGCCGCGCATGGCCCGGTGCATCAGATTGCCATAGTCGATCGCGCGCGTCATTGCCCTGTCCTCCCCGGTGCGGCATGCGCCGGTTTGATGCCAGCATAGGCGATTCCGTTCCGAAGGAAAGAGGGGCGGCGCCCCTCAGCCCAGAACCTCGCCCGAGAAGCACAGCGCCATCGTATCGGCGGGCATCAATTCGACCTGTTCAAAAAAGGTGATGTAATCAAAGTGGTTGAATGCTTCGGCGATCTTGCCGCCTTCAAACCGCATCATCACCTGGCCATCGATGCGGACGGGTTTCATCGTCCGCGCGGCCCGCGCCTCGACCACGATCAGCGCCCAGAGCCAGTCGTCCGTCTCGACATGCCGTTCGATCCGCACGACCTGATCGCGCACCAGCCGCAGGATCGCGGGCACAAGGGCGCGAAAATCCTCGGGGCCGACCTGAAGATCACGCATCAACCCGTTGGCAACCGAGTCGGGGTCGAAAAAGGCGTCGATCGCGCCCATATCGCCCTCGATCCAGACCTTCTGATACCAGTCTTGCAGAAATGACAACTTGTCCATCGTGCTTCCCCTTCCAGCGCGTCGGATGTGACGACATGCGCCATCATCGGGCAAAACCCTGAGCGGTTGGTTAACGAGACAGGGGAAGGTGCAGGCTTCTGTTGCCAGGCGCCTGCGAGCCCCGCCTGCCGCGGCTAAGCGACAGGGCTTTAGGTTTCGGTTACCCGAGCTGCTTACGCAGCCAGAGCGACCGGAGCACGGTTGTCGTTGGCAACTGTACTTTTGCACCGATAACGGTGGTAGCTCACCGAGGTAAAGCAAACCCCTTTGGACGTTCGTCGATCCTGTTTCGGCCCCATGATCCCCAACGACGGGATTGATGGTGGAGCCGCCGGGTACCGCCCCCGGGTCCGATCCGCTTATTACGAGCGCGTTTATACCCATAGTCCGGGTCACCCCGGACACAATCAATATAGGGGCGCCCGCGCCCGGCTGCAAGCGGCGCAAAGAGGGCCGTCTGTGCCCTCTTGCTCGTGTCGGGGCAATTTCACCCCCGAGGATCTTTCGACCAACTCGCAAACATCAAGGCGCCCGGCCGCAAGGACCGGGCGCCTGACAGATCGGTCGTGGCTCAGAAGCCCGCCTTGATCTTTTCGAACTCGGCCAGCTGTCGTTCCCGCAGGGCCGGGTCGTTCGGGGTCTGGGCCAGAACCGGCGCGCTGATCTCGTTCAGGCCGATCGACACCAGCTCCTCGTCCGAGATCAGGTCCATCGCCGCGGTGCTGGTGTGGCCATAGCCGATCGCCTCCAGCAGCGCGGGCGCGGCCTCGGGGCGCAGCCAGGAGTTTATGAAGTCATAGGCCTTGTCTTCGCTGCCGGGGCCGTCCTTGAGATTGACGAAGCCGCAGAAGAAGCTTGACGAGCCTTCGGTCGCCTCGCGCTGGAAACCGACGGGGTAGTTTTCGCCCTGAAGTGCGACCACGCCATCGTTCCACGACCAGGCCACCTGCACCGCGCCCGAGGCCATCAACTGGCTCATCTCTGCCGGGTCGGCCCAGTAGGCGGCCACATTCTGGTGGGCCTCGCGCAGCCAAGCGGCGGCGGCGGCGAACTGCTCGTCACTGATCGTGGTCCAGTCGGTCACGCCGGTCGCGAGATAGGCCAAGGCCCAGACGTCATCGGACGAATCGGGCAGCGAAGTGCGGCCTGCGTATTTCGGGTTGGTGAACACCTGCAGCGTGGCCACATCTTCGGCAGGCACTTCTTCGGTGTTGTAGGCCACCGCGGTCGCGCCCCAGTCGGTGGGAATATACCACACGCCCTGATCGTCCTTGAAGATCGGCGAGGCGAGGAACTTGGGGGCGAGCGTGTCAAAGGCGGGGATGCGGCTCACGTCCCAAGGCTCGATCAGCCCGGCGTCGCGGTATTTCGACACCATTTGCGAACAGGGATGGGCGACATCGGCCTTGAACCCCGAGGCGACCTTCTGGAACGCCTCGTCATCGTCGCCGTAGAATGTGTAGGTCGGCGCGTCGCCATGCTTGGCCTTGTAATCGGCGAACAGCCCTTCCACCTCGAAACCGGCCCAGTCGAAGACCAGCAACTCGGGGTCGGCGGCGCGGGCGGTGCCCGACAGGGCAAGGGCAGCGGCAGAGGCCAGCAAAAACGTATGCAGTTTCATGGGCATCCTCTTGGGTCACGGAATAACTGATCCGACGCTAGCCGCGGCTTTGGCGTGCGACAAGAAAAAACGCTCCCGTCTGGTGGGTCTTGACCCCGACGCGGGCTTTGGTGCTTGTGGCATGGGCAGAAGCGAGGGAAGGGGCGCGCGATGACGGAGGAGCCGGTGCGGCTTGATGTGGATTTCGTGCGCGGGCAGTTCCCGGCCTTCGCAGTTGCGGGGTTGCGCGATCAGGCGTTTTTCGAGAATGCGGGCGGCTCTTATGCCTGCGCGCCGGTGATCGACAGGCTGACGCGGTTTTACCGCGAGCGCAAGGTGCAGCCCTATGCGCCCTATGCTGCCGCGCAGGCCGGAGGCGCCGAGATGGACGAGGCCCGCGCCCGCATGGCCGCGATGCTGGGGGTCGATTTCGACGAGGTCAGTTTTGGCCCGTCGACCACCGCCAACACCTACGTTCTGGCGCAGGCCTTCGTGCGCGGGCTGGAACCCGGCGCCGCCATCGTGGTGACCGATCAGGACCACGAGGCCAATTCCGGCCCCTGGCGGCGGCTGGAGAATGAGGGCGTCGATCTGCGCGAATGGCGGATCGACCCGGCAACCGGCAGCCTGAACCCCGCCGATCTGGCCGAGCTGCTGGCCGACGGCCGGGTGCGGCTGGTGTGCTTTCCGCATTGCTCGAACGTCGTGGGCGAGATCAACCCGGTGGCCGAGATCGTGGCCATGGCGCATGACGCCGGGGCCTTTGCCTGCGTCGATGGGGTCAGCTACGCGCCCCATGGCCTGCCAGACGTGGGGGCGCTGGGCGCCGATATCTATCTGTTTTCCGCCTACAAGGTCTATGGTCCGCATCAGGGCGTGATGGTGATCCGGCGCGAACTGGGGGGGAAACTGCCCAATCAGGCGCATTGGTTCAACGGCGATGTGATGTTCAAACGGTTTACCCCCGCTGGGCCTGATCACGCGCAGATTGCCGCCTGCGCCGGGATCGCCGATTATCTGGATGCGCTCCACGATCACCACTTCGCGCCCGAGCCTCAGGCGCGAGCGCGCGCCGCGCGCGTGCATCACCTGATGCGCACGCATGAGGAACGGCTGATGCAGCCCCTGCTCGATTATCTCTCTGCCCGCAATGATCTGCGGCTGCTCGGCCCGCGCGAGGCCGCCCGCCGCGCCCCCACGTTGGCGCTGGCGCTTGACCGCGCGCCCTTGCCGGTTGCGGCTGCCCTTGCCGATCACGGTATCCTGTGCGGCGCGGGCGATTTCTACGCCCGCCGTCCCTTGCAGGCGCTGGGCCTTGATCCGGCGCGGGGGGTGCTGCGGCTGTCCTTCGTGCATTACACGACCCAGGCCGAGGTTGGCCGCCTGATCGGTGCTCTGGACGAGGTTCTTTGAAGCCTCATCTTTCATCTTGGTACAAATATCCCCGCCGGAGGCTCCCGGTTGTGCCGTGGGAGCCTCCGGCGGGGATATTTTCACCAAGATGAAATTGCAGAAAGGGAATAAGCATGTCCGAGGCTCCCGTCATTGTCTGGTTTCGCCGCGATCTGCGGCTGGCCGACCATCCCGCCCTGACCGCCGCCGAGGCCACAGGGCGGCCGGTGGTGCCGGTGTTCGTGCATGACGAGGTGACGGAGGCACTGGGCGCCGCGCCGGAATGGAGGCTGGGGCAGGGGTTGGCGCGGTTCGGGCAGGCGCTGGAGGCGGCGGGCACGCGCCTGATCCTGCGCCGGGGACGGGCGCTTGAGGTGTTGCGCGATCTGGTGGCCGAGACGGGGGCGGTGGCCGTGTTCTGGTCGCGTGCCTATGACCCCGCCGCAAAGGCGCGCGATATCGAGGTGAAAGCCGCGCTGAAGGGTCTTGGCATCGAGGCGCGCAGCTTTGCCGGTCATCTGCTGTTCGAGCCGTGGGAGGTCGAGACGGGGCAGGGCGGGCCATACCGGGTTTACAGCCCCTATTGGCGCGCGGTGAAGGATCGGCCGGTGGCCGAGGCGTTGCCGCCGCCGGGGCGCCTGCGCCCGCCCGCGGCATGGCCCGCCTCGGATCGGCTGGAGGCTTGGCGGATGGGGGGGGCGATGCGGCGCGGCGCGGCGGTGGTCGCCCGTCACGCTGGCGTCGGCGAGGCCGCTGCGGCGGACCGGCTGGCCGCGTTTCTGGCCCACCGGATCGACGGCTACAAGGAGCAGCGCGACTTCCCTGCGATCCCTGCCACCTCGGGCCTGTCGGAAAACCTGACCTGGGGCGAGATTTCCCCCCGCGTGATCTGGCACGCGGGTCAGCGCGCCATGGCCGCGGGGGCGCGCGGGGCCGAGCATTTCCTGAAGGAACTGGTCTGGCGCGAATTTGCCTGGCACCTGATGCACCATTTCCCCGATCTGGCCCGTGCCAACTGGCGCGCGGACTGGGACGCCTTTCCCTGGCGGGGCGACAGCCCCGAGGCCGAGGCCTGGCGGCGCGGCATGACCGGCGAGCCGTTCGTCGATGCCGCGATGCGGCAAATGTATGTGACCGGCACCATGCACAATCGCGCGCGGATGATCGTGGCCAGTTACCTGACCAAGCATCTGCTGACCGACTGGCGGGTGGGGCTGGACTGGTTCGAGGAGTGCCTGATCGACTGGGATCCGGCCGCCAATGCGATGGGCTGGCAATGGGTGGCGGGCTGCGGCCCCGATGCGGCGCCCTATTTCCGTGTCTTCAACCCGGCGGGACAGGCGGAAAAGTTCGATGTATCAGGCGCTTACCGCCGTGCCTTCATCGCCGAGGGGCAGCGCAACCCGCCCGCAACTGCGCTGGAGTTTTTTGCCGCCTGCCCGGAAAGCTGGCGTTTGTCGCCCGCGCAGCCCTATCCGCGCCCGCTGGTTGATCTGGCCGCGGGGCGGGAACGTGCGCTGGCCGCCTATTCGGCCAGAGAAAAGTGAACCTTTTGTCGCAGTCCTGCGTATCAATCCCAAATCACGGGGAGATCACATGTTCGACATGCATTCCGCGGACCGCCAGGTCCTGACCGCCACCGCAGGCCAGCGCGGGCTGCCGCGCTATTTCGCGCAGGTGTTTCACATCGCGCAGCAGATGCGCACGGGGCAACTGGATTTCGTTCTGCCCGATGGCCGCCGGTTCCGCGCCTCGGGGCACGAGCCGGGCATTTCCGCCACGCTGACGGTGCATGACCCCGACATCTTTGCCCGTCTGATCCGCGAGGGTGATCTGGGTTTTTGCGAGGCCTATCTGGACGAGGGTTGGTCCACCCCTGATCTGATGGCGTTCATGGCGCTGGTTCATGCCGACAATGACGCGCTCTATGACGGGTTTCCGGGGCAGGGCGTGGTGCAGGCGTTTGAAAAGCTGCGGCACTGGTTGCGCGGCAACTCGCGTCGTCAGGCCAAACGCAACATCGCCCATCACTACGATCTGGGCAACGATTTCTACAGCCTCTGGCTTGACCCGAGCATGACCTATTCCTCGGCCTTGTTCACAACCGGCACCGAGACGTTGCAAGAGGCCCAGCGCGCCAAATATGCGGCGCTTGTCGATGCGCTGGGTGTAAAGCCCGGCGATCATGTGCTGGAGGTTGGTTGCGGCTGGGGTGGCTTTGCCGAATATGCCGCCGCCGAACGGGGCCTGCGCGTCACCGGCCTGACCATCAGCAAGGCCCAGCACGATTATGCCGTGGCGCGGATCGCGCGGGCGGGGCTGGCGGACCGGGTGACGATCAAGTTGCAAGATTACCGCGATGAGCGCGGCCAGTATGACGCCATCGCCTCGATCGAGATGTTCGAGGCTGTGGGCGAGAAGTACTGGCCCACCTATTTCGATGCCCTCAGCGCGCGGCTGAAACCCGGTGCGCGGGCCTGCTTGCAGATCATCACCGTGCAGGACCGGCGCTTTGACACTTACCGCAAGAATGTGGATTTCATCCAGAAATACATCTTCCCCGGCGGCATGCTGCCCAGCCCCTCGGCGTTGCGGGCACAAATCGCGCGGGCGGGCCTGCGCGAGGTGGGCGCGATCTGGTTCGGCCCCGATTATGCGCGCACCCTGCGGATCTGGCACGAGACCTTCAACGCCCGCTGGGATGAGGTGGCGGCGATGGGGTTTGATGCGCGCTTCCGGCGCATGTGGAATTTCTACCTTGCCTCTTGCGCGGGCGCCTTCGAGGGCCGAAACTGCGATGTGACCCAGATCACGATCGAAAGGCCCTGACCCCCCATGCCCACCGCCGCAAAGCTGTTTGCCGCCATGGTTCTGGCGGGGGTGGGCGCTCTGGCGGCGTGGTTGGTGCTGGTTCACGCCAGCGACAATCTGCGCGCGGGCTTTTTGCCGGTGCTGGCGGCGGTTGTGGGCATTGTCGGTGGCTGGCGGGTGATCGGCCGACAGGCCGGGCGCGGCTATACCGGGGCGGCGGCGATGGGGTTGCAGGGTGTCATCTATATGGTGTTCTGGGTGCTGGTTCTGGTGTCCACCGCCAAGATGCTGACGCTGGCCTGGTCGCAACGCTACAAATCGCCGATGGAGGCCGTGGTCGATATCTTTGGCCAGGGTATCGGCTATGCCCAGTTGATGAACGTGCCCTCGGTGATCATGGTGCTGATCCTGGGCGGGATGGTGGCTGGCCTTGTTTCCGAATGGGCCGGGCGGCGCTGGCGCTAGATGGTGGATGCGTTTTTCTACGGCACCTTGTGCCACCCGCCGCTTCTGGCCGAGGTGCTGGGGCGCCGCGTTGACCTGATTCCGGCGGTTTTGCCGGGGCATGCGGTGCGCCAGGCGCTGGGGCCTGCGGGGCCGCTGCCCTTTGCGGTGCTGATGTCCGCCGAGGCCGGGTCTGGTGCCGCAGGGGCCGTCGTGCGCGGCCTTGATGCGCAGGATCTTGCGCGGATTGCGTATTACGAGGCGGGCTATACCGCGCAGACGGTCGCGGTGCAGGTCGCTGATGCGCCGGCCATGGCGCGGGCGTGGCTGGCCGAACCGGGGCGCTGGCAACCGGGGGCGCCGTGGTCGCTGGCCGATTGGCAGGGCCGCTGGGCCGCCGTGGCGACCGAGGCCGTGCGCGATTACATGGCGGGCATGGGTCAGATCGCGCCCGATCAGGCGCTGGCGCGCTATCCGATGCTGCTGGTGCGCGCAGCGTCGCGGCTGCGGGCGCGGGATGTGCGGCCAGCTACGCTGCGCCGCGCCGCCAGCCCGCTGGATGTCGCCGTGCAGGACCGCCGCCTTGCCTATGCGCGGTTTTTCGCGGTCGAGGATTACCGCCTGACCCATCGCAGCTTTGATGGCGGGCAAAGCCCGGTGCTGGACCGGGCTGCCTTTGTGTCTTGCGATGCTGTGGTGGTGCTGCCCTATGATCCTGTCACCGACCGGGTTCTGGTGGTGGAACAGTTCCGCACCGGCGCCTTTGCGCGCGGCGACCTGAACCCCTGGCTGATCGAGCCGGTCGCGGGCCGCATCGACGCCGACGAAACCCCCGAGGCCGCCGCCCGCCGCGAGGCCGCCGAAGAGGCGGGCCTGACGCTGGGGCGACTGATCGCAGGCCCCGGCTATTACCCCTCGCCCGGTGCGAAAACCGAATATATCTATAGCTTTGTGGCGCTGGCCGATCTGCCCGATACCGCCGCCCGGCTGGGCGGTATGGCCTGCGAGGGCGAGGATATCCGCGCCCATGTGATCGCCTTCGACCGGCTGATGGCGCTGGTCGAAACCGGCGAGGTGAACAATGCCACGCTGCTGGTTCTGGCGTTGTGGCTGGCCCGGTTGCGTCCTGATCTGCGGCGCGCCTGATCCAGCCGCGCTTTGCCGTTCAGCGACTGCCCGCCGAAACCCGCGCGCGCGGGGCTTGAGCCTGCCCGCCCCCGGCCCTAGTCTGTCCGGCGGCCATAAACGGAGTTCGGAATGACGATTGCAGGCGATCTGGCATCCATGATCGGCAACACGCCGCTGATCCGGCTGCGGCAGGCCAGCGCGGCCACCGGCTGCACCATTCTGGGCAAAGCCGAGTTCATGAACCCCGGCCAGTCGATCAAGGATCGGGCCGCGCTATTCATCATCCGCGATGCGGTGGCGCGCGGCGCGCTGCGCCCCGGCGGCACCATCGTCGAGGGCACGGCAGGCAACACCGGCATCGGGCTGGCGCTGGTTGGCGCCAGCATGGGCTTTCGTGCGGTGATTGTGATCCCCGAAACCCAAAGCCAGGAAAAGAAAGACATGCTCCGCCTGGCCGGGGCCGAACTGGTGCAGGTGCCTGCGGCGCCCTATGCCAACCCCGACAATTACGTTCGCTATTCCGGGCGGCTGGCCGCGGCGTTGGCGCAGACCGAACCTGCGGGCGCGATCTGGGCCAACCAGTTCGACAACCTCGCCAACCGGCAGGCCCATGCCGAGACCACCGGCCCCGAGATCTGGGATCAGACCGGCGGGGCTGTGGATGGCTTTGTCTGCGCGGTGGGCACTGGCGGCACGCTGGCGGGGGTGGCGATGGCGCTGCAACCCAAGGGCGTGAAAATTGCGCTGGCCGATCCCGAGGGCGCGGCGCTGCACAGCTATTACACCACGGGCGTGCTGCACGCCGAGGGCGGCTCGATCACCGAGGGGATCGGGCAGGGCCGTATCACCGCCAATCTGGAGAGTTTGCGCCCCGACATGTCGTTTTGCATCCCCGATTCCGAGGCGCTGCCGGTGCTGTTCGATCTGGCCGCGCACGAGGGGCTGTGCCTTGGCGGCTCGTCCGGTGTCAACGTGGCGGGTGCCATCCGCATGGCGCGCGCGCTGGGGCCGGGGCATACCATTGTCACCATCCTGTGCGATCCGGGCACCCGCTATCAGTCGAAACTCTACAACCCGGCCTTTCTGCGGGCGCATAACCTGCCGGTTCCGGGCTGGCTTGACCCCGGCGCACCGGCGCGGGGCCTGCCCGAGGTTTACGCGCAATGACCCGTGCCATGATGCGCCAGCGGGGCGGGGCCGGGGTGGTTGGCGCGGTGCTGCGTACCCTCGCGATGGTGTGCGTTCTTGTCTTTGTGCTGGCGCTGCCGGGGGCCGCCCAGCAGGCCGAAGAGCCGGATTACAAGGACTGGCAAGCGGTGGCCGGGAAGGTCGAAAAGACGCTGACCGAGGCCCAGACACCCGATACCGAGTTATCGACCCTGCGCGCCGAAATGGTGAAGTGGCGCAACACCTTCACCAATGCGCAGGGCGTCAATGCCGACCAGATCGAGACCGTGCGCGGCCAGGTTGCGGCGCTGGGGACGCCGCCTGCCGAGGGCGAGGCCGAAGACCCTGCAATCGCCAAGCGACGGGCCGAACTGACCGAGACGCTGGCCAGCCTTCAGGCCCCTGGCATTGCCGCGGGCGAGGCGGCGAGCCGGGCCGATGGGCTGATCCGCAACATCGACCGCATCCTGCGCGAGCGGCAGGCCGACAAGCTGTTGCTGCTGTCTCCTTCGCCGCTCAACCCGGTGAATTGGCCCGCCGCGGTGTCGCTGCTGCGCTGGACCGGGGCATGGATCTATGACGAAACCATCTGGCGCTTTACCCGCCCCATCAACTGGGACACCCTGCGCAACAACGCGCCGCTGATCGCGGTTCTGGTGCTGGTGTCGGGGCTGTTGCTGGCCCGCGGCGGGCACTGGATGGGCGGCATTGCCGGCTGGCTTCTGGGCAAGACGCGGATGCGCGGGCGCTATCTGATCATGGGCGTGATGTCGCTGGGGCAGGTGCTGGTGCCGGTTATGGGGGCGGTGCTTCTGGTGACCGCGCTGCGCAGCACATCCCTTTTCGGCCCGATCATGACCCGTCTGTTCGAGATGTTGCCGGGGCTGTTGCTGGTCGTGCTGATGGGCTGGTGGCTGGGTCAGCGGGTGTTTCCCGCGCGCCCCGGTGACCCGACCGTTCTGGCGCTGAACGACGAGCGCGGCACCGAGGGGCGGTTTCATGCCGTGATGCTGGGGCTGGCGCTGGCGCTGCATCTGGTGATCCTGAACTGGATCGCGCCGCGGGCGCAGGATTATCTGGGCGGGGCGGGCAATATCGCCGCCGGCAAGGCCGAAGAGATCGCGCTGCGCGCCGATGCGGCGATGGCGGTGATCTGGGCGCTGTTGCAGATATTCGCGGCGATTTCGCTGTTCCGGCTGGGCCAGTTGCTGCGCAGGCAGGCGCGCGGGCAGCGCGCGACCGATGATGAAACCGCGTTCCGGTTCAAGATTTTCAAATGGCTGGGCAACGGCACCATCCTGATTGCGCTGATCGCGCCGATTTTGGGCTGGATCGGCTATATAAGCGCGGCCAATGCGCTGATCTGGCCTGCGATCAGCACGCTGGGGGTGCTGGCGCTGGTGGCCACCGTGCAGCGGTTCATCGGCGAGTTGTATCTGCTGGCCTCGCAATTGCGCCCCTCCTTCGACGCGGCCGACCCGCCTGCCGACGGGCAGTCCACGGCGGGCGGCAGTCTGGTGCAGGTGCTGGCGGGCTTTGTGCTGCTGCTGGTCGCCTTGCCGGTGCTTGCGCTGATCTGGGGCGCGCGGGTCGAGGATCTGGTCGAGGTCTGGACCCGGTTCCGGGCTGGCGTCTCACTCGGCGGGGTGCGGATTTCACCCAGCAGTTTTGTGACATTCGTCGCCGTGTTCGGGATCGGCTATGCCCTGACGCGGCTGGTGCAGGGGGCGCTGAAGTCTTCGGTCCTGCCCAAGACCCGGATCGACAAGGGCGGACAGAATGCCATCGTTTCGGGGCTGGGCTATCTGGGCATCTTTCTGGCGACGGTGCTTGCCATCACCTCGGCGGGCATCGACCTGTCGTCGCTGGCGATCGTCGCCGGGGCGCTGTCGGTCGGGATCGGCTTTGGTCTTCAGAACATTGTGTCGAACTTTGTGTCCGGCATCATCCTGCTGATCGAGCGGCCGATTTCCGAAGGCGACTGGATCGAGGTTGGCGGCCAGCAGGGGATCGTCAAGTCGATCTCGGTCCGTTCGACCCGGATCGAGACATTCGACCGCACCGACGTGATCATCCCCAATGCCGATTTCGTCAGCGCACAGGTCACGAACTGGACGCGTGGAAATCTGACCGGGCGGGTGATCGTCAAGGTCGGCGTGGCCTATGGCACCGATACGCGCCGCGTCGAAACGATCCTGAAAGAGATTGCCGAGGCGCATCCGCTGGTGATGCTGAACCCGCCGCCGCGTGTGCTGTTCATGGGCTTCGGGGCTGACAGCCTTCAATTCGAAATTCGGGCGTTGCTGTCGGATGTCAACTTTCAGTTGTCGGCGGCGTCGGACATGTACCACGCCATCGCCAGACGCTTTGCCCAGGAGGGGATCGAGATTCCCTTCGCGCAGCGTGACATCTGGCTGCGCAATCCGCAGGCGCTGGCCATGGGCGCAGTGCCGTCGCGGCCCGAAGCGGCCGCCGCAGATGCGCCGGCGGCCGGGACGGGGGCTGCGGTCGTCGCTTCGGCGCGGCCTGCACCCGAACTGATGGACAACCCCGAAACCGAGGACGACAGCCAATGACCGAGACGGTTTTTCGCAACGATCCCTATCTTGCCGAGCTGGCCACGACGGTTCTGGCACATACCGCC
This sequence comes from Phaeovulum veldkampii DSM 11550, assembly GCF_003034995.1. Taxonomy (GTDB): domain Bacteria; phylum Pseudomonadota; class Alphaproteobacteria; order Rhodobacterales; family Rhodobacteraceae; genus Phaeovulum; species Phaeovulum veldkampii. The sequence goes on along the minus strand of NZ_PZKF01000001.1, from coordinate 6,567 downwards.
GAGGGCGGGGTGATCTGCGCGGGCGCGATCTTTTACCCGACCGGGGGCGGCCAGCCCGGCGATAGCGGGCGGCTGGTCTGGCCCGGTGGCGAGATTGCGATTGCAACCGCGGTCAAGGGCGAAGGGGCGGGCGAGGTGGTGCTGGTGCCCGCCGAACCCGCCGCGTTGCCGCCGGTCGGCGCCGCGGTGGTCCAGCATCTGGACTGGGACCGCCGCCACCGCCACATGCGGGTGCATACCGCGCTGCATCTGCTGTCGGTCGTGATCCCGTTGCCGGTGACGGGCGGGCAGATCGGCAGCGAAAAGGGGCGGCTTGATTTCGACATGCCCGAACCGCCCGCCGATCTGGCCGTGCTGGAGGCTGCGCTGAACGATCTGATCGCCCGCGATCTGGCCGTGACCGAAGACTGGATCACCGATGATGACCTTGCCGCCAACCCCGGTCTGGTCAAAACCATGTCGGTTGCCCCGCCCGTGGGGCAGGGGCGGGTCCGGCTGATCCGGATCGGGCAGGGCGCGGATCAGGTCGATCTGCAACCCTGCGGCGGCACCCATGTGGCCCGCACCGGCGAAATCGGCCGCATCAGCCTTGGCAAGATCGAGAAGAAGGGCCGCCAGAACCGCCGGGTGCATCTGCATCTGGCCTGAGCTTTGGGGGCCTGATCTTCAGGTTCAGGCGTCAGGGTCCGGGTCGCCGGTATCGGGCAGCCCCTCGCGCGACAGCAGCACCGCAACCGGTCGCAGCACCTCGGTTTGCGAGCACAGGATCATTACCGCCACCATGATAGGTACCGCCAGAAACATTCCCGGCAGGCCCCAGACCGCGCCCCAGAATGCCAGAGAAATGATGATGCCGAACGATGACAACCGCAGCGCGTGGCCCATCAGCATCGGGTCGATCACATTGCCGATGGCGAATTGCAGAACGCCCACGCCCCCCAGCACCGCCAGCGCGGCCGAGGCGTCACCGGTCTGCACCTGCACCACCAGCGCCGCCGCCAGCGTGGCAATGATCGACCCCAGCGAGGGGATATAGTTCAGCGCAAAGGTCAGCACCGCCACCGGCAGCGCCAGATCAAAGCCGAACATCACAAAGATCAGATAAACCGCCCCGCCAGTAACCGCGCTGACGCCGGTTTTCACCAACAGATAGCGGTTCACGCGGTGCATGATCGTTTCCACAACCTTGCTTGCGCGTTCGGCCTGTGCGGCATCGCCCATAAGGTTTTGCAGCTTGGTCGCGAACCAGATCCGTTCCGCGAACAGAAAGCCCACGAACAGGATTACCAGCACCGTGGCCGACAGCAGGCCGCTGGCCTGCCCGGCCAGCGCGCGCAGATAGCCCGGCAGTTCGATCGTGCGCATCGAGTTCAGCACCGCCGCCTCGACATCGGCGCCCATCCAGCCGAACAGGTCGGCAATCGCGGTCTGCGCAGGTTCGTAATAGCGCAGCGCCATGCCGACCACCTCGTTGGCCTGCGCCACCAGAACCGCCGCAAGCGACAGCAGCGTGGCCGCAATCAGCATCAGCGCCACCACCGAGGCCAGCCAGACCGGCACCCGCACCGGCCCGATCTGCAGCCGCGCAATCGCCCGGATCGCCTCGGAGGTCAGCGAAAACAGGATGATCGCCACCACCAGCGAAATCAAAATGAACCGACCCTGCGACAGCAGGAACAGCACCAGCACAAAGGCGATGATCCCCAGCAGCAGGTTCTGGATCCGCAGCCCTTGCCGCGCCGAGATCATGTCGCGTCGTCTCCACTCCGGGGGGGGTGGTTCCATCCGGGGGCGTCCTTCCTGATCGGCGTCGGTCAAGGGTTGCATCCGGGCAAAGCTAGCCCTGCCGGTCGGGCATGACAAGCGCCCCCAACGGGCGCGCTGCAAGCGGTTGCCTCTGGCGCCGATCCGGGCAAATCTGCGCCCGCAAGGTCAAGGGGGCCGCCATGATTGTCGAGAATCGGATTTTCGAGGAACTGGCCGTGGGCGAGAGCGCCCAGATGCGGCGTCTGCTGACGGTGGACGATTTCTACATCTTTGCCACCGCATCGGGCAATCACAACCCGATGCATCTGCCCCATGTCGATGGCGACGGCGACGGCCTGCCCGAGGCGGTGGCGCCGGGAATGTTTGTGGGGGCTCTGGTTTCGGCGGTTCTGGGCAATCTGCTGCCCGGCCCCGGCACGCTCTATCGGTCGCAGAGCCTGACCTTTCACAATCGCGCCCATGCGGGCGAGGAATTGCTGGCCCGTGTCACCGTGACCGCCAAGACCTCGGATGGCTGCGTCGGGATGCACACCGAGGTGATCCGCCCCGCCGATGGTACGCTGATCGTGACCGGTGAGGCGGTTGTCGAGGCGCCCCGGCGCAAGATCAGCTATGACGACCACGACCTGCCCGGCCTGATCGTGCAGCGCCACCGCCATTTCGAGGCGCTGCTGGCGCGGGCCGAACCGCTGCCCGCGCTGATCACCGCCGTCGTCTGCCCCGAAGAGGCCAACGCGCTGCAAGGCGCGCTGCTGGCGGCCAGCCACACGCTGATTACGCCCGTTCTGATTGGCAACAGCGCCCGCATTCTGGCCACCGCGGAAGCGCTGGGCGCCGATCTGGCGGGGACCGAGATCATCGAGGCGCCCGATGCCCGCGCCGCTGCCCGCGCCGCGGTCGATCTGGTCAACCGGGGCGGGGCCGGGGCGATCATGAAGGGGCATCTGCACACCGACGATCTGCTGCACCCGATCCTTGACCACGACCACGGCCTGCGCACCGGGCGTCGACTGAGCCATATCTTCGTGATGGATGTGCCGGGGGTGAACCACCCGCTGCTGGTGACGGATGCCGCGATCAACATCGCCCCCGATCTGCTGACCAAGGTCGATATCGTGCAGAACGCGATTGATCTGGCCATTTCCATCGGCATTGCGGTGCCGCGGGTCGGGGTGCTGTCGGCGGTGGAAACGGTGAACCCGGCCATCGCCTCGTCGATCGACGCGGCGCTGTTGTCAAAGATGGCCGAGCGCGGGCAGATCACCGGCGGCATGGTCGATGGACCGCTGGCGATGGACAATGCGGTCGATATCGCCGCCGCGCGCACCAAGGGGCTGCGCTCCGAGGTGGCGGGCCGGGCCGAGGTGCTGGTGGTGCCGGGGATCGACGCGGGCAACATGCTGGCCAAGCAACTGGCATTTATCAGCCATGCCGAGGCGGCGGGCGTGGTGATGGGCGCGCGGGTGCCGATCATCCTGAATTCCCGCTCCGACAGCGCGATGGCGCGGCTGGCGTCCTGCGCCGTGGCGGCGGTGCATCACGCCCGCATCACTGCGGGGGCTGCATGAGCGCGGGGCATATCCTGACGCTGAACGCAGGCTCGTCCTCGCTGAAATTCGGGCTGTTCAGCGCAGATGGCGAAACCTGTCTGGCCCATGGGCTTGCGGACCGGATCGGGCGCGGGGGCACGCTGGGGCTGCATCTGCCGGGCAAATCCGGCCCCGATCTGCCCGCGCTGCCGGGGGCGGCGGCCCTGACCGACCATCACGCCACTGTCGAAGCGATCCTGACGACGCTGGCGCAGGTGTTTCCGGGGCTGGCGGTGCGGGCGGTGGGGCACCGGGTGGTGCATGGCGGCCCCGATTTCACCGCGCCGGTGGTTCTGGATGCGGGGCTTGTCGCGCGGCTTGAGGCGTTTTCCCCCTTTGCTCCGCTGCATCAGCCGCACAATCTGGATGCGGTGCGCGCGGCATTCGCGCATTTTCCCGCGGCGCTTCAGGTGGCGGCCTTTGACACCGCCTTTCACCGCAGCCAGCCCTTTGTGAACGACACCTACGCCCTGCCGCCCGAGTGGTATGCGCGTGGTCTGCGCCGTTATGGCTTTCACGGGCTCAGCTATCAGTTCATCGCGGGCGAACTGGCGCGCACTGCCCCCGATCTGCACGCGGGCCGCGTGGTGGTGGCGCATCTGGGCAACGGCGCCTCTATGTGCGCGATGCGGGGCGGGCGCGGTGTCGCCTCGACGATGGGGTTTTCCACGCTGGACGGTCTGCCGATGGGCACCCGCCCTGGCCAGATCGACCCCGGTGTGCTGCTGTATATGCTGCAACAGCAGGGGATGAGCGTCGCCGAGGTTTCGGATCTGTTGTATCACAACGCGGGGCTGCGCGGCATGTCGGGCCTGTCGAATGACATGCGCACACTGGAGGCCGCCAACACCCCCGCCGCGCGGGCCGCCATCGACTATTTTGTGGGCCGCATCCGGCGCGAACTGGGCGGGCTGGCGGCTGCGCTGGGCGGGCTGGACGGGCTGGTTTTTACCGCGGGTATCGGCGAAAATGCGGCCCGTCTGCGCGCCGAGGTCTGCGCCGGGATGGACTGGTTCGGCCTGACGCTCGACCCCGTCGCCAATGCCGCCCATGCCCGCACAATCAGCATGCCCGGCGCGCGGGTGCAGGTGCTGGTGATCCCCACCAACGAAGAACAGATGATCGCGCGCGCCGCGGTGCAGGCGCTGGCGGGCCAATCGGCGGCTTGACCTCGGGTCTGCCGGATGACATGCCAGAACCCGACCAACCCCAGCCAGACGAAGGTTTCGCCATGCCCGCCTATCGCTCCCGCACCACCACCCACGGCCGCAACATGGCGGGCGCGCGCGGCCTCTGGCGCGCGACCGGCATGAAAGACGGCGATTTCGGCAAGCCGATCATCGCGGTCGTCAACTCGTTCACGCAATTCGTGCCGGGCCATGTGCATTTGAAGGACATGGGCCAACTGGTCGCGCGCGAGATTGAAAAGGCGGGGGGCGTCGCCAAGGAGTTCAACACCATCGCGGTGGATGACGGCATCGCCATGGGCCATGACGGGATGCTGTATTCGTTGCCCTCGCGCGAGCTGATCGCCGACAGCGTGGAATATATGGTCAACGCCCATTGCGCCGATGCGATGGTCTGCATTTCGAACTGTGACAAGATCACGCCGGGGATGCTGATGGCCGCGATGCGGCTGAACATTCCGGCGATTTTCGTGTCGGGCGGCCCGATGGAGGCCGGGAAGGTCATCCTTGCGGGCAAGGAGACGCCGCTCGATCTGGTCGATGCGATGGTGGCGGCGGCCGATGATGCGGTGTCGGATGCCGATGTGACGGCCATCGAACGGTCGGCCTGCCCGACCTGCGGGTCGTGCTCGGGGATGTTCACCGCCAATTCGATGAACTGCCTGACCGAGGCGCTGGGTCTGTCGCTGCCGGGCAACGGCTCGATGCTGGCCACCCATGCCTTCCGCCGCGGGCTGTTCGAAGAGGCGGGGCAACGCATCGTGGGCCTTGCCCGCCGCTGGTATGAGCAGGAAGACGCCAGCGTCCTGCCGCGGTCGATCGCCACCCGCGCGGCGTTTGAAAACGCGATGACGCTGGATATCGCCATGGGCGGGTCGTCGAACACGGTGCTGCACATTCTGGCCGCAGCGGTAGAAGGCGAGGTCGATTTCACCATGGCCGATATCGACGCGCTGTCGCGCAAGGTGCCGGTGCTGTGCAAGGTCGCGCCCGCGAAATCGGATGTGCACATGGAAGATGTGCACCGCGCAGGCGGGATCATGGCGATCCTGGGCCAGTTGGACCGTGCGGGCCTGATCAGGCGCGGCACGCCCACCGTTCATGCCCCCACCCTGGGGGCTGCCATCGACGCCTGGGACATCAGCCGCAACCCCTCGGCCGCGGTGCAGGATTTCTTTCTGGCGGCCCCCGGCGGCGTGCCCACGCAAGAGGCCTTCAGCCAGTCGCGCCTGTGGGACAGCCTTGATACCGACCGCGCCGCAGGTGTGATCCGGTCTGCCGAAACTGCGTTTTCCAGGGACGGCGGGCTGGCGGTGCTGACCGGCAACCTTGCGCCCGATGGCTGCATCGTGAAAACCGCGGGCGTGGATGACAGCATTCTGAAATTCACCGGCCCCGCGCGGGTGTTCGAAAGCCAGGATGACTCGGTCGCGGCGATCCTGACCGGCAAGGTCAGGGCGGGCGACGTGGTGGTGATCCGCTATGAGGGCCCCAAGGGCGGGCCGGGGATGCAGGAGATGCTCTATCCCACCAGCTACCTGAAATCGAAAGGGCTGGGCAAAGCCTGCGCGCTGATCACCGATGGCCGCTTTTCGGGCGGCACTTCGGGGCTTTCGATCGGCCATGTCTCGCCCGAGGCGGCGGCGGGCGGCGCCATCGGCCTGGTGCGCGAGGGCGACCTGATCGAGATCGACATTCCCGCACGCGGCATCCGGTTGCTGGTGGAGGATGGCGAACTGGCCCGCCGCCGCGCCGAACAGGACGCCGCAGGCTGGAAACCCGCCGCCCCGCGCAAGCGCAAGATCACTGCGGCGCTGCGGGCCTATGCGGCGATGGCCACGAGCGCCGACCGGGGCGCAGTGCGTCAGGTTCCCGACGCGGATTAAGCGGCAGGCGGGCCCCCTGCCTGAACGAATCGCAGCGCGCCGCCCCACCGGGCCGGCGCGCTGTTCGCTTTGGCCATGCCACGCTGCGCCGCACGATTTGCCATCACTTGCCAGAAATGCCGGATTTCCCATTGAATA